>DASZZD010000014.1:0-37511 GCA_035545015.1 Phycisphaerae bacterium
CCCGCCCCCATCCCCCTCCTCCGCAAAAAACTCCCCCACGCCCGCCTCGTCCTCTACGCCCACAACCAACTCTTCAACACCTACACCCCGCGCGAAATCCGCCACATCCTCGCCCACGCCGACGCCATCCTCTGCGTCTCCAACTTCCTCGCCAAAGACCTCACCACCCGCGCCCGCATCACCTCCCCCAAAATCAAAATTGTTCACAACGCTGTCGATACCGACCTCTTCACCCCCGCCCCCTCACCCCCCACCGGCATCCCCACCATCCTCTTCCTCGGCCGCATGCTCCCCGAAAAAGGCCCCGACCTCCTCCTCAAAGCCGCCGCACAAATCGCCAACCCGCAACGCCCCTTCACCCTCCGCCTCGTTGGCTCCCAGAACTTCAATGCCAACGACCCCCTCTCCCCCTACGAACAATCCCTCCGCTCCCTCGCCGCCCACCCCGCCCTCGCCGGCCGCACCGAATTCCTCCCCTTCACCCCACGCCAAAAACTCCCCGACCTCTACCACTCCGCCTCCCTCTTCGTCGTCCCCTCCAACTGGGACGAACCCTTCGGCCTCACCGTCGCCGAAGCCCTCGCCTCCGGTCTCCCCACCATCGCCTCCAACCGCGGCGGCATCCCCGAAGCCGCCGAAAACGCCGCCCTCTACTTCTCCCCCCCCAACACCGACCAACTCGCCGCCCACCTCGCCGCCCTCCTCGACAACCCCGGCCACCGCTCCGCACTCGCCGCCAAATCCCGCGCCCGCGCCCTCCAACTCTCCACCGCCGCCCAATACGCCGCCCTCACGAAAGCCCTCCACCTCCCATGACCACCACCCTCCCCACACCCCTCGCCCCCGCCGACGCGCCCCCCAAATCCGTCGCCACCCTCAACGTCCACACCTGCGTCGGCCACGCCCACGTCGACCTCACCATCACCTGCATCGGCTCCCTCCTCCGCTTCTCCGCCGACCCCCTCTCCATCATCATCCACGAAGACGGCTCCCTCACCCCCGAAGACCGCGCCCGCCTCGATGCCGCCCTCCACCACCCCCGCATCATCGACCGCAAAACCGCCGACGCCCAGATGCACGAACTCCTCCGCCCCTTCCCCAACCTCCAACGCTTCCGCGCCGCCAACTTCTTCGCCATCAAAATCCTCGACGTTTCCCTCCTCACCTCCGACCCCCTCATCGCCTACTGCGACTGCGACATCCTCTTCCTCAAACCCTTCAAAAACCTCTACCACATCCCCCCCGGCGCCGGCGGCATCGCCATGCACGACTTCGAATCCGCCTACTCCATCCGCTCCTGGCACCTCCTCACCCACCCCTCCCTCCGCCTCGCCAAAGACCTCAACGCCGGCCTCCTCTGCCTCCACCGCTCCTCCCTCGACCTCCCCCTCCTTGAATCCTTCGTCTCCCAACCCTGCTCCTCCACCAAGAAATACTTCACCGAACAAACCTCCTGGGCCCTCCTCGCCCACGCCAAAAAATTCCACCTCTACCACCCCCGCCAGGTCTCCTTCCCCGCCATCCCCGCCCCTCCCGACGCCATCGCCTTCCACGTCGTCGCCGCCTGCCGCTCCCTCCTCCCCGACCTCCTCGCCCAACCCGCCCCCGACACCGCCCCCCGCACCCTCCCCACGCCCCTCACCACCCACCCCGCCCCCCGCTGCCGCTTCCACCACCTCGCCCGTTACGAACTCCGCCGCTCCCTCAACCGCCTGCTGAAAAAGCACTGACATGCCACTCATCTCCGTCATCATCCCCGCCTACAAAGCCGAAAAATACCTCGGCCACACCCTCGATTCCCTCCGCACTCAATCCTTCCCCGATTTCGAATGCCTCATCGTCGACGACGGCTCCCCCGACCAATCCGCCGCCGTCGCCCAATCCTTCGTCAGCCAAGACCCCCGCTTCAAACTCCTCCGCCAGACCAACGCCGGCGTCGCCGCCGCCCGCAATAATGGCTTCGCCGCCGCCTCCCCCGACTCCTCCTTCATCACCTTCATGGATGCCGACGACGCCTACCTCCCCCACGCCTTCCACACCCTCCTCACCGCACTCCGCGACCACCCCGACATGATCGGCGCCCACGGCCTCGCCGACATGATCGACCCCCACTCCCAGCCCTTCTCCCCCGGCACCTTCCCCGCCTTCCAACGCGCCCGCACCGGCTTCGATGGCCGCTCCCTCATCCCCTGGGGAACCGACAAACCCACCACCTTCCAAACCCTCGTCCACCACTCCCGTATCTATCCCCCCGGCCTCCTCCTCTACCGCCGACCCTTCGTCCAGGCCACACTCCCCTTCGATGCCTCCCTCTCCCCGGTCGAAGATTGGGACTTCCTCATCCGTATCTCCCGCCACGGCCCGATCGCCTTCCTCAACACCATCCTCCTCCATTATCGCCGACACCCCGAACAAGCCACCACCGCCGCCCTCAAACGCATCTACGCAGCCACCGCCCGCATGCACAAAAAAACCTTCGCCTCCCCAGACAACACCCCCGAACAAAAAGCCATCGTCAAAGGCGCCTTCCGCGCCTGGCAGCGTATGAAAATCCGCGAAAAATGGTCCGCAATCAAGCCGTCCGTTACAGCGGGGCGATTCGATCGTACCGCGAAGCTGCTGGCGCATATGACAGCCCACGCGGCACTATTTGCCAAAGGCTCCCCCGTCTGATCCGAATGAAAACGACGCAGATTATTGAGGACCCGCGATGTTCAACGTAGCCTACGCGTCCGACGCCAACTACTCTATCCCGATGGCTGTCTCCATGCTCAGTTGCGCAGCTAACTTGAGCGGGCATGAAGAGACCACCTTCTGGCTCATCAGTGATGGGATAAGCCCGGACTTTATCGACACACTCAGATCAAGGATTGAGCGCATAAACTCGCAATGCCAATTGGAAGTCCTGAATCCCGCGCAGGAAATATCACAATTACATTTCCGCGACTACAAAAACCATCTCAACAGGTCGACCCTCCTTCGCCTCCTCTTCCCGAAACTCCTACCCAAAGACGTAACAAAGTTATTTTACATCGACAGTGATACGGTAGTGGTTGGACCACTCCCACTTAGTGCCGACCATCACCACTCTCCCGCAGCCGTCACCGCTGCTCGCGATTTCGGAACGCTCTTCTTCGAGGATCGGTGGCCGGACCTGGAAGGCACTAAGGAAGGAAAGCACCACTATTTCAACGCCGGTATTCTTCTGCTCGACCTCGACGTATGGCGGCAGGAAAACATTGCTGAAAGTCTTTTCCATCTACTCGCAACGACCAATCGAAATATGCAATACCAGGACCAAGACGCAATCAACTGGTTCTTCCAAGGCAAAATCACGGAAATCGACTGGACCTACAACCTCCAAACGGCCGCATTTACGTTCACAGGTGATCTGCGCCGCAAAGTCATTAGCCAGGCACATGAACTTGGATACGCCGAATCGAAACGCCATGAGGCGCGGATCATCCATTATACAGGGCCAAAGCCATGGGTTCGTGGCATGTCCGACCCCTTTCGCCCGGCTTGGTGGAAAGCACTCTCCAAGCACCAGCCAGTGGGTATCTGGAAGAGGCAAAAAATGAAAGCGCGGTGGTACCGTAATTTCGCATCTCGCACCCTTTCGAAAGCGTGGTAGAATCAGAAGACCTACCGTTCGACAGGCGCGACGCCGATCGCGCGCATCATCGAGATTTCTTGCCCATCACACCCGCTAAATTTCTCACAAAAGCCCGGAACGGTGCGGCGCTGTTGCACGATTGGGCACGGTACGGAACACCGCAGCTCATCATTCACTTCCCTGCCGGTATTGGCGATGCCCTGCTCTGTTCCACCGTACTGAGAGAACTTGCCGAAAGAGGCCGTCACGGCATATGGCTCGCGACTTCATATCCGGAGCTATTCCGCAACAACCCCGATGCACAGGCCGTGCTCCCCTATCACCCCCGGCTCCATAAGTTCTCGAAACTGCTCCGTGCGCCAATAGTAATGCCTTATTACCACGCCACGGATCGAGACTCATCCTGTCTAATTTCTCCCCCAAGGCATATCATCTCGATCATGTGTCAACACGTTGGCATATGCGGAACCATCACCAAGCAACCCTACATATATTTAGAGCCCACTGAGGCAACGCGCGGCCACATTGCGGAACGACAGATCGCGATCCAGAGTTCCGGAGCGAGCGCAAAATTTCATTTCAGCACAAAGGAGTGGGGCGCTGCACGCTTTCAGCAGATAGTCAACCGAATGAAGCACCGGTTTACTTTCATCCAAATCGGCGCTAGAGATGATCCATTGCTCGTTGGAGCCGTAGACATGAGGGGAAAGACCACCATACGCGAGAGCGCGGCTATCATCGCCGCGTCCGTTACGTTTGTCGGCCTCGTCGGGATGCTTATGCACCTCGCACGAGCGGTGAACCGGCGCGCCGTAATAATCTACGGTGGACGAGAGCTACCCTCGCAGTCCGGCTACTCTTGCAATATAAACCTCCAGAATAATCCGCCCTGTTCTCCGTGTTGGAGAGCCAACGACTGTCCGCATGCTAACACGTGCATGGAATCTATCAGCGTAGATGCTGTCGTTGACGCAATTAACCGCATGGAAATATTATCCCAAGTGCCCCCCGACCCCGAGATAGAGCTAGTCCCGGAACAACAGGGTGACGATCAATACCTCAAAGCCCTAGCAGTCCTTCTGTCCAAGCTTGGACTTGACTTTCACCCGAGCAATTAGTGGTGCTAAATGACCCGCTTGATACGTAAAGTGTACAGATCCCTTCCCGTCATCCGTGAACTCCAACACGCCCATAGTCAGCGGAATGAGTTGCGAGAAAAATTGTCAAAATTGATAATTCTGCAGCAAGAACTCTTCTATGCACGATGCATCGATCAGCAGAAGTACATGTGTCCGCTTCGCCTCACGCGACACGAACATCAAGTGTATTCACAGCACGGCGAGGACGGAATAATCGCAGAAGTGTTGCGACGGGTCGGAACGAGCAGGAAGGTGTTTTTGGAAATTGGCGTTGGTGATGGCCTCGAGAATAATTCCGCATTCCTGCTTGCACAAGGATGGACTGGATGCTGGTTGGAAGGATCAAACGCCTGTTGCGACAAAATACGACGCGGCTTTAAGCGCCAAATGGCAAGCGGCTCACTTACACTGAAACAGTCATTCATCACCCGAGAGAATATTAACTCGCTGGTGGAGGGGTGGGAGGCGGTTGACGTGCTCTCAATCGACATCGATCTCAATACCTATTACATCTGGGAAGCAATCCGACACATAGGCGCCAGGTTGATTGTGGTAGAATATAATGGGACGGTTCCTCCTTCAGTTGATTGGAAAGCTCGATATGACGCCAACGGCTGGTGGGACGGCTCGAACTATATGGGTGCGAGCCTCAAGGCCTATGAGCTATTGGGAATAAAACTCGGATACTCTCTCGTGGGCTGCGATATCTCCGGAACCAACGCCTTCTTTGTTCGGAACGACCTAGTCGAAGGCAGGTTTCACGGGCCATTTACCGCGGAAGAACATTTCGAACCGGCGCGATATTGGCTTGACCGCCGTAACGGCCATCCCATCGGTTACGGGGACTTTCTCCACGCATGATCGCTCTTTGCCTTAACAAACGCCCGGGGTATATATGCGCAACGTATTGAAAAGCGCTTTACGGTGGTCTGTGCGTTACTGGGGATACGAAATTCACCGCGCCGCCTGCAAGCCTCAAGACGCACCGTTAGCCCCGTGGACGACGGAACTAAAGTTCATGCAGCAGTATGCTGCAGTTCAGCAGCACACACTGCTCAGTAGCTTCGAGCTATACAATCTTGACCAGTTGCTGAAGCAAGTGGAACACGTGCCTGGCCACTTGGCAGAAGTTGGCGTCTACCGCGGAGGTACCGCAAAGCACCTTTCGAAGTTTGCCTCTAAGCAAAGCAGGGAACTCCACCTGTTCGATACATTTGAAGGCATGCCGCCCACCGACTCGACAAAGGATTGGCATAAGCAAGGAGATTTTGCTGATACCTCGCTTGACTCCGTGCGCGAACTGGTGCAAGGCGATCAGGTTACGTTTCATAAAGGGTTCTTTCCTGCCACGGCAACTCCAATTCCTCAAAAGACTTTTTCGTTCGTACACATAGACGTTGATATCTATCAATCGGTCGTGGACTGCTGCGAATTCTTTTATCCTCGCATGACGCGGGGAGGTATTATGTTGTTTGACGATTACGGTCGCCCCACGTGCCCCGGTGCAAAGCGCGCGGTGGACGAATTCTTCGCCGACAAGCCCGAATACCGATTCTACGTTCACACCGGTCAGTGCATTATCCACAAGCTCTAATTCCTATGCACATGACCACCTCCGGAGGCCTCGCCTCCGAGGAGATATACATCCGTCGCCGCCTCCTTGATCCTCGCTAGCAATCGCCACAATCCCGCGACCCTAATCCCGCACCCTCCGCCGCCTCCACACCTCCCGTCAAAAACCCCACCACCGTCGAACGCGCCACCCCTTCCCCCTAGCCCCCTCTTTTGACAACTGACAACTGACAACTGACAACTGACTACTGACTACTGAATTTCCGGGAACTTTCCCCCACCCCCTTCCGTTCTCTCTTCTGCCCCCGCCACACCATCCCGCAACCCCCTGTCGGCCGGAGCGACAAAATGTCACCTGCCCGCCATCCTCTGCCCTCGCCCCCGCCCGTCCCGCCCCGCCCGCACGCCCGTCCCCTGTCAAAATCATGCGCACCTTGGGCCCCCATGAGCACCTTCCGAGAAAATCAACGATTTCCCGACCTGATCTTCGCCTCCCTCGAACCCTGGGACGACATCTGGCGGCGCAACCAGTTCCTCGTCGCCACCCTCGCCCGCCGCCACCCCGCCGCCAGGTTCCTCTTCGTCAACCCCGCCCGCGACCTCTCCAACGCCCTCCGCCGCCGCAACCTCGCCGCCCTCAAACCCGACCCCCTCCTCACCTCACCCCCCGGCATGAGGGGCGCGCCCAACATCTTCCTCACCCGCCCCACCAAGCTCCTCCCCAACTCCCTCCCCCCCGCCCGCCGCTTCAACGAAGCCCTCCTCCGCCGCCACGTCCGCAAAGCCGCCTGCGCCCTCAACCTCCAACACCCCCTCCTCTGGCTCAACCCCCACGCCGCCGTCCACATGGTCGGCCGCATGCACGAAGCCGCCACCCTCTACGACATCACCGACGACTGGACCACCTTCACCCAATCCCCCCGCCACACCGCCCTCATCCGCCGCCAGGACGCCGCCCTCTGCCAAAAAGCCGACGCCGTCATCGTCTGCTCCCAAAAACTCCACGACCTCAAACGCCCGCTCATCGCCGGCAAGGTCCGAAAACAAGAGGACGCATCCGCAGTGGGGGGGGGGCTCCACCTCATCCCCAACGGCGTCGATGCCGATCATTACGCTAAGATCGGCGACCCCTCCTTCCCTCCAGCCCCCGCCGCCGCACACTGGCCGAAACCCGTCTTCGGCTACACCGGCACCATCCACCCCGACCGCGTCGACCTCCCCCTCCTCTCCCACCTCGCCGCCACCCTCCAGAAAGGCTCCCTCGTGCTCGTCGGACCAAACCACCTCCCCCCCGAAACCCTCGCCCGCCTCGCCGCCCACAAAAACCTCTTCTTTACCGGACCCGTCCCCTATCGCGAAATTCCGGCCTACATGCAGGCCTTCGACGTCTGCATCACCCCGCACCGCATGACCCCCTTCACCGAATCCCTCAACCCCATCAAGCTCTGGGAATACCTCGCCGCCGGAAAACCCATCGTCTCCACCAACGTCGCCGGCTTCCGCGATTACCCCCAGCACGTCTCGATCGCCTCCACCCCGGAAGACTTCACCCGCGCCCTGTCCGCCGCCCTCGCCGAAGACCCCGCCAAACCCCGCGCCCGCCGCGCCGAAGCCCGCCGCCATTCCTGGGAATCGCGCGTCGAGCAAGTCGAATCCGTCATCGCCTCCGTCATGCACGCCCGCGAGAGGACCGCCGTTCATGCCGGATGACCCGATCGACATCTCCGCCATCATCGTCAGCTACAACACCCGGGAAATGACCCTCGAGTGCCTGCGAACGCTGCACGCCGATCTCGCGGGCACGCGCGCCGAAATCTTCGTCGTCGACAACGCTTCCACCGACAACTCCGCCGACGCGATCCGCGACGCATTCCCGCACGCCATCGTGATCGCCAACACCCAAAATGCCGGCTTTGGCGCCGCGAACAATCAGGCGATGGCCCAGGCCCGAGGCCGCCACCTGCTGCTGCTCAACTCGGATGCTTTCGTGAAGCCCGGCGCGGTACAGGCGCTGGTCGCTTATCTTGACGCGCATCCCAAAACTGCGATCGCCGGTCCGCGCCTCCTCAACAAAGATGGCTCGCTGCAAGTTTCCTGTTTCCGCTATCCCTCGCCGGGCCGGGCGTGGTGCGAGAACCTCTGGCTCAGCACGCTCTTCCGCACGCACGGCCGCATGGGTGATTACCGCCGCTGGCCGCACGATCGGGAGCGCGAGGTGGATTGGGTGATTGGCGCGTGTTTGCTGGTGCGGCGCGAGGCCTACGCGCGAGTAGGGGGGTTCGATGAACGGTTCTTCATGTATGCGGAGGAAACCGACTGGCAGGCCCGCATTCGCGATGCGGGCTGGAAGATCGCTTTCACGCCGGCGGCGCAGGTGACGCACCTCGGCGGCGCCAGCGGTTCAGCCGGCCCCAACCCGCACTTTTTCGAAAGCCTCGATCGCTACGAATACAAGCATCACGGAGCGACCGGTTTGATAAGCCTGCGCACCGCGATGACGATCGGGTGCTCGGCGCGCCTGGTGTTGTGGCTTTTGATGTTGATCCTGAGGCCCGCCAAATGCGAGCTGGCAATGGCCAAAGCGCGGCTCTGCGCCTGGCTGATCAAACGGCAACTGACGCACTGGAGCGTGTTGATGAATCCTGCTGAACGGAGCGTGCCCTCGTGACGCGAAATGCCGGAACCCTCCCGGCCCGCATGCAGCACGTGCGGGCGGCGGCGCCGCAGCTTCGCCCGGCGGTGAAGTACCCGAAGCTGCCGCTGCTGAAGCTGCTGGCGATCGGCGTACCGGTGCTGGGGGCCATCTACGCGCTCTCCTGGGCCTCGATGCCGGTGGCGGCGCTGGCCTACGCGCTGGTGTACATGGCGTTCGCGTCGGCCAATCCGAAGCTGGCGCTGGTGCTCGTGTTCGCATCGGCGCCGTTCATCCAGGACCTCGACGGCGGCGGCCCGTTCCGCATGTCGATCGGCGAGATCAATCTCGCGCTGACCGTCCCGATTTGCATCCTGACCTGCCTGGGCCAGAGCCGCCCGATCCGCATGGGCCCGCCGGCGGTGCCGATATTCCTCTACCTGGGATTGTGTCTCGTGTCGTCCCTGCTGCATTGGGATTCGGAAGCGTTGACGGCCTATTTGCAGATGACGGTGTACCTGGTCGGAGCGGTGCTGGTCTTCGCATCATTCCTGCGCGATCCGCTGGACATGCACATGTGCCTGGACGCGGCGGTGATCGTCGGAACAGGATTGGCGATTTGCGCCCTGGTGACGGACTTCGGATTTCCGGCGATGAATAAAAATGCGTGGGGCGCCATCACCTCGACGCTGGTGGTGATTGCCATGGAATTATGGTTCGCCACGCCCAGCCGATCCCGGCGCCGCTGGCTGCTGGTAGCGGTCGTTTTGCTTGTGACGGTGCTGTTCTTTTCACTCTCGCGCGGATCCTGGCTGGGGGCGATCACGGGGATTTCAACGGTGCTGATCTTGCGAAGACAATTCAAGACGCTGGTGCGTCTGTTGCTGGTGGTGATCCCGTTGATTGCGATTCTGTGGACAACGCTGCCCCAGGGAGACAGGGATTATGCCCTCGGGTTCGACCCGAGCCGTGCGAATATTGCGGCTCGAATCGATACGATTGCGACGTGCAAAAAGCTGTTTTTGGGAAATCCGGTGTTTGGGGTGGGCGTGAGGCTGCGCAAGGAAGTCGACGCGACGAACCTGGTGCTGATCACGCTGGCGGAGACGGGCGTTGTTGGACTTGGGTTATTCTTGTGGATGCAGGCGATGGTGCTTCGGATGGTGTGGCGGACGCAGAAACTGCTCCCGCGCACGCACCCGTTGTATACTTTGCTGGCCGCCGGCGCCGGCATGATCGCCTGCCGGCTGGGTCATGGATTGGTGGACCACTATTGGTCGCGCGGGCCGATTCTTCAGGCCTGGGCGGGTGTTGGGATGATCGTGGCGGTGGCGGCGTGCGTGCGGCGGCCGGCGGCGATTCCAAGGCGCAAGAAGCCGGCATGAAGGCGTTTCTGACGTTTCCGGCGTGTCATCGGCGGGGGGGGGTGGAGCGCATCATGGCGGAGTGCGCGAATTATCTGGCGCGGCGCGGGCATGAAGTGTCGGTGCTTGCGGGGGAGTTCGATCAGGGGGTGCTCGATGAGCGTGTGGCGCCGGTGCGGATTGCGTGTGAGTCGCGGTCGCGGTTGCTGAAGATTGCGGCGTATCGGAAGCGGTGCGGGGCGCGGCTGCGCGAGATGCGGAATGGGACGCCCTCGGTGCATGCAAGTTTTGGGGTGGTGTGCCCGCCGGAGGGGGTGTTGTGGGTGCAGTCGGTGCATGCGGAGTGGCTCAAGCTGTCGGCGCAGCACCGGGGGTTCAAGGGACGGCTGAAGCAGCGGCTGAATCCGTTTCATCCCTACATTCTGCGGCGCGAGTGGGATTATTTTGCGGGACGGAAGTATCGGCGGATCATTGCCTTGACGCCGCGGATTCGGGAGGAACTTGCGGAGCATTACGGCGTGCCCGGCGGGGATGTGGATCTGTTGCCCAACGGTTTCAACCACGAGGAATTTCACGTGGGGCGGCGGTCGGCGGAGCGCGCGGCGGTGCGGGCGGAATTGGGAATCGGGCGGGATGAGAAGGTGGTGGTGTTTGTCGCCAATGAGCTGGAGCGCAAGGGATTTTTTCCCTTGGCGCGGGGACTGGCGAGATTGAAGCGGGACGATGTGCGGCTGGTGGTGGCGGGTCGGGTGGACCTTTCGCCGCATGAGGGCTTCCTGCGGGAATTGGGAATCGCGGCGCGGGTGCGCTGCGTGGGGCCGAGCGCGGATGTCGGGCGGTATTATGCGGCGGCGGATGTGTTTGCGCTGCCGACGTATTACGAGGCGTGGGGGCTGGTGATCGTCGAGGCGCTGGCGAGCGGGTTGCCGGTGCTGACGAGTCGTCTGGCGGGCGCGGCGGCGGCGGTGGAGGAGGGGCGGACGGGGCTGCTGGTGGATGATCCGCATGATGAAGCGGAAATTGGCGAGAAGTTGGAAAAACTGCTGGCGGGGGGTTGGGCGTCGCCGGAGGAGATTTCGGCGAGCGTGGAGCGGTATCGCTGGCGGGAAGTGCTGTCGCGGTATGAACGGATTCTGGCGGACAACTGTGGATAAGAGGAGGGACATGCCGCGCGCGTTGCTGCTGACGGATGCGGATGTTTTTGCCGGGACGGAGCGGCACATGCTGGACCTGGCGCAGGCGTTGTGCCGGATGGACGTGCCGGTGCGGATTGCGTGTCCGACGCCGTCGCCCTTGGCGGAGCGGTCGGCGGGGCGGGGGATTGCGGTGGTGGATATGCCCAAGCGCGGGCTGGTGGATTTTGCGGCGGTGCGGCGGCTGGCGGAGATGCTGCGGGCGGGCGAGATCGATGTGATTCATGCGCACAACGGGCGGACGCACCTGGCGGCGGCGCTGGCGGTGTCGCGCGCGGGGCGGGGTTCGTGCGTGGCGACGCAGCATTTTCTCGCGCCCTCGCGCACGGGGCGGCGCGGACCCAAGGCGTGGCTGTCGAATGCGGCGCATCACTGGGTGTCGCGTCGGACGGCGCGGTTCATCGCGATTTCGCAGGCGGTGCGGCAGGAGGCGGTGCGGCGCGATCCCGAGGAGGAGGGACGGTTCGCGGTGGTGCTCAACGGGATTGAGCCGCCGGAGGCGGAGCGTTTGAAGGCGGCTGCGGCGGTGCGGCGGGAGTTGGGCGTGGCGGAGGGTGCGCCGCTGGTTGTGTGCGCGGCGCGGTTGCAGGTGGAGAAGGACATTCCGACGTTGATCGGGGCGATGAAGCATGTTGGGGGGGAGTTTCCGAATGCGCGGTGTGTGGTGGCCGGCGAAGGGGATCAGCGGGATGTGCTGGAACGGATGATTGATGACAGCGGCCTGCAGGAAAAGGTGCGGCTGCTGGGTTTTCGCGAGGACGTGCTGGAGCTGATGAATGCGGGGGATGTGTTCGTGCTGCCGAGCGTGGCGGAGCCGTTCGGGCTGGTGCTCCTGGAGGCGATGGCATTGGGGAAGGCGGTGGTGGCGACGCGCGCGGGCGGGCCGTGCGAAATTGTGGAGGAGGGCGTGACGGGGTTGCTTGCGGCGTCGAAGAATTCGGGGGAGATGGGAGCGGCGTTGTTGCGATTGATGCGCGATCCGGTGTTGCGTGCGGCGTATGGCGAGGCGGGGCGGCGGCGGTTTCTGGAGCACTTCACGGCGCAGCGGATGGCGGCCGAAACGCTGGCGGTCTACCATGCGGCGGTGAAAGGGGCGTCGGCATGACGCTTCAGGTGGATCCATCTTTGCAGCGCACCGCGACGATGCAGGCTGATTTTGCTCCCGATTCCAGCGACGTGAAACGTGGGACGCGTCCGTTGCGCGTGCTGCTGATTTCGCACACCTGCCAATCGCCGACGGAGGGCCAGCCCAAGCCCGAGCGGATCGCGACGATGCCGGGGATCGAGCTGGTGACGCTGATTCCGGATCGGTGGAAGCATTACGGGAAATGGCGGACGGCGGCGACCGTGCCCACTCCGCGATGCCGGTATGAAATCGGGAAGGTGGCGCTTCCGTGGACGGGGCCGGGACAGTTTTATCTGCATTGGTATCCGGGATTGAAGCGGCTGCTGCGGGAGTTTCAGCCGGATGTGATTGATTTGTGGGAGGAGCCGTGGGCGCTGGTGAGCGCGCAGGCGGTGCGGCTGCGGAACAGGATGTTGCCGCGGTGTCGGGTGATCACGGAGACGGAGCAGAACATCAATCGGAAGCTGCCGGCGCCGTTCGAGCAGTTTCGGAAATACGTGCTGAAGCATGCGGATTATGCGGTGTGCCGGAATATGGAGGCGGAGTCAGTGCTGCGGGCGAAGGGGTATCGGGGGGAGGCGACGGTGGTGCCCAACGCGGTGGATGATGAGTTGTTTCGGCCACTGGATCGGGAGATGTGCCGGAAGCATTTTGGGTTTTCGGGATTCACGGTGGGATACATCGGGCGGTTTGTGGAACGGAAGGGGATCCAGGATTTGATTGCGGCGGTGGCGCGGTGTCCCGGGAGCGTGAGAGCGGTGCTGGTGGGGTCCGGCGATTATCAACCGGCGTTGGAGAAGCGGATTGCGGAGTTGGACGCGGGGTCGCGCGTGCGGATCATTCCGCAGGTGGCGGCGAGCGAGTTGACGCCGATCATGAATGCGATCGACGCGCTGGTGTTGCCGTCGCGCACGGTGCCGACGTGGAAAGAGCAGTTCGGGCGGGTGATCATTGAAGCGCATGCGTGCGAGACGCCAGTGATCGGGTCGGATTCGGGAGCGATTCCGGAGGTGGTGGGCACGGGGGGGCGTATTTTTGCGGAGGGAGATGTGGGGGCGCTGGCGGCGGCGATTACGGATATGGCTGGGGATCCGGCGGGGACGCGCCATATGGGGGCGGCGGGAAAAGCACAAGTTCACGAAAAATACACGTGGCAAAAAGTTGCCGAGCGTATGTATAGTATTTATCTGGCTGTCGGAAAAACTCCCCGGCAAGAACGGCATCTGTGATCGCGTCCGCACAACGGGCGGCGTCTTCAGTTCCCGCGCAACTGGATTGTCCTGCCGTTTGGAAGTCTCTGCTCCCGCCGAGATGCCGAGGATCTCATGGCCAGCTTCCTGCACTATCGGAATTATGGCCGGCTGTTCAACGTGTATGGACGGTCGCAGTGGAAGTATGGCTCGGTGCGCAAGGTGCTCAACGCGCTGCGGACGGAGTGGGCGTATCGGCGGCGCCGCGATTTGGTGCGCTCTTATCCCTATATACTTTTTCTGGAACCGCTGTATTACTGCAATTTAGATTGTCCATGTGTTGAATTCGAACGGGAAGATAGCGCGGTGTCTGGTGTATCAGAATATGGCGGAGTATGGAACGCTCGAAGGGCGCCGCGTTCACGAACTTTATAATGATCCGACGGTGCGGCGCGCGCGGCAGTTGTTCCGGAAGGGACCGGTGCCGCCCGGACCGTTTCCGGCGCCCTGCGCGACGTGTTCGTTTTATGCCCGGCATCACGGCGGAAAAAATCAGGACAAGCATGCGAGCGTGGGGCGCAAGCGGCGGATTTCGCTGCCGGTGGCGGCGGGGTAGGACGAGCGGCGGCGGGTGGCTCGGCGGGGGCGGGGGGCGAGGCACGGTTGGGGTGGGCTTTCCCAGATGTTGCCTATTTTCACAATACACGATGGCAAGAGCATCATTGTTATGGTTGACGGGAGTTGGTGGGCGAATATGGTAAGATAGGTAATTTGTCCTGCCCAGTTGCCGGGGTATATTTCCGTGATTGCGTGTCGAAGTGGACCTGTACCTGTGGGCAGCCGCTGGCCGGCTGATCGGGTTCATGTGTAGGAACTGAACTGTTGGAGATGCGATGAAACGCGCGTGTGGGATGCTGATCGGGGCGGTGGCGGCGGCGGTGCTGGGCTTTGGCGGAATCGCGAAGGCGGACCCGCTGACGATTTCGGGCTACCCGGATCTGGCGTCGAACGAGTTGAATGTCAGCTACACGTATGATTCGGGCACGCAGGTTGGCACGTTTGTCATCACAGGGACGGTGGACTCAAACAACCCGTGGGAGCTCTGGAATTCGGCTGCATCACGAATGGCCCACCCCATCGTAGGCGACCAGGAGTTTACCAGCGGAAGTTTCAGCCTGACTGCGAGTTTCACGGTCACCAGCCCAACGACTTTTACGGGTTTGAGCGGATCGTTGACGGTGGATGCGCCGGGGTCGACGCCGTTGTTTACCTCGTCAACGCTCTCGGCATTTGGCTTCAGCACCACGTCGGGCGGGAACGGTGCGGAGCAGTGGCAGTTTGAATTCGCCAACGGGGGCGGGACCTATGGCGCGTTAGGCCAGATCGGGGTTGATGTCTCTGGAGAGGGAACCACTTACGCGGTCTCGGGCGGTCCCGACTCAGGAAAGGCCTATTCGACGGTTCCCGTGGATCTTACCGAATCCTTTTCGACCATGCCGCTGGGCGGCGAATCGGATACGTTCGTGGTAGTTCCGCTGCCGCGGGCGGCGTGGATGGGCCTGGCGGTCCCGCTGTTGTTGTTTGTCCGGCGGCGTCCGCGGGTTTCTCAGGTTTTTTAAGAGTGAACGGCAAACGTAATCGCGGCAATCCTGGTTGTTGTATTTCGTAATGACGGATAAAAATATGTCTATCAATCGACGAGTCCGCTCGGCCCGGCGCGCGCTTCAGGCGTGCGTCATGGAAACACTGGAAACGCGCACCTTGTTTTCGCTCGTCGGCGTCGAATCGCTGATCCAGGCGCCCATTGTCGCCGTCAACTCCGGCGCCATCACCTACACCGCCGGTTCGCCCGCCGGCACGCTGAGCGCCCAGGCACGCCTCGGCGTCGACCTGCAGGGCACCTCCGGCTTCGCTTTCGGCGTCCTGACGATCAACGCCACCGTCGACAGTTCCGGCAATCTCGTGGTCCCCGGAACCTTCACCATCACCAGCGGCGCCAACACTCTCCTCTCCGGCGTCACCGATCCCACGGCCAACCAGCAGGGCTTCGGCTTTGATATGACCAGCGGCCAAGTCGATTTCCAGTTCAAAGTGACTGGCGGCAATCTGCTGGCCAATTATGCGACGGACGACATCGGCGTGCTGCTGAACACCGAGCCGCCGGGAACGTTCCCGGGCTTTGGCAGCAGCTTCAGCATGGTGGTCAAGGGTGCGGAGGTGGGCACAATTCCGGAAGTGGGCAATGCCCCCGCGTCGCTCTTCGGGCATAAGTACGAAGATCAGACCGGCGACGGGTTGACGGCTGATGATCTGGCACATCCGCTTTCCGGCTTCACGATCAATCTTTTTGCCGACACCAATACCGATGGCGTTCTCGACAGCGGCGATGCGCTCGCCGGCACCACGACGACGGCCGCCGACGGCTCTTATTCATTTACCGGTCTCCAGGCGGGAACGTATTTCGTCCAGGAAGTAAATCAGCCCACCTATACCGAGACCGCCCCGCCGGGCAACACCTACACCGTGACGCTCGCTTCCGGCGACAACAAGGGCTCGTTTGATTTCGACAACTTCCAGAACATCTCGATCTCCGGCACCAAGTTCGACGATCTCAACGACAACGGCTCGCGCGACACCGGGGAAATGGGGCTCGGCGGGTGGACCATCAAGTTGTACACCGATACCGGCGGGGTGCTGACCGACACCGGCCTGAGCACCGTGACCGCCGCGGACGGCTCCTATTCATTCTCGAATCTGGCGCCGCTGGCCGCGGGCACGACCTACGCCGTGCGCGAAGTACAGCAGAGCGGCTGGATTCAGGCGACCACCAATCCCGCCGACATCACGCCGACCAGCGGGCTGGTCGACACGGGTAATGACTTCGGCAACTTCCAGATTCACAATCCCGGCATCGTCACCACGCCCAGCTCGACCGAATCCACCGCCGTGGGCGCGGGCGAATTCGCCACCATCGGCTTCTGGCACAACAAGAACGGCCAGCAGGTGATCACCAGCTTCAACACCGGCGCCAGCAGCACCCTGCTGGGCAACTGGCTGGCGACCAATTTCTCGAACCTGTTCGGCGCCAGCAACGTTTACACGGGCACCAGCCTCGCCGGCCTGACCAATGCCCAGGTGGCGCAGGTCTACCTCAACCTGTGGACGCCCAGCGGGCTCAACAAGAACACCTACGTGCAGACGTTCGCGGTGGCCCTGGGCCTCTATGCGGACACCACCGGCCTGGGCGGCGCGTCGCTCGTTTCCAACGGGCTCGCGTCGCAGTTCGGATTCGTGGTCACGCCCGGCGGGGCGGGGATGTACAACATCGGCAGCAACGGGGCGGCGTTCGGCGTGCCCAACAATACCTCCGTGTCGGTGATGACCATCCTGCAGTTCCTCAATGCGAACTTCTCGCCGGCCACCGGCACATTCTTCGGCGGCGACGCCACCAAGACCGCCGCCGCCAACAACGTCGTCAACGGCATCAACACCACCGGCGACATCCCCGGCAATGCATCGCTGACCACCGTCGGCGAACTCCTCAACGATTCCGCCACGCTCTCCGGCGGATTCAATCCCACCGGCACGATCACCTTCTATCTGTTTGCTCCAGGCACCACGCCCCTGTCCGATGACAGCAATGCCGTATACAGCGACACCGTGACCGTCAGCGGGAACGGCACCTACACGACCGCCGCGGGGACCAATCCGGGCGGCTATGCGGCCACGGCGCTGGGAACCTATCAGTGGGTCGCGGTCTACAGCGGCGACTCGCTCAACAATCCCTATGTCAGCCCCTTCGGCCTTGAGCCCTGGCCCGTCGGTTCGCCGCCGCTGACGATCAACACGATTGACGGCGGTCCGGTCGCCCTGGGTTCGGCGCTCACGGACACCGCGGACATTGAAGGCGGCAACAACCCGCAGGGCTCGGTGGTCTTCCGGCTCTATGCACCGGGCGATACGACCTACTCCAGCCCGATCTACACCTCCGCGCCCATCACGGTCAACGGCGACGGCAAATATGGCTCGCCGGCAACCGTTTCCTTCACGCCCACCGTCGCCGGTACCTATGAGTGGATCGCCACGTTCACCAGCTCGGACGCCAACAATCCGAACATCAGCAGCGATCCGGGCGACGAACCCGAGACCGTGACCCCCGGCGGCACCATCAAGGGCACCAAGTATGTCGACGCCAAGGGCGACGATTGCTCCACCACCATCGGCAAGAACGACGACACCGCCTACACCGGCCCGGCGATCACCATCAACCTGATCCAGAACGGCAGCATCGTGGCCACCACCACCACCGATTCGCACGGCAACTACGAATTCGACAACCTGGCGGCGGGAACCTACACCATCCAGGAAGTCGTTCCCACCGGCTGGGTCGAAACCGCGCAGTCCATGGGCGCCGTCACCCTCGCCAACGGCGGCACCTCCACCGGCAACAACATCGCCGACTTCAAATTGACCTGCATCAGCGGCACCAAGTTCAACGATATCACCGGCAACGGCTTCAGCTCCGATGACACCGGCCTCGCCGGCATCACCATCGACCTCTTCAAGAACGGCTCGAACAACCCCGTCGCGACGACCGTCACCGGCGCCGACGGCAGCTACTCCTTCAACAACCTCGGACCCGGAAGCTACTACGTCCAGGAAGCCGACCAGCCCGCCGGCTGGACCCAGACCGGCGGCCTTGCCGGCTACACCATCAACGCCACCAGCGGCGGCAATTACACCGGCAACAACTTCGACGACTACCACACCCTCTGCGTCGTCACCTGCTTCCACTATGAAATCAATGGCTGCAAGATCGTCAACGATATCAGCGGCCAGCTTCACCAGGGCGACGTGGTCAAGGTGATCTTCACCATCTCGGGCCCCGGCACCGTCTCCTTCGTCAGCTACACCGCTCCGGATTCCTACTTCAACTCCGGCGACGCGGACCAGCAGAAGCTCTTCGATGTCGCCACCGGCACCTACTCGAAGGCCGGCACCTACTGCCTGACGATTGTCGTTCCCAACTGCGATTACCAGGTTGATTTCATCTGCGGCCTGCCGATCGACGTGCTGGGCACCAACGCCAATGTCTTCTACACCCCGCAGCACCGCCTCCACGATTCCGACAACGGCGGCAGCACCAACTGCATCCCCGGCAAGGCCACCTGCAACGGCGGCGGCACGATCACCGGATGCATCTTCAACGACCACAACAACGACGGCAAAAAGGCCAGCGGCGATGAGGGCATCTGCGGCGTCCGCGTCACCTGCTACGGCACCACCAACGACGGCAAGTGCCTGCTGCTTAACTGCTACACCGACGCCAACGGCAACTACTGCTTCTCCAACCTGCCCTCCGGATGCTACAAGATCATCGAGCACGGGCCCGACAACTATTACGATGGCTCCCAGTGCGCCGGCAACTACGGCGGAACCTGCGGCGACGATATGTGCAGCAACATCACCTGCACCGGCACCCGCACCTGTTCCGGCTACAACTTCGGCGAACTCTGCGGCTCCGACATCAGCGGATCGGTCTTCTGCGACAAGGACAAGGACGGCCACGACGACAGCAATGAGAGCGGCATCGCCAACGTCAAGATCACCCTCACCGGCACCGATTACCTGGGCAACGCCGTCAGCCTGGTCACCTATACCGATGCCTACGGCAACTATGACTTCGGCAACCTCGCCGCCGGCACCTACACGCTCACCGAAACCGAGCCCAGCGGCTACACCACCACCAAGGACACCGCCGGCACCAGCGGCGGCACCGTCCAGACCGGCGACAAGATCACCCACATCGTGCTGGCCTGGTCGACCGACGCCACGGGCTACAACTTCGGCGAGAGCACCAGCAGCTCGGGCGGCGGCGGAGGAGGCTACTACGGGGGCTGGGGCTGGGGCTGGTAAGCCGACCTTTTAGCGAAACTCCCCCAAGGCGGACAGGCGTCCGCCTTTTTTCGTTTTTGCGGCCACTCCCCGCCCAAGCGCCCCGCCGACAAGCCCTGCCATGTCAGGCCGTGCTCCCCAGGCGCGCCATGCCCGCCTTGGCGTCGCCGCGGGACCGTCGAGACCGAGCGTCCCGCCCTCCAGAATCCCCATCCTGCCAGCGTCGCAACCGTTCTCGGACTCGTTCGATAACATCGCCTGTCACTGAAGGTTATGTGCAAACTTCTCGACGCAATCGCCTTGCTCCACGCGCCTTCGGGGGTACATAGAAAGTGGATGCATTGGATGTGGAGCGCGCATGCGGTTGCGGCAATTTACCTGGGCAATGGGCGTGGCGGCGGCAATCACGTCGCCGGCGGCGCTGCATGCGGCGTCGGTGACCGCCGTGCTTTACAACATCGGCGACACGCCCGCGGGAGTCAGCCCCGGCACCGATTCCCTCACCGTGAACTTCGGCCAAGGCGACAACGCCAACACCTTCGCCGGGCAGATCAACTGGCATTCCGCCGAATCGCCCGACTGGACCGCCGGCCTCAACGCGCAGCTCCTCGGGCAGCTTGGCCCCAACGGAACCTTCTCCACTTACTGCATCGAAGGCACGCAGAACGTGTACTTCGGCAACATCGAAACCTGGTCCCTGGGCGTCGTGCCCCTCGCCGGAACGCCCTATCCCGGCCTGGGCATGGGCGATGTAAAGGCCGGCGAGCTCACCGAGTTCTGGGACCGCTACCATGACATGGTCGGCACCGATCCCATCCGCGGCACAGCCTTTCAGTTGGGCGTGTGGGAGATCGTCAACGACGGCCTGACCGCCGATCCGTTTTCCACCGGCACGTTGACCGCCTCGGGTTCCGTGCCCGGCGACGCCTTCTCGCTCAACCTCGCCGCCGAGTGGCTCAGCGCCGTCGGCGGACCGACCCCCTACACCGCGGATTACACCCTGTACGCGCTTTCCGATGGCGGCATTCAGGACCAGATTTTCGCCGTGCGGACCACCCCGCTGCCGGGAGCTCTTCCGGCCTCGGCCATGGCGCTGGGCGTGCTGGGCGCATGGGGCGCGGCGGGGCGGCGGCGGGCGCTCAAAGCCGCGCGCGTCACGCTTGGGTGAAGGCCCATTGGCGGGCGGCATGGCGGCGCGGGTAAAATCCCGGCCCGCGGGATCGGTTCACGCGACCCCGCCGATGCGAGGCCTTGCCGTCAGCGATGGATACGCACCTTCAGTCCTCTTTTCCGGTCGATGGGTTCAAGCCTGAGGGAGGCGGGGAGTCGCCCCCCTCGACGGCGCGCTGGTACGTGCTGCACACCAAAAGCCGGCAGGAAAAAATGGTCGCCGAAATCCTCGGGAGCCTGCGCATTCGCTACGTGCTGCCGCTGGTGCAGAAGAACGCGTATTACGGCCGGCGCAAGGTCGAGACGGAGTTGCCGCTGTTTCCCGGCTACGTGTTCATGCACGGAGAGCTGGACCAGGTGTATACCGCGGACCGCTCCAAGCGCATCGCCAACATCATTCACGTGCGCGACGAGCGCACGCTCGAGCAGGAGCTGGCGAGCCTGCAACTGGCGCTGGCCAATGTGAACAGCTTCGATCCCTTTCCCTATCTGACCAAGGGCGTGGCTGTCGAGGTGCGGGCGGGGCCGCTCCAGGGCGTGCGCGGGCTGATCGAGGATCGCACGCGGCGCAACCGGCTGATCCTGCAGGTGAACATTCTGGGGCAGGCGACGAGCATCGAGGTGGATGGAAGTTTGCTGGATGTGGTCGAGTGAGCGTGCCTGCGTGTGCCGATAGGCCGCCCCCGATGCGCCGCACCGGTTTGCCTGGAGAGAACGTGAGTGATGCGGGGCCAGAAGGCGGGGTGGGCGCGGGGGAAGCGGCGGTCGAAGGTGGGCGGCCATGGCGGGTGGCGTTGATCGACCACACCGCGCGGATGGGCGGGGGGGAAGTGGCGCTGCTGAATCTGGTGACGAGCTTTGATGAGCGCCTGGTCAAGCCGATCGTGATTTTGTTTTCCGAAGGCCCGCTGGCGGAGGAATTGCGGAAGCACCGGATCGACGTGGAGGTGATTCCCCTGAGCCAGGCGGTGCTGGAGACGCGCAAGGGCAGTTTGGGCGCGCGCAGCCTGCTGAAGATGGGCGTGGGGCTCAAGACCCTGCGGCACGCGCTGCGCGTGGCGCGCCGGCTGCGAAAGCTGCGCGTGGACCTCGTGCACACCAACAGCCTCAAGGCGGACATCATCGGCGGGATCGCCGGCCGCCTGGCGCGCCGCCCGGTGATCTGGCATGTGCGCGACCGCATCGCGGAAGACTATCTGCCGCGCACCACGGTGCGCCTTTTCCGCCGGCTGATGCGCATGATTCCGCAGTACGTCATCGCCAACTCCGCGGCCACGATGGAGACGCTCCAGTTGCCCAAACTCAAACGCGCCGCGGTCGTGCATTCGGGCATCCGCTCGTTTTCACGCATCGTGCATGATGGCACCGCGATGGAGCAGGACGAACTGCTGCGGCCCATGGGCGGGCAGGAACCCGTCGTTGGGATTGTGGGACGCATTGCGAGATGGAAAGGTCAGCATGTGTTCATCCGCGCGGCCGAACTCGTGCGCCGGCGTTTCCCGGCGGCCCGCTTCCGGATCGTCGGCACGCCGCTGTTCGGAGAGCAGGATTACGAGCGCGAAATCCGGGAGCTGACCGCGCAACTCGGGCTCGCGGAAGTGCTGGAATTCGCGGGCTTTTCCCACGATGTGCCCGCGACCATGCGCGGCTTTTCCGCGGCCGTCCACGCGTCGATCACCGGCGAGCCCTTCGGGCAGGTGGTGATTGAAGCCATGGCCGCGGGACGGCCCGTGGTCGCCACCAACGGCGGCGGCATTCCGGAAATTGTCGAAGACGGCCTCACGGGCTATCTGGTGCCGATGGATGATGCGCCCGCCATGGCGGACGCCATCTGCCGGCTCCTGGCGGATCCGGCGGCGGCGGCGGAGATGGGTCGGCGCGGGCGCCAGCGCGTGATCGATCGCTTCACGATCGAGCACACCGCGCGGCGCGTGGAGGCCGTGTACACGGACCTGCTGCACAAGCGGAGCGGGTCGTGAAGAGTGCGGGGGCGGGATGGAGTTGGGGCAGGGGTGGGGGGGGACGGCAGGGGGGCTCAGTGGGTCAGCGCATACGTGATGATGTTCACGCCCATCGGATAGCCGAGCTTTTCGCAGAAATCGTGGAAGTATTTCTCGGGGTGCGTCTCGATGCCGCGCTTAATTTCAACGTTCTGCAGCAGCTTCGCGACGCTCAGCTCGCGCGACCAGCCGTCGCCCAGGTCGGTGTTTTGGCAGATCAGCGCCACCATCCGCCCCTTGTCATCGAAGTACGCCCAGTAATGCGCCCCCTTGGCGTCCGGCCGCTCCCACGAAATCCCGTCGTCCTGGTGCTTCGCCCAGAACTCGATCCCCGGCACCTGCGGCTTTTCCTTCATGTCGAACACGATGTGAAAAATCGGGTGCGACAAATCCAGATCCACCGGCTCGCGATCCGGAAACACACGCTGCATCTGCTTGTGAAAGCTGTCCCACGCCTGCACGCCCCAGAAATCATCCACCATCAAAAAGCCGCCGTTCATCAGGTATTTCCGCAGCGCCGTGACATCCTCGGGCTTGAATTCCAGCGTCGCCACTTCCACCATGTAAATGAACGGATAGTTGAAAAGCTTCGGATCATCCAGCTTCAACCACACCGGATTGGGATTCGTCTGGATCGTCGTAAGTTCCGGCAGGCGGAAGGAAATGTTCAGGTCGCTCGAGGGATAATCCGTCTGCCAGGAATCGCTGTAGCGGTTCGAGTAGTAGTTAATGCGGCAGAACGTGAACAGGTTGCCCTTGAATTGCGGATCGATCGGCCAGGTGGGAACGCCCTGGCGGTCGGAAAGATCAATCGGACGCCGCGGCCAACTGTAAAGCCGGCCGTCCGGCTCGATGCCGTACGGATCGCCATTGAGATAAATCAGGCGGCTTCCGCCATCATCTCTGCCGGCCACGCCCCCGCTGCCCCCGAAGCCCCCGCCCCCGCCGAACCCGCCCCCGAGCCCGCCCCCGCCGCCAAACCGCTGCGCGCACACAATTCCCGCCGCCGCGATTACAGCGATTCCCATGGCGAACGACGCGATTCGACGTTTGATCACACCGGCGCTCCACGTGAGCTTGCCGGTCCATCCTACCCGGATGCGCCGCCTGGCGGAAATGCTCCTAGCACCTCATCAGCGCCGCGGCCTCCCCCGCCACCCCTCCCGCCCCGCCCCCTCCGTCAACACGTCCCGCCCCGCACGCCACACCGCACAGACCTCCGGCCACATCGGCTGGGGCGAGCGCGCCTCCCCAAACGAAAAGACCCGGAGCTGGCAGGCCCCGGGCTCTTCTCAATTCAGTCCGTCTCTATAACGGCCGGACAAAATGCTCCCGATCAGCGCTCCACGTCGGCGTTGCCGCGGCGGCGCGTCGACGTGCGGTTCCACGAATCCCGCACCGCTTCCTTCGCGCGGTCCCATTCCAATTCCGACTTGCCTTTCACCTTGTCCCAATCGCGCCGCAGGGTCGACTCCGATTCCTCGAACGTCTTGCCCTGATACTTCGGCTGAGATTCCCAGCCATATTGATACGCCGGCGCGTACTGCTCATAGGGTGTGGTGCGATCGGCATAAGGGCGCGTGCCATAGTTCTGCCGCCAGTAGCCATGCTCTTCGGTCGGATCGACCCCTTCGGCGATTCCCTTGCCGATCAACCCGCCGACCACGCCGCCGACGACCGCCCCCACGACCGTCCCCACCGGGCCGGCCGTTGTGCCCGCCACGGCGCCGGTCGCCGCGCCCGACGCCAATCCGGCGCCCACGCCCACCGCCGCCCCGCCGACGGCCGCTCCGATTCCCGATCCCACCGGATGCGACCCAGCCCGGCCGCTCAGCGGGTCCCGGTTCGCATCGTGCTGCGCTTTGTCGATTTCCTTTTCCTGCGGATCCTTGCGTTTCTCGTCTGCCATGATGGCGTCTCCTCACGGTGAAGTACATTGGCCCCGGGCGCCGCGCCGCGGGCGCGCAATCGCCGGCTTTCAAGCTCGGCGTTTCAACGTCTCAGCAATCCTCGTGCCCTCTTCCACGCAAGCCCCTATCATTCCGCACCCGCAACGCGTAAAGTTTCCTTCTTGCCCCCAGGAACGTGCCTCGCCGGTTCCGATTTTTCGCGGTCTGTCTTTCGAGTTCTCGCATGACCAACGCTTCGCTCATCGCCCGCCACCAGGATTCCCTCGTGCTCAACTATGGGAAATTGCCCGCGACATTCGTACGCGGACAAGGCTCGCGCCTCACGGACGCCGATGGGAAAAGCTACATCGATTTCTTCGCCGGCTTCGGCGGCACCATCCTCGGCCACTGCCACCCCGCCCTCGTTTCCGCCATCACCCAGCAGGCCAATACCCTGTGGGCCGTCGGCAATCAGTTTTACACCGAGCCCCAGGTCCGCCTCGCCGAGCAGCTCAGGGCCACGGCTTTCGATGGGCGCGCGTTCTTCTGCCACTCCGGCGCCGAGGCCAACGAAGCGGCCATCAAGCTCGCACGCCTCGCCGCCAGCACCGCCGGCCGGGAGGGACGCTTCAAAATCATCTCCTTCCTCAAAGGTTTTCACGGCCGCACCCTGGGCGCTCTTTCCGCAACGCCCACCCCCGACTATCAAAAAGGTTTTGCCCCCCTCATCCCCGGCTTCACCTACGTGCCCTACAACGACCTCCCCGCCCTCGAAGCCGCCATCGATCCCCAGACCTGCGCCGTTATCGTCGAACCCATCCAGGGCGAAGGCGGCATCAACGTGCCCGATTCCCACTACCTCGCCGGCGTCCGCGCCCTCTGCGATCAGCATCACCTTACCCTGATCTTCGATGAAGTGTGGACCGGCTGCGGCCGCACCGGCGTTTACTTCGGCCATCAACTCGCCCAGGACGAACTCGGCAAGGGTGTGATTCCCGACATCATGACCCTCGGCAAGGCCCTCGGCGGCGGCGTCCCCGTCGCGTGCATGTTCGCTAAGCCCGAACTCGCGGCGCTTCTCAAGCCCGGAACCCACGGCTGCACCCTCGGCGGCAACCCGATCTGCGCCGCCGTCGCCGCCGCCGTCTTCGACACCCTCGAAAAAGAAAATCTCCCCGCCCAGGCCGCCCAGAAAGGCAAACGCATCACCGACGCCCTCGCCTCCTTCAAAAACGTCGGCAAAATCAAACAAATCCGCGGCAGCGGCCTGTTCCTGGGCATCCAGCTCCACGCCCCCGACGCCGGCCCCGTCGTCCAAGCAGCCCTCGCCGCCGGCCTCATCCTCAACGCCACCAGCAAAAACGTCCTGCGCCTCGCCCCCGCACTCACCATCACCCCCCGCGACCTCGAAGAGGCAATGCCCCTCCTCGATCAAGCCCTCAGCGCCGTGTGATACCACCACCAAGCGCCGTCGCCGAAACTCAATCACCAATTACCAATTACCAATTACCATTTACCATTTCCCGCCCTTGCCTCCCCCTCCCGCCCAGTCGCTATACTCTGGCATGCCCCTGCATCGTTGGAAGCGCCCCGCATGAAGTGCCAGAAGTGTTCCAAGTCCGCCGTCGTCCACCTCACCGAAATCCTCACCGACGCCGCCGGCATCAAGCGCGCCGTGGAAATTCACCTCTGCCTCTCCCACGCCGCCGACGCCGGCCTCGTCGCGCCGGGCCAGGATATTCTCCCCCATCTCGTCGAGCCCGAGTCGGCCAAATCGCAGGCCGCCCCCGACACCGGCCTTCCCACCGCCATCGTGCCCGCGCCCGCCTCGGCGCCCCTCGCCTTGCGCGGCAAGGAAACCGCCGCCGATCCCGCCGCTTGCCCCGTCTGCGGCCTCTCCTGGGCCAATTTCAAATCCACCGGCCTCATGGGTTGCGCGCACGATTACGAGCACTTTGAACTCCGCCTTCTGCCGCTGCTCAAACGCGCCCAGGAAGGAGCCACCGAACACGTGGGCAAGATTCCCGCAAAGAAAAAAAATCCTGCCGCCGATCGCCACTCCGTCTCGCTGCGCCTGCGGCGCGAACTCCAAAAGGCCCTCGACGCCGAAAACTACGAACAAGCCGCCGCGCTCCGCGACCAGCTCAAAAAAATCGAGGAAAACTGAGCCCATTGCCCATTGCCATATGCCCATTGCCCCACCGCTTCGTGATCAGTCGGCAATCGGCAATCACCACGTGGCAATGATCACCAGTTCTCCAAATCCCCCACCAGTTCCTCAATCAGGTCCTTCATCGTCACCAGCCCCACCGCACGGCCCTGCCGGTCCACCACCACCGCCACCGTTTGCCGGGCGCGCTGCATCAGCGTGATCGCCGAGCGTACGTTCTGCTCGCCGATGAGCGTCATCATCGGCCGCACGTAATCGCGGATGCGAAACCCGCCCGGCGGCGCCGACAACGCGTCCAGCACCTCCACCACGCCCAGCACCTCCGTGGTCGTCCGCCCAAGCACCGGCAGCCGCGACACGTTGTACCGGCGCACCAGCGCGCGAAATCCCTCATACCCGATCGTCGCCGGAACCCCCACCACCCGCGGCCAGGGAATCATCACCTCCCGCACGCTGATCCGCGCCAGCCGCAACGCCCGCTGCACCAAATCCTGCTGCGTCCCGGTGAGCACACCCGTCGCCGCGCTTTCCTGAAACAGCGCCGCAATCTCCGCGCGCGGACCCAGCGGGCCGCTCTGCACTTTCCCAGCCCCCACCAGCCACGTGCTCGCGATGCTCAACGCATTCACGATCGGCAGCAGCGGAATGATGGTGATCGCGCGAAAGATCCATTTGAACAGCGGCACCAGCGGATAGATCCAGCGGTCCGCGTAACTGTGAAACAAATCCTTCGGCAGAATTTCCGCGAACAGAAGGATCAGCGGCGTCACCACCAGCACCGAGATTACCCCCTCGCCCACCTCGCCAAAGCCGTACCACGAGATAATCCCGCCGATCGACGCCGTGAACGCGAAGCTGCTGATGTTCTGCCAGATCAACAGTCCCTCGAGCGCATAGGTCGGCCGCTGCAGCCATTCGTTGAGTTGCAGCGCCCGCCGATCCTGCCGCGCAATCCGCAGCCGCAGCCGCACGCGCGACAGCGAATACAGCCCGATCTCCGAGCCCGAAAATACCGCCGCCGCCACGAAGGAAACCACCGCCACCGCCCACCACGTCGGAAACATCCACGACGCCTGGCCATCCCCCGGCTGGCTTGCCGCCATCGTCGTCGTCGCCGCGCTCGTTTGCGCCGCCAGGCACATCAGCTCCAACGTCATTCCGCCTTCCCCTCTCCCCGCCCCGCATCCCGTGGCGCGGCATCGGCGCCCGCCGTTTTCTCTGGTGACGCCGTCCCTTCGTCCACCGCCTCGCCAGGCTTGCCCAGCAGTTTCAACCGCACCTGCTCCACCCGCCGCCCGTGCATCGTTTCCACCTTCATCCGCACGTGCGCAAAACGCACCTCATCGCCCACCCGCGGCAAGCGCTTCAGCATCACCGCCAGCAACCCCGCCACCGTCGACGTCCGTGTCGCCTCCACACGCGCCCCGAACGCCTCCATCCAATCCGCAATCGACAAATCCCCCGGCACCACGTACTCGTTCTCCCCCACCCGTTGCACCCCCTTCTCCGGCGCATCGTGCGGCTCGTAAATGTCCCCCACCATCTGCTCCACCACATCCTCCAGCGCCACCACCCCCACCACCCCACCATACTCATCCACCACCACCGCCAACTGCGTCTTGGTCTGCCGAAAATGAACCAGCAGCCGATCCAGCGTCTGCTGCTCCGGCACGTACCGCACCGGCTGGATCAGCCGCCGCACGTCCAGACGCCTCCCATCCGTCCCGCCCGCTTCCAGCAGCACCGTCTTCGCGTAAACAAGCCCCAGCACATTGTCGATCGCCCCGTCATACACCGGCATCTTCGCAAGATGGCTCTGGCGGAACCGCTTGATCAGCTCCGCCCCGTCCCCCCGCACGTCAAACGCCACCATGTCCACCCGCGGCGTCATCACATCGCGCACCTTCAACTCCCCGATCCGCACCACCTCCTGCAGCAGCTCGTTCTCCGACACGTCGATCACCCCCTGCCGCTCCGACATCTCCAGCAGCTCGCGCAGCTCCTCCCCGGAAAAAACGCCCGGACCTTCCCGCGCCATGATCAGCCGATGCATCGGCCGGATCAACGCCACGTCCAGCGCCCGATGCACCGGCCATAGCACCCGCAGCAACGTCGCCACCGGCAACGCGATCACCGGCGCAATCCGCGTGTTGTTCAAATTTCCCACCACCTTCGGAAATACGTCCGACACGTACGTCACCAGCACCGGCGGCACCACCGTCAAAACGCCCACCAGCACCCCCGGCCACCAGCCCCCATGCTGCGCTTCCAGCGACCCCCGAAGCCGGCCCAGCAGCAGCGCCGACAGCACGAAAATCACGATGTTGCACGTCATGTTCCCCATCAGGATGCTCGTCAGCAGCGCACGCGGATGATCCATCAGCCCCGCCGCCATCGCCTCCAGACGGTTCGCCGATTTTTTCATGCGCGCCCGGTCGTGCCGCGACAGCGAAAAAAGAACCGTCTCCGACCCCGAAAACAGCCCCGACACCGCCAGCAGCACCAGCAGCACCAGCAGCATGACAATGTTCTGAATGATGAAACCCATCGCGCGGGGATTGTACCCGCCCCGTTCGTGTTGTGCCCCGCCCCGGGCCAGCGGATCTGTTGACGAGAGCCCAGTGGGACCACAATATCAAGGCCCTTGCTGGATCCCCTTGATTTGTTCGCAATTTTGAGAACAATAGGACAAGGAAATGCCACAAACCATCGTGCGTTTCTATGCCGATGTTCGGGCCGGTTGCCCGCTCATCGACTGGCTCGATGCGATTCCGGCGAAAGCCCGCGACAAGTGCGTCGTGCGGCTCGAAAGGCTGGCGGAACTTGGCCACGAGCTGCGGCGCCCGGAGGCCGATTTGCTGCGGGACGGTATTTACGAGCTGCGCGTGGGCTTGCACGGCGTAAACTACCGCATGCTCTACTTTTTCCACGGACGGGGAATCGCTGTGGTCGCGCACGCCATCACCAAAGAGCGGCAGGTGCCGCCGCAGGAAATTGAGACCGCACTCGTACGCAGGGCGAACTTTATACGGAACCCCGAGGCTCACACATATCGAGAACGCACATGAAACGAAAAACCGCTTCAACCACTGATGCCCTGGCGATCGTTCACAAACGTTACTACGCCGGCCGTCCCGACCGGCTCGTCGCACTGCAGGAAGAGCGCACCAATGCGGACATTGCCCGCCAGATCGCGCGCTTGCGCTCCCGGGCCGGCCTTACCCAACGAGCACTCGCCAAGCTTGTGGGAACGACCGCCTCGGCTGTTTGCCGCCTCGAGGACGCCGATTATGACGGCCATTCGATCGCCATGCTGCGGCGCATTGCCGCGGCGCTGAATCAGCGGGTGGAGATTCGCTTCATCGCACAACGTCCCCTGCGGCGGGCGTCGTGAGGCTCCCTTGCCCCCGATAACGCCCGCCCCTGTCGAGGAATTCCCTTCACCCCAGCTTCCCCCGCGCAAACTCCAGCCCCACCCGCAACGCCTCCTCCACCTTCCCCACATCCTTCCCACCCGCCATCGCCAACTGCGGCCGACCGCCACCCGTCCCCCCAACCACCGGCGCCACCGCCTTGATCCACTCCCCCGCCTTCAACTTCCCCACCAGCGGATCGCCCACTCCCGCCAGCATGCTCACCTTCGCCGGCAGCTTGTTCCCTTCCTTGTCCGTCTCCTCCACCTGCCCCACCAGAAGCGCCGCCACATCCTGCCCAGGATGCTTCTTCTTCAGCCAGTCCCACGTCGCCCGCAACGCATCCGCCGACGCATCCGTCACCCGCCCCGCCACCAGCGTCACACCGCCCACACGCTCAGCCGACGCCAGCAGCGCCTCGCCCTCCCCGCCGCCCGCCGCCGCCCCGCCCTGCGCCCCCTGCTGTCGCGTGAATTTCTTGTAACGCTCCTGCAACTCCGCAATCGCCCCCTGCGCCCGCCGCTTCGATAGCAGCGGCACATTCACTCCCCCGCCCACCGCCTTCTGCAACGCCGCGATCAGCCCCGGCAACGCCCCATCCTCCGCCGTCTTCGCCTGCGTCACCAAGCTCTCAATCACCTGCCCCTGCGTGATCGCCTCCCGCGCCGCCGCCCCGCTCAGCGCCACGATCCGCCGCACCCCCTTGCTCACCGATTCCTCCCCCGTCACCACGAACCGCTCCGCCTCCCCGGCGTTCCCCAGATGCGTCCCGCCGCAAAACTCCACCGAATACCCCTGCCACTTCTTATTCCCCGGATCGTTCAACAGCTCCTTCACCGGCACCCCCACCGACACCACCCGCACCATCGGCGGATATTTCTCCCCAAACACCGCGCGCAGGCCATGAATCTTCATCGCCAGTTCCTGCGGCGCCACCTCGATGTACACCGGCAGCTTCATCTCGATGCACGTGTTCACCATCGTCTCCACCTTCGCGATCTCCGCATCCGTCATTGCCTTGGTATGCACGAAATCGAACCGCAGCTTCTCCGGATCGACCAGCGACCCCTTCTGCTGCACATGCTCCCCCAGCGTCTCCCGCAACGCCCAGTTCGCCAGGTGCGTCGACGTGTGATTCTTCTCCGTCAGCGGCCGATGCCCCAGCACCGTCGCCGTCACCGCGTCCCCCACCGCCATCCGCCCCTGCTTGATATGCCCGATGTGCAGCACGTACGGCCCCACCATCCGCGTCGTCTCCACAATGAAAATCGCCGCCCCGTTCCCATGCCCATCATCCGCGCGCAGCTCCCCCGAATCCCCCACCTGCCCGCCCATCTCCGCATAAAAATTCGTCTTGTCCAGGAGCAGCGCCACCTTCTCCCCCGCGCGCACGTCCGATGCGTCCGTCCGATCGTCCAGATCGCTGCCGTTCCAAATCGCCCGCAGCGTCGCCCGGATCGGTCCATGCTTGAACTTGAACCCGTCCTCCGTCCCATGCACGTTCAGCTTGTGCAGCTCCGCCAGCACATTCGGCGGCAAGTCGTACACCGCGCCCCCAGCCGCCCCCTTGCCCCCCAGCCGCGCACGCTCCTGCGCCTCCTTCATCGCCTGCTCATACCCCTCCAGATCCACCTTCATCCCCCGCTCCTCCGCCATGATGCGCGTCAAATCGATCGGAAACCCATACGTGTCATACAGCCGGAACGCATCCTCCCCCGAAATCACCAGCTGCTTCTCCTGGTTCGCCTTCGCCTGGTTCGCCGCCTCCTCAAACAGCCCGATGCCCCGGTCCAGCGTCTTCCCGAACGACACCTCCTCGTCGAGGATGATCTCCGCGACCCGCCCCGGATTCTTCATCAACTCCGGAAACATCGCCCCCATCGTCTCCACCACCACCCCCACCAGCCCATGCAAAAACGGCTCCTGCAAATTCAATTGCTGCCGCCCGAACCGCACCGCACGCCGCAAAATCCGCCGTAGCACATACCCCCGCCCCTCGTTGCTCGGGACCGCTCCGTCCGTCAGCGCAAACGTCAAGCACCGCAGGTGATCCGCGATCACCCGAAACGCAATGTCATGCCGCAACTGCGGGTCCGCCGCCTCCGCCACCGGATCCGCCGCATTCGTCCGCGGAAACCGCCCCGTGTACCGAATCCCCGTCAGCTTCGTCAGCGCCTCGAAAATCGGCGTGAACAAATCCGTCGCGTAATTGTCATCCTTCCCCTGCAACACCTGGCAAATCCGCTCCAGCCCCATCCCCGTGTCCACGTGCTGCGCCGGCAACGTCGTCAGCTTCCCCGCCGCGTCCCGGTTGTACTGAATGAATACATTGTTCCATATCTCCATCACCCGTGGATCTTCCGCGTTCACCGGCGCCCGCTTCCCCGCTTTCAAATCCGCCGCAATCTCCCCCTCCGGACGCCGATCGATGTAAATCTCCGTGCACGGCCCGCACGGCCCCGTGTCCCCCATCTCCCAGAAATTGTCCTTGTCAAAATAATGAATGTGATCTTCTGACCGCAGCCCATGCTGCTCCCAGTTCGCCACCCGCTTCCAGATATCCGCCGCCTCCGTGTCCTTCGGCACCCCATGCGACCCAATAAAACACGACACATGCAGCCGCCGCGGATCCAGCCCCCACACCTTCGTCAGCAGCTCCCACGCCATCCCGATCGCCCCCTCCTTGAAGTAATCCCCAAAGCTCCAGTTCCCCAGCATCTCAAAAAACGTGTGATGCCGCCGCGACCGCCCCACATCATCCAGATCATTGTGCTTGCCCCCCGCCCGAATGCACTTCTGCGTGTTGGCCACCCGCTTCCACGGCGCCTTCGCCGTCCCCAGAAAGAACGGCTTGAACTGGTTCATCCCCGCATTCGTAAACAGCAGCGTCGGATCATCGTGCGGCACCACCGGCGACGACGGCACAAACACATGCCCATGCCTCTCCACAAAAAAATCGATGAACTGCTTCCGTATCGCCGCCGACGTCAGCCCGCCCGGTGCTTGAACTGTTCGGGCAGCAGACGATGTGGACAGAGAGGTAGCGGGCGATGACATGGGCGAAAATACTCCTGAGCGTGAAACCCCGGCAATTCCCGGGCCCCTGATTGTAGCACGCCCCGCCGACCTTGGGGAATCCGCCGCCCAACCGTCCCGCCCCCCGCCGCCGCCCCCCGCTGCCGTCTGCCCCCCCCTCAACATCCCCGCAAACTTTTTTCAAAATCCATCCAAAAAATCATTGCATTCCCCCCCATCACAATGGCAAGGTAGCTTTCGCAGACGAGGAATGGTCCCGCCTCTTTCTCCCGAATGGAATTTGGAGAACTTACCATGCCCCATCGTCGAACCTCCGGCGCCAAAGTCCGCTCCCACAAAATCGGCATCGGCAACACCCGCTTCGCCAAAGGCAAGCAGGCCCGACTCCTCAACAAACGCCTCCTCCACGACTACTACCGAAACGACCCCCTCGCCTGACCCCGCGCTAGCGCCGCGTATTTCCGCCGTTGCGCCCTCTCCGGCTGTGCGGTATAATCATCGCATCGGCCAAGGAGATCTTATGCCCCGCAACCCATCTATCCGCGCGCGCCTCTCGCAGCTCGTCAACGCCGTCCCCTTTCGCCGCTTTGTCCTCATTCTGGAAAGCGGCGACCGCCTGCTCATCGAGCATCCGGAAAACATCGCCTTCGATCCCACCGATGGCCGCAAGGCTCAGGACGACCTCCTCATCTTGACCCGCCGAACCGTCGTGATCAGCACCATAGACGCCGTCACCGGCATCGCCTTCGACGACCGCCAAAACGCCGCCGCCTGACCACACGCCGTAGTAGTGTCACACGCTTCTTACCAGATATACTGTTCCCATGGACTGGCAACCCTATATCGAACGCGTTCCAGGCGTCATGCTCGGCAAGCCCATCTTCCGTGGCACCCGCATCACCGTCGAATTCGTCCTCGAACGCCTCGCCCAAGGTGCCCGCTCGGAAGACCTCGTCCGCAGCCATCCACCTCTCACCCTCGATCACATCCACGCCGCAGTTCGAGCTCCCGCCCTCTCGGTACCCCACCACTCCACGACTTGACGATTTAACGACTTCACGCCTCCCCTCCCAACCCCCATCTCGCTCCTCATGGTATATTCCCCTCACCACGAAGGAGCCCCCCATGTCCACCCCCACCCCCGCCGCCGCCCCCTCCTCTCACGACACCCAGTTCCCCACCTCCACCATCCTCGTCGTCGACGACGTCCCCCAGAACGTCGAGCTCCTCGTCGAATACCTCGACTCCCTCAACTCCACCATCCACACCGCCTCCGACGGCCTCGAAGCCCTCGACCTCGTCCCCAAAGTCAAACCCGACCTCATCCTCCTCGACATCATGATGCCCCGCATGTCCGGCTTCGAAGTCTGCCGCCGCCTCAAAGCCGACCCCAAAACCCGCGACATCCCCATCCTCATGGTCACCGCCCTCAACGAGCTGGGCGACATCGAACGCGGCGTCGAGTCCGGTACCGACGACTTCCTCACCAAACCCATCAACAAGCTCGAACTCCTCACCCGCGTAAAATCCCTCCTCCGCGTCCGCCAATACAAATCCGAACTCGACCGCACCCTCGCCTACTTAGACGAAATCGAACGCCGCCCTTCCGACCAGTAAGATGGCGCCATTACGCCTCATACACATCACTGCGCTTGGCGATCGTGATCACATACACCGTCACCTCACGGTCGTTGATGCTGTAAACCACACGCAGGTCTCCCAGCCGGTAGCGATAAGCCCCTGATAGTGGCCCCTTCAATGCTTTGACGTTATTCCCCATACGCGGATTCTTCTCCAGCGATCCAAAACACCGCGCCAGCTTTTTCGAGGTTGCCGCATCGCACCGCTCGTAGAATCGTTGCGCTTCCCGCGACAGAACGACCCTATACCTCCTTCCTCACCTCTCGCCACTCCACCGCCCGCCCCGCCTTGATATCTCGCATACCCCGCCTGTACGACTCCTCGAACCCCGCTATCTCCAGCAGCTCCAGCGTCGCCGCGTCCATCCGCCGCCGCTTCACAAACGCCAAAAACTCCGATGCTACGCGCAATTCCACCCCCGACATTTGGTCGATCAACGCTTTCGCATTCTTCCGCATTTCCATCGTGCTCATGCCTGCCATCCTACCCTCACGCTTTCGCACCTTCCAAGCCCCCCCATCTTTCGTCTTTCCTCTCCCCTCTTTCCCCTCCTCTTTTGACCCTCCCTCCCCACACCCCGTATCATCCCCCGCATGCTGCGCTTCCGCATCTACAAAAACGGCTCCCCGCCCGCCGAGCTCGACACCTCCACCGCCTACCTCGTCGGCTCCGACGGCGTCCCCATCCGGGGCGAGTTCTCCTACGGCCACGGCGTCCTCTTCTGCCGCAAACGCGCCGCCGGCCCCGCCGCCCTCGCGCTCCTCTGGCCCACCGAAAACTTCGGCGCCGTCATGCTCGAAACCACACGCCTCCCAGAACGCGAGGACCCCTACGTCCTCAACCTCGAGCTCGCCCGTGGCCGCATGATGCGCCTCATGCAGAAACGCGAAGAGTGGGGCATCTTCGATATCCCCGAAGCCGTCCAGGTCAACGAGAAAGCCCTCGAAGCCCGCGACCTCCTCCTCCAGGCCATCACCCACCAGCACGATCCCGCCGCCTGCAGCAAATTCGCCGACCAGTGTCTCCAACTCGCCCTCCCCCTCTCCGAGCAAGCCGCCCTCACCCACGCCGACCTCCTCCTCCAGCGCCGCATCGCCACCCGCTCCTTCCCCCGCGGCTCCTTCGGCGTGCGCGTCGATCCCGCCATCGCCACCGAAGCCTACCGCCGCCTCCTCCTGCCCAACGCCGATTTCGTCCGCCTCCCCATGTGGTGGAAAGCCATCGAGCCGCAGGAACAGCAATACGCCTGGGCCGCCACCGATGAATGGGTCGATTTCCTCCGCCGCGTCCGCGTCCCCATCGTCGCCGGCCCCCTCGTCCGCTTCAGCGAAGGCACCATCCCCGACTGGCTCTATATCTGGGAACACGACTACGAAACCGTCCGCGATCTCCTCTACGAACACGTCAACCGCGTCGTCGCCCGCTACGGTTCCCAGGTCGCACTCTGGTCCGCCATCTCCAGCCTCCACGTCAATTCCCAATTCTCCTTCTCCTTCGATCAGCTCATGGACCTCACCCGCATGGCTGTCGGCCTTGTCAAAAAACACAACGCCAACGGCCGCACCATGATCGAACTCACCCAGCTCTGGGGCGAATACTACGCCACCAACCAACGCTCCATTCCCCCCATGACCTACGCCGAAATGGTCGTCCAGTCCGGCGTCCAGTTCGACGTCTTCGGCATCCAGCTCCGCTTCGGCATCCCCCGCGAAGGCTGCTGGCAACGCGACCTCTTCCAAATTTCCTCCATGCTCGACCGCTTCGCCCCCCTCGGCAAACCCCTCATGATCTCCGGCCTCCAGGTCCCCAGCGCCCCGCCCTCCGGTGCCGATGACGCCGCCGCCGCCAACGACCCCGCCGGCATGTGGCGCCGCCCCTGGTCCGAAACCCTCCAGGGCAAATGGCTCGAAGCCGTCACCGATATCGCCCTCTCCAAACCCTATGTCGAAGCCATCTGCTGGCACGAAATCGCCGACGCCCCGCTCGGCGCCGAAGCCCCCTTCACCATGCCCTTCGGCGGCCTCGCCAACGCTGACTTCTCCCCCAAACAAGCTCTCCGCACCTGGACCGCGCTCCGCCGCGCCGTCGCAGGCTTCCGCAGCGGACCCCCGCCCCAAAAACCGCCGCCCCCGCCCACGCCCCCCAACAACCCCCCCGGCACACCCCCGCGCCAATAGGATCCGACCCCCATGCCGGCCCTCTCCACACCCCCGCCGCATCGCGACACCCCGCCCCTTCCCTCCACCCCTCCGACCACCCCCGACCCCGCCGCCCCGCCCGGCTCCTGGGGCTGGACCCCCACCCAGCGCCGCGCCCTCGCCACCCTCCTCGCCCTCCTCCTCATCTTCCTCATCATCGAAACCCTACACCGCCCCGCCCGCATAAGCGCCCCCCAATCCGACCCTCACCCCCTCCGCCTCCCCCCGCTCCTCGACCCCAACACCGCCCCCGAAGCCGACCTCGCC
>DASZZD010000015.1:0-36512 GCA_035545015.1 Phycisphaerae bacterium
CAGCCGCAGGGGGGTGCCGCAATGACACAGAACCCTTGAACGTCAAAACACCCGGATCGGCGTCAGTTCAGTTGCAATGAGAAATGTCCATGTGTTTGAAGTCTATACATTCAAGTGGCGTCAGAAATGGGGGCTGGACAGGCGATCTGGCCTCCGGTCGCGTAACTCTGGCTGAAGGTCATGGTGTCGTCGGTGGAAACGTCCGTCGCGGTGTTCTCGCCGGTGGTCGTCGCGCTGGTCTGGTAGAACTCATAAGGATTCGTCGGCGTCCCGCTGTAATCGTCCGTGTATACGTCCGTCGATTCTTTGTGGTCATACGTCGAGCTGTCGTTGTCGGCGGTGGCGACCGTGAAGTGTTCCAGTCCTGATAAGGATCGGTGGTGGTCGCGTCGTTGCCACGGCCGATGGTGGTTACCGAATGGATGCTCTGGCCATCGGGCGTCGATCCGAAGCTGCTATCACGGCGCTTGATTTTGCGGTCGCAACGGCCGCGAGAGACTATTCACTTTTCAAGGAGCAGACTAACAACTCGCAAAATCAAGGATACGAATAACCGTTAACTCTTTTCAATGAGTCGCTTGGCGAGAGGACCATCTTTAACTGCGAAGACTGACCAGCCGGGCTTGGCATTTCGTGCGAGGCGAGCGATGAGCATGCCATCGACGAGAATATCAGCAACTTCCTTATTTGCTTCTATGCTCCGCCAATCAACAGTACAACGATATTTGTTGATAGGAATAGAAAAAGGTGGGGAAACACTAAATTCTTGTGGATTGAGAAAGGGAGGCTGCGCAGGTTCCAATCGCCACTCCGGAATTTGGGGAGCAGTGAGTCTGTTATAAAGCCAAACGTCTCCAATAATATTGCCATTATCACGCAAGTATGCATAGGCAACGCGCCCATCATCTTCTACCAACACCGATAAACTCGAAAACGTATTACGATATTCAATTATTATATTATCAGAACCCATTAAATCTTCCTCCGTCCCATTCATTGCGCCAGTACTGACGTCGCTGAGAGTTGAACGCACTTCGATCAATATCTGAGAGTTCCGAACCAGTATTGGTATGATTTTTTGCGAAATTGTCACCGAGTCGATGGTCGGTGCGTGTCATTTCATCCAATACGTCACTTTCCAATTGTTCCGGATGATGAAGCTCAACTGGATAACCATCTTCACCAATTGGCGCAAGTCCTCGCTCAGGAGGTGGAGCAGATAATTCTTCGTTGGGGATCTTAATCCCCTCGACTCCATCTACAACACCAGCCCCTTTATCCACCTGCGACCACGCTTCCAACTCCGCATCCACCCCCTGCCCTTTGAACAGACTAGACAGACAATCAATATTATGCGTCCACACCGGCGTGACTTCATCGCCGGTACCGCGCACGAAGTAGGTGTGCCCGCCGCGCACCTCGAAGTTGTACACCTGGATCGGCTTGTCCAAAACCTCCAGCCGGCTCTCGACGACGGTCAGCCAGCCCTCGGCGGCATCCCGCACGCGCTCGCCGATCACCAGCTTGCCCGCGTCGATCCAGCCACGATGCTCCGCGCGGAACGGATGCGGATCGGTCGTCCTGAGTGTCGTCCGTCTCCCGTCGGCATCCTCCAAGACCAGAACCCGGATGCGAGAGGCAAACGGCCGCACCAGCCGGATCACTTCCCGGAAGCATAAGGGACCATCCGGATAGTTCTCGTTGCGCGAGCCCACCCGCTCATGTTCCACGATGTCTTCGATGTTCTTCATCAGATAGCGCACGCGATTGAGCGTGGCGGCCGCGCCTTGGCTGCCTTGAGCGCCTGGACTCGAAAGCTCGCCTTCTTGGGCCTCCTGCTTTACCTCCACCATCACCTGCGTCCCGGCGACGAAGCAGGAATTGATGCACACATCCAGGTCCATCATCCCCAGCCCGAACGTCGCCGCTCCCGCAGCCGCCGAGATTCCCTGGAAGATCATCGAAGCCGATTCGGTGGCGTCCAACGCCTCGCCAGTGGCGAAGTTCTCCCCCACGATTCCCTCGGTGATCTGCGTCGCGCCGCCTATTGAGCCAACGAAATACCCGATGCCCGCCAAAACTCCCACAGCGGTGCTGCCCGTGGCGCTCGCCGCACGTTCGCCGGCCATCGTCGACAGCTGCGCCAGACTCACCAGGCTGCCGGGCAAATCCACCATGCCCGCCGCTACGTGCCCAAGGTCCGCACTCATCCCCAAGACCGTTCCCAAGCCCACATACCCATTGGATGAGGCATAATCCGCCAGGTTCTGCAGCTGGCTCGACAGGAAGTTGATCCCGATGGCCTCCAGATGCGTGATCGGGCTGATCCACTGGGCCACGCTCCACCAGCTGAAGTTCGGGCTCTCCCAGGGCGCATACCAGGGCGCCTGCGCCGGCGGCGGGAAGATCAGGTCATGCAATCCCGAACCGGCGATCAGGTCATCCAGCCCGCTCTGGAAGCCGCCGTACGCTCCCGAGGGATCGTCCGGCAACGCATAACTCGCCAGCATCGCGCTTTCGCCGTTGGCATGCGACCAGCCGTCACCCAAAGAGTCTGCCGGAATCTCTCCCGTGTCGTAATCGTCTCCCCAACTGTTCCAGCCGATGGTTTCGGCATACCCGTTCTGCGCCACCTGATGACTCACCGTGCCCCCCAGATTCGATTCATCCCTGATCGAATCATCCATGTGCGCGAACGTGGTCAACTCACCCTCCCCAATATTAGGTTCATCCCAGGTATACCAATCCAGCGCCCGTTCGCCCGTGTGCGACACCACCGAGAGCGCGTAGTCCTCATCGAGCACCCCGCCCCCCCCGCTGACCGCATGCTCGGCAACATCATGCTCGATGTAGGTGCTGGTGGTCACATCCCCGTCCATTGTATGGGTGAACCCCTCATAGGGCGTGCATTGCGGCTCGATGCTGTCATCATTGACGCTGCGGCTGCTGAGGCTGATGCGCTGGCTGTCAAAATAACTGGCCGTATCCCAGTCCCGTTGGATATGCGTCTGGTCGTCGGCATAGACCGCATCCTGATCATTGGCCGTCGCCGTCACCGAGCCCGACGCATCGGTCACGCTCGAATCATACGTCGTTTGATCGCTCGACGACAGCTCGTAATCAAATTGAGCATCGCTCGATTGGGGCACATTGCTTGTCAGGTACTCCTCGGTCGAGCTGCCGGTCGTCTCCTGGCTGTCATACGTGTGATGATAATCATGGGTGACCGGATCATACGAGTTGTCCGGTGACTGATACTCGACGTCCGCGAAGCTCACATCCACGACGCTATGGGTCAGCACCGAAAGCGTATCGTCCAGGAAACGCCGGTCCTGGTTGGTCCCGTCGAAGGACTGGTCGCCATAGTCCGCCGAGAGCTGGTAATCATAGGTGTAATGGACCGTCTCGGACTGTCCATTGAACTCGCTGTACCCGCTGATCGCCGCCAGGTCATAGCTCAAGTACTGATGGTGCGAACTCTCGGCAATCTGCGTCGAGGAGGTGTGCGACGTGGTGTAATCATGGCTCGGCGGCGCATCCACGCCGCCATCCAGATACGTCGTGCTGCTCTGGGTCACCGTATGGTCGATGATGACATCCACCCCATAGCTCTCGCTGAAGGTGTTGGTGTCATAGGTGTCTCCATCGCTGGTGGTGCTGCCGGTGGCGTAAAACTCATAAGGCGCCGCCGAGGTCCCGCTGTATTGGTGAATATAGGCATCGGTCGATTCCTTATGGTCATAAGTCCCGCTGGTGTTGGTCAAGGTCAGCGGCGAGCCTTCCTCCGTGGTGGTGACCTCACAGTTCTGCGCCGTGATGGCCGTCAGGCTCTCGGTGTCCGTATAGTCATCGAGCACCGAATCCAGTGAGCCCGTCCCGATGGATGTCTCGGAATGCGTGTCGCCCGAATCCATCGTCGAGACCGCCATCAGCGTCCCGGTCGTGAGCGTGTGCTGCTCGCCCGAGTCCTGGTCGTTCTCCGTATAGGTCTCGCGCACGATGGCGCTGGCCCCGGTGCTAAAGGAGATCCCCGTGTAATCGTCGCTGGTCGAAAACGTCCCGGCGCCATCATCCACCGTCGTCTGCGTGTAATCTTCATAAATCAGCGTGCCAGGCTCGAAACGGTGGTCGATCGCGTCATTGACCAGCGTGCTGTCCGCATGCCAGCTCCACGTGCCCGAGGACGTCGTCTCGTCGATGTCCGTCACCGTCGAATCGATGTTGTGCACGTACACCGTGTGATCCGCCGTGCTGTTGATGCTGGCGTTGCTGTCGTGAGTATTGTTGGCAATGTCTGAAAAACTCACCTCCGCGCCATTGAGGCCGCCGGAATCCGTGATGTCCACGTGGTCCATCTCATGCGATGTCTCCACGTAAGGCCGGGTCAGCAAATCCGTGTACGTGGAAACGGTATCCACGTCCGCCGCATCGCTCTGGGTCAGATGGGCGCTCGAAAGCTGGTCTTCCGTGAAGGTGCCCGTATCCGTCAGCGTCGCCGACGACCAGCGGTGCGTGGTCCGGGTGCTCGGATCGATCCCCACCGTGTAATTGCCCTTGCTGATGCCGGTGGTGTATGAATTGTTATGCGTCACGCTCGTGAACGTGCCATTGCTGGTCCAGGTCTCATCATAGGAATCCGAATACCCGCTCTCGTTGGTGTAGTTGTCGACCGCCGTATCGGTGGTCACGTTATGCCCGCTCTGGCTGGTGCTCGCGTCGAAGATCTCTGTGTACGTGGTCTGATAGCTCGGCCCGCTCGAGTCCGTCCAGCAATGGCTCACCGAATCATCGCTACTCGTGGCGAAATCCCCCGTCGAGCTGGCCGTGCCATCGTCATTCCACTGGGACGAGATGTCGTTACCGGCCACGTGTGACGTGCTGGCAAAGTCGTCGCTGCTCGAGCCCGAGCTGCCGGTGTAGCTTGAAGAGAGCGTGTCGGCCTCCACGAGCGTGTCATGGCTGGAATAGACCGCCACCGTATGCGCGATCTCCCGGCTGGTCTGTTCCGACGGCCCCGCCGTGCTCGTGTCGTGGCTGGTATCGGTCGTGTTGGCGAAATAACTCGTATTCGACATTGTCGAATCGTCGTGATGCGTCCAGGCATGCGAATCCTGCGACGAAACACTGCTGGTCGAATCCGCAAAAGCGTCGCTGTTGACCGACGTGCTGGTCACCGTCACCGTCCCCACCGGCGCCGTGACCGTCATCACATCCGTCATGGTCATCGAGCTCGACTGCTCCGCCACCGTGTCGCCGCTGGTGTTCCCATGGTTGTCATCGCTCTCGCTCTGGTGCCATGTCTGGACGCCCTGGCTGGGGATGCTGAAGGTGTAGCTGCTGGTAGTGGTGTCATACCAATAGGTGGAACCATCGGTGACATCCGTCTCGGCGCTGCCGCTGGAATCGCTCGTATGGACGTGCGTTTCCAGGCCGTCGTTGATGGTGGCGATTTCCGAATCGGAAATGAGCGTTTCTTCGCCGGAGACATCGGAGCTGTTAAAGGTGCCCGTGTCCGTCGTTGTGGACGAACTCTGGTGGGTGCCGCCTAAAGCGTTATAGAGATTATGCGAAATGGTGACATCCGTCGCATGGGTCGTGATCGTGTCATCCGTGTGCGCCCTGTTGACGTCCGAGGCGGTGATGTGGATCGAAGTGGACACATAAGGATTCGCCCCCGCGTGCGTGTAGTTCCGCGAATAGATGAGCGTCGTGTCGGCAATCTTGTGGGTCGTGTCGTCGGCGATGGAACTGGCCGAAGTGTTTCCACTTGGATAGTCCTCTCCCTCACTGTCGCCGTCCGTTTGGGAATCGACCAGGTTCGTCGATTGCACCGTGCCCGTGCTGGTCGTCGTGGTCTGGCCGATGGTCGTGGTGGAGGATCCATCAACCCCGCGCTGGCTGTCATCCTCTATCGTTACCGTGGCCTCGGCGTATGAAGAGTACGTGAGCGTATCGGTGTGCGAAGCGGCTTGGCTGCGAGATTCCCCCCACGTGGGGCTCCAGAAATCGCCGCTGCTTAAATAGGTGTCTGAGAAATCATAGATCTGGTACGTGCCGTCATCGTGCGTGATCGACGGGCTGATCGTGGTATTGGAAATGGTGGAGTAAGTGATGCAATTGTTGGAATCCCGCTGAAAGGAGCTGTCGTTTTCCACGCTGACCAGCGTAGTGTCCGCCGACGTGGTCCCGCTCTCCGTATATGTGGAATTACTATCCTCCAGGTACGACGTCGAGCCATCCAGCGACGAGAACGACGATGTGTCCGTATCGCTCTGGGTATAGCTGCCGCGGTCATGTTCGCTGTCGGTGTTCGCGGAAGTGAGGCTGATGACAGAATCAGGCGTAGCCGAATTTACCGTCAGATCGAGCGTGGAAGAAGAATCGTTGCCCGTGGTGCCATCCTCGTTCTGCACGTCGATCCCATAAACCGAAACGGAGTTGTCGCCGGAGTCGGTCAGGTCGGAGGTGGCATCGTCGGCGTAAGTCCCGGTGCCGTCGGACCAGGAATCCAGGTGCGCTGTGAGCGTCGAAGTGAGGGTATCATTAGTCTGATCCCGCACCGAGTCGGCCGACTGGTCGGAAGAAGAACTGAATGTTCCTTGTTGGTGATTGGAGACATGCGAGAGAGAGGTTGTGGCGGTGGGGTTCGTCGTCAGAGAACTGTCGCCGAAATCCAGGTAAGTGCCATTGGACGTGGAGCTGCTGTCGAGGCTCGTCACCGTATGGGCATAAATGGTCGGATCGCTGTAATCGTCGATCGTGGACGTGCCCACGTTCGAGCTGCTGCTTGATGAAATGCCAGAATCACTGGAGAAACCAGTATCGGTAAGCAGCGTCTGCGTCTGATCTTCCTCATGGCTGATTTGCGTTTCATCCGAATTCGTATCGCCGATCCGGTTATCGCTGAACGTGGAGGTGAGGGTGGAATTGGTCACTACGCCGGTAGTGCGGCTGTCTGACGTGATGCTCGAGGCCGAACCACTTACCGAAGAAAGCGCGTTGGTGCCGGTGGTGGCGGAGACGATGGTTTGATCCGAGCTGCTGGTAGCATCGTGGAACGTGCCTGCACCAGATTTGGTGATTACATAGTGGGACGGGCTATCGCTTGTGATGGTAGTGGCAGCCGTATTCGTAATCGTGAGGCCGTCAGTGGGCGAGTTCGTGGAGGTGGCAAGCATGTACGTGGAGGAAAGCTGATCGAGGTCGCCGGTTGAAGTGCTGAGGAAAGAAGCCGTCCCGGCGCTGGAGAGCCCCCCCCCATCAAACTGCGAATAATCGGCGTGTTGATCCGACGAGAACGAACCCGTCCCAGAATCGGTGTTGTGGGATGACACATCGATAAAGGTCTGGGTGTCATCATCAAGAACAGTTCCATCGGACGTCGATCCGCCGCTGTTGGACCAACTATTGGTGCCGGTGCTGTACTCGGTGCTAAAGCCGGTCAAGGAGGTCGAAGTCACTTCATCGCTGCTGATTTCCATCGTGGAATGGTCGGTCGCCTGTAGAACATCCGTGCTGTTCTGTGTGGCATCCTGGTTCGCCAGGAAAGTGGCCGAGGTATTGGGGTCGGAATCATCGTACCCGGTGAGTCCCGTGATGTTGTGTACGTTGGATGTTGCGGTAGACGAGTTGGTGGTGTCCATGGCGCCGGCATAACCAAGGCTGCCACCGGCCGGCATCGAATCCCCATCAAGAACAATGTGCTGAGACGCCTCATCCACAAGATGCGTGGATAAATCGTTGTTAGTGTCGCCGAAAACATTCTCTCGCGAATTGTCCAGAACTTCACCGAACGTGTGTTCATCCAGTGTGACGTTGTTGGTAATATCGGTGACAGCATGGTTGGCGACGACCACTGCGCTGGCGTCGACATCGCCCGGCAATAGTCCAATGTGCGCATCATCCATGTCGCCAGGGACCGAATTGTAAATGGCTAGATCGGTAGCAGTGCTGCTAACGGTGGTGCTGGAAGTTACGACAGAGACATCGCCGGAATACCCATCCGAAAGTGCGGTCTCGGAGTTGGTCAGCGTCGTGACCGAATATCCGTCGGTGATATGATGATCGTAAGAGAATTCGCCTACCCCTGTCATATCTGTGGGAGAATGCCATTGATAGTCCCACGTCGATCCGTGGGTCGTTTGAAGATCCGGATCAGGGCCGCCCGACTCATGGAAAAGGTTGGTGTAGTCGTCGTCGCCGCCGCTGGTGAGGGTATCGGTTTCTGTGACGGTCGGAACTCCGGCATACGTGGCGCTGGCGCCATTGCTATTGAAATTATAGTGCTGATCACCGCCGCTTTGATAGCTGTGCGTGGACGCCCCGCCCGTTATGGGATCCAGCGCCAATGCTGACCAAGAATAGGTGTAATGATCGCTGGCCGTTTCCTGGAGGGAATAATTGCTGGCCGAGGCATCGCCCCAACCGTTCAGGTCGTACTCTTCCTCGCCCCACTGATGCAAGGTAGACGAAGAACCGTCCACTCCCGCGAAAACGATCGTTCGGTCATACGTAAGATCCAGGGACTGATCGTAAGTCCAAGCGCCATCATCTGAAGGAATTTCATTGAGCGTCCAGAGAACCGAGGCCGAAGATGTGGTAAGGGTTTCTCCGGTTTCGTCCGAGCTCGAGAAACTACTGGGTGGAAAAGTGGTATCGATATCGTTTGAATTGGGGCCAGAAGGCGCCAAGTCGAAACGATCTGTGAACTGAGTTCCATCCAAGTTGAAGCGATTAAGTATCGATCCCCCAACGCTATCGCCCCCCGAGAAAACAACCAGGCCCAGGGCCGTCGGATCTGGCGCGCTGGGCTGGAAAACTCCGTACTCAAATGTGGGCATATCGGAAGGCACCGGTATCATCGAATGCGTCGGCGTGGCGGGTGCATCGAGGGTGAAGGAGAAATCGACCCACTCCGTATCGTCGGCCTCGACCGCGTTTGTGCCAGGCACCGTCCTATACCGCACGGTGTAATCACCCGGCGCAAAAAGCACACTGGAAAGATTAATCGTCACGCTTCCGTCGGAAGCCGGTGTCGCTGCATAATCAGCGACGCCGTCTCCATTGACATCCACTTCGACGACATCCACATCTCCCGGATCTTCTTCCAGTGTCCCCGTAAGCACCGGTGTGTCGGTGGCGGAAGAGCCCGTAGAAACCGGGCGAGCAAGATGCACATCGGAAAGATTAGCCAACGCATGCTCAGTGGATCCTACAGTCACGGTAACGGTGTTGGAAAGAAACGATCCGCTATCCAACACAAGAGTGGCTCCGATGATAACCGTGCCCGACAGGCTGAACTCGTGGTTCGCCGATGTGGCGGTGGCATCAACGGAAGAAACGGATCCATCGCCCCAGTTGATAAGCCAGTACGACGAAGTGGTCAAAGCGTTGGTGCGCGGCGAGAGCGTCAGCATGTAATTCGCGCCTACGCTCGCCCTGAAGCTGCCGAAAATGGCCGGATTTGCCGTCACCGTCAGCACATCAACCACTACAGGAGCCGGCGTGATATCCCCTTCGGTGGTATGGCCAACAACCCCGATTGTGTATCGCGGCGCCGTCCCACTGAAAACGTGCGTGATGGAGGTAGCGTCCGCAGTGGCAGTGGAGGTGGTCCCATCACCCCAGTCAATCGACCAGGCCGATATCCGCGCGACGTCTGAGGAGATTAGGTTCAAGACGTAACTTTGTCCCGCGGCAATGGAGGTCGGTCCATTCGCGGAAAGTATCAATGGCGCCAATGTCTGTGCCGATACCACATTCGACGGTATAGACTGGGCCGCATCATTGATTGCCTGAACCTCAAACCAATAACGTGATGACGGCGATAGATTCTGAACGGCATAGACGGTCGCGTCCGCGTCCGTCGTCGCCACGGCAACAAAATGAACGCCGTCGCTGGATTCACTTACCAGATAATTCGTTTCGGCGGCTGAATTGTCAGTCCAAGACAGCGTCAATCCTGTACTCGATGCGCCCTCCACGGAAAGCGATGTCGGCGGACGCAGCGCCGCCGTCGCGGAGGCAGTGCCGGACTCATCGGAATCAACCGCATCGTTGAAGCCGTGCACACGGTAATACTGAAGCTCATTTTCCGGGGCGTCCACAATCACCAGCGACGTGGTACCCGCCGAAACCGTTGAAAGATCCGAAAAATCCAAGCCGTTGTCGGAGGATTCCACAGTAAATCCACTCAAATTCGCCGTGTCGCCTATACTCCACGAAATCGTGATGTTCCCCATATCGTCCGCATCTGCCGACAATCCTTCCGGTGTCGCCGGAGCGGGCAGGGGCGGGTTATAAATCTGGACGTCCGCTGTTCCTGCCCCCATGTGTGTCCCGTCTTCGTCGAGGACGCCCACCGCGATATGGGCCACGGTGCCGCCGTCCTCATCCGACACGTACAGGTGCGTGACCGCTCCCCGTGCGGAATAGCTATCCGATTGCCCGTCGCCCCAATCCACAACGTACCCGGTGGCGGTGTCCGTCCCCGGATCCGTCACATCACCGAGCGTCAGCGTATAGTCATCCCCGGTGTTCACCGCAGGCCGCCCATGCAACTCAATCGTTGGCGGCACATCCAGCACCGAGAGCACGAACGGCGACGCCGCATACGATCCATCTTCATCCGTGGCCATAGCCTCGAGGGTGTAGGAAGCATCGCCATCGGCATACGTGTGCGTAAGCGACGAGGGACTCCCCGAGACCATCTCCGAGTGCCCATCGCCCCAGTCGATGGACCACGAAGAAATCGTGTCTGGGCCTGCGTCACTGCTAGTCACATGCAGCGTGTAAGGAGAACCTTCCGGAACTGTAGCATCCCCTGACAACATCAAATTAGGAGGTGCATTGACAATCGGAACGTCTATCTCCTCCGTCACCGTATTACCGCTGGCGGTGGCCTGGACATGTGCAACATACGTCCCGGGCCCATCAAGTCCCGCAATGTTTACCGCCACCGACTGGGCTGTCTCATCGCCGCGCGTCGCAGCAGCCCCGGTCTCGCCATAGATACCGTCGTCATCCAGGTCCCACAGATACGTTGCAGCGTCAAAGGTGTTGGCCGACACGGCCAAGGAGAGTGATCCCCCTTCAACTGGCGTCGCCGGGCTCGGCGTGACGGTCGCAACCAGCGCCGCAGTCGACGCTGAGCCGACGCTGCTGTACCCCGACTGGCCGCTCGCGGCCACCGCTATGACGCGGTAATAGTAGGTTGTGGACGGAGCAAGGTGGCGATCTTCATACGATGCCGAAGCGGAAGTTCCGATCTGCGTGAAACTCACTCCATTGGTCGATCTTTGAACGATATATGTCACGCTGAGCGTCGAATCGTTGGTCCATGCCAGGCTAATGCCGTCGGCATATGTTGTCGGAGCGACTTGATGCACGTCCGATGGCGCGGCCGGAGTAAGTGCGGCACTTCCGGAAGCCGTCCAGGTGGGGCCCCGAATCGTATCATGAACTGAAATCGTCGTCACGTAAGGACCAGGCCCGGCGTACGTGTGGCTTCCAGAAATTTGAAACACACCCGAACCCGCAAAAGTTACCGTGCCCGTCGCGGGTGAGGAACCATCACCCCAATCAATCGTGGCGGAGAAATCGGACGCTGAGACGCCTGAGTTGAAATCCTCGAACGTCGCCACGTTCCGGGATCCAGAGGCCTGTCCTTCAGGCGCAATAATCGCATTCCCCACAAGCGCCGTGTTGTCAATTTCGACGTAGCCCGACGAAGCAATGTTCAGATCGTTGGTGCCGAATGCATACATATGACCATCAGGCTCTGCGACGAGCCCGGCAAAGCGGGACACAGGCAATGTGGTGCTGGACATGAGCGAACCGGAGGAGTCGTAAATCCACGCGATGGGCGTGCTGCCCGACAGTCCTCCGACGATGAAGGAATCATCGCCAAGCAGGCTGACCGTACGCGCGTCCTGGGTGCTCGGGTTGGTGAATGCCAGCCGCCCTGACGACCCGAAACTCGTGTCCACCGACAAGCTGGACGTAAACCTCAACACCTGCGCCGACCCAGCGCTTAAACTGTTAAGAGAGCTGAACACCAACACCCGCCCCTGGCTGTCCACGGCGACGGACATTGCGCTCGAATCACTGCCGCCCGCCGGAACTGAAACCGTTTGCAGAACGCTCCCTGAATCGTTAAGTTCACTGATATATCCTTGAGTCGCCCCAGTATCCGGATCGTACGTCTGCGAGCCAAGAAACAAATGACCGTCCGAACGCAACGCAAGCGAACTCGACCCTTCATTGCCGGCATAGTTGTCCAGAGTGGTCGTTCCATCATCCCCAAACGATGTATCAACTGATCCATTGTCATTTATATGCGTCACACTGTGAAAGGAGCTATCGCCCACCTCGCCAAAACTTGCGAAATAAAAGCTCCCATCGGAAGCTGTCGCCATCCCATCCAGTTCGAAATAGTCCGATGTGTCGAGCGTCACAACGCCTTCGTCCCCAAAGCCGGTGTCCAGGCTACCGTCGGCATTGAATCGCGCAAAAATAAAGCAGGACATCTCCGTGTCGCTATCCCAGGAAACGCAGGATACCAGGATCTTTCCGTCCCCATAGGTCGCGATCTGCGGCCAGTCTTGCCCGCCTGCCGCCGGTGCACTTGCCGTCCCACTTGAGCCGAACGATGTATCGAGCGTACCGTCCGGAAGGTATCGAGTGACCGTCAATGTGCCATCAATACTAGCCCCCAGCGCCAACAAATACCCACCCGGCTGGACGATCGCAGTCTGAAAATCTGAATTCCCATCATCCAGCGTCACCGTCGTGGACGTGGATGGAAATGAAGGACTTAGCAAGGTGGCTTGGTGGGTTCCTGCGTTGTCGGTCGCCCGGGCGGAAATATCCACGTCCGCGCCGCCTGCAGTATAGGTATGCTGCACGGTCGAGGGATTCCCGCTCACGCTTTGAGTGTCGCCATCTCCCCAGTTGATACTCCAGGAATTTACGCTGGTGCTATCGGTCTGCAGCGACAACGTGTAAGGCACATCAATGCTGGCCGTCGCCGCCCCGGTGAAATGAAACGCGTTGAACAGGGTCCGCGGCTCAAATTGTTCGATCCGTAATAAGGGTATGTGATGCTGCGTACGCCTCGCACGGTGCTTCGACCGGCGCCGCGTGCGCGGTGTGCCCACGACCGGGATCCCCGCGACGCACTGCCACAACAGCACGGAACGCGTACGGAGCGACAGCACCGCCAATTCCGTGGCAGCCACTGAACACCGCACCAGGGCTCCGACTACCAGCGGCGCACGCAAAATCGCACGCAACAGCCCGCGGGTGCCAAAACGCTTCTGACCGCCAGCGCACGCCTTGCCGCTCAATGGGGATGATTTAGTGAACATCCTTCCTCCCTTTATGGATATGACGACGGGACCCCAGTAGCCCACAGTGCCGTAGAAAGCGCAACATCACCCGCAAGAACAAATTGCCCTCGCGCTCAAGGCGAAAGTTGCGCGTCAAAGATTTCCCGTTGTTCCTTCCCAAGTGATGAAGGCGTCACTATGCCTCTGCCGGCCGGCGCTGTCAACATAAAAATGTTGAAATCTATGGCGGGCTGGAAAATGTATCCCGCGACGCACATACATTATGCACTTGACCGAAAACCGTCTTGCATTTTGCGACTTTCACTCCCCCTGTGTTTTTGGAGGAGGGCGGGGGTTGTGTCCGTGCGCCTTGCATGCTTAAATACGTCCTTGATCCGGCGAGATCGGGAGCAGGTATGCCAACGCATGTGGAATCACCCATGGCGCAAGCGGGCATCAGGACTGCGGTTGGAAAAACTTCGCCAAACGCTCGCGCGAAAACATTATATGATCGACTCGCACTTGGGCCAGCACAGCCGGAGCTCTACCTCGAGTGCGCCAAAGCGTTGCAAGCCAGCGACCAGCATGCACGCGCGATTGAGGTGCTGCGTGCCGGCGCGGCGCAGCACGAAGACAGCTCGATCCTGAGGTTGCTTGGTCTCGCTTACGCCCAGAATGGTCGAAAGACCGACGCTCGAGACACCTGGCAACGCCTGCTCACGCTGAATCCCGCCGATTACGACGCCCACAATAACCTCGGCGTTCTCCTTCAGGAATCCGGCCGCCTGGGTGAAGCCATCGAACATCTCCGCAAAGCCACCGAAATCGATCCGCGCAATGCCAGCGGCCTCAACAACCTCGGAGTGGCGCTCTCGGAAGCTCGCCGATTAGAAGAATCCGCCGCATGCTACAATCGGGCCCTTGCCCTCGCGCCTGACTTCACCATCGTCTGGAACAATCTTGGCAATGCTTTACGTGGACTCGGCCGCTCCCGAGACGCTGCCGTTGCCCTCCAAACCGCCATCCGCCTGCGCCCCGATTATGCCGAGGCTTACAACAATCTCGCCATTACCTATGCGCAGCTCGAAGATTCTCAGGCAGCCATGAAGGCTTTCGACCAGTCCCTTTTCCTGCGACCGGACTACCCCGAAGCGCATATGAACCGCGGCCTCCAGCACCTGCTGCTCGGCGACTTCAAACGCGGTTGGGCCGATTACGAATGGCGATGGCACGAAAAACTCCTCAAGCCCCGCTATGCCCATCTCAAACGTTGGGATGGCAGCAACGTCGTCGGCAAACGCGTGCTGCTCTACTATGAGCAGGGCCTCGGAGATACCTTCAATTTCATTCGCTACGCCACCGAACTAAAAGCGCGCGGCGCCCATGTCATTTTTGAATGCCAGCCGGTTCTCCGGCAAATACTCGCCTGTACCCCGGGCATCGACCAATTCGTTATCCGCGGCGACAAACTTCCACCCGCCGACGTGGGCGCGCCCCTCCTCAGTCTCCCCGGCGTTCTTGAATCAGACCTCGATACCCTCCCCGCCAAAATCCCCTATATCTTCACGGCCCCCGATCTCATCGCCAAATGGCGTGAGCGCCTCGCGCATGTCGCCGGCTTCCGCATCGCCATCGTCTGGCAGGGAAATCCTAATCATCGCGGCGATTGGAAACGCTCGATCCCCCTCGCAAAATTCCAAACCTTGGCAAAAATCCCGGGCATCTCTTTCATCAGTCTTCAGAAAGGTCATGGCGAGGAACAACTCCAATCCCTCAAGGACCGCTTCCCCGTGCTCACCTTCCCTGAACTGGGCAAGGATGAGGATGGCTTCCTCCGCACCGCCGCTATTTTAAAAAATATCGACTTGGTCATCTGCGCCGACACTTCCATCGCCCACCTTGCCGGCGCCATGGGAATCCCCGCATGGGTCCTCCTGCCCGTCGCCCCGGATTGGCGATGGCTTCTCTCCCGCGAAGATACCCCATGGTACCCAGCCCTCCGACTCTTCCGGCAGAAAAAACTCCACGATTGGGATGCGGTGTTCGCGGATGTCGCCGTCGCCCTGCACCAGCTTCTCGCCATTGGCTCCGCTCGCACCACCGACGCGACCACACGCCACAAGGCAAAGGCGCTCCATCAACAGGCCATCTCGCTCCTCCAGCAGCAGCGCCCCGCCGAAGCGGTGCCTGTGCTCGAACAGGCAACCGTTGTCGATCCCGCCTTCGCGCCCGCCCACCACGATTTGGGAATCCTCCACGCGCAGGAAAAACGTCTTCCCCAAGCCATCTCCCATCTCCGTCGGGCGCTCGAACTCGAACCGTCGTCGCCCAGCGCCCATGCCAATATCGGCACCGCATTCTTGCAGCAGCATCAACACGATGAAGCCGTCTCCCATTTTCAAAAATGCATCCGGCTCGGCGGCGGCACCGCCAATGTCTACAACGACCTGGGCTCCGCTTGGCTCGATCTCGACCAGCCCGAAAAAGCCGAAGCCGCCCTCTGGTCCGCTCTCCGTATTGAGCCATTCCACCCCCGCGCCCATTACAACCTCGCCAGAGCGCTACTCGTCCAAGGAAAATTCGCCGACGGCTGGCTCGAATTCGGATGGCGCGCCCACCTTCAACACAAAGAACGACCCCGCCGCGAAAAACCTCGATGGACAGGTGACTACCTCCGCCAGCGCGTCGTGCTCCTCATCGCCGAACATGGCCTCGCCGATACCTTGCAGTTCGCCCGCTACTGCCTCCTCGTCCGCCGCTATGGTGGACGCGTCATCCTCAAATGCCAATCCGTCCTCGTTGATCTAATCCGCCATTCCCAGCTCGCCGAACAAGTGCTCCCCCTCGATGCCCCATCCCCTCCCCACGATTTTTCCCTGCCCCTCTTGGACCTCCCCGGCGTCTTTCACACCTCCCTGGAATCAATTCCGGCCCAAATGCCCTACATCCGCACTCCCGTGAGATTGGCCTCTGAATGGAGCAAACGCCTGGCCCATTTGCCCCATCCGCGAATCGCCATCTCCTGGGAAGATGCCTCCCGGCGCCCGCAGTCACGCTGTGCCTTCACCAACGAACTGCTCCGCCAACTCGCTCAGGTTGAAGGACTCTCCTTCGTCAGCCTCGGTCCGCCTCCGCCCCATATCCAACTGCCCACCGGTATGGATCGACGGCTCTTTGTCGCTCCGCCCGCCGAGGATGCTTCCAAAACGCTCCTGCAACAAGCCGCCATGCTCGCCAACGTCGACCTCCTCATCGCTCCCGACTCCCTTCCCGCGCACTTGGCCGGCGCCATGAACATCCCTAGCTACGTCGCCCTGCCCCACGGCGCAAGTTGGCGATGGCTTCGCCACCGCTCCGATTCGCCTTGGTATCCCTCTCTGACACTCTTTCGACAACATTCCCCGAGCCAATGGGATCAAGTCATAGACGAAATGTCCCAGGCGCTCGACGCCTTCGTCCAAACCCATACCGGCCCCGATATGCAATCCACCGGCAAAATATCGCCCCGCTTCCGCCAGCTTTGTCGCGACGGCCTCGCAGCCCTCTCCGCCGGAGACCTCGCCCTCGCCATCGTGGACTTCGAACAAGCCCTCTGCATCGAACCCAGCTCCCCCGCCGCCCTCCATCACCTCGGCACCGCCTATTTCCGCCTGCAACAGCACAGCCGCGCCGCCGAATGTTTCGAGCAGGTCCTCCTCCTCCAGCCTGGATCCGCCTCCGCAACCAGCAATCTCGCCGCCGCCCTCGATGCCGATGGACACCACGACAAGGCCATCAAGCTCGTCTCCGATGCCCTCTCCATCAATCCGCGAGCCTTTGAACTCCATTTCCGCCTCGGAATCCTCCTCCTGGCACGCTCTCACCTCGCCGCCGCCGCGGGCGCCTTCGATAACGCACTCGGCATCCGTCCCGATTCCGCCCAGGCGCTCCTCCAGCGTGCCAAGATCGCCTGCGCTCAATCCGATTTCGACCGCGCCGCTCGCCACGCCGAAGCCGCCCTCCGCTCCGCCAATCTCGCCGAAGCCCACGACGTGCTCGCCCGCTGCCGCCTCGCCTCCGGCGCCTATCCCCAGGCACAGCTTGCTATCGACCGCGCCCTCGAAATCGAACCCGAATTTCCTGAACGCCTCGCCCTCCGCGCAACCATCCTCGAGCATCGTGGCCGCATCGACGATGCCCTCACAACCCTCAAGCAGGCCGTGTATCGCTCCCCCAAAAATAGCGACTATCGTCGCCGCCTGGTGCGTCTCAACGCCGCTCGCGGAAACCTCCACGACATGCTCGCCGAGTCGCAGTGGCATATCCCCGCTCCCCAACGCGGGATCGACCTCCTCAATCCCCGCAACCATCCGCCCTCCCGCAACTCCGCCCGCCGCGACATCTTCCTCGTGGCGCCGCCAGCTCACGACCAGACCCTCTTCCTCCTGCGCTTCCTCCCCCTCCTGCGCTCCCGCGCCCAATCGCTCCGGCTCTTTTGTTCCCCCGAAATCGCTCCCATCCTCCGCCAAGCCCCCGCCCTTGACGGTGTCATCGCCGAGCCGCCGCCGAAGTCCCACCCTCTCGTCCACCTCGCCGCGATCCCCTTCGCACTAAAACCTGACCGTCTCCTCTTATTCCCCAAAACCCCTTACCTATCAGCTAATGAAGCGCTCCTCCGAGACTGGTCCTCTCTTCTTGCGTCGAAAGCTCTTCCACCTCAACGCTTGATTGCCGTCGCAGAGACTATCGCGACCGATCCCGCAAGCACGCATGCCACCAAGACCCTCCACGCCGTCCTTGACATTCTCGCTCAGGATCCATCCCTCCGCTTGTGCGGCCTCTCCACCCACCCCGCGATGCAAAACCAGGATGCCGTCATTACAGCCCGCCTCACGCGCAACGACAATCAACAGTTCCTCCATCACTTTGCCGCCTTGGCAACCCACGCCGACATCGTCCTGACCACCGACACCCTCTTCTGCCACCTCGCCGGAGCCATGGCCCGCCCCTCCTGCGCTATCCTTCCCGCCCCCGGACACGCTGGCTGGCATCACACCGGTGAAACCAGCCCCTGGTATCCCACCGTCCGTCCCTACGCCCTCGATCCCGATCAACCCGACGCCGCCTTCCCGGCGCGCGTCGCTACCGCTCTTGCCAACATCTTGCGAGATCTCCCCGATCACGCCCAAAACTCACAAGCGAGCATGCCATGATCCTCACCACCCCCTCGATGCCTTCCACCCCCTGCACCGTCGCCGTCGTCATGCCCACCGTCGTTCGCCCCTCGCTCCTGCGCGCCGTGCGCTCCGTGTTCCAGCAGGACGTCTCTTCCCCTTGCCATCTCCTCCTCGGCATCGATCACCTCTCCGGCGACCCCACCCTCCTGGATCAGCTCCTTCAGGAACGTCCCGCCCACTGGCACGTCTCCATCTTCAATCCCGGTTATTCAACCTCCGTTCGCCATGGCGGCTTGCATCCCGCACGCGACGGCGGCGCTCTCCGCACCATCCTCAGCTACGCCGCCCACAGCCGCTATGTCGCCTACCTCGACGACGACAACTGGTGGGCCCCGCAACATCTCTCCAACCTCCTCGCCGCTGTCCAGGACCATCAATGGGCCTACTCCCAGCGCTGGTTCGTCGACGCTCAATCGCTCCAGCCTCTCGCCATCGACACCTGGGAATCCGTCGGACCCGGTGCCGGCGTCTTCAATAACCAGTTCGGTGGCTTCGTCGACCCAAACACACTCCTCCTCGACAAACTCGCCTGCGAAACCGCCCTCCGCTGGTGGACCCTCCCCCTTGCCGGCGACAAAAAAGCAATGTCCGCCGATCGCAACGTCTTCGCCCACCTCCGCCGCCACTACGCCGGTCGCGCCACCGGCCAACCCACATGCTTCTACCGCATGGACCCCGACGACGGCCTCCACACCTCGCGCATGAAAGCCATACAGCGCCAAAGCGTCAATGCTTCAGAACCCGCAACGGCGCGCTGACACTGGCCACGCACTCGCGGAACCGACGGCCGCCTGACTTGTTCTATCGCGCACGCATCGCTGTTCTACGCGCCCCCACGGCGCCTCCTGATACAATTCACCCAGGACTCCTAACCGCAAACTCGAGCGCTCCGTGACGACCACTCTCTCCTCGCCGCCTCCCGCCCGCCTCCTCGACCCCCGAACCCTCGCCGCCGTCGCGCGCATGGAACTCGTCGCCCATCAGGTCATGGACGGCTACATCTCCGGACTGCACCGCTCCCCCCACATCGGGTTCGCCCTCGATTTCGCCCAGCACCGCCAGTACGCCCCCGGCGATGACATCAAACGCATCGACTGGCGCGTCTACGCCAAAGCCGATCGCTATTACATCAAGCAATACGAAGTCACCACCAGCCTCAAGGCCCACCTCATCGTCGATGCCTCCGGCTCCATGCGCTACAAGGGTGCGCACGACGCCCTCTCCAAGTTCCGCTACGCCCAGTTCCTCGCCGCCTGCCTCGCCTATCTCGTCCTCCACCAGCAGGATTCCGCCGGCCTCATCACCTTCGATTCCCAGATCCGCGACTTCATCCCCGCCCGCTCCGCCACTTCGCACCTCCTCACCATCACGCGCGCCCTCGACAATGCCAAGCCTCGCGACGAATCCTCCATCGCCGCCCTCCTTCACGACATCGCCGAACGTGTCGGCCACCGCCAGATGGTCATCCTTATCTCCGATCTCTTCGACAACGCCGAAAAACTTCTCGAAGCCTTCCACCACCTCCGCCACAAGCGCCACGAAGTCCTCATCCTCCAGACCCTCGCCGAGGACGAACTCACGTTCCCTTTTAAGAAATTCACGCTCTTTGAAAACCTCGAATCCGTCGCCCAGAAAATCCGCCTCGACCCCGTCGCGGCCCGCGCCGCCTATCTGGGCAACCTCCAGCGCCACCTCGAAAAACTCCGCCTCGGCTGCGAAGCCATGCAAATCAACTACGCCCTCTTCCGCACGAACGAACCGCTCGACAAAGCCCTCACCGCCTACCTCGCCCGTAGAATGGGAAGCAGGTGAAATGACAAATTGCAAAATGACAAATGACAAATGCCCGATGCGAATGCCACTCGCACACGGCCTGTTTGTCATTTGTCGTTGGTCATTTGTCATTTGTCATTCCTCCGGAGGCGGCCCATGTTTCTAATGCCCGCACTCCTCGCCGCCTCCGCCCTCGCGATCATCCCCCTGATCGTCCACCTCCTGCATCGCCAGAAGACCACGCCCATCGAGTGGGGCGCCATGCAGTTCCTCCTCGAAACGCCGCTCTCCGTCCGCCGCCGCCAGCGCATCGACCACTGGCTCCTCATGCTCCTGCGCATGGCCATCCTGGCTCTTCTCGCGATCATGCTCGCCCGCCCCTTGATTCCCCGGGCCAGCATGGCCAAGGCCCCGCCCATGGACGTCGCCGTCGTCATCGACCACTCGCTTTCCATGGGCCGCCAGGGAACCAAAGGCGGCACGCTTTACGACAACGCGGTGGCTTCCACCGAACAGCTCGCCAAGCTCTTGCCCCCCTCCGCCTCCATCAGCATCGTCCTCGCCGAGCACACCCCGCGCCTGATCACGCCGTCCCCCATCGCCCTGCGCGCCTCGTTCACCGGCGGCCCGGGAAGCGAATTTTCCAAAACCCTCGCCGATCTCCGCCAGCTCAAGCCTGGCACCACCGACGCCAACATCCCCGAAGCCGTCCGCTCCGCCATCGAAGCCGCCACCCACGGCCGCAACCAACGCAAAATGGTTGTCGTCTGCTCCGACGACCAGCGCTCCAACTGGCTGCCCAACAACGACGCCGCCTGGCGCCTTGCCCTCGGCGACCGCGACACCGAATCCCCCACCGATACCCCCGTCTACAGCCTCCCCCTCTCCGTGGGATCCGCCGCCAACGCCACCGTCTCCGGCCTCACCGTCTCCCCCGCTTTCCTCGGCGTCCACCGCCCCGCCATCATCTCCGCCATCGTCGGCAACACCGGCGGCGGCGACCTTCCGCCCATCCCCGTCCGCCTCCTCGTCGATGGCCGCATCGTCGCACGCCAGCAAACTCCCGCCGCCCTCGCCGCCGGCAAATCCGCCACCGTCCGCTTCGATTACTATTTCCCCGATCCCGGCTCCCACTGGGTGCGCATCGAAGCCGACCTCACCGACGGCCTCGCCGCCGACAATGCCGCCACTGCCGCCGTCACCGTTTCGCCGCGCCTCAACGTCCTCGTCGTCGATGGCCGCCTTACCCCCGGCGCCAGCTACCCCGCCGCCGCTTATCTCACCGCCGCCATGCAGCCCGTCGATCCCTCCATCGATCCCACCGTGATGGTCCTGCCTAAAACCATCAGCGTTTCGGAAATCTCCAGGGCCCGCCTCACCGATTACGCCGTCGTCGTCCTCAACGATGTCCCGCGCCTCCCCGCCGAGGAAATCTCCCGCCTCACCGATTACACCCTTCGCGGCAACGGACTCTGGATCATCCTTGGCCCGCGCACCGAACCCTCCTTCCTCACCAACGTGCTCGCCAAATCCCCGCTGCTCCCCGTGCAAGCCGCCGACAAACCCACGCAGGCCCCCGACAATGCCCCCGCCGCCATCGAAGTCAAAGAACCTCAGAACGCCGCCGTCCGCGAAATCACTGACGCCTCGCCCAACCCCTTCGCCGATACCGCTCTGCGCGAATGGTGGCCGCTCAAGCTCCTGGGCGCAGGTCCCGGCGGAACCACCGGCGCCGTCCGCACCATCCTCGCCTCCACCTCCGGCGACCCCTTCACCACCGAAATGGACCTCGGCAAAAGCGGCGGCCGCGTCGTCACCTGGACCAGCCCCCTCAATGGCTCCTGGAATTTCCTCCACACCTCCCCCCAGGTCGTCCCGCTCGTCCAGGAAACCCTCTTCCGTCTCGCCAGCGGTTCCGGCAGTGATCTGCGACAAGCCCAAGCCGGGCAAACCCTCCTCTGGTCCGGACCGCTCACCCCCGCCGTCGAATCCGCATCCCTCCTCTGTCCCGACGGCCAAACCCGCAACCTCGAAGTCCAACTCCGCGGCGACAAATACCTCACCACCTTCTCCGGCACCTATCTCCCCGGCCTCTACGAAATGCACTTCCTCCCCGCCACCGTTCCCCAGCCCGTCTACTACAGCGTCAACATCGATCCCGCCGAACTCGATTTCACCCCCCTCACCGTCGCCGATGTCCACTGGTTCGAACAACACCATTATGTGAAAGACCGCATCACCAGCGACACCCTCCCCACCGCCCTCGACGCGCAGGCCGGCGGCTACGAACTCTGGGGCCCGCTCGGCCTGCTCCTGCTCGCCTTCCTGATCCTCGAAGTCGCCATCACCCGCACCCTCGCCAGGGAATCGCAGATCTCTCCCGACAAACCCCTCCACGCCGCCGCCCCGCCCCCCCGCCACGCCGAGCCGCTGGAGACCCTCTAATGCCCCTCGCACCGCTCCTTGCCGCCGCACCCTCGCTGGAGATCAACCCGATCTTCCCGCTCTGGCTGCTGATCCCCCTCACCCTCGCCGCCGCCTTCACCGTCGTCTCCCTCTACGCCGGCCAGCGCAAGCTCGTCTCCCCCGCCGCCGCCGCCGGCATCACCTTCGTCCGCCTCCTCCTCGTCCTGCTCCTCGCCGCCCTCTTCCTCCAGCCCGCCCTCCGCTGGACCCAGACCCACACCACCGCCGGCACGCTCTGGATGCTCGTCGACCAGAGCCCCTCCATGCAGTCCCGCGATCCCCAGGCCACCCTCGCCGAACACGTCCGCTGGGCCGAGGGCATGGGCCATCTCTCGGATTCCGCGCGTCCGTCCCATCCCGATTACCTCGATGCCCAGCTCACCGCCGTCGCCAGCACGTTCGACACGCTGCGCCCCGCCGCCGAAATCGCCGCCGCCCGCGCCAAGGAAAGCGAGCTTCAGGATGTCGCGGCCTTCGCCTCGCGTCTCGCCGCCTGGTCGCGCGATGTCTACGCCGTCGAAAAACTCATGGCCGCCGATCCCGAGATCGCCAAATCCGCCGTCCCCGATTCCCTCGAGCGCGTGGCTTCGCTCGCCTCCTCCGGCGCTTCGGCCGCCAAAGGCTCCGCCACCCTCCAGGCCGCCTCCGACGCCGTCAACTGGGACGCCATGCAAACCAATCTCCAGCTCGCCCAATCCGAGCTCGCCACCGCCGCCGCTTCCGAAGACACCCAGTTCTTCCGCGACCACGCCCACGATGCCGCCCTCGACACCGCCGCCGCCGGGACCTCCAACCTCACCCGCGGCCAGCTCGCCTGGATGGAACTCACCTCCGGCGAAAAACGCACCGGCGCTTCCGCCGCCGACATCTTCACCAAATACCACGTCCGCCTCGCCGGTTTCTCCGACCGTGCCCAGGCCGGCGGCTCGCTCTCCAAATCCGATTTCTCCGATGCCCTCCGCAACGCCCTCGCCGCTCCCGCCCAATCCGGCGAAGCCCCCGCCTCCACCGAACCAGCCGCCACCGGCGCCGGCCAATCCACCGACATCGCCGCCGCGCTCCGCTTCGTCGCCGACCAGATCCCCTCCGACGAATCCGGCGCCGTCGTGATCGTCTCCGATGGCCGCCACAATGGTCCGGGCGATCCCACCGAAATCGCCCGCCTGCTCGCCGCCCGCGGCGTCCGCGTCTATGGCCTCCTCGCCGGCTCGCACGAAGTCTCCCCCGATGCCGCCGTCGAACAGGTCGATGCCCCCGAATGGATTTACCAGGATGACACCCTCCGTGCCTCCGCCCTCATCCGCCTCGACGGCCTTGCCGGCAAAGAGGCCAATGTCGAATTCCTCCGCGGCGACCTGCTCCTGGGCACCAAAACCATCCACGCCATGGACAAAGGCGCCCCCAGCAACCAGCACGTCGAACGCGTCGAATTCTCCGACAAACCCGTCGCCGACGCCTCCGCCGCCGCTGGCTCCGCCAATACCCTCGATTACAAAATCCGCGTCCAGCAGCTCCCCGGCGAAGTCAACACCGAAAACAACTCCGCCTCCTTCCGCGTCGCAATCAAAAAAGACAAGCTCTACGCCCTCTTCATCGACGACCGCCCACGCTGGGAATACCGCTACCTCGCCTCCTATCTCTCCCGCCCCGAATCCCCTCTCAAAGCGCAAATCGTCCTGCTCTCCCCCGCGCAAGTCGCCGGCGTCGAACCCTCGCCGCCCGTCAAAGCCTCGCCCTCGAATCCCCGCCCTGAAGCCCAGATCCTCCCCCAGACCCGCGAAGAATGGGAAGCCTTCGACCTCATCGTCCTCGGCGACGTTCCCCCCAGCGCCCTCCCCGTCGCCTCCCAGCGCTACATCGCCTCCGCCGTGCGCGACAAAGGCGCCACCCTCGTGCTTATCGCCGGCCAGAAATACATGCCCGGCGCTTACGCCGGCATGCCCCTCGCCGACCTTTTCCCCGTCACGCTCAATTCCCAGTTCGATGATGCCGCCATCGCCCGCGACACCCGCGCCGGTTTCCACCCCGGCCTCGCCCCCGAAGGCGCCACCTCCGTCCTCGCGCAGCTCAGCGCCGGCGACTCCGGCGACAACGCCGCCCTCTGGTCCTCCGCCCCCGAATGGTACTGGCATTCCCCCTTCACCCAGGCCAAGCCCGCCGCCTCCGTCCTTTGGGCCATCACCTCCGGCGCCGGCGCCCCTTCCGCCACGCCCGGTTCCCCGCGCCCCTCCGTCGAATCTTCCCTCGCCGCCGCGCGCCGCAATGTCCTCCTCGCCAGCCTCCCCATCGGCATCGGCAAGTCGCTCTACCTTTCCTCCGACCAATCCTGGCGCCTCCGACAGGTCTTCGGCCAAAACGCCCACGACCGCTTCTGGGGCGAAGTCCTCCGCTGGGCCGTCGGCTCCGATCTCCCCGCCGGCGGCAAGTTCATCCGCTTCGGCGCCAGCCAGCCCCGCTACACCCAGGACCAGCCTGTCGTCATCGTCGTACGCGTCCTCCACGAAGACCTCACCCCCTACACCGGCCTCCAGTTCGCCGCCTCCGCGCAAGCCCTCGCCAAAGACGAACACGGCAACCCCATCCCCGCCCCCGCCAATTCACCCCACGTCGACGCACCCTTCGTCGAAAGCCCCGAAACTCCCGGCTACTACCGCGCCACCCTCGGCGGCCTCTCCCCCGGCCAGTGGGAAGTCTCCCTCAAAGGCGCCGAAGCCCAACGCCTCCTCGACGTCGACCCCTCCGTCACCCAGAAAACCCTCGTCGTCACCGTCAACCCCTCCATGGACCTCGAACGCCGCAACATGAACACCGACCCCGACCTCCTCGCCCGCATCGCCCAGGCCGGCGGCGGCTTCTCCGTCGACGCCAACTACGCCGACGTCCTCGCCCAGCACCTCCCCGCCGTCGAACGCACCCAAATCTCCTCCCACGAAGCCGGCCTCTTCGCCGACCCCGCCTCCACCGGCACCAAAATCTCCCACTGGCTCTTCCTGGCCCTCTTCGCCCTCCTCCTCACCACCGAATGGGCCATCCGCAAATCCGCCGGGCTTATCTGAAAAACCCCTCCCCACCTTGTGCTCCCCCATCGGCTTGCTTTTCGCGGAATGCCTCGTCAACCCATTGCATCCCCGCCTCAGCGCCCCGTTTCTTGACCGGCAAATCTCGTGGACGCTATGTTTCCACCTCGCAACTCACGAAAGGAACCGAATCCTGTGTCGCTCGTCCGACGCCGAGACTTTCACCCGCTTTCGCTCGGAACGGCCATCCACAATGATTTCCAGAATGGCCCGATCGGACCGCTCAAGCAAAACCTGCGGCTTGCGAAGCCGCGCATCAAAGGGCCCGACGTCAGCAAGTTCATACTGCTTATCGCCAACGTGCAGAATAAGTCGCACCGTGGTCGAGTAGCTATCGATCGCGACCGCTCCATCCTGTTGAGGCTGTTCATCCATGAGCGTAACTCCCTTCGAGAACTACCTGGCGAAAAACAAATTGATCATCATTGGGGGCTTGGGAAAAGGTAAGGATGGAGAAGTTTTCAAAACTGACCGAGATTCAGCCATCAAAAAATTAAAGACACCGGAATTATATCGGCGCTAATCGTGCGTATACGGTCCTCTATGACCTGTCGATCGATGAAATCGACGGCATGGCCATTCCCCGCCTGATCGGTTACGACGACGAGGGATTGCTGGTCGAAATGACCATCGTCGAGCCAATGTCCGACTCTCCTGAGTTGCTTTCGTTCGCACTCTCGTTCACTGCCTCCAACAATCCCCGAAACGTCCCCCCCTCTCGCGCGTCTAACTTCCAACAGACTCGCTACAATAAGGATCGGAGGCAGGTCTGGAAGGATGAACCGATGACCCTCGCAACCCTGGATCCCCCCGAGGCCAAAAAACCGCCAGACCGCGCGCCCGTCTCCGAACGCCTCGCCCTCCCCCTCCGCCGCGTCGCCGGCCGCGCCCGCTCCTTCGCCCTCCTCCGCTCCCTCCTCCAACTCTTCGTCCTCCTCGGCTCCATCATCCTCCTCCTCGCTCTCTCCCTGGGCTCCTTCCGCCAGGTCCCCGTCCCCATCGCCTTCCTCCTCGCCCTCGCCGCCTGGGCCCTCATCCTCATCGGCATCGCGCGCATCACCCGCCGCATCGCCCGCCGCCGCCGCGATCTCGCCGCCGCCGCCTGGCTCGCCGATCAGGCCAATCCCGAAAACCAGGAACGCATCTCCTCCGCCGTCGAAATTTCCCAGGAGCACGACCCCCGTTTCCGCGGCTCCCCCGAGCTCGTCGCCGTCCTCCTCCGCCAGGCCGAAAAAGCCGCCGACAAGCTCGTTCTCGCCGATGTCATCTCCGCTAGGCAGGTGGCCCGCTGGTTCGCCTTCGCCTTCCCCGTCGCCCTCGCCTGGGTCATCCTCTTCGCCGCCCTTGGCCCACGCCTCGAGCTTGGCCTCCGCCGCGGCCTCATGCCCTGGACCGCCGCCAACGCCCTCCCCGCCGCGCTCCTCACCGTCACCCCCGGCAACGCCACGCTCGCCGAAGGTGATTCCCTCACCATCGACCTCACCGTCAAGCCCTCCGCCGACGGCTTCTCCCCCTCCGATACCCCCGTCGATCGCGCCACCCTCATCAAAATCCCCGCCGATCCCAACGCCCCCACCCAATCCATCGAAATGGATCGCACCGGCAGCCAATCCTTCCGCACCGCCTTCGACAACCTCCAGGAAGCCGATGGCGGATTTTCCTACAAAATCCAATCCGCCGGCGCCGCCGCCGGCCCCTTCACCGTCCGCATCCAGCCCCGCCCCGCCGTCACCAACCTCCGCCTCGATTACCACTACCCCGCCTACACCCGCCTCGCCGACCGCACCGATCAGTCCCGCGACGGAACCATCGACGCCCTCGTCGGCACAAAAGTCACCCTCTCCCTCGAATCCTCCCTCCCCCTCTCCGCCGCCTCCCCGCCGGAGCTCGACCTCTCCGACGCCACCGGCGACCACCCCATTCCCCTCACCAAATCCGCCGACAAAAACCCGCGCTACGCCACCACCCTCGACATCCAGAACAACGGCCAATACCGCATCCATCTCACCGCCAACAACGGTCTGCAAAATCATGATGACCAGCCCCGCACCATCACCGCACGCCCCGACGCCCCCCCCACCATCTCCATCACCGATCCCCCCAACGCCGCCACCCTCAAGGTCCGCCCCGACGATACCGTCACCATCCGCTTCGCCGCCTCCGACGACTTCGGCCTCTCCAAACTCGAAGGCCTCCTCCTCGTCGATGAAGGCCTCCCTTCCCCCGTCCCGCTCCCGCTCAACCCCGGCGAACAAAAACACGATGGCTCCTGGACCCTCCACCTCGCCGACATCCTCCGCACACCCCTCGCCGCCGGTCTCACCCCCAAGCGCGTCTTCTACCAGATCCGCGCCACCGACAATCGCGACCCCAATCCCCAATCCGCCACCAGCGCCAAAGGCGTGCTTGAAATCGACCGCACCGTCGCCCCCCTCGCCCAGCGCCAGGACCAGCAAGCCGTCAAAAACCTCACCGACGCCATCGAACAAGCCAAGGCCGCCCTCCAGCAGGCCAAGCAGGATGAAGCCGCCCTCCACGGCCAAAAGCCGCTGACCCCCGAGCAAAAACAAACCGCCGCCGACGCCCAGCAAAAACTCGCCCAGGCCCATGACACCCTCGCGCGCGCCGCTCAAGCCGCCACCGGCGATCGCGCCGCCGCTCAAGCCAAAAATATCGCCGACACCGCCGAAGGCCCCGTCAAAAACGCCCAGGATCAGGCCGCCAAAGCCGCCCTCGCTGCCGATCAGCCCGCCGACCGCACCGCCAGCGCCGCCGCCGCCGAGAAACAAATCGCCGACGCCCAGTCCCGGCTCAATGCCGCCGAAAAAGCCCTCGGCGCCGAAGCCAAACAAGATCCCCTCGCCCACTCCCTCGAAGACCTCGCCCAGCGCCAGCAGCAGCTCGCCCAGCAGATGGCCGCCAACCCCAACGACCCCAAACTCCAGGCCCAGCAAAAAGACCTGCAAAAACAGCTCGAACAGGTCATCAAGGACCACCCTGAGCTCCAGCAACCCGCCGCCGCCGCCCACCAGCAACAGATGGACGCCCTCGCCAACCAGGTCCACCAGCTCGAAAACAAGCAGCAACCCCTCGCCGACTCCGTCCACACCGCCTCCCAATCGCGTCAAACCCAGCAATCCATTTCCGATCTCGCCAAAGACCAATCCGCCCTCAACCGCGAGATCGGTCAGTTCAACCAGCAGCAATCCTCAGCCCTGAAATCCGCCGACGCCCAGACCCCCGACGATCGCGCCCTCTCCCCCATCGTCAAAGACCTCGCCGACAACAAGCTCTCCGACGCCGCCAAGGCCCAGCAATCCGCCGCCCAGCAACTCAACAGCGCCGCCCAGAAACTCTCCGATTCCCACAACGCCCAGTCCCCCGCCGATCGCGCCGCCCAAAGCGCCGCCAACGCCCAGTCCGCCGCCCGACAGCTCTCCAAAGACATTGACCGCGCCCAGGCCAGTCACAATCCCCCCACGCGCCCGTCCGATCCCGCCAACGAAACCGCCCGCGCTCTGGCCGATCAAATCCGACAGGCCGCGCAGGAACTCCAGCAAAGCTTCCCCGCCGCCCGCCGCGCCACCGGCGATGCCGTCAAGGCAGCCGATGCCGCCAAAGCCGACGCCAACCAGGGCAAAGCCAAAGAAGCCCAGCAGCAACTCTCAAACGCCGCCAACCGCCTCGCCGACGCCGCCAAAGCCGCCGGTGGAAATCCCTCCTCAAACGCCGACAACGCCGGCGCCGCCAAGCAGGCCCAGCAACTCGCCCAGAAGCAGCAAGACCTCGCCGACCGCGCCGCACAACTCGCCCAATCCCTCGACGCCGCCGCCCACCCCCAGCAATCCGCCGAGCAACAGCGCTCCCTCGCCAGCCAGATGGACCAAGCCGCCCAGCAAGCCGCCTCGCTCCAAAAAGATCTCCAGGGCGCCGCCCCCGACATGGCCAACAAAGCCGCCGCCGCCGCGCAAGACCTCCGCGCCGCCGCACAGGAACAACGCGCCTCCGCCGACGCCACCGCCGCCAGCGACCCTGCCACCGCCGACTCCCGCCAGGCCCGCTCCGCCGACAAACTCGGAGACGCCGAACAAGCCCTCACCGGCCAGCGCTCCGCCCGCTCCGCCCACCCCCCACAACAAACCGCCCGCTCCTCCCCACAGCCTTCCCAACAACCCCGCCAGTCCCCGCAACCACCCACCCAATCCACCCCTGCGCAACAATCCTCCCCCCAGTCCCCCCAGCAAACCGCGCAATCCAACTCCCCATCCGCCCACTCCGGCCAACCCTCCCAGCAGCCCGGCCAACAGCCATCCCAACAAGTCGCCGGCTCCTCCCCCGAATCCTCCCAGGAATCCGGCCAACCCTCCGCCCAATCCGCTAAATCGTCCGCCCAGTCCGGCCAGCCATCCGCACAATCCGGTCAGCCATCCGCCCAAGCCGATCAAGGAACCCCACAGTCCGCTCAATCCTCCGGCCAACCCGGCCAACCTTCCGGACAGCCCTCCGCCCAGTCCCCCGGCGCCCAATCCGGCAACCAAGCCTCCGCTCAATCCGGCAACCCCACCGCCCAACCCTCCCCGCAATCCGCCCAGCAACTCGCCCAAGCCGTCCAGGCCGCCCGCACCGCCCAAGCCCAGGCCGCCAACGGCGACCCCGCCTCCGCCCAGCGCGCCGCACAAGCCCTCGCCCAGGCCTCCCGCTCTCTCTCCCCTCCTTCCCCCGCCGGTCAATCGCAAGCCAACGCCACGCCTTCTCCCGGCTCCGCCACCCACGGCGCCCAGGGCCAACCCGGCGCCGCCGGCCAAGCCAACCCCACCGGCACCCCTACCCCCAACTCCGGCAACGGCTCGGGCATCAACCTCGCCACCGCTCCGCCCGCCGGCGCCGGCGAATCCCCCAACGCCCAGCCTCCCAAGGAAGTCCAGGAACTCGGCATCGCCCCCTCCGATTGGGCCAAACTCCCCTCCTCCATGCAGGGCCAGCTCCTCCACGCCGCCCAGCAATCCGGACCCCCCGCCTACCGCGACATGATCAAAAACTACTTCACCCGCATCGCCCGCATGCAAGCCGACAACGAGACCCCCGAATGACCCTCGCCCCGCGCTCCGCCATCCTCCTCCTCGCCGCCCCACTCCTTCTCCCCGCATTCCCCGCGCGCGCCCAGGACGACCCCGTCCCCCCGCAAGTCCAATCCTCCATCGACCGCGGCCTCTCCTGGCTCGCACACCACCAGCAAACCGACGGCCAATGGCTCACCAATGTCGATCACGGTCCCTCCGTCGCCATCACCTCCCTCGCCGCCATGGCCTTCATGGCCCGCGGCCACGTCCCCGGACAAGGCCCCTACGGTGATAATCTCAACAAAGCTGTTGACTTCATTCTCTCCAAACAAGCCCCCTCCGGACTCCTCGCCTCCAACGCCAACGCACAAACCATGTACGACCACGGCATCGCCACCGTCATGCTCTGTGAAGCCTGCGGAATGCTCGACGACGCCCGCCAGGAGCGCGTCAAAACCGCCGTCTCCAAAGCCGTCCGGCTCATCCTCAACGCCCAGAACATCCCCAAAGATTCCGGCAGCGCCGGCGGCTGGCGCTACTTCGCCACCAGCCCCGACTCCGATATCTCCGTCACCGGCTGGCAGCTCATGGCCCTCCGCGGCGCCGCCAATATCGGCGCCGACATCCCCCAGCGCGCCATCGCCAACGGCATCGCCTACATCCGCCGCCGACAAACCCCCAGCGGCGGCTTCACCTACTCCTCCTCCGATATGGGCGGCTCCACCAACCCCGCTCGCACCGGCACCGGCGTCCTCGCCCTCGAACTCCTCGGCCAGCACGACTCCAAGGAATCCCTCGCCGGCGGCGCCTACCTCCTCAAAAACCCCATCCGCAACGACCCCGGAACCCACTACTTCTACACCGTCTATTACTGCTCCCAGGCCGCCTACCAGCTCGGCGGCAAATACTGGGAAGTCCTTGCCCCCACCATCCGCGACTCCCTCCTCCAACGCCAGGGACGCGACGGCTCCTGGTCCGTCAGCCAATCCACCGAAGCCCAGGGCGGCCCCGCCTACGGCACCGCCATGGCCATCCTCGCCCTCGCCGTCCCCTACCGCTACCTCCCCATCTACCAACGCTGACACGCGCGTCCGGTCCCCACATACCGCCTGGGAACGTTCATGGGGTCATTCGATGCAGGATGAACCACAGGTCCGGCCGGCGAAAATGCTCGAGCGACACAACCGCCCAATCAACTCGTCCCAGCGCACATGCATCGCGCCGGCCCGCCCGCTACACTGATGCGACTTCGCCCCTGAGGACCCCCTCCATGCCCCCTTTCACCTGGGAACTCCCCGAAACCGACCTCCGCCATTCCGACAGCTTCAAATGGTCCAAAGTCCCACCCGATGTCCTGCCCCTCTGGGTCGCCGACATGGACTTCGCCATCGCCCCTTCCATCCGTGCCGCCCTCCATCAGCGGCTCGACAAAACCCTCGGCTATCCTCAGGTCGAAGGCGACCCCGAACTCGTCGGCCTCCTGCGCACCAAACTCGAAAACGCCGGATGGACCGGCCTCGCCCCCAAAGGCTGGATCCGCTTTCTCCCCGGCGTCGTCCCGGCCATCGGCGCAGCCATCGCCGGGCTGGCCGACAAAGGCGAAGCCGTCATCACCATGACTCCCGTTTATCCCCCCTTCCTTCTGGCCGTCAAAGACCAGGGCCGCGAACTCCGCGAAGTCCCGCTCTCCGATGCCGGCGAACGCTGGGAAATCGATTGGCCCGCCATGGAACGCGCCACCGCCATCGATGGCCGCCCCGCGAAAGTGCTCCTGCTCTGCCACCCCCACAATCCCACTGGCCGCCTGTGGACCCCCGCGGAACTCGCACACATCGCCGACTTCGCGCAGCGTCATAACCTCTGGGTCATCTCCGACGAACTCCATGCCGATCTTACCCTGCACGGAAAATTCGTCGCCTTCGCCAATGTCGCCTCCCCCGCCGTCCGCCAGCGAACGATCACCCTCACCGGCCCCTGCAAAATGTACAACACCGCCGGCCTCGGTATCGGCGCCATGATCAGCCACGACCCCGCCCTTATCTCCCGCGTCATGAAACCCAGCGCCTGGACCGCCGGCCATCCCGGCGCCATGAGCGTCGCCATGTGGAAGGCCGCCCTCCACGATGATGGCGCCTGGCGCACCGACATCCTCACCTATCTCCGCGAGAACCTGGCCCTCCTCGAAACGTTCGTCCGCGAACGCCTCCCCGGCATCCGCATGAAACACGTCGAAGCCACCTACCTCGCCTGGCTCGATTACCGCGCCCACCCCGCCGCCGCCTCCGTCCACAAATTCCTCCTCGACCACGCCCGCGTCATGCTCAGCGATGGCGCCCCCTTCGGCACAGGCTTCGAAAACTTCGTCCGCCTCAACTTCGCCACCTCCCGCACGATCCTCACCGACGCCCTCGAACGCATCGCCCGCGCCCACACCACCCCATCGCTCGCTTCATCGTCGGCACATCAATAATGCACGACCTTTTCACTCCCCACCTTCAATCTGTCTTGCAGTAATAAAAAACCCCGCGCTTCCGATCAACCCAAACTTCAGGCACGCTCGGACCTCCCCCGGCCCCCACTACATCCACAGCCGTCGAAAGATCGAACCACTTCAAATCCCGAAATCCACCGATTAGAAAACGCTGCTGATACATCTGCAAATCCCCGGCATCCACCGGCTTTAACTTCTCACCGGCGATCGATTCTGCGTAACGCAAACAAACATCCACGGGCGCTTCGAATCGCACGTACTCGGCGAACGCCTGGAAGTGGTGATACTCTGCTGTCCGGATATTCTTCGCTTCGGGAGGCGCCGGCAAAGACGTAATCCTCGCGACGGCGGCAGCGGTCGAATGCGTGGGCTCATAGCGATGCGGGAAGAACAGCTCCCATGCCATCCATATCAGGAACAGGGCAACCAGACCGCCGGCTACACTCGACACCCTCGATCGGATCAAGCGTCTAGACTTGGAATAGGGCTCATTCATGCGCCAGCGTCCCGCGCGTCACCCCCAACTGATTCAACACCCGCAAACTCCGCAACGTCTGTAACGGCGGCGCCTCCCCGCGCAACGCCGCCGCATAATACCGCAGCAACTTCACCGTCTCCTCCCCGCTCTCCCGCAGCATCTCCACCCGATAATGCCGAATCCCCAGCTTTTCCATCTCCGGAATATACTCCGCCGCCGTCTGCGCCTTCGCGTTGAACAGCGTGTTCCGGCACCCCACATCCGGCACCAGCGGGTGCGGCTCCCCAACCCGATCCGTTAAATCCACCCGGTGCTTCTCGCACGGCCGGCCGCAATCCCGAAAATCCTTCCCGCTCGACAGCGTGTGCGCAAACACGCAATGCTCCATGTGAAACATCGGCATGTGCTGGTGAATCACGCACTCGAACCGCGACGCATCAAACCGCCGCAGCATCGCGCCAAGCTGCACCCAGTTCAAATCATACGACGGCACCATCCGCACCAGCCCGCGATCCGCAAAAATCTTCGCCGTCAGCTCGTTCGCAATGTTCAACGCAAAATCCCCCACCAGCGGCAAATGCCCCGCACGCTCTCGGTAATAATGAATCGCCCCCAAATGCCGCACCAACAGCAAGTCCGGCTCGCAATCCGACACCTGCTTCAAAAAACCCTCCTCCCCAGGCTTCACGATCCGCAACGTCGCCAGCCCCACCGCAATCCCCGCCGCCCGGCACTTCCGAATCGCCTCCGGATATCGCCGCACATCCTCAAAATCCGCATACACCGTCGCCGGCCGCACGTCCCCGCGCACCCCAATCACCGCCTCCACCTGCTCCATCGTCCGCACCAGCACATGAAGCTGATTTTCAATTTTCAATTTTCCATTTTCAATTGCCGACGCTTCCGCCCGCAACTCCTCCAGCGCCCGCACATTCCCAATCGCATGCACCCGCCGCCGCTGCTCCAGCAACTTCTCCACCACCTGCCGCCGCAACTCATTGAGCACGCTCCTGGGCGCCATCGCCCGCCCATCCGTCTCCACCCGCACGTCCCCCATCTCAAACGGCGTATCCCCCAACCGCCCCAACTGCTCCCGCGCCATCCCCTCCGAAAACGCAAACTTCCGCGCCTCCTCCAACACCCGCTCCTCCCACGCCGCCCGCGCCTCACGCCCCTCCGCCCGCGCCACCACTTCCAACCGTTCCCCCACAAACGCCCGCACCACAAAATCCACCCGCGTCCGATGCACCACCCCTTCGCGCGCATACGAATGCTCCAACCGCCGCTTCAACGCCGGATCATCCGTCTTCCACACAATCGCCCCCGCCTCCACCGCGGCCAGATTCACATCCCCCGCCCGAAACTCCAACTCCATCACCTCCCCGCGCACCTTCACCGCAAACACACGTCCCCCCTGCTCATCCTGCTCCGGATGCCCCTCATCAAAAACAACCCCATCTCCCGCTTTCAAACCAATTCCATTCCCTTCGTGGTCCTTCAAATCTTCGTGTCTTCGTGTTTCCGTCGTCTCAACGCGCACCAGTACAGACCGACCGGTCTTCGACACAACCGTCCCCACCCGCGTCCCGCGCGCCTTGGGAAACCGCGCCGCCACCAGCTCCTGATGATTCACCCCCGCCAAAAACCCATGCGTAAATCCCCGCGAAAATGTCTGCTCCAGATCGTGCCGCTGCTGCTCCGAAATCCGAAACGCCCGCCCGCCGACTTTCGCATCAATCGCCGCCCGATACGTCTGCGTCGTCGCCGCCACGTAATGCGCACTCTTCAACCGCCCTTCGATCTTGAACGAAGCCACCCCCATCTCCGTCAACTCCCCAACGAGATCATGCGCCGCCAGATCGCTCGGCGACAACAAATACGCCTTCTCCCCCAACTCCCGCACCTCCCCATCCACCACCAACTGGTACGGCAACCGGCACGCCTGCGCACACTGCCCCCGGTTCGCACTCCGCCCCCCCAAGCTCTCGCTCGTCAAACACTGCCCCGAATACGCCACGCACAGCGCCCCATGCACAAACACTTCCAGCGGCATCTCCGTCGCCGCCGCAATCTTCCCAATCTCTTTCACCCCCAGCTCCCGCGCCACCACCACCCGCTCCACCCCCAGCTCCTTCACAAACTTGATCCCCTCCGCCTCCGTCAACGTCATCTGCGTCGACCCATGGATCGCCAGCGTCGGCGCCAGCTCATGAATCAACTTCGCCACCCCCAGGTCCTGCACAATCACCGCATCCACCCCCGCCGCCGCCACCGCTTTGATGTACTCCGCCGCCGCCTCCAGCTCATCCGAAAAAATGAGCGTGTTGAACGTCAAAAAACCCTTCACATTGTGCGCATGCAGATACCCCATCACCTCCGGCAACTCGCTCAACTTGAAATTCGTCGCCCGATGCCGCGCATTAAACTGATCCAACCCGAAATACACCGCATCCGCCCCATTCGCCACCCCCGCCCGCAACGCCTCCCAATCCCCCGCCGGCGCCAAAAGCTCCGGCGCACGCACAACCGATCCAGTGCCCATCACGACGCATACCTGCACGAAAAAACGCGAGGTCCCCCATTATACCAGCCCACCACGCCCCTCCGCGCCGTTTGGCCGTCG
>DASZZD010000016.1:0-81201 GCA_035545015.1 Phycisphaerae bacterium
CCAACCGCCTCCTCCTCTCCCTCAAATCCAACCTCGCTACCCCGCCCGCCCCTCTCCCCCTGACCCTCACCGACACCATCACCTTCCACCCCCCACTTGCCCCACCTACCCCCGCCGCGCCCAAGCCTACCCCGCCGCGCCACGCCGAACTCTCCCTCCAATCCGCCACCGAATGGCTCGCCGCCGCACTCGCCCCCGGCCCCCAACCCGCCGCCCCCCTCGTCCTCACCGCCCGCTCCCTTGGCATCTCCTACTCCCTCCTCCACCAGGCCAAAACCACCCTCCACGCCGCCTCTCGCCGACACCCTCACTCCGGCAAATGGTTCTGGCAACTCCCCGATTCCCTCGACCCCCTGCCCCCTGATCCCCTCGCCCAGGCCCTCTCAGAAATGGAAAAAATCCTCAGACACAACGGCAAAAACCCCACGTTTGCAAAAACACAACGGCAAAAAGTGGACGTTTTTCCCAAAACACCCCCAACACATCGAGAAAAACCCACCATCCCGCCCCTCACCCCCCCCTCCTCAGCGCCCAGCACTCCCTCAGCGCTCAGCACTCCCTCTCCCCGCCGTCCCCTTCCCGCTATAATGCCCCTCTCACCCTTTTCCGGAGCCCCCGCATGTCCTGCTGCACCCCCTCCAATCCCCCCTCCTCCCCCCTGCCCGCCCCCGCCACCGCCAACGGTCCCGTCACCGCCCTCAACGACATGCAGAAAAACCGCTACGCACGCCACCTCTCCCTCCCCGAGATCGGCGAAGAAGGCCAGAAACGCCTCCTCAACTCCAAGGTCCTCATCATCGGCGCCGGCGGCCTCGGCTGCCCCATCGGCATGTACCTCGCCGCCGCAGGCGTTGGCACCATCGGCATGGTCGAATTCGACGCCATCGACCACTCCAACCTCCAACGCCAAATCCTCTACTCCACCGCCGACGTCGGCCAATCCAAACTCGAGGTCACCGCCCGAAAGCTCCGCGAGCTCAATCCCGACGTCAACGTCATCAAGCACGAAGGACGCATCTCCTCCGAAAACGCCATGGAGTGGATCGCCCCCTACGACGTCATCATCAACGGCACTGACAACTTCCCCACCCGCTACCTCGTCAACGACGCCTGCGTCCTGCTCAAAAAAATCAATGTCGATGGCTCCATCTTCCGCTTCGAAGGCCTCAACACCGTCTTCGCACCCCACCTCATTCAATTCAACGGCAAACCCGTCTCCACCGGCTGCTACCGCTGCCAATACCCCGAGCCGCCCCCGCCCGGAATGGTTCCGAGTTGTGCCGAAGGCGGCGTCATGGGGGCCATGTGCGGAATCGTCGGCTCCATCCAGGCCAACGAAACCATCAAAATCCTCGCCGGAACCGGCATGCCCCTCTTCGGCCGCCTCCAGGTCCTCAACGCGCTGGACATGCAGTTCCGCACCCTCAAACTCCGCCGCGACCGCCACTGCCCCGTCTGCGGCGACAAACCCACCATCAAAGCCCTCATCGACTACCAGGAATTCTGCGGAATGCCCGCCGCCAATGCCGCCAAACCCATCCAAACCGACCACGGCATCCAGCTCAACATCAACCCCCAATGGGAAGTCCACCCCGCCCAGCTCCAGGAAATGCTCGTCAAAAAGCAGGACGTCCTCATCCTCGACGTCCGCCAGCAGCGTGAATGGAACACCGCGCGCATCCCCGGCGCCGTCCTCATCCCCCTCAACCAGCTCGACGAGCGCGCCGCCGAACTCGACGCCTGGAAAGACCGCCCCATCATCGCCCAATGCCACAGCGGCGTCCGCTCCATGAACGCCACCGCACTGTTGCGGAAAAAAGGCTTCCGGAACGTCCACTCCCTCGCCGGCGGCATCGACGCCTGGTCCCTCCTCATCGACCCCAGCATCCCGCGCTACTAACCGCATTCGGAGTTCCGGCCTTAGACGGGTAAAACCGTCGGCCTCGTTCGAACCGCATCACATGAAAGGCCCCCCGCCCAGCGCGTCTTTTCCTTCGTTGACTGGATAAGCTCACGGCGCGTTAACGACATCACGACCCGAAGATCGGCCACGCATGAAGCTCACCCTGCCAATCTTCCTCTCCCTCGCCGTCGCGGCCACGGCAACCGCCGCCGCGACGGGTTCCGCGCCCGCCGCGCCCCTCACCTTCCCCCAACCGTCCGCCAAGCTGCCCTTCACCGTCGCTAAAGACACGACCATCCTTACCTCGCCGCTGAATGCCGACGGCACGGTCGATTACGTGGGCGCCCTGAACCAACGCCTCGGCACCAACGTTGCCGCCGACCAAAACGCGTGGGTCGCTTTTGTACAAACGTTCGGGCCAAGCATCCTCGCCGGTCAACCGGATGCCCTTTGGCGAATGACCGGCGCGCCGCCGCTCGCCGCGCCCAAACCTCCGTTTGAATCCTACATCCCCTATCTGCTTCGTCGTGGCTCGACGCAAGCCGCAGCCGAGGCTGCTGACAATCGCGCCACCAGGGAGTTCACGCACTTCTGGGAGCAGAAAGACGATCCGGATTTCGCCGCCTACCTGCTTGCACAGAAGCCGATTCTCGACCGGCTCGTCGCCGCGTCCAACCGTCCGAAGTGGTGGGTGCCCGTCGTGCCGGTCGATGGCCGGTCGTTGATCTCGGCCGCCATTCCCACGCCCGGTCGGCTGCGCGATGGGGTCAACTGCCTGTGCGCCCGCGCCACCCTGCGCGCCGCCAATCACGATTTCCCAGGCTTTTTCGCCGACATCTCCGCATGTCTCCGGTTCGCACACCTCCTCAACGGCCCCAACACCATCGACTGCCTTGTCGCCATCGCGCTCGAACAGCAAACCGATAAAGCCATCGCCACCGTCGCCGCCGCCGGCAATTTCACCGCGCCGCAAATTGCCGCGCTGCAAACCCTCCTGCAAAACACGACGCCGCTGCCCTCGCTGCACGACGCCACCGACACCTACGAACGCTGGATGGTGCTCGACCGGGTCGCCTTGCTACTCACGCACCATCTTTCGCCGGGCGGCGCCATCAAGCAGGTTTCCACGCTCACGGTCGACAACCTCGACGGCGACGCCCTGCTCCGCCAGGTCAACGCCGACTTCGACGACCAGCTCCGCGCGATGTCCCTGCCAACGCTCGCCCAGCGCCGCGCCGCATTCCAGGCGCGCGCGGCCACGCTGGAAAGCGCTGACAAAACCGCCGGCGACGATTGGTCAGCGCAACCCGGCGAATCCCGCGCCGCCTACACCGCCCGCATCGGACCGGCCCTTCGCTACAACGTGATTCCGCACATGTCCGCCGCGGGCGAACTCGAACGCCGCGCCTATAGCAGCCACCAGCTCACCACCGTCGTCCTCGCCGCCGCAGTTTACAAAGTCCACGAAGGCCATTGGCCCGATTCGCTTCACACGCTGATCCCCAAAGACCTCGCCGCGATCCCGCAAAATCCCTGGTATCCCGACCAGCCGCTCCAATACACCCTCACCAAAAACGGCCCCACGCTCTCGATCAGCACCAGCCTCGGCGCCCTTGAACTGGGCGCCACTCCCTGACGCCAATCCAGAAGATTTTCATGCAAGATACGCACCGCCAGGACATCCTTATTGACGAACTTGACGATTTGACGCCCGATGAAAACCGCCATTCCCATCTTCCTTCTCGCGCTGACCGCCGCCGCCTTGGCCGCCGGCCCCGCCACGGCCCCACTCACTTTCTCCCCCGCCGATTCTCCCAAGCCACCCTTCACCCTCGCCAAAGACACCACCGTGCTCACCTCCCCTCTCAATGCCGACGGCACCGTCGACTACCTCGCCGCCCTCAATCGGCGGTTCTACGTCAAGCCCCAGGACAACGCATTCGCCACGTGGATCGACCTGCTGCCACCCACTCAACTCGCGGGCGACATCGGCCAATCCGTCGACTGGATGACCGGCCACGGCTACCCCGACGCCCGCAAGTCCTGGGAGCCCATCGAAACTTTCCTGAAACGCACCGAGCACCTTTCCGACGACGCCGCCGAAGCCGCATTCGAAAATCTCAACACCGCCGCCAAGCGCCCCTGGAAACCCGCAGATTTCCCCTACGTCGACGAATTCCTCGCCGCCAGGAAGGACAGTCTCGATCTTGCCGTCGCCGCCTCCCAGATGCCCGCATGGTGGGCTCCCACGATCAGCACCAACCAGCGCACTGTCTCCGCGGTCGTGATCATCGGGCTCTCCAGCGTCCGCGAAATCTCCCGCGCGCTCGCCGCCCGCGCCACCCTGCGGGCCGCGTCCGGAAATTTCAACGGGTTCCTCTCCGATGTCGCCGCCATCAAACGCCTCGCCGCCATGCAGTCCCGTCAGTTCGTCATCGGTGAAATCGTCGCCCTCGGCCTCGATATGCAAGCCGACCAGGCCATCACCGCCGCCGCCGCCTCCGGCCAGTGGTCGGCCCACCAGTGCTCCCAGGTCGCGGCCCTCCTCGCGCAGTTTCCGCCCCCCGCCCACATGCCGGAGCTTTTCGACCTCTTCGAACGCTACAACGACCTCGATGCTGTCGCCGTCACCGCCACCGGCAACGCACGCCTGCTTACCGGGCCCGACGGCGATACCGGCGCCGACTGCCTGCTCAACATCGATCCCGCGCAAGTCGATTGGGACACTGTCCTGCGCGCGGTCAATGGGTCCGTCGATGAGCAGGTGCGCATCCTCAGAATCGCCGACCCCGCCGCCCTGCACGCCGCGGCCGACGCCCGTGAGAAACGCGTCGAAAAAAATTCTCCCGCAGGCGAGCAGCTCCCCGCCTGGCTCATCCTCCGCAAAAAAGTCACGGAGTCGCGCGAGCAATACACCGCCCGGGTCGCCGCCGCCTTCGAGAACATTTTCTGCGACCAGTCCCTCGCCAACTTCGCCGATGCCGAACGCCGCGGCATCATCTGCGACCAGCTCACGCAACTCCTCACCGCCGCCGCCCGGTTCCACGCCCGCACCGGCCACTGGCCCGCCGACGCCGGCGCCCTCGTCCCCAACGACCTGCCCGCAATCCCCCGCGATTTCGTCAACCAGCCCTTCACCCTCCGCCTCGCCCCCAACGGCCCTTCCGCATCCGCCGCCATCGCCGACAACCGCACCCTCCAACTCGGCGCCCCGCCCTGACGCCTTCCAAAAAATCCACGCAACACAAACGTCCCCAAAGGCATCTTCAATGACGATTTGACGACTTGACGACTTGACGATTCGACGACGCATGAAACCCACCATCCCCATCCTCCTCCTCGCCCTCGCAGCCGCCGCCTTCGCCGATCCTATCGTCCTCGGTCCGGCTTCCGCAAAGGCCCCCTTTAGCCTCGCCAAAGACACCACCGCCATCACCGAACCGCTCAACCCCGACGGCACCGTCGATTACGTCGCCGCCCTCAACCAGCGCGCCGCCGCCCACCTCGATCCCAAGGACAACGGCTGGGCCCTCTGGGTGCAACTCCGCGGCGCACCGGAGATCCCCACATCCACCGGCCCCGCGATGCTGCGTATGGCCGGCGCCGATCCCCTGCCGGTCAGGCCGCTCCTCCCCACCTATATCGAGTACCTCCAGCAGGAAGTCGGCCTCACGGTCAACGCCGCCGTCGCCGCGGATGACGATCGCATCACCGCCGGCAAACGCCTGTGGAAGCCAGGCGATTTTCCATACCTCGCCGATTACCTGGATTCTGAAAAGTCCGCGCTCGAGGTCGCTAGCCGTGCGGCTCGAAAACCCGCCTGGTGGATTCCCACCGTCTCCGCCGACGACAGTCTCATCTCCGCACTCCTCCCCGGCCTCGCTTCCGAGCGAGATATCGGCAACACCCTGCTCGCCCGCGCCACCCTCCGCGCCGGTGCGGGCGATTTCAATGGTTTCCTCGAAGATCTCCTCACCGTCAAAAAGCTCGCCCGCCATCCGAATGACACGTACATCATCTGTGACCTCGTCTCGATTGCCATCGACGCCGCCGCCGACCGCACGCTCTGTGCCGTGGCCGCCTCGGGAACCCTCACGACGCCCCAGCTTCGGCAGCTTTCGGATGCGCTCGCGGCGCTTCCGCCGGTCAATCCCGTCAGCCGCTCACTCGACATCGGTGAACGCTGGATGCTTCTCGACACGATCGCCAAAATCGCCACCAGAAAGCTGGCCACCATGCCCGCTGATGAACTTGCCACCGACGTTTACAAATCCATCACCCTCAAGGATGTCGACTGGGACCTCGTCCTTCGGCAGACCAATGGCGCGATTGACGAGGAGCTCACCCTTGTCGCGATTCCCGAGTACGCCAAGCGCAAGGCGGCCTTCGCTGCGTTTGATAAGAAGTGGATAGCCGTCGAGAATCCGGAGAACCTTCCCCCGATTCTTATCCTCGCCAAAAAATTTAAGGAGCCGCGAGATGTCTACTCTCGCCGCGTCGCCAATGGGATCATCTCCACGCTGCTTCCTTCCCTCGGGCGCGCCTTCGACATCGAACAGCAGCAAACCCTCACCGAAAACCTCACCCGCACACTCCTCGCCGCCGCCGCCTTCAAGGCGCGAACCACCCACTGGCCCGCGAAACTCTCCGATCTCATCCCCCAGGACCTCCCCCAGCTCCCCAGTGACTTCAACAATAACCCGCCGACGTACATGCTCACCCCCTCCGGCCCGCAAATCACCGCAACCGCCAACAAGGCCTTTACCCTCGGCGCGTTGCCTCATCCCTGAAAAGCGAGTACCCGCCATGCCCGCCCGCCTCGCCATCACCTTCCTTCTGCTCTCCGCCGCCGTCGCCCTCGCCGATCCCATCGTCCTCGCTCCGGACAGGGCCAAGCCACCCTTCAGCATTGGCAAGGAGACGACCGCGATCACCTCTCCGCTCAATGCCGACGGCACCGTGGACTACATTGGCGCGATCAATCAGCGTGTCGGCAGCGGCGTCGCGCCGGACCAGAACGGCTGGGTCCTCTGGGTGCAGGTCAGCGGCAAGGATGACCTTCCCCAGAAAACCCGCGACACCATGTATCAAATGGCTGCCGGCACGACGATCCCCGAGGCCGGCCCCTTCCTCCAATCGGCCGCCGTCTGGTTCACCACCGAAAGGCAGATCGCTCCCAACCCCGCCGCGGCCCTCGCCGACAAAATCGACGATCTCCGTCTCCACCTCTGGACGGCCAAAGACGCCCCCGAAATCGCCGACTACCTCGCCGCCCAGCAAAAGCCCCTCGACCTCGCCATCCAGGCCGCCATGCGACCCAAGTGGTGGATGCCCTTCATCAGCGTCGACGGCCGCACCACCTTCGGCATTATCCTCCCCGGCATCTCGAGCATGCGCCAGGCCGCCAACGACCTGTGCGCCCGCGCCACCCTGCGCGCCGCCGCCGGCGATTTCAACGGCTTCCTCGCCGACGTCACCGCCGTCAAACACCTCGCCCGCCACGTCGCTCCCCAGGCCACCATCACCGCTCTCTTCGCATTCGTCATCGATCAGGCCGCCGATCACGCCATCGCCGCCGCCGCCCTTTCCGGAAATCTCTCCGCCAGTCAGGTCGCCCAGCTCCGCGCCCTCATCGACGCCGATGGCCTGCTCGACGACCTGCCCAAAACCCTCGACATCGAAGAACGCTGGGGCGCCCTGGACATCGCCGCACTGCTCGCCACCGGACAGCTCTTTCACCTCCCCGCGGGCCATCAATTCGTCACGCCGTTCGCCGGCATCGATCCCGCGCGCGTCGACTGGGACGCTCTCCTCCGCCGCATCAACGCCGACATCGACGAAGACCTCCGCATCCTCAAAATCCCCGACCTCGACCAGCAGGCCGCCGCCTGGAACGCCCGCGACAAACAATTCAAGGACGCCCTCCCTTCGCCCCCGCCGCACGATGCCGCCCCCAAACCCGGCGAATCGCGCGACGCTTACACCGCCCGCATCACCGCCCTCTTCGAAGGTAACGTCCTGCCCGCCTTTACACGCGTGGGCGCCCTCCGCCAGCGCGAACGCCTCACCAACGACCTCACCCGCACTCTCCTCGCCGCCGCCGCATTCAAAGCCCGCACCACTCACTGGCCCGACCAACTCGAAGACCTCGTCCCCACCGACCTCCCCACCCTCCCCCGCGACTTCCACAACCACCCCCCCGCCTACACCCTGACCAAAAACGGCCCCTCCCTCACCACCACCGCCGACATCTCACTGACCTTCGGCGCGACAAAATAGCTGGTAACTGGCCATTGGTAATTGCTGAATGCACATGCGTAATTACCAATTACCCCCCCCCATCACTCATCCGTCACACAGCCTTCGCTTGCGCTTTTGACCAGTTTCACATACTTATGCAGCGTCCCGCGATTCACCTTATACGCCGGCCGCTTCCATCCTGCGCGCCGCTGCGCCAGTTCGCCTTCGCTCACGCCCAGATCGATCGTGTTCTTGACCGCATCAATCACCACCTTGTCGCCCGTCTTGGCCAGCGCGATGTTCCCACCCTCGATTGCCTCCGGCGTCACGTGACCGATGATGAAGCCGTGGCTGCCGCCACTGAACCGGCCATCGGTGATCAGCGCGACATCATTGAGCAGGCCATACCCGGCCAGCGCGCTCGTGGGCGTCAGCATCTCCGGCATGCCCGGGCCGCCCTTGGGTCCTTCGTAGCGAATGATGATTACATCGCCCTTGCCGATCCTGCCCATTTCAAGGCCGGTCAGCATTTCCTCTTCCGAATCGAACACCTTCGCAGTCCCCTCGAAGCGCAGGCCCTCTTTGCCGGTGATCTTCGCCACCGCTCCCTGAGTGGCCAGGTTCCCGCGCAAAATGCGGATGTGCCCATCCTTCTTGATCGGCTCGGCGAAGGAATGCACGATCCGCTGGCCCTCCTTCAGCCCCGGCAGCTCGCGCACGTTCTCCCCGATCGTGCGTCCCGTGACGCTTTTCTGGTTTCCATCGATGATTCCCTTGTCGATGAGCAGCTTCATCACCGCCGGCACGCCGCCGACGGCGTGGAGATCCTCCATCACATACTTGCCGCTGGGCTTGAAATCGGAGAGCAGCGGCGTCGAATCGCTCACGCGCTGCCAGTCGTCGATCGTCAGATCGATGCCAAAGGCCCGCGCCATGGCGATCGAATGCAGCACGGCGTTGGTGGAGCCGCCGAGGACGATCGTCAGGCGCATTCCATTGAGGAAGCTTTCCCGCGAGACGATATCCCGGGGCTTCAGGTCCAGTTCCAGCAGCTTGCGCATCTGCTTGCCGGCGCGCACGCACTCGTCCAGTTTTTCCTGCGAATCCGCGGGAGCGCAGCTCGAATAGGGCAGCGTCAGGCCCATGCACTCGATGAACGAGGCCATGGTGTTGGCGGTGTACATTCCGCCGCAGGCGCCCTGGCCCGGGCAGGCCTTGCCCAGCATTAATTTGCGCTCTTCCTCGGTGATTTTGCCCGCCAGTTTTTGGCCGTACGTCTGGAAGGCGCTGACCACATCCAGCTTTTCCTCGGTCCCGCGGATCGTCGCGCAGCCCGCGCGGATTGTTCCGCCATAGACCATGATCGACGGCCGATTCAGCCGGCCCATCGCCATCACGGTTCCGGGCATGTTCTTGTCGCATCCGGGCAGCGCCACCAGCCCGTCGTACCACTGAGCGCCCATGATGGTCTCGATCGAATCGGCGATCAGGTCGCGCGATTGCAGCGAAAAACTCATGCCTTCCGTGCCCATCGAAATCCCGTCGCTCACGCCGATCGTGTTGAAGCGCATTCCCACCATCCCCGCCTCCTCGACGCCGGTCTTCACGCGATTCCCGAGATCGGCCAGGTGCATGTTGCAGGGGTTGCCTTCGTACCACACGCTTCCGATGCCGACCTGCGGCTTGTCCATGTCCTTCCAGGTCAGGCCCGTGGCGATGAGCATCGCCTGCGACGCCCCCTGGCTTGCCGGCTGGGTGATTCGCGAAGAATACCTGTTCAATTTTCCGGCCGCCTGCACCGCCGTGCCAGTCCCCGTCTGATCCGCCGCCGTCATCATGGCACACCACTCCAAAAGCAAATTTCCGATCCAGCAGTTTCAGCATGGCACCGGGCAAAGTCAAAGCACCCACGATATCTCCGCCTTGGCGACGCACCTCCCTCTTCTCTGCCACCTTTTTCCACCTTCCTCCAATTTCCAAATTGCTCGCCCGCGCCCCCCGCGCTATCATCAGCCAGACGCACGTCCGCTGTTCCGGGTTGTTTTGATGACTCCCGCCTCGCCATCTTCTTCCTCGCTCGATGTGGGCCTCTTCGCGCTTGCCGCTCCTCCGGGCTGGTCGCTGCAGCGTCTGACTGCCGACACGTTCGTTCTGTGCGATCCGGGGCATGAAATCGCCATCACCTTTTTGATTGCGCCGCACGACGTTCCGACGAAGTCGTCCGGGTCGGGCCCGCGCAGCATCGAGAGCGAATTCGCGGCATGGCTGAGCCGGCACCCGCATATTCGGGTGCGCCACGCGGCGCGGGGGGTTCCGGCAAATCCTCATCCGGCGCTCACCGCCGAGGGCAGGCAGCGTCTCACGTCCAGTGCCCCCTGGTATCTTCGCCTTTTCCGCAGGCCGCTGACGCTGACGTGGCGATTCTGGGCGTTGCTGGGCCCGCGCAGCACGCTTCTGGTCCGCACCGCCGCGCGTGCCGACATTCTCGCCCGTTTCTCGCCCCTGCTCGACGCCATCATCGCGTCGCTTCGCCTTCCCAACACGGACATTCTCACGGGCTCGCGCTTCACGCAGACCCTTTTCGCGCTGGCGCGGAACCGCTTTCCCGACGCCGTCGTGGCGGTCGACGATGAAGACACGCTGCGCGTCGGCGGATCGCCGGTGCCGCTGCGTGCCCTGCGCCTGCGCTACCTCGAAGCGCCGACGCAGCTTGCCGGCCACGCCAAAAAATTCTTCACGGCGGTCGCCGCCCAGCTTCCCGCGTCGCACCTGATCGACGAATGGTGCGCCGCGCGCGACTGCCTCATGCCGATCCTGCTGAATCCCTCGGACCTTCACGCCTCGCCCGAGCGGCTGGTTTCCGAGCAATGGATCAACCGGCTGTCGGTGGGCTACATCCTGGAAAACGCCGGGAATCCCGAGCGCCCGATCACGGCGGCGGATTCCCATCACTGGGGGATCTCGCTGGAGACCATTCACGACCACGCGCTGGCGAACCTCGTCCGCCGCTCGCGCGATCAAACCATGCAGGGGCAGAAGACGGAGGACTACACGATGCTGGTGCTGTCGGCCCCGGATCGCCACAGCGCCGCGCGGATTCTGCTGCCGGAGTTTTACGCGCGCCTGCGCCAGCATCTCGGCGGCACTTTTTACGCGGCGGTGCCTTCGCGGGAGCTCCTGGTCGCTTTCTCCGCGTCGCGCGACGATCTCCGCGACCGCCTCCGCAAACAGATCGCCCAGGATTTCTCGGCCGCCCAGAATGCCCTTTCCGACAAGCTCTTCCTCGTCACGCCGGACGGCATCGCGGGCGACCCCGACGAAGCCGAAGACTTCGCATTCTGATCCCCCCCCACCACTCATCTCGGTTCGCACCTTGTTCCCGCTCAATGGCACATCACGGGGCTGCAATCTGGGCTTCATAGGAGGCGGATTCCGCGAGCCCCGCCGACCATTCCGCCAATAGCTGGCGCACGGCGGGCAGATCGAGGCTGAGAAAACTCACGTGAAAGTGCTCAGGCCCGTAGCTGTAGCGGACGTTGGTCCGGCGGAGCGAGAGATACTCCACCAAATCCCAGAGCCACCGGCAGGGGATGGTGGCGGTGGGCACACCCATGTCGCTGGAAAGATGAAGTTTGACGGTGCGGTCCATGGAAAAACTCCTTGCGTGGTGAGGGCGTTAAAGTTGCAGGTCGCCGGGATGGAGGGCCATGTCCATGGCGTCGTCCAGACGGGAGGGAAAACCGCGGAGCGGGACGCGCGCGTCGCGTCCAGGCCATGCGGGGAACCGCCGTCCCATGCTTTCGCGCGGGTTCCTGCGGCTGACGGCCCGGCGTGCGGCGACGCGGATCCGATCCGCCGCCTGATCGATAGCCGCATACATGTCGGCATGGACGGCCCGGGCGACGATGGCCCCGCGTCGCGCGAGAGCGACGACGATGGAGCAACGCTTGTCGGCGCCGCCGTGGGTGCCGTTGACATCATCAAGCCGGACGGTCGCGCTGACGATGTGGGGCGCGAAATGCCGAAGGCCCCGCGGGATATGCTCCTCGAGGTATTGCCGAAGGGCGTTCGTGAGTTCGAAACCGAAAGCGTGGTACCGGATATTCATGGTCCACCTCCAGGGAAGCGGCCCGGGGATCACGGCGGGCCGGCCGGCAGAAGCGTCCGCCGCCTCATGCCTCTCATGGTAGGAATCGGCATCTCATAGGTAAAATACCAATAATGAAGACGAGACATTGGTATTATCAATGAATGGAGGGCGTGATGAAGTGGCTGAATTACAATCATCTGTACTACTTCTGGATGGTGGCGCGCGAGGGCAGCGTCATGCGCGCGGCGGAGGAACTGATGGTCTCGCAGCCCACCGTCAGCATCCAACTGAAGGAGCTGGAACGGGCGCTGGGACATCGCCTGTTCGACCGCCACGGCCGGCAACTGCGCCTCACCGACGCCGGCAAGGTGGCGTTCAACTACGCCAACGAGATGTTTCAACTCGGAAGAGAGCTGGTGAACGCGCTGGACGACCAGCCCGCAAAGCGCCCCTTGAAATTGACCGTCGGCATCGTCGACATCATCCCGAAAACCATGGTGAGGCATCTCCTGGAGCCCGCGCTCAAGATGCAGCCGGCGATCAGGCTGATCTGCCGCGAGGACAAGGCAGACCGGCTCCTGATGGACCTGGCGGGGCGGCGCGTGGATGTCGTGCTTAGCGACGCACCCATCGGCACGGGCGTGCATCTGCGGGGCTTCAACCACCTGCTGGTGGAGTGCGGCATTTCATTCCTGGCAGTGCCGACGCTGGCCCAGCGTCATCGGCGAAATTTTCCCAAATCGCTCAACGGGGCGCCGATGCTCCTCCCTTCCGATCACACGATGGTCCGCCAATCCCTCAACGCGTGGTTCGACGCGCAGCGGATTCATCCGGTGGTGATGGGAGAGTTTGACGACACCGCGCTGATGGCCTCGATGGCGGAGGACGGGCTGGGAATTGTGCCGTTCCCCTCGATCGTGGCGCGGGACAAGCAGCGCGAGACCACGTTGCGGCTCGTGGGCAAGACGGATGAAGCGCGCGAGCGTTTTTATGCGGTTTCGCTGACGGAGAAGCAGAACCATCCGGCGGTCGCCGCAATCTGCGCAGCCGCCACACCGCAGTCTCTCTTGAAGTAACCCGGAATGTCGTGGCATCAAAACCTCATCGCCGCCTCCTGCGCAGCAGCGCCAACGCTCCGACGCCCAGCACTCCCAGACTCGCGGGCTCGGGCGCGACGAACTCGACGGTATACACCGGCGAATCCCCGAGGACGCCGTCCGACGCCCCCAGGCCGTTCGTGGCGTTCATATCAAACAACTGAAATGACACGTCATACGACCCCGCATTGCTGAACGTCCAATGCTGGCCGTGCCAGTGGTTTCCCGTCGGCACGCCATTATCCAGCGGGCCAAAATCCATGGTTCCCGTCACATCCGTTGTCCAGCCGCCAAGCCCGTCGGGAACGACCGAGGCGGTCACCGTCTGGTCCGCGGGATTGCCCACATCTTCCTCGGCATCCTTTGGCGGCGCCGTGATCAGCCACGTCAGGGTCGTCGCGCCTGCCCCGGCGACCGGCGTGATTTCCAGGACGCGCACCCCCACCTCGTGATTCTCGATATCAAAACTCTGCTCGCCATCAAAATTTTCCAGCGTCGTGATCGTTGGCGCACTCACTGCAATTCCGGGCAAATACGCATCGGCCGCCCCGGTTGCTCCGAACGTCTCTGAGTATTTCCTGGTCCCCCCCACCACAGCAAAATTTCCGTCGCTCGGCTCAAACACCAACTGCCCTCCTTGCGCATCGACAAAAAAATGCACATGCGCGGCCCGTACGGAGCCGGTTCCCATCCCCATCGTCATCGCCGCCACCACCCCGCCGATCACCAATTCCATCTTCATAAAAACACCTTTCCAAAAAACGCTCAAAAGACAGTCTGTCTCTGCAACGCAAAAACACTTTCCTCCCCGTCCGCCCCACCAGGCCAACGCCATTTGTGAATATTTGTGCAAATTGGTGGAGGATTCCCGTCCTTTCGTGTTTGTCATGATTTTCGTGGCCATTTACGCCCGCGAGCTTATTGCGCCACCGCCGGATCGAAGAAGCTTATCGCAGGCGAGAACGTCTTCTGGATATCCGCCCACGATTTCGCTTCCACGTGCCCATCGACGTACAGGTAGTTCGCCGACCCGTGATGGCGTTCGACCGCGATCCCCTCCGCCAGAAAATCCGCGGGCGTCGCAAAGCCATCCGTGTCCGTCACCACGTGCACGTGATCGGCCCCGGTCGTCGTCTCGACCATGAACACCGTCAGCAGCGGCCGGGGGATTTGCATCGTCTTCACATAGGGGTGTGGCGGCAGCATGTAATCGTTGGTCGAGTAGCTCGTCGAATTCACCGTGGGATTCAAAAAGCGCGGATCCTCCGGACAGGCCCGGGCTTTGGCGTTCAACCCATACGGCAGCAGCGTGTTGAGCCACCCGCTCGTATCCGCCGTGGAATGGCTCGGCCGGGGGAAGAACTGCTGGTTATCCTGCTCATAGAGCCAAATCGCGATGCCGATCTGCCGCATGTTGCTCTGGCAGGCCACGGCCTTGGCGCGCTTTTTCGCAAGCGCCAGCGCCGGCAGCAGAATTGCCATCAACACCGCGATGACCGCAATCACCACGAGCAGCTCGATCAGCGAAAACCCATGCGTCCGCATGGCGTCTCCGATCCGAACGACCATGCGCGCACGATCGCCCTATATTGTCCGTCAATCTCGAATCACAACCGGATCAGGCCATCGCCGGCGGCGCCCGGCTCCCCACCGGGAGCCCCATCCGCACTCCATAGACCGCCGCCGCCCCGTCCCGCATGACCACCCAGCCCAACACTCCCGCCCTGGGCACCACGAGCGCGAAGCCCGTCCCCACCGACAAAAATACCGACGCATTACAAATCGCGCAATTCCCGGATTTGTCCACCGGGGCCTGCTTGCCACCGGCATTCCCCTGGTCCGCACACCCCGCCCGCATGGCGCACATCGGGCAAGCGAAAACCCGCTCCACGCCACCCGGAGCCCCCTCGGCCCCGCGCACCAGCGGAATTTCCCCGCGCGTGTGGCCGGGAATCACGATCCCGGTCCACAAAAACCACAACCCCACCATGAAATATCGAAAGAAAGCCCCGGTCATTCCGCCACTCTAGCAACCCGCCGCCCTCCCGCAAGGTCCTTCGGTCTTGTGCCGGGGACTACTCTAGGACGCCCATCTGGACGAGCATCCACTCCTGCCTCACCGTCAGCAACTGCGTCAAGGCCGCGCGCGCTTGCGCGAGCTTGGCTTCCGCCTCCGCGCGCTCCTGGCGCTGCTGCTCCAACTGGGCCTCCAGATCGGCGCTGGTCGCCTGGGGAACCTCCACCTTGTCCGCGGAGGAGCGTTTTTCGAGCGCATCGACGGCCCGGCGGCAACTCAGGACATCGGCCACCAGCGGCTTGAGCACCTGCCATTCCTCGGCGGTCGATCCGATGGCCTTTCCGATGCGGTCGACGTCTGACAGGCGCGTGATCACCTGGATGGCGGTGCCATCGGCGGTCACCTTGCCCTTGATAGGCTCGCCGACGCGCACGGTGTCGGCAAAGGTGGCCGGGGCGCCGTCGAGCAAATACTGGGTCGCGGGCGCCGTTCTGATGGTCACTTCGTCGCCGCTTTTGACGCTGATGGTGAAGTACATGCCGTCGGGGCTTGCCGCGACGACGGTTCCGCGAAATGAGGCCGGCTGGATTTCCTGCCCGAGGGCCAGTTGCCCGATTCCGCCGGCCGCCACCAGAGCCGCACTGATCAGGCACCCGCGCCACAACCCATCATGTCTCGCTCCCATCATGGCGAAAACCCCATACTGCGCAATGCAAAGTAAGTTTAACGCCCGGCATGGCCCCGTTATTCCCGCAAAAGCACGAAGGCCCGATGTGCGGTTGTGCGCGACATCGGGCCTTCACAGTGCTGGCCAACTTTGCCGGTTAGCGGGATTCCTGCATCTGGCCCGCGGCCGCTTCTTCACCCGCGCGGGACATCATATCGCCGTTGGATGCCCCCTCCGCGCCCATCTCCGAGCCGTTGCGGGCCCGGTTTTGCGCCCGGGCCAGGCCGCCCTTGCGGCCGGCGACGCGGGCTTCTTCGGGGGTGAATTCATGCGCTGTGCCCCGCTCGTGGCCTCTTTTGGCGGCCATGGACGCTTCGTTCGAGCTGAACTCGTGCGCCGTTCCCTTTTCGTGCGCCGCACGCCCGCCCTTGCTGGCAATCATTCGCTGTTTTTCCTTGTCCATCGAGGCGAAGCCCCGAAGGCTCCGGGCGGAGGTTCGTTCTGCGTTTTCCATCACCAAACTCCTGTTAGGTTCCCGACCAGTACCGGGACGCCCCATCCCTGCAACCATGGCCGTAAAAAAGGCACAACAAAGGACGTGCCGAGGTCCTGCGGCGGCCCGGGTATTCCCCCGCTTTTTCACGGCACAACGCCCGTCCCCCCACGCCGTTGCTCACCAGAGCCATCGGAGCCTTGGAATTCGCTGAAGTTTCCTGTCTTTGCCCCCCCACCGATGCGACAATTCTCCAGAATCACATACGGCAAGATTGACGCGTTCGCGGAAAAATTGTCGCGTTGTGCTTGCCGCTGAGTTCCAACCGACACCCCCCCGCGCCCGCCTTTTTCATGCCCTTACGCGGCCTTGGACGCACGCAAAAACAGCCAGACCCGCCCGGTTCTCGCGAACCCGGCGGGCCTGCCTTGGCCTTGCGGCCCTGGAGGAACGCTCCATCAGTCTTTCTTGGCGAACACCAGGCGTTCGGTGCCGTCGCTGGTCCGCACGATCATCCGCACGCCTTTGCTCAACGGGTTCCTGGCCAATGCGTCCTTGAGCTCCTGCGGGGTATTCACATCCTGGCGACCGACCCGGGTGATCACATCACCCGCATTCAGGCCCAGATTCGCCGCTTCGCTGTTCGGCGCCACCGACGTGATGATCACGCCCTGGCCGGCCTCGAGCCCGTACTGGCGTGCCTTGCCTTCCTGGAGGCCTTGGACGGTGACGCCCAGGTCGGAGGATTCGGCCTTGCTGGGACCGTTCGCCGAGGCCAACTGGGTTGCATCCCGGCCGGCGGGCTGGGTGCCGACGGGGAAGGTCACTTTGGTGGTCTTTCCGTCGCGGAAGAGTTCGAGGGTGACATCGGTGCCGGGCTTGGTGCGGGCGATCTGGTTGCGAAGGGTGTTGACGGTATCCACGGGCTTGCCGTCGAGCTGGGTGATGACATCGCCGGCGCGGAGGCCGCCTTTGCCGCCGGGGCTATCGGCGCTGATGCCGGCCACCAGCACGCCATTGTTGTCCTTGAACCCGGCGTCCCGGATGCTCTGGACGAGATCCTTGTCCTGCGGCGAGGGGTGGTTGATGTCTTCAATGAGCACGCCCAGGTATCCGCGCACGACCTTGCCGTTTTTGATGAGCGATTCCATGATGTACTTGGCTTCGTTGGAGGGGATCGAGAACCCGATGCCGTTGTAGGCGCCGGTGTTCGAGGCGATCGCCGCGTTGATCCCGATGACTTCGCCCTTGAGGTTGACGAGCGGTCCGCCGGAGTTTCCGGGGTTGATGGCCGCGTCGGTCTGGAGGAAGTCCTCGTAGGTGTAACCCGTGAGGTTGGGATCATGCTCTTCAATAATGGGCACATTGCGGCCCTTGGCGGAGATGATGCCCTGGGTCATGGTCTGCTCGAAATTGAACGGCGAGCCAAAGGCGAGCACCCAGTCGCCGACCTGCATCGCGTCGGAATCCCCGAACTTCGCGTAGGTGAGGTGGTCGGCGTCAATCTTCACCACCGCCAGATCCGTCTTGGGATCGGTGCCGATCACCTTGGCCTTGAACGTCCGGCCGTCATCGAGCCGCACGTTGATGGTGTCGGCTCCCTCGACCACGTGATTGTTCGTGAGGATGTACCCCTCCGCGTTGACGATGACGCCGGAGCCCGTTCCCTGGATCATCTCCTGGGGGCGCTGCTGGGCCTGGCCGCCGTCATCATCGCCGTTGTCGGGCTGGAAGCCCGGCGGCAGCATCTGGCGGAATTCCTTGGGCAGATTGTTCATGTCGATGCCCCCCATTTCGGCGCCGGAGACCTTCTTGGTGATGTCGATGTTCACCACGGCGTCTTTCATCGAGTTATGCACGGCGCGGAACGCGCGTGACAAATCCGAGGCGGGCGCGACGGCCTCGGGCTGAGGCTGTTCCGTCGGCTTGGCGGTCTGCGACTGCCCCTGGGCAAACACATGCGAGCCGTTGAGCGTCAGCGTGCCGAAATAGGAGCCCGTGGCGACGGCCATCGCCGCCACTACGGACCAGAGCATTTTTGGATGAGCCTTCATAACAACATTCCTCCAGATCAATCAGCCGTACAGGCAAAGGTCAACAAGCAAGACATCCTTACGACGCATGCTCGCGCGCATATCTAACGCCAGACCGGGAGGTTTTTCCGAGCTTTTGCAAAATATCCCGCCGCCGCGCCGCTCTACCGCTTCATGTGATACTGATGCCGGGGCGCGGGATACCGCCGTTCCCGCACGGCCGCCCGATAACCGGCCGCCGCCGCGGCAATAACCGCCGGGGCATCCCCCATGGCTTCGGCAAAGCGCGGCGGATGCGCGTTGAACCCCAGCAGGTCGTGCGTCACCACGACATGCCCATCGGCCGCCGGACCCGCCCCGCAGCCCAGCACGGGCACGCTCGTGCGTTTCTGAACCTCAGCGGTCACTTCGTTGGGGACGGCTTCGATCAGGAGCAACTGCGCCCCCGCATCCGCGAGCGCCACCGCATCTCCCACCAGCCGCGCCGCCTCCTCCGCCGTGCGTCCCTGGGCTTTGAATCCCCCCTGAAGCGCGGCCCGCTGTGGAAGCAGCCCGACGTGGGCGCACACCACGACGCCCGCGGCGGCGAGTCCCGCCACAATCGCCGCATGCCGCGCGTCGGCTTCCAGCTTGATGGCGTCCGCCTCCGCTTCGCGCACGAAGCGCGCCGCGTTGGCCACGGCGGTCGGCACGTCGGGATAGGAGCCAAACGGCATGTCCGCCATCAAAAACACGCTCGGGGCGCCCCGCCGCACGGCGTCCGTGATGGTGAGCAAAAACTCGAGCGTCACCCGGGTGGTCGAGTCATAGCCCAGCACCGTCGTCGCGACCGAATCCCCGACCAGCAGAATCTCGATCCCGGCCTCCGCCAGCAGCCGCGCCGTGGGATAGTCGTACGCCGTCAACATCGAGATCGCCTCCCCCCGCCGCTTCATCTCCCGCAGGGTTTGGAGCGTGATGCGCTCCCCGGGGGCCCCGCGCCCCGCCCCGGCGCCCGCCGCGGCCGAAACATCCAACGGAGTCGTGCTCATAACGCCGAATCACCCCATAAGAATCCCCGCACGCGGCTTGGGCGTTTTTCGCGGCCATTTACGGTTTTTGAGCCGCCGGGATGTTTTTATTGTAGCGTGCCCGCTCACTCTTCGCCGAAGCGCGAATTCACCAGCCGCTCGAGCGCGTCGAGCGCGGCGCCGGCATCCTGTCCCTCGGCCACGATCTTCAGCGCCGTGCCCTCGGTCGCCGCCAGCATCATCATCTGCATGATGGATTTGCCATCGACCGCCTGGTCGCCCTTCCACACCTTGATGGCCGACTGATACTGGTTCGCCACGTCCACGAACTGCATCGCCGGCCGCGCGTGCAACCCAAGGGAATTCTGGATAGTGACCTGTCGATCCATACGACTCTTTGTAAAAATCGGTGATGACTGACTCAGGGCGAGAGCCCGGCCCGCAGTCTCAGCGCGCGGCCCCCGCCTGGTCCGCCTCATCCAGCAAATCGACGATCTTCTGCCGCGTGTCCGCCTGCCGCAGGAAGCGCCGGAAGGTATCCTCCTGAAGGTTCCGGAAGATATTCTCCATGGCCTGCAAATGCCCGTCGGGATTGTTTGGCGGCGAGAGCAGCAGAAACACGCTGTACACCGGCGCCTGGTCCAATGCCGCGAAATCAATGCCCACCGTCGATCGCCCGATCGCCCCCACGCGTTTTTTGATCGCCGGATGCTTCACGTGCGGCACCGCCACCCCTTTCCCGAAGCCGGTCGAGCCGGTCCGCTCGCGATCGATGATGGCCTTCACCACCGCGTCCACATCGCCGGGCGCAATCGCCTTGGCCGCTCCCAGGGCCGCCACCAGCTCGCGCACGACCGCGTCGCGCGTCGTGCCCTTGAGTTCCGGAATGATCGCTTCCTTGACGATGAAGTCGGCAAGTTTCATGGAATCCTCTGTATGCGTCTCTCTTCCCGCCGCCCCCCGCTCGGCTCACGCGTTGTTCGGATGCTTCCGGTTCCGGAATTTTTCCTTGTGCGCCGTGAGCTGCTGCTGAATCTTATGCGTCGCCTGGTCGATGCACCCGTACAAATCCTCCCCCTCATGGTGCGCCACGAACATGTTGCGATGCTCCGCGTTCACGACGACCTCCGCCCGCTTCTGCTTCGCTTCATGGCCGTCCAGGATGATCTCGATTTCTTTGATCAGGTCGTAGTATTTGGTCAATTTGCCGGCCTTTTCCTCCGCATGCGCGCGGATCGCCGCCGTTATCTCCAAATGCCGCCCGGTCACAATGATGTTCACAGGGAACTCCTCCGCAACTCCCGCGCCACCCACGAGCACAGCGATCGGAACACACACATCCTCACACACGCCGCCGCAGCTAAAGGTAGCCGTCACTTCCAAGGTCGTCAACTAACAGCAGAACTCCGGGCCGCGTCCGGCCTTCCGTGGGGCCGCTTTCTTCTTTCGGGTTATCGGCGGCACCTGCTTTGCGCCCGGCGCATGGCGTCAACCCCGCGCCGGAGTCCCGCCATGAAACACAAACTGCTCAACGCCGCCGCCGGCACCCGCTCCTTCGCGCTGGTCTTCGACACCGGCGACGAAGTCCTCGCCGGACTCCGCGAGTTCGCCGATTCCCGCAATCTCGCCGCCGCCCATTTCTCCGCCATCGGCGCTTTCCAGGACGTCATCCTCGGATGGTTCGACTGGGACCGGCGCGACTACCAACGCATCCCTCTTCGCGAACAGGTCGAAGTCCTCTCCCTCCTCGGCGACGTTACCCTCAACGACAACAAACGCACCGTCCACGCGCACGTCGTCGTGGGAACCAGCTCCGCCCAGGCCCGCGGCGGGCACCTTCTGGAAGCGCACGTCCGCCCCACGCTTGAACTGTTCCTCCAGGAAGACCCATCCCACCTCCGCCGAACCTTCGACCCCCAGGCCCAAATCCCCCTCATCTCCCTCCAATAACGCCCGCCAGTATCTCTGGCACGCGCGCCCCCCGTTTCGTGTTTCGTGTTTCACGTTTCGTGTTTCGTATTTCGCGTTCCCCTCACCCCCCCATCCCGCGGCGCGCCAAGAACAAATTGTCATGCCCCGGCACCACCAGGTCCGCCACCTCGTACATCTCCACCAGCGATTCTTTCGCCGCCTTGACATCAAAACAATCCGCAAACACCTGGCCCGCGAAAAAATGCCCCGCCGTCGGCACCGCGTCCCCGGCAATGATCGTCGTGCTCGTCGCCTCTGAAATCAAAAGCCCGCACTGCCCCGCCGTGTACCCCGGCAGCGGATACAAATCCACGCCCGCGCCAAGCTCCTCCGGCGCCGCCTCCACGCGCGCCAGGAGCGCCCGCTCCTGCTCGATGAGCCGCTCCGCCTCCGGGCCCTGCCGGGCCGCGGCCTCCTCCGCGGCATCCAGCGCCTCCCGCGCCGCCTCGATCTCCCGCTCGTGCATCCACCAGGTCGCTCGTCCAAACGCCTCCAGCCCGCGCCGATGCACTGGCCGCCAGTTCGTCAAAAAAATGTGCGTGATCGCTTCGGGCTTCATCCCCGCCCGCTCATCCAGGCGCCCGGCCAACACCTGCCCCGGCAACGACGGATCCACCAGCAACGCCCGCCCCGCACGGTCCCCCTCCGCGGCCGTCGTCCGCACCAGCGTCGTGGTGGCATGACTCGCCCGCACCGGCGTGCGCTCCGCCCACAACGGATTCTTCGAAAGCGCCCCAATGCTGACAACAATGACGTCCATGGAGAATCGGGAATCCAGAATCGAGAAGACAGGAGGAAGTCGTCAGGAGGCAGTACGCATAAGACGGGATTACGCCGCCGGGTACATGATCATTTGTCGGTCCCTCCCGGCGCCGGCAAGAGCGTCGCGTTCCTCACGTGGATCACGCTCACCTGGGTGCCCGGTGCGATGTCGGTCGTCCCGCGCACGCCGATGTACTTGCCCACCAGCGACCCGATGTCCACATCCGCCGCCGGATCGACATAGGCGACCACGCGTCCGGTCGACGGATTCACCAGCGCATATTTCCCCTGCACCGCCGTCGAGGTTTGCAGCGTTCCCTCCGCCAGATACGGCCCGGTCTTTTCGTAATCTTCGATCGCCTTCTCCGCCGTCGCATATTCCTGCTGCAGGGCCGCCCGCTGCTGGTTGAGCGCATCCTGCGACTGCGTGTTCTCCTTCGCCAGCCGCTCGATGGCCGCCAGTTTCTGGAGGGCGCTCAACCGCGACTCGCTGCCCAGCTTCACCGAGGGCGCCAGATCCTTTTCATTCAGCAGGTCCTGGTACGACTTGATCAGCGGATCCAGGTCTCGCTGCGCCGGCGGCTTCTGCAGCTCCGCCTGATACTGCGTGTTCAACTCGTCATACTTCTTGGCCGCATCCCCGTTGAACGTCACCGCCGGGGGCGGAGGAGCCGCATTCGTCGGTTGCGTTGCCGCCGCCGTCACCCCGTTTCCCACCTCGGGCCCCCGCGCCTGCCCGCCACCCGTTTCCGTCCCTCCGCCCACCGCCGTACCTCCGCCGCCGGTCATCGCCGTCCCGCCCGTTCCGCCAGTAGCTCCCGTTCCCCCCGCCGGCTCCGTCGCCGCGCCGCCACCGCCCGCAACCTGCCCGCCATTTCCCGTCCCCGCCCCAGTGCCCGGCGAAATCTCAATCGCCGTCGCCGGCAAGTTCTCCGGCGCAGTCACCGTATTCTTCGCGGGCCCGCTCACCCCGCCAGGCAACTTCAACTCCGGCACCTTGTATTCCGTCCCCGCAGGCGCCGCCTGCACAAACTGCGGGCTGATGTACACACGAGCCCCCTCGGGCGGCGCGATCTCGTAATACTTGTCCGTGCTCCCCAGAATCGTCAGCTTCGCCCCCTTCCGCAGCGTCGTCAGCACCGCCGATGGATCCCGGTTCGGATACAACGCCGTCCCCGCCCGCACATTGACATAATCCGCCTTCAACGTCCCGTTCTGCCCCGTCGCATCCGCATCCACGTATTCCTTCGCGATCATGCAGAACGTTCCATTGGGCGGCAAAATCTGATACCAGCCCAGCCGCGCCCCCGTCACCTGCACCAGGTCCCCCTTCCCGAGTTGCCCCATCTCGTAATAGGCATTTCCCGGCCCCGCCCGCACATACACCTTGTCCCCTGTCACCACCCCCACGAACGGCTTGGTCTCATCCAGCGCCGCCCCCGCGCCGCCCGCCCCAGCCGCGGCGGCGCCTCCCGCTCCAGGCGCCGGCAGGGCCGCCGGCGCAGCCCCCGGCGTGGCAGTGGTCCCGCCCGGCGTCGTCGCCTGCGCCCACGCCGCCCCCGCCATGGCAACCGTCCCCGCCACCGCCGCCGCCAACAGCGCATCCCTACCCGCACCACGCTTAAAACCACCAAACCGAACCGGCATCGCCATCTCCTTAAGGCTGCTCATCCCCAGCGTCCAACCAGCGACACTATCATCGGCAAAATGCACCGTCAACCCGGAACCGCCGTGGACGGCCTTTGCCGCCCTTGCCCGCTCGAGTTCCCCCGGCCCGCGTGACTTCCCGCAGCCGCTTGCCCGGGGAAGCTCAGCCGCCGGCCCGAACGCCGGGCTGCCGGACGCGACGGGCGGCCTCAGCCCTGGAGTTCCGCGAGGTTTTTCTCGACGGCGCCGAGTTCTTCTTCCTGCCTGGCGAGTTGATCGCGCAGGCCGCGCAGGACAGCCGCGGGGGCTTTGGCGACGAAAGATTCGTTGCCCAGCTTGTTGCGGTTGCCGGTGATGTGCTTGAGGAGCTGGTCGCGTAGCTTGGCGAGCTTGGCGGCTTCCGCGGCTTTGTCGATGACGCCGCCGATGAAGATTTGTACGTCCGGCAGGACGCGGGCGGCGGCATCGGGGGGCTTGGCGGCGTCGAGGGCGTTTTGCGCGATGGGCGAACCGGTGAGGGACTCGATCACGGTGCGCGACTGGTCGATGGCCTGCTGCGTGGCGGCGTTGCGCGGGGCGAGCACCACCGCTTTGCCCTTGGCGGCGGGATAGCTGTTCTGGATGTCGCGAATCTGGCTGGTGATGGATTGAATGATGGCGATCTGCGCCTCGGCGGCCGAGTCGGCGGCTCGGGCGTCGGCGATGGGCCAGGCAGCGGTGACCAGCAGCGAGGTGCGGTTGGGCAGCTTGCTCCAGAGTTCCTCGGTGATGAAGGGCATGACGGGGTGGAGCAGCTTGAGCGACGTTTCCAGGCAGTGCAGCAGGATCGATTGCACCGTGGAATCGCCCGCGCGGATGCGGGCCTTGGCGATTTCGAGGTACCAGTCGCAGAGGTCCGTCCAGAAGAAGGCGTAGAGGGCGGTGGCGACTTCCGCAAAGTGGAAGGCGTTGATCGAGGATTCGACGGTGGCGATGGTGGCGGCGAGACGTGAGAGAATCCAGCGGTCTTCCAGATGCTGAGTGCTCACGACCGAGGACGAAATACCGAGGGAAGGGGTGTCTTCGGCGAGGTTGGAGAGGATGAAGCGGCTAGCGTTCCAGATTTTGTTGGCGAAGTTGCGGCCGATGTCGAATTTCGGCGAGGTGTTGGCGCCGGTTTTGGCGTCTTTGACCACGGGCATGCGGATGTCCTGGGTTTCGGTGGCCATCTGCGCGAGCGTGAAGCGCAGGGCGTCGGCGCCGTGGGAGTTGATGATGTCGACGGGATCGACGCCGTTGCCTTTGGATTTGGACATGGTGCGGCCTTCGCCGTCCTGGATGACGGCGTGGACGTAGACGTCGCGGAAGGGGACATCGCCTTTGCAGTAGAGGCCGAACATGACCATGCGGGCGACCCAGAGGGTGAGGATGTCGCGCGCGGTGGAGAGGAGGGAGGTGGGGTAGAAGGTGTGCAGCAGTTGGTCGTCGGGGCTGTCGGAGGTGCCGGTGGCGGGCCAGCCCATGGTGGAGATTGGCCAGAGGGCGGAGGAGAACCAGGTGTCGAGGACGTCGGGGTCCTGCTGATAACCAAGCTTTTCTAGGTCACGCTCCTTATCCGGATTACCGGGTGCAACGGCAGTCCAGAGATACCAATTCCCTGCATCGTCGCGAAGTGCTCGAGTCCACGAGTGCCACTGATCCGTAGGACTTTTGCTTGTTCCGTAATGCACGTCTCCGCGACGGACTCCTTCCGCTGCTTGCACGCCCCAATTCGGAATATTGGTTTCAATAAACCATTTATCGTTCTCTGTGGCAGGGCCATGCCACACGGGGATGCGATGCCCCCACCAGAGTTGGCGGGAGATGCACCAGTCGCGTTTTTGGCCGAGCCAGTCGAGGTAGCCTTTGGCGTAGCGGTCGGGGGTGATTTTGACACGGCCATCGGTGACGGCGTCCATGGCGGCCTGCGCGAGGCCGGAGGCGCGCTCGCCATTGGCGAGGGTAATCCCAACCCCATCAGAGCCGCGACCGTGAGGGAGCGGTTGCAGCGAAGCGGCAAATTGCTCTCGATCGAGGTAAGCGCCGCTGAGATTTTCCCCTTGCTTGTGCAGCGTATAATCCGCGGCTCCGGCAATGTCCTCTTCCTTCCAGAGGTAGGGCGTCGACCCGTGACGACTCCAGACCTTTGCATCCGCGGAGACCAATTCTGCTTCGCGCAAGCGGCGGGTGGCATACGACTTGAAATCGTTCATCATCTTCTCGGGGGAAGCGTCTCCCGAAACCACGGCATGTACGTGGGTGGAACGCACATTGACCGCGTGGATCATCCATCCTCGGTGCTTTGCCACTTCTACCATTGTTTGGCAGATGGTTTGGCGTTGTTGTTCGGACAAGACCACGGGAGCACTTTTGGCGTTGGCCATTTCGCGTGCGAACAGCTCTGGATCGGGTGCGACGAAAGGTGTTCCGTAGTCGTTGTGATCGGCATCGACGGAACCTGGTTCTTCGCCGCGGAGCCAGGTCGCGTAGGTGTGGAAGGTCAGGAAATAGGCGAGGGCGTTGGCGGAGGAAGGGTGTGCGCCCGGAGATTGCTCACGCAAACCGCTTCCTGACGGGCGCGGCTCTGATGGGGACGGCTCCATGATGTCGCCCATGCGGACGAACCATTGGTCGCTCAGGTAGGGTTCAATGGGCGTTTTGCTGCGGTCGCTGTGGCCGACTTCGTGTTCGTGCGGTTTCACCTCGGCGATGAGGCCGAGGGCTTCGAGGTCGGCGAGCACCGCCTTGCGCGCGGCGCTGGCGAATTTCAGGCCCGCATAAGAGTATTGCTTGCCCAAAAAGACTCCTGACCCCTTTTCGTTGACTTTGCCGTCGGGGGTGAGCAGGTTGATCTGTTCGAGGTGGTGGCGGACGCCGGTCGCGTAGTCGTTGGGATCGTGGGCGGGCGTGACTTTCACGACGCCGGTGCCGAAGGAAGGATCGACCAGCAGGCCGTCGGTGATGATGGGAATTCTGCGGCCCACCAGCGGCACGATCACGTGCTTGCCGTGGAGATGCGTGTAGCGTTCATCGTCGGGATGCACGGCCACGGCGGTGTCGCCGAGCATGGTCTCGGGGCGGGTGGTGGCGACGATCAGGTATTCGTCCGGCGAACCATCGACGGGATATTTGATCGAGGTCATCTGTCCTTTGACGGTCTCGTGATAAATCTCATCGTCGGCGACGGCGGTTTGCAGGTGCGTGTCCCAGTTGACCAGGCGTTTGCCGCGGAAAATGAGGCCGTCTTTGAACATTTTGAAGAAGGCTTCGCGCACGGCGCGGGCGCAGATGTCGTCCAGCGTGAAGCGCGTGCGGTCCCAGTCGCAGGAGGCGCCGATGGACTGAAGCTGCGAGAGGATGCGCGTGCCGAACTGTTCCTTCCATTCCCAGATGCGACGCACGAGTTCCTCGCGGCCCAGATCGTGGCGCGACTTGTTCTCCTTCTCAAAAATCGTCTTCTCCACGACCGCCTGCGTGGCGATGCCCGCGTGATCGATCCCCGGCATCCACAGCGTGTTGTCGCCCTTCATCCGGTGATAGCGCGTGAGAATGTCCTGAATCGTCCCGTTGATCGCATGGCCCAGGTGCAGCGCCCCGGTGACATTCGGCGGCGGAATCACGATCGAAAACGCCTTGCGCGCATCACCCTCTCCCCCAGCGACCGCATGAAAGACACGCGCCTCCAGCCACCGCTGATAGACGGGCTTTTCCACACTTTTGGGATCGTACTGCGGGGGGAGATCAATCTTCACGGGGTCCTCTGCCTTATTGTTATCGCGGCTTGCACGGAATGATCCCCGGCACCGCATCAAAATCGTCGTCGTTGGTAATGAGATACTGAATCTGTTCCCGCTGCATCAATGCCACATGCGACGCGTCATCCGTGAGCAGTCGATGCCGGGATGCCACCTGTGCCGTCTTTTCAAGGTCGTTCGCGTCCATTGAAAGGACCGTGAGCGGCCACCGCCTCAGCGCTTTCGCCGCGGCGTGGTATCCCGAAAGAGTTGGAATAATCTCCGGCCGCCGCTGAACGTACGCCAATGGCTTCATCGTTTGATAGCGCGTGTGCACTTCCGACAACATCACACGATGCAACGTCTCAGACAGCACTGCCGGGCTGACGAAGCCGGCTACGTCGCCGTTTTCCATCCGCCTGACAAAAGCTTCGCTTGGCGCAGAGAACGTTGGATTCTGCGTAAAGTTGTAGACCAGGATGTTCGCGTCGACAAAGCACCGCGCGCCCGAAGGCGGTTCAGGCGTCATCTTCTCCCTCCCCGAATCGGTCATACCCCGGCGACCGCGCGATTTTGTCTCCGATCTCCGGACCGACCGGCAACCTGTGGCGGGCCCACCAATCGATCAGCGCAGCGCCGTCCTCGGGCATCGGATCGTTCGGATCGTCGAACCGTGGCATCTCGACGGCCGGCCTTTGGGCTTCCGGACTGTCCACCGTTACCGTCAATTCCAGGTCCGCGGGAAGCTCCAGCTTCTCATGGGGCACCAGTACGCCATTGGCAAAATGTGCTCGAAAACGCCGCGTCATGTGATCCTCCAGTGGCGTGCCATTTTACCGCCCACCTTTTTCCCCCTCGTGCAGCAAATGATACTCCACGCCGTCGACAAGCGCCTGCCAGCTTGCGTCGATGATGTTTTCGCTGACGCCTACGGTCCCCAGCAGGCCGTGCGCTTCGGGCCCGTTGTCCCCCCCCACCGCGACCGCTCCGTGGGGGCTGCGAAACTCGATCATCACGCGCACCCGGGCGGCGGTCGCCGCGGTCGAGTTCACCACGCGCACCTTGTAATCGACCAGGCGCAGGGTTTCGAGCGAGGGGTAATGTTTCAGCAGCGCCGCGCGCAGGGCGTTGTCCAGCGCGTTCACCGGGCCGTCGCCTTCGGCGGAGGCGTTCACTTCCTTGCCGTCGACCTTCAGCGTCAGCGTCGCCTTGGTCACCGGTCGCCCGCTGCCCGAACGATGCACCGCCACGCGGTAATGATCCAGCTCGAAGAACGCCCGGTGCCGGCCGATCACCTTGCGCACGATCAGCTCAAACGACGCCTCGGCCGCCTCGAATTGATAACCTTCCGCTTCCATTCGGGTCACTTCGTCGAGCACTTTTTTCTGCGCCGCACGATCATTTTCGATGCCGAACTTTTTGCCCGCCTTGGCCGCGATGTTGGATACGCCCGAAAGCTCGCTTACGAGAATGCGGCGCGTGTTGCCCACGCTCTCGGGGGGAACGTGCTCGTAACTGCGCGCCAGCTTGTTGACCGCGTGCACGTGCATGCCGCCCTTATGGGCGAACGCGCTGGGGCCCACGTAGGGCTGGCCGTTGACCAAGTTCAGGTTGGCGATCTCATACACGTAGCGCGAGGCCTCTGTGAGTTGCTGCAGGCCTTGAGCGCCGGGGCGCAGGCATTCGTAGCCGAGCTTCAGTTTCAGATTGGCGATCACCGTGGTGATGTCGACGTTGCCGCAGCGTTCGCCGATGCCGTTCATCGTGCCCTGCACATGCGTCGCGCCGGCCTGCACGGCCGCGAGCGCGTTGGCCACCGCCAGGCCACAGTCGTTGTGCGGATGGATCCCAATCGCGCACCGATCTCCCACGCGCTCTTTCGCCGCGCGCACAAGCTCGGTGACGCGTTCCGGCATCGATCCGCCATTGGTGTCGCACAGGCACACGATTGCCGCCCCCGCTTTGGCCGCCGCTTCGATGGTCTTGAGGCCATATTCCCGGTTGGCAGCGGTGCCATCGAAAAAATGCTCCGCATCGTAGATCACCCGCCGCCCCTGCTCGGTAAGCCACGCGACCGAGTCGCTGATCATCGCCAGGTTTTCGTCCAGCGACACGCCCAGCACTTCCGTCGCATGCAGGTCCGAGGTCTTGCCGACCACGGTAACGCAGCGCGTGCCGGCGTCTTTGAGGGCGTTCATGCCGACATCGTCCCGGGGATGCACGCCTTTGCGGCGCGTCATGCCGAAGGCGACAAGCTGCGCGTGATGCAGCTCCAGCGAGCGCGCTTCCTGAAAAAATGTCGCGTCCTTCGGATTGGAAAGCGGGTAGCCGCCCTCGACGTAATCCACGCCGAGTTCATCGAGCCGGCGGGCAATCAGCAGCTTGTCCTGCACCGACAGCGAAACGCCTTCCCCCTGCGTGCCATCGCGCAGCGTGGTGTCATAAATCTCCACGCGCGCCTTGCCCGCGGTCCCCTCGCTTCCGGTTTTCCGACGGTCCCCCGCCCCCCGGGTCCCCATCGCATCATCCGATGAACTTGCCATACATGTCCTTCAATAAAAACGCCCTGCGCGGGGCAGGGCGTCCAGCGATCAATGCGTGTGGCAAACCCTACCCGTTTCCCGAAAAAACGCGGACCCCGCCAATAACGGCGCGGACAGAAAACCCGCCGAGCACCCTCGTCAGGATTCCGCCAACCCCGCGCGCGGCCGCATCACCCCTCACGGGATGGCCGCACGCCAGGATTCTTGGAACATCTGTCCGCACGTAAACCTCGCCTTCAAGACACGCCATTATCCGTATTTCCCCGGCCCCGGTCAAACCCGCATTATTCTGCGAGCAGCCCGTCCGCCCGTCCACTACGCCGGCCCCACCCCGTGCGTGCGCATCTGGATCGCGTAAATCGACTTGCTCACGGCCATGAAAAGCGTGTGTCCGTCCTTCCCGCCGAAGCACGTGTTGCCGACCCAGCTATCGGCATCAATATGATCCAGCCGCTTGCCTTCTTTGCTGTAGATCGTCACGCCGCGGTTGCTGACGTAGACGTTGCCGTCCGAATCGATGGTCATGCCGTCCGATCCCGCATTGCAGAATGGCTTTTTGTCCGTCAGCGTCCCGTCCGGCTGGATCGTGTAGGACCACGTCTTGTTCGCCCCGATGTCCGAGACGTACAGCGTCTTGCCGTCCGGCGTCCCGATGATGCCGTTGGGCTTCCTGAAATCCGTCACCACCGGCTTGAGCGTTTTGGCCGCCACGTCGAGATAGTACACATACTCCCCCGGCAACTGCGAGGTCGATTCGCGCAGGCCCTTCCACCAGTCGCGCTTGTACAGCGGATCCGTCAGATACATGTTCCCGTCCGGCCGAATCCATACATCGTTGGGGCCGTTGAGCAGCTTCCCCTGATAATCCTTCACCAGCACCGTCACCTTCTTATCCGGGGCGATCGACCACAATTCATTTTTCTCATCCGCGCAGGCGATCAGATTCCCCGCCGGGTCAAAGCTCATCCCGTTGGCGTAGTTGCTGGGATGCATGAACGTCGAGAGTTTCCCGCCGCTGTAATCCCCCTGGCGCTCTTTGCCGTCGAACGTCCACTTCAAGATGCTGTTGTTGGGCTGATCGATGAAGTAGACATCGCCGTTTTTGTCTGAGGTGCAGCCCTCGGTAAAGGCAAAATCGCCCGCCAGTTTGACCGCCTTGGCGCCCGGCGCTATCGGACTCTCCGCCGGGCGCGCCGCCTCCGCATTGCCCATCGCCGCACTCCTTGAAGCCCCGCCGCCCGCCGCTCCCGCCGCCGCAAGCGCCGCCACAACCACCGCGCCCAGCGCCGCACCGTGCCAAATCCGCATAAAATGCCTCCATCGGCCTTGCCGCAGGCACTGATCCTACCCGCCGCGCCCGACTTCCCGCCAGTGACCCCCGCCGCGCCGCCACCCTCCGCCCCCGCCGACCCTCGCCCAGCCCAGCGGCAGGGTGCGGCTTTTGCATGTACAATGCACCCCATGGACCCTATCGTCCTTATCCACGGCATGCCTCTCGACTCCTCCATGTGGACCGAGCAGGCCGCCTTCCTGCGCTCCCGCGGGCACACCGTCCTCACGCCCGATCTTCCGGGCTTTGGCAGCGCCCCGGCCTTGGCCAAAGATCGCACCTCCATCGAAGCCTATGCCGCCGTCATCCGCGAGCTGATCGAAACCCAGGCCGGCGGAAGGGCCATGGTCGGCGGCTTCTCCATGGGCGGATACGTGCTGCTCGCCCTCCTGCGCGAAGCCCCGCATCTCGTGTCCACCGCCATGTTTATCGACACCCGCCCCGACCCCGACACTTCCGAAGCGCGCAAAGGCCGCCTCACCGCCATCGCCGGCATTGAAAGCCAGGGCCTCGCTCCCTTTTTCGACGCTTCCATCGCGCGCCTGATGCGCAAGAAGCCCGATCCTGCCACCAAAGCGCGCATCCGCGCGATCATGGACCGCCAATCCGCCCCCGGCATCATCGCCGGACAACTCGCCATGAGCCGCCGCCGCGACCAGACCGACCTGCTCGCCGATCTGACTATCCCCGTCCTGGTGCTGGTGGGCGCCGAAGATGTCATCACGCCGCCCTCGGTGGCCCTCAATATGCAGTCGCACATGCCGCACGCGATGGTCGTGCAGGTGGTCGGCGCCGGGCATCTGGCGGTCATGGAGCAGCCCGCCGCCGTCAATGGCCATCTCGCAACGTTCCTCGCCACCATTCGACACGCAGCCCCCAGCGGCGCATGAAGCAATCCCGCGTCCGCATCCCCACCCCCGCGATCCTGGCATCCGCCGAACGATCACGCGTTCTCCCTCCCGGCCCCGCCACCCGCCACCCCTGATTCCCAGGCCGGCGATGCGCTCCCCTTCAGCCGCCCTTCTTCGCGGGAGCACCGTCATCATCCAGCGGGTCCGTGCCCGTCACCGCCCCCGCCGCGCTCACCATCAACTCAAACTTTTTGCCGCCGTCGGTGACATCCACCGCATAGGACCTCTGCTTCCTGGCCACCACCTCGCTGGCGCTGTCGATCGTGGTGTTCGGACGGGCCTTGGTCACGGCCGCTTTCACCGTCGCGGGCAAGTCCGCCACCGCCATGTCCGTTTCCTCCTCCGTCATGTCCCCCTGCAGCGTGAACGTGTCGAAATGCGTCTTGCCGTCCTTTTCGAACTCCGCGATGTAGAAGAACCGCTCGCTATCGACTTCAAACGACAGGGCGTTCACCTTCGCATCGCCCAGGGCCTTTGTGATGGCCGCGCGCACCGCCGCCGGCGCCGTTTCCACTTCCAGGTAGGTTGAATCATCATTCGGATCGTCATCGGAAGCGTCGACAATCCCCAGATATTGCGCCCGTCCGGACGCCAGCACCGTCTCCGTCTTTCCCGCCGCTCCCGCCGTCTGCACCTTCACAAAATACAGGTGTCGCCCACTATCCACCTGTTCCTCCGCCCCGGTGATCGTTCCGCCGGGCACCTGCTTCTCGATCATCGCCTCGACATTCGCCGGCAACGTCTCCTGTGCCTCCTGCTGCGCCCCGGCTTTTTCGCCGCGCGCCGCCGCCCGCCCGCCCCCTCGGCCCGATCGCGCACCATTGGCCCCAAACGCGCCGCCCCCTGCCCCCGCCAGCACGGCACAGAGCATTCCCACCTGGAGCCACCGGGTTTTCATCGGATACCTCGCCACTTATCGCAGATGGTTCGCATGGTTCAGATTGGCCGCCGGCGCCAGGGGCTTGGCGGGCGCGGCCGGGGTGACCGTCTTGATCGTATGGACCACGGCTTTCCTGATACGCCTGTGATGCTTGTGCCGATGCCTGCGAGCCTTACGCGCCTTCTTGACGACGACGATCACCTTCCCGGCATGAATGACCACGTCCTGGCCATTCTGCGTCACCGTCGCCGCCTGGGCCGATAGCCCGATTCCCATGGCCAGAACCGTCGCCAGCAGCCACCGTCCCACTTTCATCTGCGTTGCTCCCGAAAGACCAGAACCCCATTCTTCACGCATGAGGTTGCGGCGAGTTTCAATTCCTCCGCCGCCACGCAGGCGACAGGGTGTGCTTCCATGTTCACAAGCGACGCCTCGAACCGAGGGACGCCACGTATTTCTGAAAATCTCAAGACCGCCCCATCATCGCCGGTGCACCGCTGGGAAAGAAGCAAAAAAAAGAAAAGCCGCGCACCTGCGCGGCCTTTCCTCACTGCCTGTTTGGAGCCGTTACTTCGAGCTGGCTGCCGAGTTTTCCCAGAGATAAATGATCGTATAGCAAGCGCTTGTGCCATACGGATTGGGGAACTGCGCCATCGTCTTGATCTTGGCGTTCTGGCCGAATTCCACGTGGGCATCGCCATACAAGCCGTTGGAACCGGCGTTGCCGGCATGCGGAACCGAGATCACATCATAAATCCGGTCGGACATAAGCCAGATGTCCTTGGGGAACTGGGTGGTCTTGGTGTAGGCCGCACCGTAGAAGGGGCCGCCACCGGGGCCAGACACATTCTGTTTGCCGTTGGCCAGCGCCGAGAACGTGGGGTTCTTGCCCGAGTGCACCTGGTACTCATAGCCGGAGTGGTTGTTGAAGGGGGCATTGAGGAAGGTGTAGGGATCGGTGCTGGAGGTGGGCGCCTTGGTGTACTGCCAGGAGCCATTGGATTGTCCGGGGCAGTAGAAGACGCGCGGATCCTTGACGATGCCGTCATCCATGCACATCAGCTCGCGCCAATGGCCGTCCTGAGTCTGCCCGTTGGGGAAGGTATAGATCGTGGGGGGGCCGCTGGCGGGATTGCGACGCAAATACAAACGCTCGGTCGTGGTGAAGTCGGAATCGATGTAGCCGCGGGAGGTTTCCGGCGGGAGGTTGTTGTCGAATTCAGCCGCATAGGTTGTCAGCGCAATGCCAATCTGGTGCAGATTGCTGGCGCAGGCGGTTTTCTTGGCCTGGTCCCTGGCACGCGCGAGGCTGGGCAGGAGGATCGAGATCAGCAGTGCAATGATGGCGACCACCACCAGCAGCTCGATCAGGGTGAAACCGGAACGACGACGCTTCATAGAAAACAGCCTCCAAAGGGGTTGGGCAGGTCAGTGGACGCAGAATATTGGGCGCAACGTTCACACCCATGAAAATGCAGCGAGTTTTTCACACCCGTGAAAGGAAGGTCCGGATATCCATCGGTTGGCGTATCTCCAATAGAATGCACAAATTTTACGTCGATTGCAACAAAAATAAAATACCATTTTGCAATTTCCGCAAATAATGGCGCAAACCGCAATCGACCCCCTCGAACGCCGACGTTCTTGCGCGTTTCCAGCTCCCCGCGCAGCAAAAATCGACAGGAGGTTGTGCGAGCACACAACCTCCTGCCGCCTGCGCGTTTTCCCCCCACCTTCCCATGTTCTCCGCCTTTACCTACTGCTGGCTGCCGAGGTTTCCCACAGGTAGATCAAATTGTAAACCTGCGACTCCGAATAGGGATTCGGGAACTTGGACAGGGTCTTGATCTTGACGTTCTGGCCGAACTCCACATGGGCATCGCTGTAGAGCCCGTTGGACCCCGCATTGCCTGCGTGCGGGATGGAAATGACATCATAGATTTTGTCGGACATCAGCCAGATATCCTTGGGCATCTGGGTCAACTTCGTATAGGCCGCGCCGTTGAACTTGCCATCCACGTTGTCGCTGGGCCCGTTAAACGGGGGGTTCATCGTGGGATTCTTGCCCAGGTGCAACTGATAAGAGTATCCCGAGTGGTTGTTGAAGGGCGCGTTGAGGAACGTGTAGGGGTCCGTGCTGGAGGTCGGGGCCTTTGTGTATTGCCAGGACCCGTCGGTCTGGCCAGGGCAGAACATGACGCGAGGGTCCTTGATGATGCCGTCGTCCATGCACATCAATTCGCGCCAGTGGCCGTCCTGAGTCGTCCCATTCGGGAAGGTGAACGTGGTATAGCCGCGACGCAGGTACAGGTTTTCCGTCGATGCCGTGCCGTAACCATAGCTCTTGAAGTGGCGCGAGGTTTCCGGCGGAAGGTTGTTATTGAATTCCGAGGCATAGGTCGTGAGCGCCACGCCAAGCTGGTGGAGGTTGCTGGCGCATGCCGTCTTTTTCGCCTGATCACGAGCGCGGGCGAGGCTCGGCAAAAGAATGGAGATCAGGAGCGCGATAATCGCAACCACCACGAGCAGTTCAATGAGAGTAAAGCCGGTTCGACGACGCTTCATGGCAAAAAGCCTCCATTTGGGGGGGAACAAAAAAAGAAAAAAAGGCGCCCCCGGAAAGGCAGGCAACCTCGGCATGTCGTCGCCAAAAAGATTTGTCACGCGGTACGAAACGAGAGATGAGGGATTTGTACCCCCCCACTATCCGCCCGGCCCCGCCTTCATTCAAGGACAAAATGAGATATTTTTGAGAATCTTTTTAGAAGTTGATGTGAGTTTATAACTATTTGTCCAAACATACCTTAGGTCGTCCTTGGTGACGCAAAAACAAAAAAGCATCGGCATCATGCGACGCATGATGCCGATGCCTGTGTGCGTGGCTGAAAACAAGGTTACTTACTGCCGGCGGCGGAGCTTTCCCACAGATAAATCATCGTGTAGGAATTCGATTCCGAGTAGGGGTTCGGGAAGGCTGAGAGTGTCTTGATCTTGGCGTTCTGGCCGAACTCCACGTGCGCGTCGCCATACATTCCGTTGGCTCCAGCGTTGCCGGCGTGTGGGATCGAGATCACATCATAAATCCTGTCGGACATGAGCCAGATATCTTTGGGGAATTGGGTGGTCTTCGTGTAGACCGCGCCATTAAAGGGGCCGCCACCCTTCACGCCCGGCACATTAAACGAGCCATTGGCCAGCGCCGAGAAGTTGGGGTTCTTGCCCAGATGCAACTGATATTCATAACCAGAGTGGTTGTTGAACGGGGCGTTGAGGAAGGTGTAGGGATCGGTGCTGGAGGTGGGCGCCTTGGTGTACTGCCAGGAACCATCAGATTGTCCGGGGCAGTACATGACGCGCGGATCTTTAATGATCCCATCATCCATGCAGATCAGCTCGCGCCAATGGCCGTCCTGAGTCTGGCCATTAGGGAAGGTGAAGATGGTGGGTTGGCCACTGGCGGAATTGCGACGCAGGTACAGATGCTCGGTACCCAAGCTACCATACGCGTAGTGCGTGTAGCCGCGGGAGGTTTCCGGGGGCAGGTTGTTGTCAAATTCGGCCGCATAGGTTGTGAGAGCAATGCCAATCTGATGAAGGTTGCTGGCGCAGGCGGTCTTTTTGGCCTGGTCCCTGGCACGCGCGAGGCTGGGCAAGAGGATCGAGATCAGCAGCGCGATGATGGCGACCACCACCAGCAGCTCGATCAGGGTGAAACCGGAACGACGACGTTTCATGCGAAAATCTCCAAGAGGCGAGCGGTGAATGCGGGCGGCACCGTGTCACGGTTCTCCGACCACCGCGCCCGATACAAAGTGTCAAAACAGTCAGTCAACAACGTCGCGGCCGCGACGCTGGAAGCGCCGCCAGCCGCGACGGAATGCCCTGTACGAACCGAAGTCCGCAATTCAGGCACTGTGAACTCCTACCGGTAACTGCTTCATCTGCCGGAAGCGACCGTAGCTGCAATTACTTGCTGCTCGCGGCGGAGCTTTCCCACAGATGTACCATGTTGTAGGTGTCGGTCGGATGGTAAGGATTGGGGAAGACCTGCAGGTATTTGATCTTCGGGTTCTGGCCAAACTCGACGTGGGCGTCGCCGTACAGGCCGTTCGAGCCACAGTTGTTGGCGTGCGGGATCGAGATCACGTCGTAAATCTTGTCCGACATGAGCCAGAGGTCCTTGGGAAACATGGTCGTTTTCGTGTAGACGGCCCCATTGAACGGACCGCCGCCGGGACCTTTGACATTCGGAGCGCCGTTGAACGGGCCGGCGGAATTCGGATTCGAGCCCAGGTGCAACTGGTAGGAATAACCGGCGTGACTGGAGAGGACGTCGCAGAAGGCGTACGGGTCGGTGCTGGAAGTGCTCGGCTTGATATACTGCCAGGAGCCATCGGTCTGGCCAGGGCAGAACATAACTCTCGGGTCCTTGATGATTCCATCATCCATGCAAATCAGCTCGCGCCAGTGGCCAATTTGGGTCTGGCCATTCGGGAAGGTATATATGGTCGGGGGGCCTCCGGCCGGATTGTCACGCAGGTAGAGGTGTCTGGTCGCGCCTGTACCATACCCGTAGTCCGTGTAGCCGCGATCCGTTTCCGGCGGCAAGTTGTTTTCGAATTCCGCCGCGTACGTTGTGAGCGCGATGCCCAACTGGTGAAGGTTGCTGGCGCAGGCCGTCTTTTTGGCCTGGTCTCTGGCCCGCGCGAGGCTGGGTAAGAGGATTGAGATCAGCAGCGCGATGATGGCGACCACCACCAGCAGCTCGATCAGGGTGAAACCGGAACGACGACGTTTCATGAACAACCTCCCAAAAAGAAAGCGCGCAGGTCCAAACGAGGCGTAAAACACACGTTTCAAAATCGCCGCAGTTGTGGCGGCAGGTGACAGGACCAACCTATAAAAACCGAGCCATTCAGATATGGCGATGCCGGCTCGGGCTACATCTTCAGCATGTCAGACAGACGCTCTCCACGCAACTGTATTTCCGCGGAATTTCGACGTTTTTTGCACTTGATCGCGCCTTCTGACGCCTGGCCAAAAGTCGTTTTTTCAAATGCGCCGACAGATAAAGCGTTCTTGTATTTTGCGACACCGCGGAGCCTTTCCCTTTCCTTGCCAGCGGCGTTATTCTCACTACTCGTTCTTCCGCAATACATATTGGGCAATCCCTATGAATCGCCTCTCGGAGACTTTCGCCAACGCTCGTCAGCGCTCTCTAAAACTCTTGTGCCCGTTTCTCACGGCCGGATTCCCAGCGCCTCACAGCACGGTAGATTTGCTTATCGCGGCCCAGCAAGGCGGGGCAGGCGTGGTCGAACTGGGAATCCCTTTCTCGGATCCCGTCGCCGATGGCCCGGTGATTCAAGGCTCCTACACCCAAGCGCTGCTGCAGGGCGCCACGGTGGAGAACGCGCTCGACGCCCTCGCACAGGCACGCCGCCGCGGGCTGACGGTTCCGGTGATGGCGATGGTTTCCTTCTCGATTATTTTCAAGCGCGGCACGGAGCGGTTTGCGCGCCAGTGCGCCCAAGCCGGCGCCGATGGTCTGATTCTTCCAGACGTGCCTCTTGAAGAAGCGCCGGCGATCGTCGCGGTGCTGCGAGAAAACAATCTGCGCACGGCCCTGCTGGTCGCCCCCACAACGCCGCCCGAAAGGCGGGCCGCCATCGCCAGGCTCTGCGACGGATTCATCTATTATTTGTCAGTTTCGGGCATCACCGGCGAGCGTAAGGCGCTTCCCGCGGACATCGCCCCCAATGTCGCCGACTTGCGACGGGCCACCGATGCGCCGATTTGCGTGGGCTTCGGCATTTCGACGGCGGAGCAGGTGCGGGAAGTCACGCGGGTGGCGGATGGTGCGATTGTGGGCAGCGCGCTGATCCGGCGGCTTGCGGACAAGGTCGAGGCATCCCCTGCCGAGCAGGCGGAAGCGGTGCGGGGGTTTGTTGCGGAGCTGGCGACGGGCCTGGCGTAATTCATCTTTATGAAACTCGGCGAAGCCGCAGACGCTATCGATACGTAAAATTTTTCAGGCTGTTGCGTGTTTTCGGTCGTCTTGGCGCTTGCTTTCCTGAACGCCCACCGGCTCGGCTGCCGAATTATCTGGCGGATAGCCCTTGGGTCTTCCGCGGCCCTCAAGTACCATGGCGGGCCAGATTGGCGACGCCCGAGAATCACCGATTCGGTGCTTTCCCGTTCCCGGTACTCCTGCCGCGGTCGAATTTCCTATCTGCGGGAGGCTATCATGGCGGGAAAAGCAGCGGCCACGACTAACGATCCACGCAAACCCGGGTCTAACCCCATGAGCCAGCGGATGCCAAACGATGCCCAGGCCCACAGCCTTCAGGAGCAGGCCAAGCAGGCCGCTCATGAACTGGGGCTGGTGATCGCCTCGAAAGCAGGGGATCGCCGCGCGTTCGGTCTGTTGGCGCAGCACTATCAGCGGCAATGCGCCGCGGTGGCGCTGCGGCTCCTTGGCAATACGCACGATGCCGCCGAGCTGGTCCAGGACGCCCTGGTGAAGGCGTTCAAAAGCCTCGACCAGCTCCAGCAATCCGAACGCTTCGGCCCATGGCTGATGCGGATCGTCACCAACCTGGCCCTGAACTACCGCCGGTCGCGCGGCCGGAGACAGGCGCTGTCGCTCGAGCAAACGCTCGGGGATTCGACGGAGGGTGATGATCTTCGCGCCAGCGTGGCAGGGAGCGTTCTCGACGCGCCCGATCAACCCGCGGCCTCCGCGGAACTCGGCGACGCCATCCAGATCGCGCTCAACGGCCTGCCGGAAAAGCAGCGTTTGGCGCTGGTGATGTTCGCCATCGAGAAAATGCCGCAGAAGGATGTGGCCGAAGTGTTGAACTGCTCCGTCGAAGCTGTGAAGTGGCACGTGTTTACCGCCCGGAAGCAACTGAAGAAATCACTCGGGAACTATTTGTAAGTCTCCCGCGTTTTGAAAAACGACTGGCCGCCATGTTGTGGCGGCCCGATATTTCTGGAAGCCATGCAGCACGACCACCAACATCTCGACTTCCTGATCAGCCAACACGTGGATGGATCGCTGGATGCGGCGGGCAAGAAGTCCGTCGAACAGCGGCTGCTGACGGATCCCGAAGCGCGCAAGCTGTATCAGGAACATCGGGAAGTGCAGGATGTCCTGGACGATTGGGGCAGCCGGATTCCGATGATCAACTGGGAGGACTTCGACAGGAAGCTGGCGGGGCGGCTGGAGAAGGAAACGGTGGGGACGCCGGCGCAGCGGACGCCGGGCTGGTGGAAGCCGGTCGCCGCGGCTGCGGCGCTGTTCGTGGCGGCGTGGGGGGGCTATGCGTGGCATGCGATTTCGGGCAATGGATCGCAAACGGCGGTGGCGACGGTGGCGCGGCCTGCTGCGGGCGGTGGCTTCGCGACAGCGTCCGTGAAGATAGATGACAACGGTTCGGCGCCGGTGGCAAGCTCGGCGCGGTTCCGCGTGGATGATTCGCCCATGAGTCTGGGAGCGCCGGAAGCGACGGCGTCGAATGTCAGTGTGGCGGCGCCCGGTGATGTGGCGGCGTCGGAAGCGCTTCGCGATGCGGTGATGAGCGGTCTTTCGCATCTGAGCAACATGGCGAACATCGACAGCAAGCCGGGGTCGGCGTCGGCGATGAATGGCTTTGAGAAGCCGAATCATGCGTCGGATGATGCGGCCGCCCCTGTGGATCGCGACGCGGTTCCGCCGCTGCCCTGATGGGTCTGAGCTTTCCCTGCCAAGAGTGTTACAGATGATCGTCGGCCGGCGAATACAAGCGCGGGTGCGGCTGCATGCGCGACTGGACGCAGTTGCCGCAGAGATAGAAGCGTGCCGGCTGGGGGTAGTCGATCGAATCGGTGTCATCGCCTTCGATCCACTGGCGGCAGGGCGTGTTGACGGCGCCGCAGAGTGCGCAGGTGGTGGGTCCGCCGCCGTTGCGGAGGAGGAGTTCTTCGGAGAGGCGGGGATGCTTTTTCAATTCACCGCGGCCGTGGGCGGGGAGGATTTCATGCGCGAGGTGGTGGCGTTTGAGCCATTCGTTGAGGGGGCCGATTTCCTGCTCGTCGCAGAAACGTATCCAGGTTTTGAAGGGCGGATCGAAGAAAAAGCCCATGTCTTCGAGGCGTTCCTGCACCAGGGGGTCGGGCCAGGTGGTGATCTTCACCGTTTTTCGGGCAGTCATGCAGAGGGGTATACCCGTGCGGGGGTGGGATTGCAATTTGAGGGGGCGGGAGGATTTGGCAGGGGGCGTCGTGAGGGCGTGCGTGCCGGGCGAAGGGGTATTCCTTATAATGCGTGAGCTTTCACAAAACGGAGAGTTGATGTCCATGACCGTTTCGCCCGCGCCCGACCTTGCCGCGTTTTTGAAGGATGCCGCCGCCCGCACGGACGCGTTTCTGAGGAGCTATCTGGAGTCGCTGCGTGAGTCGCCGGCGAAGCTGAGCGAATCGATCGCGTATTCGCTGTTTGGTCCGGGCAAGCGGATTCGGCCGGCCTTGACGCTGCTGTGTCACGGGGCGGTAGGTGGGAAAGATCCGGCCGCGGCGCTGCCGGCGGCGGCGGCGGTGGAGATGATCCATTGCTTTTCGCTGATTCACGACGACCTGCCGGCGATGGATGATGATGATCTTCGGCGTGGCCGGCCGACGAATCACAAGGTGTATGGCGACGCGCTGGCGATCCTGGCCGGGGACGCGCTCAACACGATGGCGTTTGAGGTGATCGCGCGCCAGGTGGACAACGCGGGTCTTGCGTCGCGGCTGATTTTGGAACTGGCCTATGCGACCGGGCCGGAAGGGATGATCGGGGGGCAGGTTCTGGATACGTGTCACCCGACGGAAGCGCGGCAGCTTGCCGAAGCGCCGTCGCTGGCCAAGCTGCAGCAGATTCACCGGATGAAGACGGGGGCGTTGATCCGCTGCGCATGCCGCATGGGCGCGCTGGCGGCGAGCGTCAACGAAGCGACGCTGGCGGCGATCGATACGTATGGGCGTGCGATCGGGCTGGCGTTTCAGATCGTGGATGACATTCTGGACGTGGTGGCCACGGCGGAGCAGATGGGCAAGAGGACGGGCAAAGACGCGGCGATCGGCAAGCTGACGTATCCGTCGCTGGTGGGTCTGGAGAAGGCGCGCGAGTATCTGGAGGAGCAGGTGCGCATTGCCGATACGATTTCGGCACAGCTTGGCCCGCACGCGGCGCTGCTGTCTCAGCTCGCCCACGACCTGGCGAATCGGACGCATTAAGCGGGCATTGGTTTTTGCGAATGGTGGCCGTGTTTTGAGGCTGCGTTGCAAGCGGCAGTGGCAATCGCCGCGCCTTCCGCAATAATGACCCATGCGACCTGCGCCGCCGGCGCAGCGCGACACCGCCGCCCGACCGCCGATGAGGACCACCGCTTCGCATGCTTTGGGTTCGACTGTTTCTCACCCACTTCACGTATGTGGCGCTGATTGTGGTGCTCGTTGGCGCCGGTGTGGGTTTGCCGATCCCCGAGGATGTCCCGCTGATTTTTTCGGGCTACCTGTGCAACAAGCATTATTCGCCGATCGCGTCGGTGATTCCGGCAGCGCCCGGGGAAGCGGAGCAGGACAATCCGGCGACGGATGTGGACAACTCCGACGAGCTCATTCCGCCGCTGGACATTACGGCGCGGACGCCGCACATCCTGTTGATGATGCTGGCGGGCATGATCGGCGTGCTGGGGGGCGACTCGGTGGTGTTTTCGATCGGGCGGCGCGGCATCACGGGGACGAGCTTCGTGGCGCGGCATCTTCAGAAGGTGATGCACTCGAAGCGGCGGGAAAAGGTGGAGCGGCATTTTGCGCGGCATGGAAACTGGACGGTGTTCGCGGGGCGATTTTTTCCCGGCGCACGTTCGGTGGTCTTCGCTTTTGCCGGCATGTCGCGCATGAGCTACCTGCGCTTCGTGATCATCGACGGCATGGCGGCGGCGATATCGGTGCCGCTGTTCATTTTTATCGGCTACCGGTTTGCCGGAAAAATCGAGAGGATTTTTCGCGAGATCGAGCGGGTGCGGCATATCGTGATTCCGGTCGTGGCGGTGGTGGCGGTGGTGCTGCTGGGGGCGTGGCTGGTGCGGCGGCGGCGGGCGGCACATGCGGCGGTTCATCAGAGCTGAGCGCGCCCGGGCTTGCCGCCCTTTTTGTCATGGCGCCTACATTCGTTGGAGGATCGCATTCGTGCGCATGATGGCCTGGGCCTTGAGTGCGCTGTTGCTGCTGGGCTCGACCGTGCGCGCTGCGCCGCTGGAGCTGGCGCATGCGGATCCGCTGCGCGACAACTCGTGGGAGCTCGTCCGGGTCAACGTCGACGAACTTGCCGACGGTCCGCCGGCGCTGGGAACGACGATCACGTTGCAGGACGCCCGCGGCGGAATGGCCGTAAGCCGGGGCGCGCCGGCGGCGCGGGCGGGAGCCAGCGTGCTTTTTCCGCTGCCGGCGGTGGCGACGGGAAATCTTGGCGATCACTGGCCGCTGCGACTGACGATCGCCGGCCGCGATCCGCGGATCATCTCGATTCCCCTGCCGCCCGCGGTGACGGCTCCGGCGTTTCGGGTGGCGGCGCCGCCGGATGTCGAGAGCATCCGCGCGGCGGGAGCGGTGGCTCCGGCGGGGACGCGGCTGGAGCTGATTCACATCAGCGATGACGATTATCTGAACGGTTCGCCGTTGCTTTTCGCGGGGATGGACGCCGTTTTTTTGCCACGGCGGATGACGCAGAATTTTCCGGAGGAGCGTGCCGCCGCGATCGCCGGCGCGGGACCGAGGCTGATTGCCCCGGAGGATGAGGAGGCGGGCCTGGGGTCGCTTCGCCGCATGGCGTGGGTGCGTCTTCTGGATGGGAAGGGGGCCCCCGTGGCGGATCTGCTGTGGCGTTTTCCGTCGGGCGATCAGCGCTCGCTTGCCGCGAGCATCGCGCCGCGGGTTGCGCCCATCCAAGCGGGATTGGATCATGTTCCCGGATTGCTCGCCCCCCCCACCGCAGGCATGCGCACGCGGCGGGTGATTGTCCTTGTGCCGCTGGCGGCGCTGGTGGTGCTGCTGCTGGCGCGCGGGCTTTTTCGGCGCGGAGCGCTGATGCTGGCGGTGACCGGCGCGGCCATGGTGGCGCTGCTCGCCGGCGCGTTGCGACTGCTGCAAACCGATGCGGCGCCGATCGTGCGCAGCGCACATTGGATCGACGGCGGCGGGGGTTTGCGCGTGGACGAATCGCTCACGGCCACGGCTTCGTTCTTTCGCATGACCCTGCGTCAGCATGCCGATCCGGGCCAGGTGCTGGCGCCGCTCTGGCCAAGCGCGGAGGATTTTTTCGCAGAGGCGTGCACGCTGGATCTCGATCAGGCGACCGACACGCAGGTTCCAACGCCGGCGGGATCGCGGGGGTCGCTGCTGACGGTTTCGATCCCGCCGCGGCAGGGGGTGGTCGTTTTGAGCCGGGGAGGGCAGAGTGCGGTGGGGTTCCGCGCCGCCGCGGACATGCAACATCCCAACGACACGGCGCCCGCGTGGTGGATCGTGGCGGGCCACATGGTGAATGCGGCCGGTCCACCGCCGGGCGAAAGGGATGCGCTGGCGGGCCCCGCGCTGTCGGAATGGTTTGCCGACCAGAGTCCCGCCACGGCCGACTTGCGCGCGTGGTACGAGCTGCGGTTTGACGCCCATCGGCGGTATCTGCTGTCGCAGGCGCCTTACGCGGCTCCCGAGATCATCACGGTGTTGCCGCGCTAGCTGCGCCGCTCGACCGTGCGGGAATGCGGTTTCCTTGACAGTCCGCACCGCGTTCTCTACAAGCAAGGCTGCTATTGCGCCCTGCGATGAGGTGGCTGTGACCGGCAGTGTTGAACGGCTCGGAAAGCGCGGACTCGACTGGGTGGACGCTCTGGGGGATTACGGGCGCTTCAGCGGGGCCATTTGCGGGTGGATTTTTCGGGGGCCCGGGCGTTTCGCACGCCGGCAGATTCTCGTGCAGATGTATGAAGTGGGCACGCTGTCGATTCCGGTGGTGATGATCACGGGCGCGTTCATCGGCGCAGTGCTGGCCATCGAAGCACATCCGCAGTTCAAGGCGATCGGCCTGGAGTCGCGCATCGGTTCGGTCATCAACGTGTCGGTGGTCAAGCAGATCGGCCCCGTGCTCACCGGCGTGATGCTGGCCGGCCGGGTGGGCGGGGCGCTGACGGCGGAACTGGGGACGATGAAGGTCACCGAGCAGATTGACGCGCTGCGCGCGATGGCGACCGATCCGATTCGCGTGCTGGCGGTGCCGCGATTCGCCGCCTGCCTCATCATGATGCCGATCCTCACCATTTTTTCCGACCTGCTGGGGATGTTCGGCGGGTGGTTCATGTCGGTGCACATGCTGGGGGTGGATGCCGCGGCTTATTGGCAGAATTCGATTGATTCGCTGGATCTTTACACGATCAACACGGGGTTTCTCAAGGCGTTATTTTTCGGCGCCGCCATCGCATCGATCGGATGTTACAAAGGGTTTCATTGCGGTTCGGGCGCCCAGGGCGTCGGGCGCGCGTGCACCGAGGCCTTTGTCGCTTCCTTCGTGACGATCCTGGTGATGAACTTCTTCATCGCGATGGCCATGAATTCGATCTATATCATGTTCTGGCCCAACACGGGGAGCATCCTCGGATGACCTCCCCTCCCTCCACTTTACCATCGCCTGCCGCGTCGTCCGTCGATTCCTGCCCCATGCATATGCGGCTGGTGAACGTGCACAAAAGCTTCGGATCGCTGGTGGTGCTCAACGGCCTGAGCCTGGACATCCACGAGCGCGAGTCGGTCGTGATCCTCGGCCCCTCGGGCACGGGAAAATCGGTCCTGCTCAAACACCTGGTGGGTCTGCTGAAACCGGACTCCGGCGAGGTCTTCTTCCGCGACATGCGCATCGACACGCTGCCCGAACGGCAGCTCGAACCCATCCGCGAGCACTTCGGCTTTCTTTTCCAGATGGGGGCGTTGTTCGATTCCATGAGCGTTTTCGAGAATATCGCTTTCCCGATGCGCGAGCACCGGCGCTATCCGGAGCGGGAAGTGCGCGACCGCGTGGCGCAGAAACTGGCCATGGTCGGTCTCGACGGCACGCAATCCAAGATGCCCGGGGAACTTTCCGGGGGCATGAAAAAGCGCGTCGCCCTGGCCCGCGCGATCGCCCTCGATCCCGAAGTGGTCCTGTACGATGAGCCCACCACCGGGCTTGATCCGATCCGCTCGGATGTGATCAACGAGCTGATTCTCAAGCTCAATGACGAACTGCATGTCACGTCGGTGGTGGTGACGCACGACATGGCGTCGGCGTTCAAAGTGGGCGATCGGCTGGTGATGTTGTCGGAGGGCAAGGTCATTGCGGAAGGCAAGCCGGACGATTTCCGCCACTCGACCAACGAGGAGGTGCGCCGCTTCGTGGACGGCAAAGCCAGTCCGGACGAGCTCGCCGCCCTCGAGCGTAAAAGGCGCTGAGCTCTTGCCGCCACGTCCCGCCTGCGTACCATGGGTGGAACTTCGCAACAATAATCCGGCTCCCGCTTCGTTTGCCTGTGATACGACCTTTCACATGCCTGGCCTTGAGGTTCTTATGCGCAACATTCCCTTGCTGCTTGCCGCCGCCGTTCTCTCCGCCGCGCCCGCGTTCGCGGCCGGGCCGGTCACCGTTACGGACCTCCAGGTGGAGCACGCCGCGCAACCCGTCGGCATCGGCGTGACGGCCCCGCGCTTCTCCTGGAAGATCATCTCCGACCATCCGGGCGCCAAACAAACCGCCTACGAAATCATCGCCAGCCCCAGGCATTACGGTCCTCTGGCGGGCGAGATCACTCCGCTCTGGTCCTCCGGGAAGGTTGATTCCGATCAATCCGTTCTGGTTCCATGGGGGGGCAAACCGCTCGATTCGCGCGCGGATGTCGAGTGGAAGGTCCGCATCTGGGACGAAACCGGCGCCCCCACCGAATGGTCGGCCCCCGCGTCGTTCGAGCTGGGCATTCTCGATCCGGCCAAGGAGTGGAAGGGCCAGTGGATCACCTCCGAGCTTCCGCGCGTGGACATGATGGCCGAGCCTCTGGCCAAGACCCATTGGGTCTCCGGCGGCGCGGCGGCGAACCAATCCACGGGCATCCGGAAGATCATCGAGGTCCCCGAGGGCGCCAAGATCCTCTCGGCCACCTGTGATGCCAACGCCGACGGGCTGATCGCCCTGTACGTCAACGGCAACGCCATCAAGCAGGGGCCCTCCAGCCACACCGCTCCGTTCCATGCCGACTTCATTACCGATCTCAAGCCCGGCAAGAACACCGTCGCGATTTTTTCGCTTGCCGTGCGCCGGCCCACGCCGCAGGACAAGCGCAACGCCATCGCCGCGCACCTCACCATTGATCTCGCCGACGGCCAGCATCTTGAAGCGGTTACCGATGGCGACTGGAAAGCCACCGTCGCGCCCGAGGGCAACTGGTACGCCACGGACTACGACGACTCCTCGTGGAAGCCCGCCTCCGACCTCGGCCCTTATGACGCCAGCAAGGTGGCCCCGTCCGCCGACAGCACGCTGGGTCCCGGCCGGTACATGCGCCGCGATTTTTCGATCTCCAAGCCCATCGCCAAGGCCCGGCTTTATTACACGGCGTTGGGCACGTGCGAGCCGGCCATCAACGGCAAGCGCATCAACGACCATCTGCTCGATCCGGGCTGGACGGAATATTCCAAGCGCACGATGGTGCGCGAGCAGGATGTCACCAACCTGCTTACGCAGGGGCAGAATGCTGTCGGCGTGGTGCTTGCCGATGGCTGGTTCGCCGGGCGCGTCGGCTGGGCGGGTTTGGCGCAGTATTCCCAGATCAGCCGCCGGCCGCTGTTCAACGCCCAGCTTGAAATCACCTACACCGACGGCACCACGGACACCATCGCCACGGACGGTTCGTGGAAATTCGGCGACGGCCAGATCGTCGGCAGCGACCAGCAGCTCGGCGAAATCATCGACGATCGCAAACCGGGCCTCGAATGCACCGTTCCTTCGTTCGACGACTCCCAGTGGAAACCCGCGGTCGTCGACAGCAATATTCAGGTTCCCCTCACGCCCTCCGTCGGGCCGCCGGTCACCGTCCTCACCGAACTCAAGCCCGTCAAGATCAACCGCTTCGGGGACACGTTCGTCGTCGACTTCGGCCAGAACATGGTCGGCCACGTGCGCATCACGGCCAACGGCAAGCCCGGCACCGAAATCACCGTCTCTCACGGCGAAATGCTGCAACCCGACGGCACCATCTACAACGAGAATCTCCGCCAGGCCATTTCCATCGACAAGTTCATCCTCAAAGGCAACGGCTCGGAAACGCTCGAACCCCAGTTCACCTTTCACGGGTTCCGCTACGCCCAGATCACCGGATACCCCGGCGATCTCAACCCGGACGACATCAAGGCCATCGTGATCTCCTCCGATTGCCCCACCACCGGCACGTTCGAATGCTCGAACCCGGAGGTGAACCGCCTCTACGAAAACACCGTCTGGGGCATGCGCAGCAATTACATCTCGATCCCCACCGATTGCCCGCAGCGCGACGAGCGCATGGGCTGGATGGGCGACGCGCAGGTTTTCGCCCCCACCGCCGCGCGCCATGCCGACGTCTCGGGGTTCTTCATGAAGTGGATGCAGGATGTCGATGACGGGCAGAACGCCAATGGCTCGTTCAACAATGTCAACCCGCGCGCCCGCGAGTCGCAGTCTTATCCCGTCTGGGCGGATGCCGGCGTCGTGATCCCCTGGACGATGTACACCACGTATGGCGACCCCGCGTTCCTCTCGATCAACTACTCCAATATGCAGCGCTACGTCGATTACGAAGAGCGCACCTACACCAACCTCATGCCCACCGGCGGCGTCGGCGACCACCTCGCGCCCATGGGCCAGCGGGGAGGCGGTCCTGGCCGCGGCGGCGCTCGGCAGGGCGCTGCACTCCCACTTTCCGACGGCACTTACTTCACCGCCGCACCCGCGGCCGGCGCCGGCGCGGGAGCCGCGCGCGGGCGCGGACGGGGCTTCGGCCGCGGCGGCTTTGGTCGCGGCGGACGGGGCTTCGGCGGACCCAGCGTCACCACCATCGTCGATACCGCCTACTTCGCCCACTGCGCCTGGATCGTTTCCCAATCCGCCACCATCCTCGGCAAACCCGACGACGCCAAAAAATACGACGACCTCTATCACCGCATCTGCGACACCTTCACCAAAAACTTCGTCCAGCCCGACGGCTCCATGCCCGCCGGATCGCAGACCACCTATTGCCTCGCCCTCGAATTCAACCTCGTCCCCGACACGATGCGCGCGTCGCTCATGAAACACCTCACCGACGACATCGACCAGCGACAGCACCTCTCCACCGGCTTCGTCGGCGTCGGCTACATCAACCTCGTCCTCGGACAGCACGACCGCTCCGACGAAGCCTACAAGCTCCTCCTCACCGACACCTACCCAAGCTGGCTCTATGAAGTGAAAAACGGCGCCACCACGATGTGGGAACGCTGGGACGGCTGGACCGACACCGGCGGCTTCCAGTCCTCCTCCATGAACTCCTTCAACCACTACTCCTTCGGCGGCGTCGGACGGTGGATGTACGAAGGCATGGAAGGCATCACGCTCGACGAAGCCCACCCCGGCTACAAACAATTCCTCCTCCAGCCCGAGTTTTCCTCCTCGATGTCCTACGTCAAAGGCTCCATTGACTCCCCCTACGGCAAGATCGTTTCCAATTGGCGCATCGACGGCGACAACCTTATCTACGATGTCACCGTGCCGCCGAATTCCAGCGCCATCATGACCCTGCCCGTGTCCGCCGCCAACCTCAAATCCAGCGGCGATCCCACCGGCAAGATCGAGGAAAAAGACGGCTCCGTGAGCGTTCCGCTCCCCGCCGGCACCTATCAGTTCACGATGCCCAAGACCGTCGCGAAGTGATCCGTGAGCCCGCTGCTCATTGGCCTTCTTGCGGGCGCCGCCCTGGTGAGCGCGATGTGGCTCTACGCCCTGCTGCTGCCCTCGCAGTGGCGCGCCATCCGCTTCCTCTATGACGTCGGCGATTCCCCCGCCGTCACCAACAACGGCTTCCCCCACGATGACGCCCCCGCCGTTTATGCCGGCGATCCCGATCCCTGGCCCGACGTCCTGATCATCGCCCCGGGCCGCAACGAGGGGCACCTTCTCGAAAAGACCATCGGCTCGCTGTGCGCGATGACCTACCCGCGCTTCCGCGTGGTGTTCGTCGATGATCAATCCACCGACAACACGCGTGAAGTCTGCGAAAAACTCGCCGCCCGTTTCCCGCACTTTTCCGTCATTCACAACATCACTCCCCCGCCGCCGGGCTGGATCGGCAAAACCTGGGCCGTCGCGCAGGCCGAACCGCTGACGCAATCCGCCGAGTGGATCCTTTTCACGGATTCCGACCTCGAGTATCACCCCGAGTGCCTCACCCAGGCGGTCCGGCTTCAGCACCACCGCAGCGCCGATCTGGTCAGCTTTCTGCCCGCGCTCAAATTCGAAACCCTCGGCGAACTCCTCGGCCTTCTGCCCGCCATGACCCTTATCTGCATCAAGATCCCGCTCGCCGCCGCCAATGATCCGGCCGATTCCCGCGCCCTGATCGCCGGAGGCTTCTTTCTGATCCGGGGCGAACTCTACCGCCACCTCCGGGGGCACAGCGGCGTGCGCGGGCAGGTCATCGAGGACATCGCCTTCGGCCAGCGCGCCAAGGCCGCGGGCAAGCGCGTCTTCACCGCCGCCACCCATACGCTCTTCTCCGCCCGCATGTACGAAGGCTGGGCGGACACCTACAACGGTCTGAAGAAAAACGCCTACGCCGGCGCCAATTACCGCCCGCTGGCGATCCTCCCGATCACGTTTTTCCTGCTTTTCATCGGCGCCCTGGTCCCCGCCTACGCCCTCGCCGCCGCCATCGCCTGCATTCTCCACCCGACGCCTGTCACCATCGCCCTGCTGGCCGTCACGCTCACCGGCTTCGCCGCCCAACTCGCCGTGGGCATCCGCTCGGCCTGGTTTCTCTCGCTGCGTCCGCTCACCGCCTTCGCGCTGGCCCCGGGATTCGCCTTTTACGCCCTGATCTTCCTCGCCTCCGTCCTCGATCACTACCGCGGCGGCAACACCTGGGCCGGCCGCCGCATGGCCCCCCAAAACGTCCGGTCCCTCGCGCAGACCGACCGCGACGGATAAACCGTCCACAAATTTTCACAAATCAACACAACTATGTTTTCTATATGTGACTGGCTCGCACCCACCGGTTCCCTCACTCCAACCCTATTTTCGTGTCCGTCGTGCTTTTCATGGCAGGTTACTGTGATTCGTGTCCATTCGTGCGCATTCGTGGACAATTCACAGCCGCAAGTCCGGCGTCGTCGAATCCAGAATTGCCCGCCACACCCGTTCCGCCACGTTCGTCCGGCGGTCCACTAAAATCTCCGCGCGACCAGTCATGCCATCCGCCAGAAATCCCGCATCCGGAGGCAGATTCACGAACACCGTGCTCCGCCGGTTCGTCGACCGCACCTGCCCCTTCGCATCCGCCTTCACATCCACATCGCCGCGCACCGCGCTGCTGAGCGCCGGATGCAGCAACTGATCCGATATCTCCGAGCTCACCCGGCTCACCGTCGACTCGATCGGATTCGCCGGGTCCGACCACAGCCGGATTTTCACCGGCATCCCCGGCTTCACCACCGCGGCCTGCTGCTGGGGCAGGCTCAGCCGCGCCTGCAGCTTGTCGGTGCGAATGACCCGGCACAGCGCCACGTTCGAGGCCACAAAGTTCCCCACGAGGCTCTTGAGCGATGTGTCGCGCACGATCACGCCATCCACCGGCGCCCGCAGCGTCAGGTTGGCGATTTCCTGCTGGACGAAGGCTATGCGCTTGTCATACGCCGCGATCGCATCATCCGCCGCCGCGCTCAAGCTCGGGTTGCCATGCGCCAGAGCCTCGCTCGATTGCAGCGCCGCCGCCGCGCGCTGGCTCTGCACCTGCTCCAGTTCCGTCGTCAGCGTCGGGTCCGTCAGCTTCACGATCACCTCTCCCTTGGTGACGCGTTCCCCCGTGTCTTTGGCCACCGATTCCACATATCCGGGCGTGCGCACGAACACCGGCTCGTCGCTGGCGCTCAGCACCACCAGCGGCTCGCGAATCGACCGCGTCCAGGGCATGAAGGCCACGCCCAGCAGAATGATCGCCGCCGCCCCGGCCACGGCCCCCATGTACGCCAGCCGCTTGCCCATGTCCCAGCGCTGTTTCCACACAAACGCCATCGACTTGAGCATCGGCCAGAGCACCGTCATCACGACGTATACCACCGCCAGCAATATCCCGAACGGCGCCAATCCGAACTGCCCGAAGAAGTAATACAGCAGCGTGATCACCCCGAAGATCACCATCCATTTGTACACCGTGCTGGCCACCGCGAAGCCCACCAGCCAGCCTGCGCGCCCCTGGTCGGGCGGTGCCTGGGGCTTGAGCTTGAGCACCCACTTCTGCAGGTAGTAGCCAATGAGCTGCCGGCCCTTGGTCATGAGGTTGGGAATTTCCAGCAGGTCGGCCAGGAAGTAGTAGCCGTCATAACGCAGCAGCGGGTTGGCGTTGAAAAACAGCGTCGCCACGCTGCAGGAGATCATCGTATTGAGCGCGATCTGGTTGATGACGCCATCGGAGGGCGTGTACAGCCACACGAATGTCGCCAGCGCCGCGATCACCAGCTCCACCACCACCCCGCCCGCGTTGATCCACAGCCGCGCGCTGCGCGAGGGAATCATCCAGGCGTCGCTGGTATCGCAGTAAAAGCTCGGCGTGATGACGAACAGCATCACCCCCATGCTCGACACTTCGCCCCCGAAATGCTTCGCCGTCAGGCCGTGCCCGAATTCGTGGAACACCTTCGTGCAGATGAACACGCCATAGAGCACCAGCAAATTCTGCCACGACAGCAGGTTGTAGGGCAGGTTCGCCAGGCGGTCGGTGCTCATCAGCACATTCCACAGCGCCACCAGCACCAGCCCGATCGCGGCGATCCCGGTGATCGGATTAAAGATCACCTTGCCGATCGTGTCATCGAGGAACGTCAGCAGCCGGTCGGGATGAAACACCGGGACCTTGAAAAACAGAAAATTCTGCGCCAGCTCCATCCATCGCTGCCGCCGCGCCGCCGAGCGGCGCTTGGTCAGCCACTCCGCGTGCCCCAGCCCCTCGCCCACCAGCAGGTGCGATTCATGGAGCATCCCCACGAACCGCAGGACATCCTGCACCGTCAGGCTGCTTTCGGGAAACTGCTGCTGGATCAGCCCCAGCAGGTCCCGCGCCGTCCGCTGGCCGTCGAACTGCGTGATGAGGAAATGCTCGACCGGCTGCAAACGGAAATAGCGCAGCGTCACGGGATCCTTCATCACGAAGCACAACTGCCCGTAAAAAAGCTGCGGGCTGATCACGATGTCCGCGCGCAGCGGCGAGATCGGCCGATCCGCCGGCTCCGCCCCCACCGCCACCCGATAATCCCGCCGCTCTTCGCGCATCCCAATCCTTACTGACTACTCACTACTAACTACTGACTTCTGTCTACTGACTACTCAGAAAAACAACGTCATCTTCAACAACCGCATCGCCCCGCGCGTCCACTGCGTCGCCAGCGGCTTGTGCCCCACGTGAATCTTCGCACGCCCCGTCACGCCGCTCATCGCGATCCCCGGCGGCAGATTGTCCTTCTTGAGCTTCACCTGCAGCCGGAACACGTTCGCATTCTTGTCCTGCGTCGACGCCGGCAACAACGTCGCCGTTCCGATCGCGTGCACCTCGTACCGCTCGTCCGGCCACGGATACAAAATGTACTCAACCTCGATCCCCGGGTCCGGCTTGTCCTCCGCCGCCGCCTGCCGCGACGCTTTCTCCAGCGCCCCCTGCACCGTCGCCACCTCGCTCTCGGGCACGTCCACCACCAGCTCCCAATCCGAAAAGCTCGCCACTTCCATCAGCGGCTCGCCTTTCTTGGGCGTGCTCCACTGCTTCTGCTCCACGTTTTCCGTCAGCACCGTCCCGTCGATCGGGCTATACACCGTGCACAGGTCAATCTCGTGCTCCAGTTGCTTGGCCTCGCTGGCGATCTGGTCCATGTCCTGGTGCAGCGACTGCACCTTCGCCGCGTCGCCCTTCTGCTCCGCCACCTGCAAATCGCTCTGCTTCTGCCGATAGTCCGACACCACCTTCGCGTGCTCCGTCAACAACTCCGTGTCGTCGAACACCGCCAGCGGCTTGACCAGGTCGCCTTTCTCCGCCTGCATGCTCCTGGGATACACGTGCTCTCCCGCACGCACCGGAATGTCCACGATCCGCCCATCCAGCGGCGCCACGATCGGCAATTGCGCCGTCGGACGCACCTGGCAATCCGCCTTGATCGAAAAATCCATCGGAATCACCCCGATGATCGCAATCGCAATCGCGATCGCCCCGCCCACGATCAACCCCACCGTCCGCTTCGGACTCGCCGGCTTCCGCCACAGATCGCGCACCGCGTGGAACGCTTTCATCAGTGGCACCGATTCCACCTCGATCGCGTTGGTCACGCTCGCCACGCTCAGCCGCGACACCTCCGCCAGCAGCGCCTGATGCTCCTGCGCCGCCTCCGTGGTGGAATACTCGACGAAGATCACCCCCAGCACGGGGTCCGTCGGCGCATCGCCTTTGATCGGCGCCGCCAGAAACGCCTCAAACGTGCTTGCCGCGAAATACGCCGTCGCCGCATCCTGCAAGTCCGGATCGCTCACCAGTTGCTTCACCGCCCCGCGGTCCAGCGCCACCGGCACGTGGCGGTCGCGCACGTAATCGAAAATCAGCCGCTGCACCTGGAACAGGTTCGCCCGTTTGTTGGGCTCATCGACATTGGACACCGCCAGCACGCGCTTCCGCACCCGCGGATACGCCTCCACCGTCACCCGCTCGGCCTCCAGCACGTCGCGCGACAGATTCGCAATGTCCACCGTCACCTGCCCCAGGAACAGGTGCTTGTGAATCTCATCCGTGAAGCGCACCAGCTTGTTGCTCGTCCCCCGGTCCTTCTCCATCAAACTCAAATGCCGCTCGGTGAGCGTCTGCTCCACCGCCCCCACCATCCGCGCCAGAAAATTCAAAAACGTCCGGTGCAGCGTCCCATCACTCACCGGCGGCGGCGGCACCGCCATCATCAGCACCATCGCCGCCTTCCCATGCAGCCGCATCGGTACAAATAGCAGTTCCATCGCCGACGGATTCATCGGCGAATCCACACCCTCCGATTCCACATAAAACGCCGGCACAATCAGCGGCTTCCCCTCCCGCGCGCACCGCCGCACCCCCGTCACCACCCCCGCGATCGCCGCCCCCTCCGCCAGCAACTGGAGGCCCCCCAACTGGTGTTCCAGAATCAACTCCGGCTTGTCGGGATGCTCCGTCACCCACCCCCCCGCCCCGCCCGCCTGCAACGCCGCTCCGCTCAGCCGCACCATCTCCGCCAGAATCCGATCCGTCGCCGGCTTCGCTTCGATCACCTTCCCCAGCGCCTGCACCGCCTGCTGCAGAACCGTCGCCAGATCGCCCCCGCCCGCCCCCGTCATGTTCGGAACAACACCCGCTGGCGTCATACAGTTTCCTCGCTCAGAGTGGTACGCCTCCGCGAACCCCGCCCTTTTCACATCGTCACAAGACGATCCGCCCCACCACAAACTCATGCAATTACAAGGAGCTAAGTGTAGGCAATCCCCCCCGCCGAGAAAAGCAAAACCTCCCCCCTTTTCGAGAAAGTTACCCCGGCTCAACCGACGTCACGCCCTCTGTAAAATCCTCAGCCCTGGCGATCCCCAAGGGAATTCGCACCAATACTCAAAGCGTTCGTGGTCCTTCACTCATTCGTGTCTTCGTGTTGAAGTCCGTCGTCGCCGGCGCGCCTACAATCCCACGAGGCGCATGCAGCGCCGAATCGAGGTGCATGATGCCCGCCACTCTCCACCGCCCGCATGCCCGCACGCACGCTCCCGCAAAGCGACCCTTCGACATCCATAAGGCCATCCCGCTCCTGCGCGAGGCCGTCGAACCCTTCCCCGCCGCCGCCATGTTCGAGCTGCGTGACAAAGGCTATTCCACCCTTTTTCAGCAGCTCATCGCCTGCATCATTTCCATCCGCACGCGCGACGAAGTCTCCCTGCCCACCGCCATTGGCCTCTTCGAAAAAGCCGCCACCCCCCACGCCATCGCCGACCTCACCGTTACCGAAATCGACCAGCTCATTCACGCCGCCACTTTCCACTACCCCAAAGCCAAAACCATTCACGACATCGCCAGAAAAATCCTCTCCGATTTCCACGGCCACCTTCCCCCCGACCGCGACATCCTCCTCGCCCTCCCCGGTGTCGGCCCCAAGTGCGCCTCGCTGGCCCTCGGCGTCGCCGAAAAACAGCCCCACATCTCCGTCGACATCCACGTCCACCGCGTCACCAACCGCTGGGGTTACATCCACGCCAAGACGCCCGAAAAAACCATGCTCGCCCTCATGGAAAAACTCCCCGAGGAATTCTGGATCGAACTCAACCGCCTCCTCGTCCCCTTCGGCAAACACATCTGCACCGCCGCCGCCCCCAGATGCTCCACCTGCCCCCTGCTCTCCATGTGCCAGCAAATCGGCGTCACCAGCCACCGCTGATCCATCTATCGCCAATCCACATCCCCACAAATTTGTGTTCATTGGTGTGCATTTGTGGACAATTTATCCGTTGCGTTCCCACCGGGCGCAGCGGTATCGTGCAAAAATCACGGTGCAACACCGCACGTCCCGTTCGTCCAAATCTTGAGGAGGTTCCCATGACCACGATGTCCTCCGCGCCCACGCGCTCCGCCACGTCCAAGCCCCCCGTCGACATCAAGCAAACCAAAATGCTCATCAACGGCGTCTGGCAAAATGCCGTCAGCGGCAAAACTTTCGAAACCCTCAACCCCGCCACCGGCGACGTCATCGCCAAGGTCGCCGAAGGCGACAAGGCCGACGTCGACAAGGCCGTCGCCGCCGCACGCCACGCCTTCGACAAAGGCCCCTGGAAAAAAATGAACGCCCGCGAGCGCGGCAAAATCCTCTTCCGCCTCGCCGACCTCGTCGAAAAAAATCTCGAAGAACTCGCCAGGCTCGAATCCCTCGACAATGGCAAACCCCTCAACGACGCCCGCACCGCCGACCTCCCCCTCGCCATCGACTGCTACCGCTACTACGCCGGATGGGCCGACAAAATCGAGGGCAAAACCATCCCCATCAACGGCAACTTCTTCTGCTACACCCGCCACGAGCCCGTCGGCGTCGTCGGCCAGATCATCCCCTGGAATTTCCCCATCCTCATGCAGGCCTGGAAACTCGGACCCGCCCTCGCCACCGGCTGCACCATCATCCTCAAGCCCGCCGAGCAAACCCCGCTGACCGCCCTGCGCGTCGGCGAACTCGCCATGGAAGCCGGCCTCCCCGAAGGCGTCCTCAACATCATCCCCGGCTACGGTGAAACCGCCGGCGCCGCCATCGCCGAACATTACGATGTCGACAAGGTCGCCTTCACCGGCTCCACCGAGGTCGGCAAGCTCATCATGCAGGCCGCCGCCAAATCCAACCTCAAACGCGTCACCCTCGAGCTCGGCGGAAAATCCCCCAATATCGTCTTCGCCGACTCCGACCTCGACGCCGCCGTCGAAGGCGCCTTCTTCGCCCTCTTCTTCAATCAGGGCCAGTGCTGCTGCGCCGGCTCACGCCTCTTCGTCGAACAGAAAGTCCACGACCAGTTCGTCGAAAAACTCCACGCCCGCACCAAAAAGCAACGTGTCGGCGATCCCTTCAGCCCCGACACCACCCAGGGACCCCAGGTCTCCCAGGAGCAATTCGACCGCGTCATGTCCTACATCGAATCCGGCAAACAACAGGGCGCCAAGCTCCTCCATGGCGGCAACCGCGTCGGCGACAAAGGCTTCTTCATCGAGCCCACCATCTTCACCAACGTCCAGGACAACCACAAAATCGCCCAGGAAGAAATCTTCGGACCCGTCCTCTCCGTCATCTCCTTCAAGGATGTCGAAGAAGTCATCGAGCGCGGCAACAAAAACATGTACGGCCTCGCCGCCGCCGTCTGGACACGCGACGTCAAAAAAGCCCACCGCCTCGCCGCCGAACTCAAGGCCGGCACCGTCTGGATCAACTGCTACGACGTCTTCGACGCCGCCGCCCCCTTCGGCGGCTTCAAAATGTCCGGCATCGGCCGCGAACTCGGCGAATACGCCCTCCGCAACTACACCGAAATCAAAACCGTCACCGTCGCCCTGTAACACCTTAAATGGCCACGAAACGCACGAAAGGCACGAAAAACATCGCCTTTTACAAAATCTGAACTCCCCTTCTGAATTCCCCTCCTGCCCAATAAAAAGCCCGCACTGCTCACACAGCGCGGGCTTCTTTTACACACCAAAATAGCCACTCAAGTCACATCCACGACCCGCACACCAGACCCGCCCTCCCTAAACAACCAAAAACCATTCGTGCGCATTCGTGTGCATTTGTGGACAATTCCCGTCGTCCTTTCGTGCTTTTCGTGCCTTTCGTGGCCATTTACCGTCGTCGCGTCACCGCAACGGCGCCTGCGCCGCATCCGGCGCCGCATCCTCGTTTAACTCCAGTCGCAGGTAATCCCACACCACGCCGCTGTCCAGGTCCCCGCCTGGAACCGTCAGCGTCATGTGGTTCTCTCCCTGCTTCAACTGCGACGCATCAAACGCCTGCGCGTATTGATACCACAGCCCATGATCCGTGTTGTACCGCAACGCATTCGTCGACGCCGTCCGAATCGTCCCAACATCCTTCCCGTTTACTCCCACGGCCAGGCCACCGCCACCGTCCGAACCCGCCAGCGCCACACGCAGCGTCGCCTGCCCCTTGGGCGCATGATCCATGTTGAAATTGATCGTCCACGTCACCGGTCCGCCCCGGCCGAACAAGTTCCAGGGCGTCCCCTTGCTTTCGTTCTGCGGATACTGCTCCAGGCTGAACGTCTTTACCCACCCGAACCGCTGGTTCGCCACGTCCTTGGCATCCGGATTCGCCCACACCGATTGCTCCGCCGATTGCCGCGGAACTTCCTCGAAGAACCAATCCTTCGCTGGATCGCTCTTCCCAATCGTGTAGTTCACATCCCCCTTGTTGAACAACGCCCCATACCGCACCGGCCAACCCCACAGCCAGTAATCCGCCCCGTCCCCTTTGAAAAATTCCCGCGACGTCTTGTTGGGATACCCGATCTCCCACACCTGTTTCCCATACCGCAGCGGCTCCCACTTCAACTGCCCCAGATCAATGCTCTTGCCCGGCTCCACCGTGATGTCCGCCTTGGCAAAATCGCCCAGCACGCCATCCGCCCACGCATGCAGCGTGTATTTCCCCGGACGCACGTCGGCAATCGTGAATTTCCCATCATCCGTCCCGGTCACCCAGAACTGATAGTGCTTCGCATCATGCTTGTAATCGCGCGCTCCAAACCCAAATCCCCCGAACCCGCCGCGTCCGCCAAACCGCCCGCCCCGCGCACCCGGCGCGCCCCCGGGACCGCCCCGGCCCCTTCCCGGCGCCGCCGCCGCGGTCAGCATCGTCCCGTCGGGCAGCATCTCCGGACCCGTCGCCCCACGCCCCCGGCCACGACCGCCGGCACCGCCCTCGGGCGCGGGCTCATCCGGATACGCCAGCCCCACCGTCAGCCCCGGCAGCTTCGTCGTCTTGGCCTGCGGATCATCCAGCACCAACTGCCCCGTCACCGTCCCACGCTGGTCCTTGTGCGGATAATCCACCCCGTTCACCCAGTCATACGGCCACGCCGCGCGCTCCTTCTTCGCCTGCGCCAGCGCATCGTCAAACAACGCCGTCTGGTTCGCCGTCCACGACGCCGGTACCGTCGGATTCCCTTGCGTCGCCTTCAGCGTCGCCAGTTCCTCCGGTGTCGTCGGCTGCGGCTGCGACAGCGAGTTCACGTAAATAAAGATCGGCCCGACAACCTTCGTCCACTCCTCCCCTTCGTTGATGCTCGCCGACGCTCCCCCACCGTAATGCGTCCCACGCCAGTAATCCAAAAGAATCGGATCCGGATCGTCATTGTCCCCAAGGTGCACGTCCAGTTCGCACTTGCTCGCACCGCCGCTCAAATACTCGATCGTCGGATTGATGAACCACACCCCCACGTGATCCTTCGTGCTCGACCACCCGTACGCCGGGCAATCAAACTGCACCCCCGTGTAGCTGTACTTGTGCTCCACCGAATTCTTGTAATTCCCCTGGTCCATGATCCGCTGTTCTTTCGCATGCACCACCACCCCCGTCCCCCAATCCTTCGGCGCACACTCCAGCAGGTTCCGGTCCTTGTCCACGCTGATCCAGTTGAAGTCCTGGTTCACCCGCATGATGAACCGGTCCTCCGGCACATTCAGCCGGCCATACTCCTTCGGATGCGAAAAGATCGCATACACGTGCGCCCCGCTCTCGCCACGCGCCAGCGACCACCGCACCTCCTCATCCATGTTCATCGTCCCGCCCCGCGCACCTCCCGGTGATCCCGGCGTCAACCCCACCTTCCCACCGGTCACCCCCTTGATCGACACCTCCGCCCGGTCCCCGTTGTTCTTGCTCGGATCGATCGTGATCGAATCCGTCAGCCCCCCCACCTGCGCCGCCGCCGACGGCTCCGTCTCCCACCCGCCCACCGTCCCCTGGTCGTGCCCGCACAGGTCCTGCCCCTTGTAGAACAGTTGCAGCGTCCCCCCCGTCTTCTTGCTCACCACCACCTTCACGATGCCATTATCCAGCGTGAACGTCTCCGCATCCTGTGACACCGTCACCGGCGTATTGCCCGCCGGCTTATCCACGACCGGATCCGCCGCCCGCGCCACTGCCGCCGACAGCGCCATCGCCACAAGCGCACCCGACGCCACCGCCACACCACGCATCTGGTTCATAAAAACCTCCGTTTCGCCAAGTGCAACGCGCCGCCCCGCTCCTTTATTGCCATCGCGCCCATTACCAATTACTAATTACCAATTACTCCCTGCTATACTCCCCGACCTTCCAATCCGGAGCCCCCATGCCCAACATCACCATCACCGCCGTCAAAGGCATCCGCACCGCCGCCCTCCACTGTGGCATCAAAGAGTCCGGCAAGCCCGACCTCGCCCTCCTCGTCTCCGACGTCCCCGCCGCCGCTGCCGCCGTCTTTACCACCAACAAAGTCGTCGGCGCGCCCGTCCTCGTCGGCCGCCGCCACATCCAGCACGGCATCCTCCGCGCCTGCATCACCAACTCCGGCTGCGCCAACGTCTGCACCGGTCAGCGCGGCATCGACGACGCCCTCGAAATGTGCGCCCTCACCGCCGACGGCCTCGCCAAACTCTCCGGCGATGAAGTCCCCGCCTCCGCCGTCCTCCCCTTCTCCACCGGCGTCATCGGCCGCTTCCTCCCCATGGACAAAATCCGCGCCGGCATCCCGCAAGCGTTCGCGCAACTCTCCAACACGCAGGAGGCCGGCGAAGCCTTCGCTCTCGGCATCCTCACCACCGACCTCGTCCCCAAATCCGCCCACGCATCCTTAACGCTTGGTGGAAAACGCGTCACCATCGCCGGCCACTGCAAAGGCTCCGGCATGATCGCCCCCAACATGGCGCTTCCCCCCCAGGCCACCATGCTCGCCTACGTCGCCACCGACGCTTCCATCCCCCCCGCCACCCTTCGCAAACTCATCGCCCCCGTCGCCGATCAAACCTTCAACTGCGTCACCGTCGATCAGCACACCTCCACCTCCGACACCTTCGTCCTCCTCGCCACCGGCCTCTCCGGAAGCCGTAAACTCACCGCCTCCCCCGATCTCGCCAAGTTCTCCAAAGCCCTCCTCGAAGTCTGCGATTCCCTCGCCCGCCAGATCGCCCGCGACGGCGAAGGCGCCACCAAGCTCGTCACCGTCACCGTCACCGGCGCCAAATCCCCCCAGGACGCCCGCCGCGCCGCCGACGCCATCGCCAACTCCCCCCTCTGCAAAACCGCCATCCACGGCGGCGATCCCAACTGGGGCCGCTTCGTCTCCGCCGCCGGCTATTCCGGCGCCGCCATGAACCCCGATCGCGCTTCCTGCAAAATCGGCAACCTCACCGTCTTCAAAAACGGCCAACCCACCGCCGCCGACCTCGCCGCCGTCGAAAAAATCATGCAGCAGGAAAAACTCGCCATCACCGTCGACCTCGGCACCCCCGGCAAGTCCTCCCACCGCACCTATACCTGCGACCTCTCCCGCGACTACATCACCATCAACGCCGATTACCACACATAATCACTTGTCAGTTCCTCAATGAACTGGCAAACTCAACCCGGCCATTTCAGGCCCGCATGCCCCAATCTCGCCGTCTCTCGAGGAGGAACTTCCCATGTCCATGCCCGTCACCACCACCTTCACCATCGAAGGCTACCGCATCGTCAAATACCTCGGCGTCGTCCGCGGCCTCATCGTCCGCGCACCGACCATCTCCCAGGGCATCCTCGGCGGCCTTAAATCCATCGTCGGCGGTCAGATCGGCGCCTACTCCCAGATGTGCGAGCAAGCCCGCCAGCAGGCCTATGACCTCCTCATCGACCACGCTCGCGCCGTCGGCGCCAACGCCATCGTCGGCCTCTGTTACGACGCTTCCGAAATCGGCGGCAAAACCTCCGGCGCCACCGAAGTCCTCTGCTATGGCACCGCCGTCGTCATCGAACAAATCCAGTAACCCCTACCCCTCACGTCCCGTCGGCGCTCCGCTCCCGCGGCTTCGGCCCCGCATGAAACGCCTGGTCCTGCGCCGGCAACTGCTGCCGCGCACGCCACCGCCTGATGAACCAGTGCGGATCGCGCCGGTACTCCTCGATCTCCCAGTGATCGATCTTCTCCCCGCATTCCGGGCACCGATGTCCGTCCGCCATCCCCGTCAGGTTGTACCCGCAGTGAATGCAGAACGGCTCCTTCCGCCGCTGCAACGCACGCCGCGCCGCCGCCGTCCCCGCCGTCACCGGCAACGCCACCGCAATCACCGTCAGCTTCCACCACGCCAGCATCAATATCGGCACCACCACCATCAGCGCCAGCAACGGGATCAACACCAGAAAATAAATCACCCGCCACCCCATCAGCCGCACCCGCTCCCCGACCCCCGGCAAATACCACCGGGGCTCCTCCGGCAATCCTCCAGTCACACCCACCTCCTCTTCCTCCCGGCGCTTGCTGCCGCGACCTCTTTATTTCCCCGGCCGCTTCGCCTCGATGTACGCCGCCAGCGTCGAGATGTTCGTGAGCGCCTGGTGCACCTGCGCTTCCTCTTCTTCCAGCGACACGGAAAAATGCTTGTCCAGCAGCACGGCTATTTCCAGGATATCCACGGAATCCAGCCCCAGCGTGTCCGTGCCCGCCGGCACGTTGCGCGTAATCGCCGTCTGCGGCGTCATCGGCCCCGTCCGTTGCAGCTTGAGACCTTTCGACAGCACCTGGATGAGGGATTCTTCGGTGGGGGTCATGAGGTTCCTTCGGAGAAAAAGGTCAACACGCAAAACGCAGAGCATCCGCCAGATCATGCGGCGGCATGCGCGGGTGGCGGGGTGGCGGCCTGCGCGGGTGTCTCCAGGGCGTCCGCGATCAACGCGTGCGCCTGCCGTCGAAGCTTCGCATGCGCCTTGGGATCGTTCGCACCGCCACGCAGGACGCCCAGCACTTCGATCGACAGCCGCGGATGAAACACCCACCCCTGCCCCGGCGGCATGCACGCAAACGTGCCGCGAATCGCCACCGGCACGATCGGCCGCCCGGTCCGCGCCGCCAGCAGGAACGCCCCCTCCCGAAAACGCCCCACCCGCCCCGTGCGCGTCCGCGACGATTCCGGAAACACCAGCAGCGACGAGCCATCCGCCAGACAATCCCGCGCGTCCGGCAAAATGTTGAAATCGTTCACGAACAAATGCCCCGACAGCCGCATCAGCGCCCCCAGCAGCGGCACCTTGAACGGCCAATCCTTAGCCCACACACGCCCGGTTCCGGCGGGCAGCGGCAGCATCATCAACAGCAGCACGTCCATGCACGAACTGTGATTCGCCACGATGATGCACGGCCCCAACGCCGCAAAATCGACATTCCCCAGTCGACGCTCCAGAGGATTCCCCGCCAGCCGGCAGTAATGCCGGATCATCCGCGGAAACACCGCCCGCACGCACCGCCGCGCCAGCGTGCGCCGCCGATCCACCGTAAGCCCCGCCAGCAGCAGAACAGGCCCCAGGAATAGCATGAAGAAAAACAGCGCCAGCAAAAGCGTGGAATGAATGTAGAGCGTGCGCAGGATATCGCGCGGACGGGGACGCGGACGGACACGAGAACCGGAGCTGTGGCGTGAACTGTGCATGCGTCCCTTGGCGCGAAACCAATAACGGTCCGAGCGCCGCCGGGCGCTCACGATGCCGCTGATTGTAGACCGACCGCGAAATCTTTGCCTGCCCTGTCTTTGTCCAGCAGCGCTTCCACCAGCGGCAGAACGTGCAGCTCCTTTTCCGCCAGGCCCGCCAGCACCGCCGGCAGCGCTTCCGCCGTGTGCGCTTGCCCCGCCGCACTTTTCCGATGCGGATCGACCCCATCGTGCAAAAGCAGGATGCCGTGGCCCGTCGACTGGCGCAACAACTTGGCGGCCAGCTTCCTCGCAGCAATCGGACGCGTATCGTACGCCCGCGCGCTCCACCCAATGATCGGCAACCCCGCCTCCTTCACCGCCGCCGCCAGGCTGCGCGTCTTGAATCCCATCGGCGGCCGGAACAACAGCGGCGGCTGCCCCGTGATATCCGCGACAATCTTCTGCGTCTCCTGAACCTGCTTTCGCCAATACGCCCGGTTCCCATTCACCCCGAAATGATCGTGATCGAGCGAATGGTTGCCCACCGTGTGACCCGCCCCCGCGATCCGGCGCAGCATTTCCTGATGCTCACGCGCATGCCGGCCGATCACGAAAAACGTCGCCGGCGCCTGGTGCGCCGCAAGGATGTCCAGAATCCGCGGCGTCACCTCCGCATCCGGCCCGTCGTCAAACGTGAGCACGATCCCGTCGCGCTGCGGAATCCCCCGGATCACCGGCGCCCAGAACTGGCACCGCGGCGAAAACACCGAATACGCCGCCGCCGTCGCCGCCGAGACGACCCCGGCGCTCAGACCGGTTAACAGAACAGGCAAAATGGGAGTTGTGTCCGTCATCGATTTCGCATTCAATCCTAATAAACCCGGTGGGCGCGATGCAAACGGCATGGCACGACGAATCTTCCGCAAACGGCCACGAATGAACCCCGGCCTTTCCACGGCAAACGACCACCGCGCTCGGCCGATTTTTTCAGGTAAGCAGCGTGCGTATCGGCATCGAATCTCCGACGGGATGGGTGGACGGGATGGGAAAGCTGAGGGACGTTTTCGCAAAGTGGCTCGCCGCCGCACCAGCGACAAACCATACAGAACGATTGGACTGGCAAGAGCTGGTATGGCCGATCGTCCAACAAACACTCCATAAGGCCGGTGACGTCGACGGCGTCATCCTCGCCACCACCAAAGGCGACATCGCGAAACAAGTGGCCTGGATGCGCGCGCTCGACGCCGGACACGCACAACCCTCGGAACCGCCGACATTGGGCGCAACGCTGGCCGAGCTAATGAACGCCTCCGGCCTCACCAGAAAGCCCGGCTGGATCGTCTCCACCGCCTGTTCCTCCGGCCTCGTCGCCCTCATCGACGCCGCCATCGCCGTGCAACAGGGCGAAATGCAACGCGTACTCGTCGTCGCCGCCGATGTCAGCGACTCCTTCATGGAACAGGGCTTCGCCGCGCTCAAAGCACTCTCCGCCACCGGCGTTTGCCGCCCCTTCGATCGCCACCGCGACGGTCTCATGCTCGGTGCCGCCGCAGCCGCCTGCATCGTAAGTCCCTTGACCGATCGCTCAATCTGCGAGCTGCGCAGCTTCGGCATCAGCAACGACGCCACCCACATGACCGCCCCCGACCGCGAAGCCCGCGGCCTCATCCGCGCCATCCAGCAAACCCTCGCCCGCGCCTCACTCACCCCCAACGATATCGACGCCCTCTTCCTCCACGGCACCGGCACCCGATACAACGACGCCATGGAAGCCACCGCCCTGCGCCAAGTCTTCAGCCCCGCCGGCCACACCCCCGCCGTCACCGCCGTCAAAGGGCTGATCGGCCACACACTCGGCACCTCCGGCCTCGTCGAAGCCCTCCTCGCCGCACAAATGATCGCCGAACAAACAATCCCCGGCATCATCGGCCTCGAAGACCCGGAATACCCCGACATCGCCCCAGTCCGTCCACACGAATCGCCGCCCGCTCCCCCCCCCCGCCGCCCCATCCGCCACATCCTCAAAACCGCCAGCGGCTTCGGCGGAATGAACGCCGCAGTCCTGCTCTCGAAGGTGACCGAGTGAACGAAGCAGCGACCATCGCCATCACCGCCGCCGCCGCCGCCGCCGTGGACGGCGACACAACAATCGCTCGCGGCCAAGCGCGCCTGACAGATCCCATCCCCCACGCCGACCCCCTCGCCGCCGCACTGCTCCAAGCCGCCGAAATGCTCATCGCCCACCTGACCCCCGCCGAGCGCGACCGCACCGGCCTCGTCCTCGCCACCCTCCATGGATGCCTCGCCACCGACTGGACCTTCGACCGTTCCCGCCGCGACGAACCCCGCTTCGCCAGCCCCGCCGCCTTCTCCCGCACCCTCCCCAGCACCCTCGCCGCCGAAGCCGCCCTCCGCCTCACCCTGCGCGGCCCCAGCGTGGTCCTCACCCCCGCCAACCACGCCTCCGCCGCCCTCGCCCTCCACCGCGCCGCCGCCTGGATGCACGCCTTCTCCCTCACCCACTGCATCACCGGCGCATTCGACCTCGAAGAAAACCGAGCGCGCGTTGCCTTGGTGCTCCTCGAAACAGGGCATCCCGATAATCACCTCGCATCGCTCCAACTCTCACACAGTCCTGCGGACAAAGAATTCACCCTTCCAGACCTGCTGGCCTGGATACGCTGCCCCACGCCTGTCTTCGCGCCCCGCGCCGGAATCACGCATCCATAAAAAGAGCAGGCGAAACGTGGAAGTGCCTGCCAAGCGTCAGGGCGTGTTCCCACGCGACCCGGCGATCCCCCTTCGCCAGCTTGGATCCCATGCTGGGATGAATTCCCAAAAGCCGGGCAAGATCTGAACCGGACAACCCCGCTTCTTGAAGAACATGACGGAGCATCTGCCGAGGAGAAATTCTCGCCAGGTCCAACGCCTGACGCTTCGCTTCGTAAGACTCCACGAGTTCCACAAGCGTTTCAAGGTACGCCGCCTGCCCCGCGGACAGATGCGAAACCTGCATCAGCCGATCGATCATGGCCACGGTATTGCCGTGATGAATATCATCTTGAATCGCCATCGGCGGCAAAAGCGCCACGAGACGCGCGTACGAGCGCGGAAGAGCGCCTTCGACACTGAATGTTTTCATATGCATGCGGCTTACTCCTTCCACGCCTCGCGCGTGAATTGGGCATGCGTGAGAACCCTTCGCACGTTGATCAGTTGCCAGTCATACCGAATCGATGCTAGGGCTGCTTCACTTGGTCTTCCGCCGCCTCCCCCGCATCCCGCGCAAACTGCTCCTGCGCCCAGCTCCACGCCGCCACCGTCCGGGGAAACCCCACCGTGTTCATCCCCAGCAAAATCGCCTGCTCCACCTCCTCCGCCGTCGCCCCCGCCTGCCGCGCCCGCCGCACATGACTTTTCACCGCCGATTCCAGCCCTGCCCCCAGCGCAATGCCAATCTTCACCAGCGCCAACTCCTTCTTCCCCAACGGCCCCGCCGCCTCCACCGCCCGCGCCACCTCCTCATGCGCCCGTCCCAACGCCGGATACTTCCCCACAAACGCCTTAAACGTCCCCGGCAGCCCCTTGCCCACTTTCGATTCCGCCATGCTCAACCTCCTGTGTACGCCCCTCATTGGTAATGCCCCCCAGCCCCCGACGCAAGTCAGGCGAGCCAACTAACCCACGCTCATTTAGGTGTTAGTGCAAGCCCCGTGAAGGTATACACATCCGTGGCGCTGGCCCAGTCGCTGTCGCTGGGCGCCGTAGCGCTCTTGATCCGCTTGACCACCAGCGTCGTGCCGGTCAATTCCACCTGCACCCACACCGTATCGGAGCTGCCGATGCTGGTGATGCCCACGCTCGAACTCGAGGGGCTGATGCTATAGCCATCCGGCCCGGTAAGCGTCACCGCCACATTCGTGCCATCGCTCTGCAGCCCCACAAGGTATCGCAAGTCCGTCCCCTGGGCGTCAAAGAGGAAGTTCATCGCCGCGGAGCCTTCATAGTTGACCGAGAAGGTCGCCTGGAAGCGCGCCAGCGTCAGGTTGTTTAACAGCACCGGCTCGGGGCTGATCAAGCTCGACCAGCCGCCAAGGGTCAATGTGTCGGTCGTCGGATCGATCATGTCGAAGTTGCTGCCGCCCTCGATCGCATCCACATTGGGCACGTAGCTCGTCCAGCGGGCGGTCAAAGGCGTGCTGGCTCCCACCTGCCAGTACGAGACATCGTTGAACTTGATGCCCGCCACATTGATGTACAGCCCGATCTTGCCCGAGGGGAAGCCATCGGGGAAGCTGCTCCAGAAGGGCCGGCCCATGGACTTGCCATCGGTGACGAACTGGATGCTTCGGCTGGTGCCGCTGGTCCAAGTATTGGAAGAGGCAACCACGCTGCCCTTGGCGCCATCGACCACGTGATACACCTTCAGGTGACGTGCGACGGTTGCGTTGTCGGGGCGACCCTCGGTTGCCGGTGGTAGAAATCACGCGACGAGCTGCCTGAGGTACCTGCCGGCAGCGAACGTGCATTTACCATCAAAGGACATGATGGCGATGATAAGGCCGCCGCCGACGGCCCTGGCAGTGCGCATTAGGTCGTTAAATTTTCACACTTTTATATACCTTAATTTACCCTAGGCCAGTACAAATGCTTCGTTACACTTGTTACAGTTCAAACGTCAAGAGGAAAACCCCGGGCCTCTTTATGAATTCGTATTACTTGAGTACGGGCGATAATGTCGCACAATGATACTCCTTTTATACAAATCAAAAGCATGGAAATTACAGTCATGCCCACAATCATATATAAGGATAAGTACAGTACTATGGTCACTAGAGTTTCTGACCGAGTGAATAATGCTAAAATCCATAGAAAGAATGGCGTCGTCTTAACTGCTCCTCTCAAAAAGGCCTGGTCACTGGAAAGTTTTTCATTCCTTAATGTTCGCACCTCCAGCGACAAAAGATATTTGCCGGTACTTGCGCCCCGAAGCACTTCAATACCAACATATCCAAAAGGCAGGATAAGTAATGGAGTCCAATAAATTCGAGGCGTGGAATCCGCAAACGATAAGATAAATAGAATATTGGCTAGCAGCCACCATGCGACTCCGAGAAATAAACAATCAAGTACAGCCGCCGCAATACGTCTCGCTTTTATTGGCATATTATCCGTAATCATATTCACGCAATAAAATGTACATAGCTATCTCAATATAAAAATGCTAACGCTCGCTTATGCTATTACGTGTATGGGAAAGGTCCATTTAATCGGCGGAGGTGGTGGTGGTGGTGGTGGTGGTGGACGATAACTGTGCTTGCGGGTCTCAAAGGGCCACCCGCTGGCCGTCACTTCCTTTTTGGTTTCAGGATCCCTGATTAAAGTTGCATCTTCGTGCCATTTCACTTTGATGGTGTAGTCTTTCGCCTTTCCATGGGAGATGGCACGTCCCATGGAGGCCTTCATAGGATCCGAACTATAACGGTAATTTGGGTCAATAATATCGTTCCACGTGTAATCCAAGGAAAGTGCAACCGAACATGGCTTCGCCATTGTTGCCGTGCCGTGTATTTGGTAGTCCCCCACAGTTGCATTGCTTCCGCCAAGATAATTATAGCCAGTCATTTATTCCCCGGCTTCCATATCTGCATGAGTTTAGATATCAACACGCCGTATTTCAAAAATGGCCCCTGAATAAAACATGTCACGAATTGATGTTCTGACCTTGATTTCAGTCAGAGCGCGCACGAGGTTTCCCGAAGAGTCGACGATCCCCTTCACGTTCCAGCCAGCGTCCTGCAGCGCCGTGTAGGCCGTGTCGCAGGTGTTGTCCGTGCCGGGATTGGAGTTCACCGCCGTCTGCACCAGATCATTGACGTACTGCAGGCCCCACACATTTTGCTTGATCGTCGCTCCCGAGCCGTCATCATCGCCGGTCTTCTGCTCGATGAGCTGATCGCCGTCATAGTAGTTCTGGTAGGTCTGATCATGCCCCGAGCCTTCCCCTGAGATCGCCTCGGTGATCAGCCTTCCAAGGCCGTCATAGCTCATCGTGTCGAACGTCTCGCCACTCTGCACGTCGCCGCTCCCATCGGTATAGCCGTGGGCCACGCCCACCAGCCTGTTCCACGCATCATAGGTGTACACCTGCGTGCCATCAAAGGTCAGGTTCCCGTTGTCGTTGCACACCCGCTCGCCACCCGAGTCTCCTGCCATCCGTGCGCATCAGCGAGCCGATGCCGCGCGCGGAAACGCTTTCTTGAGATGCAGCGCCTTCCGCTGCGCCGCGTGCAACTCCGCGATCCCCGCCGACGCCAGCTTCAGCATCTTCTCCAGCTCCGCCGCCGAAAACGTCGCATGCTCGCCCGTCCCCTGCACCTCCACATACGTGTTGTCCGCCAACATCGCGACGTTCATGTCCACGTGCGCCTCGACATCCTCGGCATAATCGAGATCGAGCACCGGCGTGCCCTCGACAATGCCGACGCTCACCGCCGCCACCTGGTTGCGAATCGGTTCGGCAGTCTTGGCCAGGACCGCCGCTTTCTTCGCCGCCGTGACTGCATCCATCACCGCCACCCACGCCCCGGTAATCGCCGCCGTGCGCGTGCCGCCATCCGCCTGCAAAACATCGCAATCAACAAAAAGCGTCAGGCCGTCAAGCTGCGCGAGATCGATGCAGGAACGCAGCGCCCGCCCGATGAGCCGCTGAATCTCCACGGAGCGCCCGTCCGGTTTTCCGGAATCGCGGCGCTTGCGCGTGGTCGTGGACGACGGCAGCATGCCATATTCCGCTGTCAGCCACCCGCCCGCGCCCGGCCCCTTCGCCCGCAGCCACGGCGGCAGATCTTTTTCCAGCATCGCGGTGCACAGAACGCGCGTGTCGCCGAAGCTGATCAGCACGCTGCCTCCCGCATGCCGGGTGAAATGCCGGCGAATCGAAATGGGACGAAGCTGTGCGGGATTGCGACCATCATGACGCTTGGACATCGAAAACTCCTCCTGATCCCCGGCCACTCTAACCGCAACCGCACACCACGGCGACGCGGTCGCGACGCGCACCGTGATCCTCTATGATGCGGCCATGAAATCCGACGGCGCAAAACCGGCAACTCTCGAATACTCCTCCGCTCCCAACGCACAGCGCAACGCCCCCGCCTTGCGCCTGCGCGCCGCCGAACCCATCGCCCGCGCACCCGTCATCATCCTCATCGCCCTCCTGCTGATGACCGCGATCTGGCGGCTCGTGCTCGCGATGGAAATCCTCGCCAAGCCCACGCTTGAGAACAACCTGGGCGCCATGGTGCAGTGGCGGCAGCTCGACATCTTCGCCGGCCCACTCGCCCTGCTGCTCCTGGCCATCGCCAGCCGGCGCTGGTCGATCGCGGCGACGGTTTTGGCCGCCGGCGGAATCGTTCTCGACGCGCTGGGCCTGCTGGCGGAACAAAGCGGCGTCTCGATGGGGATCACCGATGGCCTGTTGCGCTCGGGAATCGTCGCGATCGCGCTCGCTGCCGTCGTCATCGTCCTGCGCGAGCTGCGCATGGCAGCCAAGCGCCTCGAACCCGCGCCGGCAAGTCGCACCGCCCCGACCGGTGACGCGCAAAGCGGCCTCGACCTCATCGACCTCTGGCGCCTCCTGACCGTCCAGTGGGTCCTCGTCTGGGCCGCCGCCGAAACGCTTCTCCGCTTCCGTTTCGCCACCGTCGATCTGGCGGCCAATCCGGACATCCGGCTCCTCCTCTTCCTCCTGCCCGCCGTCGGCGTGCTGCCCAACGTGATCCTGTGGATCACCCTCGCCTGGGCCGGGACGCTCGGGATCAGCGGCAAGGGAGCGGGGGCCGGACAAGCGCGGGGCAGCGGTCGGCCGCGGGCGTGGGTGGTGGCGATGATCGTCTTCAACGTCGGCGCCATTCTGCTGGTCACCTCGCCGACCAAGGCCGGCAGTGCGGGAGCGGTGCTGATGGCGGCGGGGCTCGGCGTTTACCTGCTCGGCTTTCCGCGCGGGGCGTGGCGCGGGCTGGGAGGGGCGATGATTGTCGGCGGCGTCGCGATCCTGGCGATTGGCGCCGTGCTGCTGGGCGGATCGCAGTTCTACAGCTATGCCACCTCGCAGGCGGTGACGGAATATGCGTCGACGGCCATGCGAATCCTTATCTTTCCGGCGTTCCCCATCCTGTGGCTCGCGGGGGTCGGAATCTGTGCGTTGCGGCGGTGCGTTCCGGAGCGGTTGCAGCCGCGGCAGGCGGGGGTGATCGCGGCGGTGCTGCTGGTGGTGGCGGCGGTGGGGACGGCGATCGTCTTTTTCGTGGTCGCGGCGACGGGGCCGGAAGCTGGGGGATTTCAGCTTCTGTCGGCGACGGCGATCCTGGATGCGGCGGGCGTGGGCTTGGGGGCCCTGGTGACACTGCGCGGGTTAAGCGTTTCGGGGCAACCGGTGCGTGGGTAGGGTTGGGGATTGGGCGACATGCTGATGAGCGGGGGTGGCGGCGGAGTGATCGCCGGCGTAGGTGTGGATGATCAGCGCGACGAGGAGGGCGAGGAGGACGAAGGAAACGGTTGTGTAGAGGCGGATGGCTTTTTCGACGCGCGTGCCGGAGCGGCCGTTGAAATGTTTGCCGCAGTCGGTGCACTTGACCAGCGAGAAGAGGCGTGGGCCGACGACGCCGCCCCAGGGGGTGAAGCGGACTCGGGAGGCTTCGGAGGCATTGCAATAGGGGCAGGGCTGAGGCATGGTTGGGACTCCGGTCGCGGGGATCCCTTGGAAAACGGAATTGGGGGCGGGAAAGTTCCGGAAAAAACTCAAAACGCAAAACATTCAGGAGGCCAGGGTCCAGTTGGTCGGGGCGCTGCCTTCGGGACGGATGACGTGGCGGTAGAGGGTGTCGCGTTCGATGGGGGTGAAGCCGGCTTCGTGGATGAGGCGGCGGATGGTGTCGACGGTTTGTTCCTGGTGGGTTTTGCGGTCGCCTCGGGCGGCTTCGCGTTTGGTGATGTCGTACCAGACGACGGTGCCGTCGAGGTCGTCGACGCCCCAGTTGAGGCTGACCTGGGAGAGCTTCATGGATTGCATGATCCAGAAGGCTTTGACGTGGGCGAAGTTGGGGAGCATGAGGCGGGAGATGGCGAGCATTTTAAGGTCTTCGAGGCCGGTGTTGCCGGGGAGGTGGCCGAGCTCGGAGCCGTCGGGGATGAAGCTCAGGGGGATGATGGTTTGGAAACCACTATTGGCGGGGGCTTCGGATTGGAGTTGGCGGAGGGCGAGAAGATGGCGTACTCGTTCTTCGCGGGTTTCGATGTGGCCGTAGAGGATGGTGGCGTTGGTGCGGATGCCGAGCTGATGGGCGGTGCGGTGGACGTCGAGCCAGCCATCGGCGCGGAGCTTACCTTTGAAGACTTCATCGTGGACACGGTCGTCAAAGACTTCGGCGCCGCCGCCGGGGAGGGAGCCGAGGCCGGCTTCCTTGAGGGCGATGAGGACTTCGCGGGTGGAGAGCCTGGCGATTTTGGTGAGGTGGTTGATTTCGATGGCGGTGAAGGCTTTGAGGTGGAGGCGGGGGTAGCGGCTGCGCAGGCCGCGGAGCATGTCGAGGTACCAGTCGAAGGGGAGCCAGGGGTGGAGCCCGCCGACGATGTGGATTTCGGTGGCGCCGGCGGCGGCGGCTTCGCCGGCCATGCGGAAGATGTCGTCGTGGGAGAATTCGTAGGCGCCGGCTTCGCCGCGTTTGCGCTGGAATTCGCAGAACTTGCAGGAGAGGGCGCAGATGTTGGAGTAGTTGATGTGGCGGTTGATGTTGTAGAAGGCGAGGTTGCCGTGGCGTTGGGTGCGGAGGTGGTGGGCGAGTTGGCCGAGGGAGAAGATGTCGCGGGTGTTCCAGAGGGCCATGCCGTCGGCGAAGTCGAGGGGGGTGTGGGCGAGGAGTTTTTCGGCGATGGGGCGGAGGGCGGGGTCGGCGAAGTTCTGAGGATTGAGGGGTGAGGGCTCAATGGGGGGTGCCGGGGGGTGGAGGAGGGTGGTCATGGGCGCCTCGGGTGGGGTGAGGGGGTATTGTAGCGAAAGTTCAATTGTTTTTGAAACTTGGTGCAGGGAAGGGGGAAGTGGGGGGAGAGGAGGTGGGGTTTTGCTCGTAGATTTTGGGGTGTTTTGCAAAAAAGGGTGAGTTTTTGCCGTTGTGTTTTTGCAGATGTGGGGTTTTTGCCGTTGTGTATCGGGGTTTTGGGGGAATTCGACACACAGTGCGGAGAATGCGGAGGGCGCGGAGGGGTGACGACGATCCCCCCCCACCCCGACGGACGACGACGTAAATTGGCCACGAAAGTCACGAAAAACACGAAAGCGGAGATTTGGGAATTTTGTTTGGGCGCGAAGAAAGGGCGCGATAGCAGGATGACGATTTTTTGGGGGGGTGGAAGGGGCGCGGGGCTGCTTTTGGCGGCGGAGGGCGAGGCTGCCGCGTTTTTGGGCATGGATAGGGGGTGTGGCCGAGAAGGGGGCGGGGGTGGTGTTCATGATCTTCTCCCGGTGCGACGGGGACAATGTCGGCCAAGGCCGACCGCTAAAAGGGGTGTCGCCTAGAGAGAACGGATGGGGGCGGGGAAAGGTTCCCGGGAAGTTTGGGTTTTGGTGGGGGTTTTTGCGGGGGGGGGAAGGCGAGGAGGGCGCGACCTTGGGTGTTGGGCGCAATGTGGGGAGTGGACGGTAGGAGATTTTGGTGGTGACGTAGGCGAGTGCGGGGAATAATAGCAGTGTGCGATCCGGGCGGGAAACTGGGGCGGTTCGGATAGTATCGAGACCAATTGGGGTTATTCCGCAGATGTCGTTCTACGTTTCGAATCAGCAGGGCGAGTCAGAGAGGGACGTGACGCCTGAGCGAATGGCGCAACTCCTGGTGGGCATCGATCCGGCAGACGTCGAACATCCGGACGTGTGGCTCACTCACTCCTCAGGCTGGACTATCAGCGTGTTCGGCTCTGGGCTTGTGATTCTTACAAATCTCGCTGCCCGCGGTACTCTGGCAATGCATCAACGGCTTGCGGGTCCGTTGATGGCGCTGCCGCTGTGGGAGCAACTGGCTCGGGGCGATGTTGCTGGTGTGCAGGCGCGCCCATGGCAGCCGGGGTATGGAGGTGTGGTGGCAAGATGACAAGCGCTGCCGCGGACCGGCTCGTAGCGATTCAGGATATATGTTTTTATCGTGCGGCCACGCATTCATCGTGAGCCGGCAACGACGTGCTCCGTTTTGCGGCTTAGCCGCTTGGCACTATGAAAGAGAATTGGCTTCAGCGGCGGGTTGTTTTTGAAGAGGAGGTCGATCGACTGTCTCGCCTCCCACTCGCGGATCCCGGGCGGACCGTGTCAGAGTTTCGGCTCTGGTACTGCGAACGCTTTCGGATCGGCGATGAATTGTGGTGGTATGACACGGGCATGTGGGAGGAAGCGGCCGGTGAGAATGGATACGCACTTGTGCGCAATGGCGGCATCGCCTTCATGTACCCATGCATGCGGAATTGAGGTAATGCTGTGCGTGCGCACATGTCGCGATACGATGTTGTTTGTTGTTCCAGTGGTCGTTGTGGGCGTCGTGGTGGTGACTACACAAGTTTTCGTTGGGAGCCCTGATGCCCAGTGTCCTTGAACGTATTCAGCAATGGTACGCGGACCAGTGCGACGGGGAGTGGGAGCATGATTTCGGGGTCAGGATTGAGTCGCTCGACAATCCCGGATGGCTGTTGAGGATTAATCTTGCGGGAACAGCTCTTGAGAGTCGCCCATTCGCGACGCTTGCCGAAGGACTGGAGGAGGACGAAGGTGCAGGGCATCCCACTTCGATCACCTGGCATTCGATTTCGGTAAAGGGGAATGTGTTCGAAGCTGCGGGCGATCCGTCGAAGCTGGAGTTTTTTTTGAGAACTTTTCTCGATTGGGCGAAACAGCAGGCTCCGGTGGTAAAGTCCGATTGGCCGTTTTGATCAACCGCGGAATTGTGCGACGGTGACGCTTCGGTCGATCATTTCAGGCGCGGCGCCGATTCTGTACGTTTCGCATGACCTGGAGGATGACGGGTGGCAGTTTCTGGACGGAAGGACGTTCGATAGGGCGGACGCGGCGCTGGTCGGGCTGGGTGAGATCGTGCGGCGGGATCCGTCGGTGTCGGAGTTGGCCGACATGCCGCCAGGATGGGTGGCGACGCGGGAGACGAAGCAATCGCCGTGGCGGCGTAATGAGGGCGGGGGGAGTGGAAGGAGCGTCCTGATGGAAAAGCTGCGCATCCGTTTGCAACGGCCCATACCTGGCATCGATCATCTCAAGGCGGTCGAGCCGGAGCGGTTCGCGGATGCGCATCACTGGTGGGATGATGCGGCAGCGGTGCTGGGTGTTGATTGTGTGAACGATTTTTACGTATATGAGGGTGAGTATGGGAAGGGGACCGGCCCGTGGCATCCAGCGTGCAAGGGTTGAAAGCAGTGCGCGCGGTGATCGCGTATTACCGGGAGGGCAAAGGGCAGGCTTCCCGAGGAACGGCTCGAGGCGGCGATTGAAACATTGATGGCGGTCGAAAATCTGCTCGACGATGCGGACGCGCGGGAGATTCAGTTCTGCTTTGTCGGGAACTATTGAAGGAGTTGGCTGCAGGTCGGGCGAGTGGGTTGGGGGCTGGAAGGGGAGGGCGTTGCGTTGCAACGCCGCTAAACTTGGGGCAGGGTGTGCGAAGTGTTGTTGGGTCCGACGCGGGGCGTTTTGAAGCGGAGTACAGACAGCGGGATTTGCTCGCAGAGAGGCGGGGGAGGAGGATAATGGGCGCGGCGGGCCGGAGATGGTCTTCCGGTGGCGGCGCAGGGAGTCGAGTTGTATGGCTGGGGCTTTGTGATGGTGGAACCTCCCGCGATGGATTATGCCTCACCGGCGAAGACTTTACGGCGTCCGTTCGTTGTGATGGCGGCGGTGAGTTTCGCGATGGCATTTCTGTTTGCGATGACATTCGTGGTGGTGATGACGTTGACGCTGCCGGCGAGCGATGGGGCGTACGGGCAGAGGCCGTTTGAGGATCCCCTGGTGTTTCCGGTGATGGCGATGGGGGCTGCTTTTGCGGGGTTGATCGGTTCGGTTCCGTTCTATTTCGCGTGTCGTTCGCGGCCGCTTGGCAGAAGTGTCGCGATTGTGGTTGGGGTGACGATGGTTGAACTGCTGGTGGTTACGCCATTGAATGGAGGTATCGGTTTTTTGGGCTCGTTCGTGGCGTTCGCGGTGGGGCTTGTGGTGGCGCGTTGCGGTTGACAAGGCGGGGCCAGACAGATTTGGCAAAGAGGGCGTTGAGCCCTCTTTGCCAACGCGCCTGCCCGAGGCAGGCGGCTAAGCGGGGGTTCGGTGGTGCGTTTCCGGGGAGTGGGGCTGGTGGTGGTTGCGAGGTGAATTTGTTGGGAGGTGGTATATGAGGGTGGGGGCGAGGGGTGGTGGGGGGAGGGTGGGCGCGATTTTTGTGGAATGTTGTCGGAAGGGGAGGGGGTGGCGGATACTGGGGGTGATGGATGATGGATTGGAAAGTTTGACGGATGGGGAGTTGCTGGGGAGATATGCGGCGGGGGATGAGGGAGCGTTTGGGGTGTTGGTGAGGAGGCATGTGGGGATGGTGTATGGGGCGGGGCGGCGGATGCTGGGGGCGGGGGGTGGGCCGGGGAGGGAGGCGGAGGATGTGGTGCAGGCGGTGTTTTTGCTGCTGGCGCAGCGTGCGGGGAAGGTGAATGGGGAGAAGCTTGGGGGGTGGCTGCATCGGGTGACGGGGTATTGTTGCCGGAATGTGCGGAAGGCGGAGGGTCGGCGGCGGCGGCGAGAACGGGAGGCGGCGGCGATGCGTGATGAAACGGCTGTGGAGGCGAAGGGGTCGGAGGCGGGGGCGGTTCTGGATCAGGGATTGCGGCGGCTGGGGGAGAAGGAGCGGGCGGCGGTGGTGGTGAGGTACCTGGAGGGGAAGACGGCGCGGGAGGCGGGGGTGGTGCTGGGGATTGGTGAGGATGCGGCGGAGAAGCGTGCGGAGCGGGGGCTGGTGAAGTTGCGGCGGTTTTTTGCGGGGCGCGGGTTTGTGGTGCCGGGGGCTGGGGTGGCGGGATTGTTGGTGGCGGAAGGGGCGAAGGGGGCGCCGGTGGCGTTGGCGGAGCGGGTGATTGGTGCGGTGGGCGTGGGGGCGAGCGGGCATGCGGCGGTGATTGCGAAAGGAGCGGCGAAGATGATGACATGGATGAAGGTGAAGGCGGCGATGGCGGCGGGCGCGGGGGCGGCGGTGGGGGTGGCGGTGGTGCTGGCGGAGTTTGCGCATGGGGCGGGGATTGTGGAGAAGCCGCTGGTGATTGGGCCGGCGGCGATGGGGGGTCAGCGGGCGATGATGGTGAGGTGGGATGTGATGACGGATGAGGCGGGTGCGCGGCGCGTGGCGGCGGCGCTGGGGGCGGTGAAGGGGGCTGGGGAGGGGGTGTACGCGGGGAGCGCTGGGGCGGTGCGTGCGGCGCTGGCGCAGGCGCCGGAGGATGTTTTGCTGGAGCCAACGCAGGCGGCGTGGGCGAGCATGAATGATGCGGTGGGATCGCGGCGGGATGGGGATTTCGGGCTGGAGGGGGGCGCTTTGGGCGGCGGGATTCGGAAGGCGGGGGTGGAGGGAGCGGTAACGGCGCAGGTGGCGGGGACTGTGAGGGCGCGCGGCGAGAAGGGGGCGGTGCGGCTGGATTTAAGGGGCGTCACGGGAGAAGTGACGGCGGTGTTCAATGGGCCGCCGAACGCGAGCGTGGAGGAGAAATTTGGATATGCGGGAGACGTGCCGGTGGGGGATGCGGTGGTGTTTGAGCGGGAGGTGACCACGGCCGGCGGGGTGAAGCTGATGCATCTGTCGGTGTGGGAGGCGTTCGCGGCGAATGATGCGGAGTATGCGTATGTGCGGCGGGAGCCGGGGAAGGAGGTGGTGGAGCGCGGGGTGTACGATGTGATCACCGACGCGGACCAGGCGATTGCGTGGAACGCGCATGGGAAGAAGAATCCGGATGATGTGGGCGCGGCGTGGGAGAGGAAGCTGAGCGATGGGGGGATCGTGCGGCTGGTGGGGGTGACGCGGCCGGGGGAATGGGTGGATTGCTGGTGGGATGCGGAGGGGCGGGCGGTGGCGTGGGATCCGCAGTGGGGGGATGGGCGATCGCAGGCGAAGAGTGCGGATGACGCGGTGGCGGCGGTGAGCGTGGAGGATCCGTCGGTGAGTGAGCCGCGGGGGCGGGGCTATGGGACGGCGCGGCGGCAGTTGGCGTTGAAGGCGGTGGGCGAGGAGGGGAAGGTGACGGTGGGGGTGAGCGCGGGGGCGTGGACGGTGGCGGGGAAGGTGGGGGTTGGGGAGGAGGTGGATGCGGGCGGGGTGAAGGTGAAGGTGGCGGCGCCGGAGGCGGCGTTTCGGAAGCAGCAGACGTCGACCGGCACGACGTATGGCGGAGAGACGTGGGTGAAGTGGGAGCAGCGGCACGTGCCGGATGTGGAGGTGGTGGTGGGGGTGGTGGATAAGGAGGGGAAGGAGGTGCCGGAGACGCTGCCGCCGTCGGTGACGTTTGATCGGTCGACGTGGGGGGACCGGATTCCGGAGCAGCGGATTGTGAATGTGGATGTGGATGATATTGGGGGGTATGTGGTGAAGTGGCGGAAGCGGGAGTGGGTGACGTTTGGGGGGTTTGCGCTGATGCCGAAGGAGTTGCCGGGGGGAGGGGCGGGAGCGGCGAGCGTGCCGGCGGCGGAAGTGGTGCGGGCGGATTCACCGGAGGGGTTCATGGCGGCGTTTCGGGAGGCGGCGCTCAGCGGGGATGCGAAGAGGGTGCGGGGGTTGATGGTGGTGGCGGGGGATGCGGGGGGGATGGACGACAAGTATGCGTCGCTGATGGCGGAGGATTTTGCGAGTGCGGGGGCGGTGTGGAGCGCGGCGGTGAAGCGGTTTGGGGAGGAGGAGGTGGAGACGGCGCTGGGGCGGGTGGTGATGTTGCCGCAGGTGAAGCCGCCGGAGGGGATGGCGTGGGAGGTGAAGGGGGATCGGGCGAAGCTGGTGAACGAGGGACGTGGGAATGTGCTGCTGGCGGAGAGCGGTGCGGCGGGATTGGTGAAGGTGAAGGGGCAGTGGCGGGCGGAGGTGTCGCTGGGGGCGTCGGCGGCATCGGAGCCATCGATGGCGGAGCGGCTGGAGGACATGACGGGGCGGGAGAAGGAGGCGGCGGCGCGGCGGCGGGCGGTGGCGGCGGGGGTTGAGGCGGGGAAGTTTGCGGATGCGTATCAGGTGCGGGATGCGCTGGAGGCGGGACAGTGAGAGATCTGATCAGGAAGCCGCGGACCAGTGGTGGGGGGTG
>DASZZD010000017.1:0-12775 GCA_035545015.1 Phycisphaerae bacterium
CAGAGATGGGGCAGCTCCTCTTCGATCATCGGATCATCCACATGGGCAGGCGGCTTGCCGAGCTCGGATAGAAGAATGGGCCGATCTAATGCGGAAAAAAGGGCTTGACTGGATGCGGGATTTCATAGAAGGACACGGAGGGCACGGAGGCGGGGACCGGGGGAGGGTCGTGGGCGGGTATGATGTGCGGGCGGTTTTGGGCGTGCGGGTGTGCGGAGGTGATGGAGGACCGCCATATGCGGTGGATGTTTCGTGTGGTGGCGGGGATTTCGTTGATGCTGTGCGCGGCGCTGGTGGGGCTGCGGGTGCGGGCGGTGTGGGTGAATGACATCGTGGGGTGCGGCGGGCCGGCGGGGAGTTGGAGCGTACAGTCGTGGCACTGGCGGTTGATGGTGAGCACAAGCAATGTGCCCAGCGATTCGCGGCTGTCCTGGTATCCGCGGCGGGTAACACCTGGGGATGAAGATAGTCCGGCGTTTATGCACACGGGGTGGAATCGGGCGGGGTTTGTGTATTTGGATGTGCGCTCTCCGCCGATGCCGGACGTATGGCCGAGGCCGGGGGTGGCGATGGTTCACGATCGTTATCTCGGCATGCCGACGCTGGTGGTGGCGGGGGTGTTTGGGGTATTGCCGGGGGTGTGGGGGTGGGGATGGCGGCGGCGGCGGGGGCGGGTGGCGAAGGGGTTGTGTGCGGGGTGCGGGTATGATTTGCGGGCCACGGTGGGGCGATGTCCGGAGTGCGGGAGAGCATTCGGCGTGGGTGCAGCGAGGCGGGGCGATGGCGGAGTTATCGTATGAGTGGTGGAGAGAAGCGATTTTTGCGTGGGGTGGCGGTGGCGATGGCGTTGGCGGCGTGCGCGTGGGGGGTGGAGATTTGGCGGGAGGCGCGGGCGGGGAACGGGGATGGGCCGCCGCTGGGGGCGATATGCATGGCGGTTCCGGCGGTGGGGCTGTTGATCGGTGCGGGGGCGGTGTGGACGGCGACGAATGAGCGGCGGCGGCGATAGAGGTGCTGGATGAACTTTCGGGAACGGGTTGCGGAGGTGACGGAGCGGGTGATGGCGAGTGAGCCTTAAGGGTTCTTGGGGGGGGGGCAGGATTGGGATGATTGAAGGGTGGAGATATTTTTAAATAAATGAGAGAGGGAGTGAGGACGCGGAGAATGGGACGGGGGCGGTGGGGTTGGTGGGCGGGTAGGAGGTGGGGGCGGGGGAGTGCGGGGGTGATGCGCCGCGGGTGGGGGAGGGTTCCGCGAAAAGCAAAGCTCTCGAGGGCGGGCCTGTGGGGAGGTGAGGGTGGTTGGAGTGGCGAGGGAGGTGAGGAGGTTGCTGGGGGTGGGGGGGCGGGACGGCCTGTTGGCCGACATGGGCGGGACGCCCATGCCACGGGGCGCGGGGGGACATGGGCGGGAGGCGGTTGCCAGGGGGCGGGTAGCCGGGGCGGCGGGGGACGCCTATAGTTGGGCATTCGGAAAAGAGAATGGCGGATGTGGGCGGTTGCAGGGACGGCGCGCCATGTGGACAGGACGATCAACGCTGCGGGTGCTGCGATATGGGCGGGCGGCGGCGCTGGTGGCGTTGGCGGTGGGGGTGAACCTGTTGCTGCTGCGGTTGATCGATCGGCCGAGCGTTCCATTTTTGTTTCTGGCGGTGCTGTGCGCGTCGTGGCTGGACGGGTGGGGTCCGGGATTGCTGGCGACGGCGCTGGCGGGTCTGGCGGACGATTACTTTTTTACCGCGCCGATCGGTTCGATTGATTTCAACGCGACGAACGTGGTGCGGCTGCTGGTATTTCTGGCGGTATCGCTGCTGACGAGTTACCTGACGGTGCGGCTGAAGGAGGCGGTGGCGGAGCGAGACCGGCTGCTGGTGCGGGAGCGGGAGGCGCGGGAGGCGGCGGAGAAGGCCAATGCGATGAAGGACCGGTTTCTGGCGGTGACGTCGCATGAATTGCGCAATCCGCTGTCGGCGATCGTGATGTGGGGGGATTTGCTGGGGACGATGGAGGCGTCGAAGGAGGTGCGGGAGGGGATCGAGGCGATCCGGCGGAGCGCTGGGGCGCAGCAGCGGCTGATCGAGGATTTGCTGGATGTGGCGCGGTTGGACGCGCACAAGCTGCGGTTGGAGATGGAGCGGGTGGACATGCGGGCGCTGGTGAGGGAGGCGGTGTGCGCGGCGCGGCCGGGGGCGGCGGCGAAAGGGATTGAGCTGCGGCTGGAGGAGGAGTGTGCGGGGGAGCTGGCGGTGATGGGGGATTGGGCGCGATTGCAGCAGGTGGTGGGGAATCTGCTGGGCAATGCGGTGAAATTCACGCCGGCGGGCGGATGGATTCGGGTGGAGGTGGGAAGGCATGATGGATGGGCGGTGGTGCGCGTGGCGGACAGCGGGCGGGGGATCGACGCGGAACATCTGGGGCGGGTGTTCGATCGGTTCTGGCAGGTGGGGGAGACCAGGAAGAGCGCGGGGGACGGGTTGGGGCTGGGGCTGGCGATCGTGCGGGATTTGGTGAAGTTGCATGGGGGGGAGATACGCGCGGAGAGTGCGGGGGTGGGACAGGGGGCGACGTTTGTGGTGGAGTTGCCGGTGGGGGGGGAGGCGGGGGAGGCGGGGGAGGCGGCGGGCGAGCATGCCGAGCCAGCGGGCGCGGAGCGGGCCTGAGCGGACACATCAGAGCTGCGCGATTGGACGAGCGTGGTGGCGGGAGGAGCGGGGGCGGCGGAGGAGGAGGGGCGTGGCGAGTGCGAGGAGCGATGCTGTTGCGGGTTCGGGGATCGGGGAGGAGATGACGGTGAAGGCGGGGAAGGCGTCGGCGTTGGCGGGGTTGCGTGCGGCAGCAAGCATGAGGGCGCCATTGATTTCGATGGTGCCGGCGAAGGCGGTGTCGACGGGGAGGGTGAGCAGGACGCCGGGATCGATGATGATGGTGCCGGTGCCGGTGAGGGTGGGGCCTGTGGGGGAGGAGAAGTTGTAATCGGCGGCGAATTCGAGGGCGGCAGTGGCGGCGACGTCGAAGTCGCCGGTAGTGGCGGGGTCCTGGGGGGCGGCGAGGGTGAGGGCGCCGCCGGTGAGGGCGATGAGGCCGGAGTTCTGGAGGGTGGAAGAGGGATCGAGGGTGGCGGAAGTGGCGAGGGTAAGGGTGCCTGCGATTTGGAGGGAGGAGGGATGGACGGTGGCGTTGGAGATAGTGATGGAGGCGTTGGGTTTGACGATGATGGCGCCGGCGAGGAGTGAGCCGACCTTCGGGGCGAAGGTGGCGGCGCCGGAGTTGACGGTGAGGGTGCCGGTGTTGTTTAAGGTGATGGTGGAGATAGAGATGGAGCCATCGGTGATGAAGGCGGCGCTGTTGTTGAAGGTGTCGGTACCGGTGATCGAGCGGGATTGGCCGGCGGGGCTGGAAATGGAGAACGTACCGTCGTTGGTGAAGATGGAGGCATTCATAAGGAGAGAGGCGGTAGCGGTAGCGGATTGACCGGCCGGGAGAGTGGCAGGGACGTCGAAGATGTCATGCGTGGAACCATCGGGGGAAGGTTCGGCGAAGGTGGCGCCGGCGGAGAGGGTGATGGGGGAGTTGGAAATAAGCGTAGCATTGGTCATAAAAATTTTGCCGGTGACAGTGAAGGTGGTGTTATCGGCAATGAGATTGGCTCCATTGGTGAGGGTGAGATCGCCGGTGGAAAAGGGAGCGGTGGCCCAGATGATGTGGTTGGAGATGGAGGTTGAAAAGGCGGAATAAGTACCGGCGAGCGTGGAGATATCGAGGCTGCCGACGTAGGAGAATTGGACGGGGCGTGAGGAAGAGAAGGAGGCGCCGGCGGCGAGGGCGAAGGGGGAAGTGACAAGGAATGTGGGTTTGGCAGAGTTTCGAGGGGCGGCGATGATGAGGGCGCCGTTAACGGTATAGGCGCCGGAGAAGGGGGAATCAGAAGCGAGGGTGAGGGTATTGCCGGTGGGGATGAGGATGGCGCCGGCGCCCGAGAGTGTAGGTCTCAGCAGCGTTGCAAAATTGAAGTTGTTTCCGAACGTGAGGGTGGAGCTGGCCGGAACAAGCACGGTCACGCTGCCGGCGATAGTTCCCGCGAGCGTGAGGTTGGATCCGATCTGAAGGGCCGTCGATGAGTTTGACTGAATACTTCCCGAGACTGTGGCGCCGGCGGATGGCGAGAGCGTGAGAGTGCCGGCGGAAAGCGAGATGAGGCCGGTATTCGAAAAGGACGCGCTGGGGGAGCCGGATTGGATGATGAAAGTACCGGAGGCTGCATTGACGGTGAGGGTGCCCGTATTGGTGAATGACGCTGTGTCGTTCAAAACGATGGCACCGGGAGCGGCGGTCAGAGTGCCGCTGTTAGTGAGTGAGGCGCCATTGGAAAGTGTTACCGTTGCGCCTGTATTTTGGGACCAGGCGCCGGCCATTTGCAGGACGGCAGTGGAGATAGCGGAGGTAGAAAGGGTTCCTCCATGCAGACCAGGGAGAGTACCGCCGGCGAGGGCGCCGGCGAGGGTGACTGTTCCAGAAACGGTAGGAGTGTGGGTGAAGATCGCGGTGCCATCGATGATGAGATTGGCGAGAAACGGGGCGCCGACGCCCAGGAATTGAGCCGTGGTTCCTGACGCAATACTTGTGGTTCCGGAAAGGTTCATGTTGCCGGTGAAAGAGACATCGCTGTAGATGTTCAGAGTTTCGGGCGCCAGGGCCGCGACGAAAGGAAGGCGGGCGCCGGGGCTTCGAGGGCCGATGATATTGATCGTGCCAGCGCCGAAGGATCCCGCAAAGGTCAAATCGGCCGGCAGAGTGACGGTTGCGCCGACGGCGAGCACCCCCCCGAGGCCGGTGAGGGTTGGTGCGCCATCAGTACCGAAAGTAAAGCTTCGTCCGCTGCCAAGAAGCAGTTGTCCATCGACGATATTGATCGTACCCGTGGAGCCGGCGTCCAGGGCGTCGATTTTGAAATGTCCCGCATTGATCGTGATGGTGCCAGTGTTCAGAAACGTGAGGGTATTGGTGGACTGGTCTGAAATAGCAAAGCCGGAGCCGGTGTCATTGACGATTAGTTGCCCCCTATTGATGAAGCTGGAAACTCCGGCATGTCCATATCGTGAGGCGACGCCTTGTATAAGTCCGTAACCAACGGTCAGTGTACCAGCATTGATAAAGGAGGCCTGGTCCGAGAGGGTAAGCGTGGTCGCGTCGGCGATGGAACTGGAGCCATCGAGCTCCGCGGTGGCGAAACCCAGGGAGGGATCATACGAAAGTTGGCCACCGCTCTGGAGGGTAAGCTTGGTGGTTGCGCTCGTACCAATAAAAAAACCATCCCAAGTGTTTGACCCGGCGTAGGCGAGCGATTGCGCAGATAGAATCGCTCCGTTCTGCTGGAGCGACAACCCGCCGGCCATGAACGCCGAGGTGGTCCCCCCGAGCGTCAAAGTACCTCCGACGGTGGTATTGCCCTGGGGTGAATAGGTTAACGTGACGGTGAGGTTCCAGAGATCAATGACATTGCCGGCGCCGGTGATGGTGCTGGCGCTGAACGGATACTGTACCACTTCAAGGTTGGCGCCGGCTTCGACAGTCACGGAGCCGGTGCTCTGGGCGCCGGAGTTGCCATCCAATGCGAAAGCGTCGAGCAGCAACGTGCCGGACTGAATGTCGATATTTCCTTTGTTGATGAAGTTGAGCGCAAAGATCTCGGACTGTTGAGTGCTTATGAGAGTTCCCGTGTTTGTAAACTGCCCGGTATTGCGCTGATCCCGGATCGTCCCTGCGGCGAGCGTGAGCGTGCCGCTATTCGAAAAGCTGGCGCGATCTGTGAGTTCCAAACTTCCATTGATGGTGGAGTGCGCGGTGGAGGCGGCGACGAGGGAGGCATCCAGCGCCAAGGTGGACGACGGCAGTTCGGAGTCAGACGAAATGAGCAAACCCTGCGTCACGGTGAGGGTCTCAGTTCCTGAGAGAGTGCGAGAATTCCCAGCATTGACCGAAAGCTGGTCAATGGTAGTCGAAACATTGAGGCCAATGGTGCCACCAGAGAGACTGACGTTATAGTCGGTGCCGGGAGAGAGATTGTTGTCGGGATAGCCGGAGGCGAGGCCCCAGTGAATAGAGTCGGTCCAGTCCGCGGTGGCGCCGTCCCAGGTGACGTTGAGCGTGGCGGCGGGGAGGGTCGCGGGAGCTATGGCGGCGAGGACGGCGGTGGCGAGGAGGGTGGCGCGATGGGGGCGGCGATGAGGCATGGAAACTTCTCCCGAAAATCCCAGGGGTGAGACGTGCGGGTGAAATGTAGCATGGATTATCGGGAGAGGGGAGGAAAAAAAGGCGGAAAATCCGGAGGGCAGGGAGGAAAAGAAGGAGTATTTTCGTTCTTTGTGAAAAGGCGGGTGAAGCGGGGGAAAATGGGACGCGGGCGGCGAAGGATTACATCCACATGACGGTGGCGTAGGTGGCCAGGAAGAGGGAGAAGCCGAGGATGGAGAGCCAGGCGGCGTGGAGGCCGCGGAGGCGGGGTGCGAGGGGGACGTGGGCGAGGATGGCGTAGGTGAGCCAGGCGGCGGAGGCGAAGAGGAGTTTTGGGGAGAGCCAGGGGGCGTGGGCGGAGTGCGGCGGAGCGGTTTGGGCGAGGCGGAGGGCGCCGGTGATCATGGCGAGTGTGAGCAGTGGGAAGCCGGCGTAGACCATGGACATGTTGAAGCGTTCGATGGCGGCCAGCGGCGGGAGGGCGGGGAGGGTGGAGGTGGCGGGGGCGTGTTTGAGCTGGCGGTGGGCGAGGAGGTAGGCGAAGCCGCCGACGCACCCGAGGGCGAGGCAAAGGGCGCCGGCGATGACGGAGACGATATGGAGGGATGTCCAGACGTTGTCATAGGGATAGGGAGCGGGGGAGACTGCCGTGAGGATAGCGCCCAGGATCAGGAGGATCACGATGATGGGCAGGAGGAAGAGGGCGAAGGAGCGGAAGCGGCGCGTCCAGCGGAGATAGAGGAGGGCGGCGTCGAGGAGGAGGGCGAGCAGGAGGAAGGCGTCGAAATGGTCGGCGAGGGGCAGCGTGATGGAGCGGGCGGCCAGGGCGCGGTAGACGAGCAGCGCGAGGGCGAGGAGGGTGGCGGCGGCGAGGATGAGGGAGGCGGGGAGGCCGAGGGTGGGGGTGAGCGCTGGTGCAGGTGAGGCGGGTTGGCGGCGGGCGCGCGGGAGGGCGAGGAGGAAGGCGGCGAGGAAGAGAGCGGCAAGGAGGAGCAGGAGAAGGGGCATGGCGGTATTGTCGGGGGAAGAGGCGAAACGCAAAACTCAGAAAGGGTGAATACGGGGAAGCTGCGGGTCCTCAGGCGGAGCGGGCGGCGGCGAGGAGGGATGCGAAGCGGGCGCTGGCGGCGGCGGGGCCCTGTGTGCGGGCAAGGGTGAGCATTTCGTCGGAGGCGAGTTTGCGCAGGAGGTGGTGGCGGGCGGCGGCGTTGGGGATTTCCTGCTGGGCGCGGGCGCGCCAGGCGGGGAGGAGTTCGGCGAGGATCGGCCAGCCGGGATCGATGGCGGCGGCGAGGCGGTCGCGGACTTGCGCGGCGATGGTGGGCGAGCCGGAGGCGGTGCTGACGGCGATGGTGATACCGCCGACGCGCGCGGTGGCGGCGCCGGCGAAATCGGAATCGGCGGCGGCGTCGCAGCGGCAGCAGAGCATGTCGCGGGCGGCGGCGTCGGCGCGGATGCGGGCGTTGACGGCGGGATCGCCGGTGGCGGCGAAGACCAGCGTGAAGGGATGAAGTGCGAGATGATCGGGCGTGTAGGGCGCGGTGATGCGTTCGATCGGCAGGGCGAGGAATTCGGGGGCGAAGGCGGTGCTGATGAGGGTGAGCCGGGCGGCGGATTCGAGCAGGCCGGTGGCTTTGCGGAGGGCGACGGTGCCGGCGCCGACGATCAGGACGTGGCGATGCTCGAGGTGGAGCATGATGGGGTAGGGGGGCGTCATAAGGGGATTGTAGGGAAAAACTGGGGAAAGGGGATGGGACGCGCGTGGCATGGGCGTCTCGCGCGTGATGGAGCGGCCTGGGGGCCGTCATGGGGGGGACGCCCATGCCACAAGAAAAGGAGGCCGGCGGCGTTGGCCGCCCGGCCTCCTTGGTGGTAGGAGTCAATCAGTAATACGAGGATTGCTTATTTTTTGGGTTCGACGAATTTGCCCGTTCCGGCGTTACCGGCGGTAATTTGAATTTTCCGTGGTTTGACTTCCTCGCGTTTGTCGAGGGTGACGGTGAGAATGCCGCCGTCCATGGTGGCGCGGACGGAGTTTTCGTTTACCGCCGTGGGCAGCGTGAAAGAGCGTTCAAAGCGGCTCCAGCGGCGTTCGACGTGCAGCGGCTGCCGGCCGTCTTTCTTCTCCTTGTCTTCCGGCTTGGTCTCTGAGCTGCGTTCGCCGCGGATGGTCAACACGCCATCTTCGAGCGTGATATCGACTTCGTTGGGATTGAACCCGGGCAATTCCGCTTCGACATAAAAGTGGTCGCTGTCTTCGTGGACGTCGACGGCGTAGGGGGCGAGCGTGGCGGGCACTTCGCCGTTGCCCCAGAAGCGGTTCATGAGGCGGTTGAATTCACGATCGACAAGTTCCAGGGGGTTGGATTCGGATCTGCGTGCCAGCATGGTTGGGCTCCTTTCTTACCAAGGTATGCAGGTGGCTATGTATCGGAAGGAATAAATTGCAAGCGGCGTGCCAGCGTGAAAGCCGCATTTTCAGCCAACGAAAGTTCAATATTGATCGAGAAATGGGCTGCCGGAGTGGCAGCCGGCTGCCAGATTGAACGAGGGAATAAGAGTCGAAAGGCGGGACGGAATAAAGCGTGCTCAGCGGGGGGCGAAGGGGAGGAAATGAGGCTATAATCGAGGGTGCTGCCGGGGTGTGCGTGCAGCCTGCGAACGAAAAGGACGTGCTGGACATGACGGTGTTTGTAAACGGGTTAAAGACGGCGATGCTGCTGGGGCTGCTGATGGGCCTGTGCCTGGCGGTTGGCTATGCGTTCGGGGGCGAAGAGGGGCTGATCATCGGCCTGGTGGTCGGCGGTGGCATGTCGGTGGTGACCTATTTTTTCTCGGACAAGATGGCGCTGGCGTCGGTGGGCGCGCGGCCGGTGACGCGCGAGGAAGCACCCGAGCTGTATGACATGACGGAGACGCTGGCCAAGCGCGCGGGCCTGCCGATGCCGCGGCTGTATTTTTCGCCGGAGCAGGCGCCCAACGCCTTCGCGACCGGACGCAACCCGAAGCACTCGGTGGTGTGCGTGACGGCCGGCCTGATGCAGATGATGAGCGGGCGCGAACTGGAGGGGGTGATCGGGCATGAGCTTTCGCACGTGAAGCACCGGGACATCCTGATCTCCACGATCGCGGCGGTCATGGCGGGGGCGATTGCGATGATGGCGCACTGGATGATGTGGTTCGGCGGCGGCCGGCGGAGCCGGGATTCGGGTCCGCTGGATTTGGTGGCGATGATTCTGATGATCATTCTGGCCCCGCTGGCGGCCGGGCTGATCCAGATGGCGATTTCGCGTTCGCGTGAATACGCCGCCGACGCCACCGGCGCTTATCTCGCCGGTGGGCCCGAGGGGCTGATCTCCGCGCTCAAGAAGCTGGAGGTGGGGAACAAGCAGATTCCGATGAACGTGCCGCCGGCCGAAGCCCACATGTTCATCATGAAGCCGCTGACGCGCCAGGAAATCGGCGAAGGGGTGGCCGGCCTGTTTCGCACGCACCCGCCGACGGAAAAGCGCATTGCCAACCTGCTCCAGCAGATGGGCAAGGCGAATCCTTACGCATGAGGCGCGAAGGGATGAAGGGCCATAGCGCTGCGAAGCCGCAACCAAACAACCACGGAGCACACGGAGGGCACGGAGGGACGCCGACGCCTCCCCCGCCGACGACGACGTAAATTGGCCACGAAAGGCACGAAAGACACGAAAGTTGCGATCTGGGAATGTTGTTGGGGCACGAAGAAATGGCGCGATCGTCGTGCGAAGGCGCCGGGGAGAAATTTGAGGGTTCCCTCTGGGATGAAGGGGCGTTTTGAGAGCGGCGGCGCGGCAACTCTGAAAAATTGGTGGCGCACGTTCACTTGGGGTTAGGATTGGGGGATGATGACTGTCAGACGCATGCGGGAGGGCGAGGGGGGATCGGTGCTGCGGGCCCTGGAAACCGCGGGCTCGACCGCGCGCACCGAGGATTCCTGGGCGCACGATCGCATGACCGCCCTGGTGGTCGCGGAGGGCGACACGCTCTCGGGCGTCATGCCGCTGGCGCGGCGCGAGCTTCGGGCCGCGCCGGGCGATCCCTTCCTGAGCGCCGGCTGGCTTTCCTCGAATCAATTCGCCGCCCGGATGGGCTTGCGCCGGGCCACGCGCGCCACGTTTGGCGCCTGGGCGGAACTGCTCCCCGAGGTCGACGTCCTGCTCGCCGTCGTGCGCGATGAGCGCTCCTCCGCGGCCCGCTGGTACGAACAGACCGGCTTTCATCCCGTGCTGTCGATTCGCTGCCTGTATCTCGACATGCACGAAGGGCTGGGCTCGATGGCCGAGGCCGGGGGCGCGGCGCGCTATCACGTGCAAACGATCACGCCCTCCGATACCGGCTTTACGGGAACAGGCCGCTGGCAGGGCCAGATGTGGTCCGTCTATCAGGAGGTTTACCGCGAGACCGGCGGCGCGGTCGCGCGCGGCCCCGCCTTCTGGCACGGCGCGCTCACGCACCACTTCTACCAGCGGCACTACCAGTTCCAGATCCTGGGCCTCTGGACCGGGGCGGGCGACAGCACGCATTCCGAGGGCGGCGGCACCTTGATGGGCTATGCCGTCGTGGGATGGAGCGGCTGGCATTCCAAGCGCCCGCGCATGGACATCCTGGAGCTGGCCACCCGGCAGTGGGACACCGGCGTCGCCACGGCTCTGATCCGCGCCGCCTGCGAGCTTGCCTGGTCGAAGAATGTCCACCAGGTTCGCGCGGTCGTCTCCGCGCACGATCCTTATCGCGGGCACCTGGCGCGCTCGGGATTCGTGGATCGGTGGGGGTATGTCATGCAGGCGCGGTGGCTGCATGCGCAGCGCTATCTGGAGCGGCTGGAGAAATCCGCGGCGCGCGAGGGGGGAGTCGAGGCGTTCGCCGGGGGCATGGAATTTGTGGCGCCGGGGATGGGGCCACTGGTGATGTCCGGCGGCGTCTCGGGCCCGGGCGGCGGGATGTTGCGTGTGGAAGCGGACGCGGGCACGTTGACGCGGCTGCTGTTGCATCGGCTGGATGTCCCGCAGGCGATCGAGGAAGGCCGGCTGGTGGTGCGCGGCGCCGGCGCCACGGGCGCGGAAGGCGCCATGAAGCTGTCCCTGGCGTTCCGCTGGACGCCGTGGATTTTCCACATGCTGGATTACATTTGAAGAATGCAGAGTCTGGCGAAGCGCGGCGACATGCATACTCGAACGGCCGGACCAAAACACGAAGGGATGAAAAAACGAAGGAGCACAGCGCTGCGAAGCCGCAATCAAAACACCACGGAGCACACGGAGTGCACGGAGGGACGAGGACGACCCCCCACCGACGACGACGTAAATTGGCCACGAAAGGCACGAAGGACACGAAAGTTGTGATTTGGAAATGTTGTTGCGGCGCGAAGAAGCGGCGCGATTGTAAGTACGAAGGCGCGGGCGAGAAACAGGGGGCTTCTCCACTGAAATGGGCGTTTCTTTTCCACTATATTTCCCGGCGAGCATTTGGATGCGGGGACGGCGGCCTTGTCTCAGCATCTTCGTGGTCTTTGCTCCTTCATCACTTCGTGCTGAAGTCGTGGGCTGTTTTCCGGGCTTGTCCGAAAGATGTTGAGCCTCGCGGCGTTAGGCTGGGGTGGGCTTGCATTGGGGCGCGTCGCATGGCAAGGTGGGCGGCGGAAGGGCGGCGGGGTCGCGCGGCGCGTGAGTCCGGACGGAGGTTTGGGAAATGGTAAGATTTGTAAATATGATGATGGAACAATTGTGCCCTGAAGGCTAGACTCTCGGGTCCAAAATGTGGGCTCAGAGAATGGACAGGCGCGACGCTTATTTGTTTTACGAAGCGGGTCAGGCGGTTGCCGCCGCGCACCTGGGGCTTGCGATCCGCCACGTCAGCGGCAACCCCGTTCGTGCGGCGACGGAGATCATGCTTCCGCGCAACCAGCCCAAGGCCCGCATGATCCTCTGGCTCACCGCGATGGCGGCCGAAAAGCGCGGCGCCGGCGCCGCCGATCCTCTGCGCCGCACGCGCACCCGCCAGCGCATCCGCGCCGCGATCGAATCCATCGCCGCGGGCATGAAGGGCACTCCCCACCAGCGGCTCGAATCCGCGAAAGCCTTGCTCAATCAGGCGCAGGACCGCGCCAACGCCATCTGCTCGAGTCTGTACCAGGCGGTCGAAGAAGTCGCGGAGCGTCTGCGCACCGAAGACTTCCTCCCCGGCGCCGTCATCACCGAGATCGTCAAGCGCGCCAAGGATCGCCGCGCCAAAGGCGACGGGGAACCCGCGGAACCGGCCGCTGAAAAAAGCGAAGAGCGCGAAGCCTGAGCGCGATCGCCCAGACCTAAACACGACCAACGCACGAAGGGGTGAAGAAACGAAGACCACAGCGCGGCGAAGCCGCAACCGAACAACCACGGAGATGGGGATGAAAGCCGGCGATGGCGTTTTCCCCCCCCCCCATAGGGCGAGACGCTCCCTGCCCGAGGGTCCTCTTGCCTTTTGGGAGAAAACAGGAAGCCGGTTGCGCGGGATAATAGCCCAGCACGTGTTAG
>DASZZD010000018.1:0-62500 GCA_035545015.1 Phycisphaerae bacterium
CCCCCCCCCCCCCCCCCCCCCCCCCCCCCCCCCCCCCCCCCCCCCCCCCCCCCCCCCCCCCCCCCCAATTAGACTTGGTGGCTCGGCGGGCCGTGCGGTTGCGCGGCCCGCTCGAGAACATGGTGGTGTTAGCTCAGCTGGCTAGAGCATCGGGTTGTGGTCCCGAGGGTCGCGGGTTCGAGTCCCGTACATCACCCGTTGGGGGAAAGGGCGCGTGGCGGGGCTGGGGGCCGGCGGTTTTATGAAGGTTGTTTGAGCGATCGATGCGTTTGAATTAACGATTGCGTAGGGTTTTACGCATTGTTGCGTATTGATATTTTGGCGCGACATTATTTTGCTTGCGTTGGGTGAAGGCGGATGTATTCTCTGGGAGAATCACATCAAAATTGGGGAGGACGCAGGATGGGTTGCGTGAGGTTGTGCGCTTTGGCGGCCGGCGGCGGGCGTGGCGAGGGGAGTCGTCGCCGGCGTGGTGTGCGGCGGGAGTTTGGGCGTGGGTTTGAGTGCGGGTGGCTGGAGCCGCGGCTGCTGTTGTCGGTGACGACGTTATCGACGGATCTTGGGGAGGTGTCGCCGGGGCGGATATTTTTGCCTGGGGAGATCGTGGTGACGGGGGGGAGCACGGTGCCGGTGCACCGGTATACGTTTACGCTGGATGCGGGGGCGGATGTGGACATTGTGGTGGCGATTCATCCGGAGGGATTCGGGGGTCCGCCGCCGGGGGACATGTATATCGACACGCCGCAGTCGGAGGTGGTGATCGGGGAGTCGGCGGCTGACAGCGGCGGGCGTGAGGAGATCCGGCGGCATTTTGCGGCGGGGAGTTACGCGTTGAACGTGCGGTCGCTGCAGAGCGATGAGACGTACGACCTGGCGATGAATGTGGATGGCGCTCCGGGGGCGTTTGCGTTTGCGAATTCGACGAGCGATTTCGTGGCGTCGTCGAGCGAGAGCGGGAATCTGGGGACGCTGCCGGCGTCGACGGCGACGGTGGTGAATGATTTCGTGGGGTATCTGCGGACGAGCAACGATCCGGCGGTGGATGCGATCGACACGTATCGGTTCAGCAACCCGGTATTCGGGTCGTTGACTGTGAAGCTGGACGAGCTTGTGGCGGACGATGCGGGCGGGCGGGTGAGCGTGAACGTGGGGCTGTACGCTGATTTCGACCATGACGGGCTGTACAAGGCGAACGAGCTGCTGGCGTCGGCGACGAATTTGAGCAGCTCGGGGACATTCACGGCGAACGTGAACGCGGGGCCGTATGCGCTTGTGGTGACGAGTGCGTTGGCGTCGGGGGCGGCGGTGATGGGCGGGTCGAACTATCGGCTGACGTTGAACTACACGCCGGCGGACAATGCGGGGGGCTCGACGCTGAGCGCGCGGAACATCGGGACGCTGGGGAATGCGACGATGCCGTTTACGGATTATCTGAGCGCGGTGGACACGGCCGACGTGTACCGGTTTGCGACATTGGCGGGCGGGCCGTTCGAGTTTCATGCGGACATCAGCAGTCCCGGCGGGGGGGTGTTTGCGTACAGCCTGGTGACGCTTGCGGGGCGCGGGGGCTCGACGACGCTGGCGACGACGACGGTGAACGGGTCGACGCCGGGGTCGTTGTCGTTTGCGATCGACACGCCGGGGACGTATTACTTTGAGGCGCGGCGGATCAGCGGGGAGGGGGCGTACACGGTCAACCTGATCAACACGACGACGGATCGGGCAGGCAACACGCTGGGGGCGGCGCGTCTTCTGGGCGAGCTGTTCGGGAAGGGGACGCTGCCGGACTTCGTGGGGGCGGCGGACCCGACGGATCTTTACAAATTCACGCTGACGGGCTCGACGGTGGTGACGGCGGCGATCGGGGCTTCGCCGAGCGGCACGGCGGCGGGGGTGTCGATCCTCGAGGATTTCAACGGGAACGGGATCATCGATAAAGGGGACTCGGTGGGCGACGGCACGGCGACGGCGAGCGGCGGGAAGTCGGTGACGCGGACGCTGGGAGCGGGGACGTACTACATCGATGTGTTTCAGATCACGGGGTCGGTGGCGTATGACCTGACGCTGATGGTGGACACGGCGGGGTCGCTGGTGAACACGGCGCAGGGGGTGACGCTGGCGGGGGGTCAGGCGACGGTGGAGGGGTATGTGGGTCCGGAGGACACGTCGGACGTGTACAAGTTCACGGTGTCGGGCGCGGAGCAGATCAACGCATTTTTCCAGTTTTTGAGCCAGCCGGTTGAACTTAGTTTTGCGCAGGACCGGAACCGGGACAATTTCATCAGCGCCAACGAGGTGATTGCGCACGAGACGGTGACGGACTTTGAGGCGCGGGTGAGCGCGAATCTGCCTGGGGCGGGGACGTATGAGATGGTGGTGGGGTCGGCGGATCCGGACGGGAGCAATTACGGGATGATTCTGGCGACGGCGCCGGTGGACAACGCGGGGAACACGCCGGCGGATGCGCGGGTGGTGACGCTGGGGAGCGGGGTGCAGACATTTTCGGACGTGGTGGGGAATTTCGGATCGATAGCGGATGCGAACGATCCGGATGATTTCTATCGGATTACGCCGGGGACGAACGGGCCGTACGAGTTCATCGGGCAGTTGCCGGTGGTGAACGGGCTGGCGGTGATGCAGTTGATATACGATGCGAACGGGAATGAGCAGGTGGACGCGGGGGAGATCGTGGGGCAGGTGAGTTCGGCGGGGATCAGCCAGCCGACGCCGCCGCTGGTGGGGGCATTGACGCTGCCGGGGGACTATTACGTGCACGTGTTTGCGAACAGTGCGAGTTACGTGTTGACGATGCAGGCGATATCGCTGGACGGGGCGGGGAATACGCTGGGGACGGCGCGGGCGCTGTCGGGGACGAGCGTGTCGGAGTTTGTGGGGCGGATCGATCCGGATGATTTTTATAGTTTCACGGCGGCGGGGCCGGGGGAATTACGGGCGGCGTTGTCGCCGGCGGACTCGCTGGCGTCGGTGGAGATCATTCGAGACGCGAACAACAACGGGGTGGTGGATGCGGGGGAGGTGCTGGGGAGCACGAGCGAGTTCCGGTCGGAGGACGACGTGCTGGAGGGGATCGTGCTGCCGGCGGGCGGGACGTATTATGCGCACGTGCTATCGAACGGGGTGGAGAGCAATTACACGCTGACGCTGACGGAGTCGGGGCAATTGCCGTTTGGGGCGCCGGTGCAGATTGGGACGAGCGTGCCAACGGTGATCGAGGGGGAGGATTTTGATGTGGGCGGAGAAGGTGTGGCGTATCACGACACGACGGCGGGGAACGCGGGGGGCGTGTATCGGACGGTGGAGGGCGGCGGTGCGGTGGGGGTGGATATTTTTGCGACGGGGGACAGCGGTGGCGGGTTCCGGGTGGACAATACGGGTGCGGGGGAGTTTCTGGAGTACACGATCAATGTGGGGACGACGGGGAATTACAACATTGATTTCCGGGTGGGCTCGACGGGGACGGGGGCGCAGTTTCATGCGGAGCTGGACGGGGAGAACGTTACGGGGGAGAAGGACATGCCTGGGCAACTGGGGGCGGACACGTTTGCGACGGTGACGGCGGCGAACGTGCTGTTGACGGCGGGGCCGCATGTGTTGCGGTTTGTGTTCGACCAGAACAACACGACAGGTGCGGCGAACGCGGGGGCGTTGAATTTCATGGAGATTCGGCCGTCGACGGGGACGTTTGTGCTGGCGCCGGCGAGCGGGAGCGTGAAGGCCGGTCGGGAGACGACGTTGTCGCTGTCGTGGACGGTGCCGTTGGGGGACTGGCATTTTCTAAAGACGATCGATGTGCGGATGACGGGGAAAGATGGGTCGGTGATCTGGCTGCGATTCAATGAAGCGGACCAGACGTTGTCGCTGTATGATCCGCATTCGCGGAAGTTCGGGCGTGCGAAGAAGATAGGGAGTCGGGGGCATTTGTCGAACGGGCTGATCGACATTGATCTGGAGGAGACGGCGGTGGTGGCGGCGGGTCCGACGTCGCCGACGGTGACGTTGAACCTGGCGTTCAGGTTGTCGGAGAGGGCGCGGGATGGGGATTTTGCGATTGATGTGGCGGCGACGAACGATTCGGGGTTTGTGCAGCCGTTTGAGGGGGCGGGGACGCTGCATGTGCTCGGGGCGGGGCATGGCCGGGGGCGCCATCACGGGTGGTTTTAGGGCGGGGGTAGGGAGGGGGGGCATAGGGTGCGAAGCGGGAAAGGGGCTTGCTTGCAAGGGGCTGTGGGGTCCGGTACACTTCCGGGTCTAACCTGCGGTGCATCGTGCGCGAGCGGGAGATGCTGTTGTAGCTCAGTTGGTAGAGCACGTCCTTGGTAAGGACGAGGTCAAGGGTTCAAGTCCCTTCAACAGCTCGTGAAGAATTACCAACAGAAGACGGAGTCTTCGGGCAGCCCTGGAATGGAAAAGCGTCGGTTGGTGACGTGGGCGTCCGGTGTAGATGATCCGAAACAACCCCCCCTCACGGAGGTTTTCTCACATGGCCAAGGGCGTATTTGAACGGAAGAAGCCGCACGTCAACGTCGGGACGATCGGTCACATCGACCACGGCAAGACGACGCTGACGGCGGCGTTGACGACGGTGCTGGCGGCGAAAGGATTGGCGCAGGCGGTGGCGTATGACACCGTGGCGAAGGCGTCGGAAAAGCAGGGTCGGCGTGATCCGTCGAAGATCGTGACGATCGCGGTGTCGCACGTGGAGTATGAATCAGAAAAGCGGCACTACGCTCACATCGACTGCCCGGGCCACGCGGACTTCGTGAAGAACATGATCACGGGCGCGGCCCAGATGGACGGCGGCATCCTGGTGGTGTCGGCGGCGGACGGCCCGATGCCGCAGACGCGTGAACACGTGCTTTTGGCGCGTCAGGTGAACGTGCCGCGGCTGGTGGTGTTCCTGAACAAGGTTGACCTTGTGGACGATCCGGAGCTGCTGGATCTGGTGGAGCTGGAGATTCGGGAGCTCTTGAACAAGTACAAGTTCCCGGGCGATGAAGTGCCGATCATTCGGGGCGCGGCGGTCAATGCGCTGAAGAACCCGACGGACGCGAAGGCGATCGAGCCGATCATGAAGCTGGTCGAGGCGCTGGACAATTACATTCCGGAGCCGGTGCGTGAGACGGACAAACCGTTCCTGATGCCGGTGGAAGACGTGTTTGCGATCAAAGGTCGCGGCACGGTGGGCACGGGGCGTGTGGAGCGCGGCGTGGTGAAGGTGGGCGATGAAGTCGAAATCATCGGCCTGAAGAAAGAGAATTCGAAGTCGGTGGTGACCGGCGTGGAGATGTTCCAGAAGACGCTGGACCAGGCGATTCCGGGCGACAACGTGGGGCTGCTGCTCCGCGGCGTCGACAAGGAGAACCTGGAGCGCGGCCAAGTCATCGCGAAGCCGGGCTCGATCACTCCGCACACGAAGTTCGAGGCGGAGATTTACGTGTTGACGAAGGAAGAAGGCGGCCGGCACACGGCGTTCTTCGCGGGTTATCGCCCGCAGTTCTACTTCCGGACGACGGACGTGACGGGTTCGCTGGCATTGCCGGCGGGCACGGAGATGGTGATGCCCGGTGACAACGTGAAGATCACGGTGGACCTTGGCGAGACGCCGATCGCGATGGAGCAGGGCGTTCGCTTTGCGATTCGTGAAGGCGGGCGGACGGTCGGCGCGGGCGTGGTGACGAAGATCATTGCCTGACGAGTAGACGGAAGTCAGAAGTCAGTAGCCAGAAGTTTGGGGCTGCGGCTTTTGGCTGAGCATGTGAAGTTGTGATGAATCGGGGCGGTTTTAACGACCGCCCCGATTCTGCTATAATCCTGAGTCCGGCGCGAGGAGCGCCGGGGAACATGAAACCGAAGGATGTTTGTCATGGCGCGTGAATGGGTGTGGCTGCAGTGCACGGAGACGAATGATCTGAATTACCGGATCACGATCAACCCGAAGGAATATGACACCAAGAAGCTGGTGAGCAAGTTCTGCCCGCGGTTGCGGAAGCACACGGAGCACAAGGTGAAGAAAGGGAAGTGAGGGTGAGTAGTCAGTAGACAGGAGTCAGTAGTCAGAAGAAGGTTTCGCCGGCTACTGGATTCTGACTACTGACTACTGAATTCTGACTTCTGTGGTGATACGTCGGTAGCTCAATTGGCAGAGCAGCGGTCTCCAAAACCGCAGGTTACAGGTTCGATTCCTGTCCGACGTGCTTGTGAGGAACCAGGCGATATCCGAGGGATGCAGAGTTGACGACGCTGGATTACAAGAAGGGCGAGAAGCGCGGCTTTTTCACGATATACAAGCCGGGGCAGGGGAAGTACGTGCGGTGGGGGACGGTGACGGGGTCGATGCTGATCGTGGGGCTGGGGTTGTGGTGGCTGTCCGCGAAGACGCCGCTGAGCACGTATGACAACGTGGCGGTGAAGGCGGGGGTGCTGGTGGCGTGGGCGGTGGTGGGGGCGCTGGTGACGTTTTACTGCGTGAACGCGCCGAAGGCGGCCGAATTCCTGATCATGACGGAATCGGAGATGCGGAAGGTGACGTGGCCGACGCGGCGGGAGCTGATCGCGGCGACGAAGGTGGTGATATTCCTGACGTTCGTGCTGGCGGTGATACTGGGGAGCGTGGATCTGGGGTTCCTGACATTTTTCAGGTGGATCGGGATTTCCTGAGCGTGGCGGTGACGGGCAAGTGACGGGCTGATTCAAGACGGAATGTGTGAATGACGACGATGACGAAAAACTGGTATGTGCTCCGGGTGGCTTCGAACCGCGAAGACCAGGTGAGGGAGGCGCTGGAGCGCAAGGTGAAGATCGAGAATCTGGGGGATCTGATCGGTCGGATCATCGTGCCGACGGAGCGGATCAAGCGGGTGAAGCAGGGGCAGCAGAAGGTGGCGGAGAGGAAGCTGTATCCGGGGTATGTGTTCGTGGAGATGGAGGTCAACAACGACGGGACGATTCCGGAGCGGTCGTATTATTTGTTCAAGGACACGCAGGGGGTGGGGGATTTCATCGGGCAGCGGAACAAGCCGGACTCGATGCGGCCGGACGAAGTGGCGAAGATGCTGCAGGATGTGGAGAAGAACGAGCAGCAGTCGGCGGGGCCGGGGACGGTGAAGGTGGAGTTCAAGAAGGGCGATCCGATCAAGATCAAGGAAGGGCCGTTCGAGAATTTCGAGGGGACGGTGGACGAGATATTCCCGGACAAGGGGGTGGTGCGGGTGATCGTGACGATTTTCGGGCGAGCGACGCCGCTGGAGCTGGAATACTGGCAGCTTGAGAAGGTGGAAGGGTAAGCGGTCGGGTGCGCTGATGATTTACGGACAGATAGGGAATCATCCATTGGCGCGGGTGGCGGTGGGTGTGATGCGCGCGCCGAAGTGGGTGTGGGTGGCGTTTGCGATTCCGGTGGTGGTGGTGTTTGCGGTGCTGCTGGTGTTTGGGGCGGCATTTGCGGCGTTGTTTTTGTTGTTGTCAGCGCCGGTGCGGGCGTTTCGGCGGCTGCGGGCGCCGGCTGGATCGGCGTTGAGGGGCCATCGTGGGGATTATCGGGAGAACGTGCGCGTGGCGGTGACCAGCGCGCGGGTGATCGACCCCTAGGCGGCGCTTCGGGGCCGGCGTGTTTGCCGGGCTTCTCCCCGCGGGCGGCGTTTTGTTTATTGAGCGATGAATACTGAACACTGAGCATTAGGAACAAGTCATGGCCAAAGTGAAAGAAGTCGTCAAGAAGTTCAAGATGCAGGCCCCGGGCGGGACGGCGACACCGGCGCCGCCGATTGGGCCAGCGTTGGGCGCCAACGGGGTAAATCCGGGGCAGTTCATCACGCGGTTCAATGCGCAGACGGCGGCGTTGAAGGGCAAGGTGGTGGGCGTGGAAGTGACGGTGTATTCGGACCGCACGTTCGATTTCATCATCAAGACGCCGCCGGCATCGGTGATGATCAAGGACGAGATCAAGCTGGAGAAGGGGTCGGGCGAACCGAACAAGAACAAGGTGGGGAAGATATCGAAGAAGCAGTTGCGGAAGATCGCGGAGGAGAAGATCAAGGATTTGAACGCGTATGATGTGGATGCGGCGATGCGGATCCTGGCGGGGAGTGCGCGGTCGATGGGCGTGGATGTGGTCGACTGACGACGACGTAAATTAGCCACGAAAGGCACGAAGGGCACGAAAGCGGGATGAGGTGAATAGAGAAGCCTGAGGTGAGAGCCTCGGGCTTTTTTTTCGCGCTCGGGGGGGATAGCGTCGGGCGGCGGGGATGTGCGGGGGTGTGGAGGGGGCGGGATTTTTAGAAACTATTTCGGAAATCGTGCGATTGGCGTGCTGCCAATGTTCGTGATTGGAAAAACCGGGGTGAGTCGAACATGGGCAGGATGCCCATGCCACTTTTGAAATGGATTTTTAGTTTAGCGGTTGTGGCTTACACTCGTGTGAAAGGAGTTGCATGTGTCGACGCAGAATTTGGCGCTGCTGACGGATTTGTATGAGCTGACGATGGCGTATGGCTATTGGAAGCTGAGCCGGGAGCGGGGGAGTTCGCTGGCGGAGCGGCAGGCGGTGTTTCATTTGTCGTTTCGGAACAATCCGTTTGCGGGGGGATTTGCGATCGCGGCGGGGCTGGAATCGGTGATCGATTATCTGCGGCATTTTCAGGTGACGGCGGAGGATGCGGCGTATCTGGGGACGCTGACGGGGAATGATGGGAAGGCGCTGTTTGATGCGGGTTTTTTGCGGGAGCTTGAGGGGATGCGGGTGGCGTGCGATATCGACGCGGTGCCGGAGGGGACGGTGATTTTCGGGCATGAGCCGCTGGTGCGGGTGCGGGGTCCGCTGCTGCAATGCCAGCTTTTGGAGACGGCGCTGTTGACGCTGGTGAATTTTGAGACGCTGATTGCGACGAAGGCGGCGCGGGTGACGCTGGCGGCGCGCGGGGAGCCGATTCTGGAATTTGGGTTGCGGCGGGCGCAAGGGATTGATGGGGGGATAACGGCGAGCCGGGCGGCGTATCTTGGCGGGTGCGCGGCGACGAGCAACGTGCTGGCGGGGAAGCGGTTCGGGATTCCGGTGAAGGGGACGCATGCACATTCGTGGGTGATGTGCTTTGACGATGAGGCGGATGCGTTCGAGGCGTGGGCGGAGGTGATGCCGAACAATTGCACGCTGCTGGTGGATACGTACAACACGCTGGAGGGGGTGCGGCATGCGGTGCAGACATTTTTGCGGTTGAGAGCGCGGGGGCACAAGCCGGCGGGGATCCGGCTGGATTCGGGCGATCTGGCGTATCTTTCGATTGAGGCGCGGAAGATTCTGGATGAGGCGGGGCTGCGGGAGGTGCCAATTCTGGCGAGCAATGATCTCGATGAAACGATTATCCGGAGCTTGAAGGAGCAGGGGGCGGCGATCACGATCTGGGGTGTGGGGACGAAGCTGGTGACGGCGTACGACCAGCCGGCGCTGGGGGGTGTTTATAAACTTTCAGCGCTGCAACAGCAGGATGGGAGTTGGGGGCACAAGATCAAACTATCGGAGCAGAAGGCGAAGACGTCGATTCCGGGGATTTTGCAGGTGCGGCGGTTTCGCGGGGCGGATGGGCGGGTGATCGGGGACATGATTTATGATGAGCTGACGACGGGGGCGGGGTCGATGGGCGGGGGGACGGAGATTATTGACATTGTGGATGTGACGCGGAAGAAGCCGATTGCGGCGGGGACGGCGTTCGAGGACTTGCTGCAGCCGATTTTTCGGGGGGGAAAGCTGGTGTATGAATCGCCGCCGCTGGAGCGGATTCGGGAGCGGACGCTGGGGCAGTTGCAGACGCTGCATCCGGGGATTTTGCGGAGCATTTATCCGCATGAGTATCCGGTGGGGCTGGAGCCGGGGTTGAATGCGTTGCGGAATGAGTTGATTTTGCGGTATCGGAGGCCGGGAGGGGTGTAAAAACAAAACACAAAACACGAAACACGAACACGAAACATGAAACGTGAAACGTGAAACGTGAAATAATGGAAGGTCCGTTGGTTGAGGAATTTGTATGCGGGACTTGAATGTGGCGTTGGTGGGGTATCAGTTTATGGGCAAGGCGCATTCGAATGCGTGGTTGCAGGCGCCGCATTATTTTGATTTGCCGCGGATGCCGGTGATGCACACGCTTATTGGGAGGAATGTGGGGCCGCTGCGAAAGACGGCGGAGCGGTGGGGGTGGAAGAACTATGCGACGAACTATCGCGAGGTGGTGGGGAATCCGGACGTCCATTTGGTGGATATCGGGTCGCCGAACGATACGCATGCGGAGATTGCGATGGCGGCGGCGGAGGCGGGGAAGGCGGTGGCGTGTGAGAAGCCGCTGGCGCGGACGTTTGCGGAAGCGAAGGGGATGGTGGAGGCGGTGAAGCGGAGCGGGGTGAAGAATTTCGTGTGGTTCAATTATCGGCGCGTGCCGGCGGTGGCGTTTGCGCGGCAGCTTATCGAGCGCGGGCGGATCGGGCGGATTTATCATGCGCGGGCGTTGTATCTGCAGGATTGGATCAAGGACCCGGGGACGCCGCTGGTGTGGCGGTTGCGGAAGAAAGTGGCGGGGTCGGGGTCGCTGGGGGATTTGGCGGCGCACTCGGTGGATTTGCTGCGGTATTTGAGCGGGGAGGAGATCACAGGGGTGTCGGCGGTGGCGAAGACGTTTGTGAAAAAGCGGCCTTTAGGGCGAATGGTGGAGGGGCTGACGGCGGCGAAGGGCAATCGTTCGTTGCAAAGTTCGGAGAAGCGCGGCGAGAAGGCGGCGCTGGGGACGGTGGATGTGGACGATGCGGTGGCGTTTCTGGGGAATCTCACGGGCGGGGGCGTGGCGACGTTTGAGGCGACGCGCTTTGCGACGGGGAATCACAACGGGAATTCGATTGAAATAAACGGGGAAAAGGGGGCGTTGCGGTTTTATTTTCCGCATTTTTCGGAGCTGGAGTTTTTCGATGACACGCTGCCAGTGTCGGAGAAGGGATGGCGGACGATTTCGTGCACGACGGCGGAGCATCCGTATGCGGGGGCGTATTGGCCGGCGGATCATCCGATTGGTTATGCGGAGACATTTGTGAACACGGCGGCGGATATCGCGCGGGCGATGTCGTCGAAAAGTTTCAAATTCCATCCGGATTTTGTGGATGCGCTGGAGACGCAGCGAGTGCTGGAGGCGGTGTCGCGCAGCGCCGCGGAGAAGCGGTGGGTGGGGACAGGGGAGATCGATTGACGGTAAATGGCCACGAAAAGCACGAAAGATGACGACGGGGATTGTCCACGAATGCACACGAATTTACACAAATGGACTGGTGTGATTGAGTGGAACGGGAAGGGCCGCCGATGGACGTCGATGAGTGGATTGGGGCGGGAAATCTTGTCGGGAAGGGAAGAAATTTCGAGTAGTCGTGTGAAAGGCACGAAGGCTAATTGATTGGGGAGCGAGTATTTCGGATGGTCCATGGGCGGTTTACGGCGTTTCGTTGAGCAAGGTGGAGACTTTGGCGGCGCAGATGAAGTCGTTTTCGGTGAGGCCTCCGGCGGAGTGGGTGATGTAGGAGATGGTGACGCGGTTGTAGCCGACTTGCATGTCGGGGTGGTGGTCCTGGTGGTGGCTGATCCAGGCGACGGCGTTTACGAAGGCCATGACTTCGTAGTAGTTTTTGAATGTGAATTCGCGGCGGAGGGCGCCATCGCCTGAGCGGTCGATGGTCCAAGCGGGGATTTGTTTGAGCAGATCGGCGACGGCTGCGTCGGTCAGGCGGGAAGCGGTGGCTTGGGAGTGTTTGTGGAGGAGATCGGTGGTCATGGCGGCGCCTCGTTTCTTAGGTGCATCGCGGATGGGCATCGGCAGGGTTACCATCAGCGCGACGACGCCATCTATCATAGCGGCGTTCGGGTCGATTCAAGGTGCATCATGCCGGAAAGTTCTCACCCCGCGCCACTGGCGAATCCTACTCCGCCGATGCGGATGCAGGTTTTGGCGATTTCGCTGACGGCGGTGGCGGGGTATGTGGATGCGGCGGGGTTTCTGCTGTTGTCGCAAATTTACACGGCGAACATGAGCGGGAATTCGGTATCACTGGGGATTCGGATCGCGCAGCACAGCTTTGACGACATGGGGCGGCGGGCGCTGCCGATCGGGGCGTTTTTCGTGGGGCTGGTGGCGTCATCGGCGGTGCATGAAGCGGCGAAGTTGCGGCGTTTTCGGCATCCGTTTGCGATCATGTTCGCGGTGGAGTTTTTGCTGCTGGCGGGGTTCACGGGGGCGGCGTTTCCCCTGCATCCGGCGGCGGGGCAGCAGCCGGGGACTTTTGCGTTTTGCCTTCTAGCGGGGCTGGCGGGGACGGCGATGGGGGTGCAGAACGCGTCATTGCGGAGGGCGGGTGCATTGACGATTCACACGACGCACGTGACGGGATTGCTGCTGCAATGTTCGGATGCGCTGGTGATTGCGGCGGTGGCGTTGATGCGGCCGTGCACGTGGAAGGCGCGGCGGGATGCGTTTGGGAATGCGGCGCTGTTGTTTGGATTGTGGTTCGTGTATGTGGGGGGGGCGATTGCGGGGGCGTTGCTTCTGGCGCCGCTGGGGCCGGCGATACTGGCGCCGGCGATGGTGGTTCTGGCGTTGTGGCTGGCGAGCGATTTGATGGAGGCGATTCCGACGTGAGGGACTCGGGTTGAAACCACGGAGAGCACGGAGGGCACGGAGCGTTGGGGTTGGGATTACTTGTGTTCGTCCCAGTGGGGGATGGGGTTGCCGTCGGGGGTAGCGGTGTTGGGGGTGATTGTGGCGCCGGAGATTTTTAGCACGCAGGCGTATATGGATGGGGGATTTTTGGGGAGGGTGACGTGGAGGCCGTCGTTGGTTTGCTGGAATGGGAGGGGGCTGTTGTTGCCGAGCATGGTGACGGCGGTGATCTTGCCCATGTCGGCGGTGGTGGCGAGGGAGGTGATGGTGATGTCGTCGCTGGCGGGCGGATCGCCGAGGACGATGGCGCAGAGGGCGTCGGCTTTGACGGTGAAGCGGATGTTGGCGGCGGTGCGGGGTTGGCCGCGCGCGGGGATGCCTTCGCCGTAGTGGTACCAGTTGTGGGAGCCGTAGATGGCTTCGCCGTTGATGGCGAGCCATTGGCCGACGGCGAGGAGGGTTTGCTGCTGGTTTTGGGGGATTTCGCCATCGGCGGTGGGGGAGATGTTGAGGAGGAGGTTGCCGTTTTTGCTGACGGTGTCGGCGAGGGCGTCGATGATTTGTGCGGGGGAGGAGATGCGCATGTTGGTGGCGTAGCCCCATTGGGAGCCGATGGGCTGATCGACCTGCCAGGCGCCGGTGCGGATGCCGGCGGGGGAGCGGGTTCCGATTTTTTCGAAATCGAGGATGCTGCCGATGGTGTGGATGTTGTCGCCGCCGGGGGCGTAGGCGGCCTTTTTGGTGCTGATGGAGACTTGCTTGCCCCACTCGATGGCGCGGTTGTAGTAGTAGGCGGCGATCCAGAATTTGAGGGGATCGAGGTAGCGCTGGTCGACGCCGTTGTCGAACCAGAGCATGTCGGGCTGGTATTGGTCGATGAGCTCGACGTTGCGGGCGACCCAGTTGGCGAGGAATTTTTCGCAGGCTTCGTCGCTGCGGTCGGTGTGGTAGAAGAGTTCCCACTTGGGGTCGTAGAGGTCGGCTTGTTTGGGTTTGAGGAGAGCCTGGACCTGGGCGCTGGGCTTGACGAATTGGAAGGCTTCGATGCCGTGATTGGAGACGCCGAACTTGAGGCCTTGCTTGCGCACGGCGGCGGCGAGATCGCCGATGAGATCGCGGTGGGGGCCCATGTTGACGGCATTGATGGGGTTGGCCTTGGAGTTCCAGTTGGAGAAGTTGTCGTGATGCTGGGCGGTGGGGATGACGTATCTGGCGCCGGATTTTTTGAAGAGTTCGGCCCAGGCGTCGGGGTTCCACTTGGCGGCGGTGAATTTGGGGATGAAGTCTTTGTAGCCGAACTGATCGAGCGGGCCGAAGGTTTTGGTGTGGAAGGCGAGTGTTGCGCCGCCGGCGTAGAGGTGGGTTTCGTACCATTCGGCCGCGCCGCCGCCGCCGTAAGCGGGGACGCTGTAGAGACCCCAGTGCATGAAGATGCCGAATTTGGCATCGACGAACCATTGGGGGACGGTGTAGTGCTGTTTGAGGGATTGCCAGGTGGGCTGGAAGGGGCCGGGGGGAATTTTTGCCTGGATCATTTTCATGGCGGCGGCGACGACTTCGGGGCGGGTGATGGGGGCCATGTCGTAGCCGGGGGAATTGCCGCCTTCGGCGAGCTGGGCTCGGCGGGCCGCGTCATCGGGGGATGGGGCGGGCGCGGCGGGGGTTTGCGCGAAGGATGGGCTTGCGGAGAGTGCGATGAGTGCGGTGAGGATTGCGACGGGCCGGCGCATCTTTGATTCTCCGGTCGACATGAGAGGGTTCGAGGAAACATCATCCTGCCCGGCGATTTCGCGGATCGCCATGGCGGGAGTTGACTTGAACCTGTCATTTTTTGACCGGGGTGCACGTGTGGGGGTTCACGGGCGCGCGAGGTGATCGACGACGTCCTTGGCGACCCAGCTCATTCGGTCCATCGCGCCTTGCGTGCGCGCGGCAAGGTGCGGGGCGACGAGGACGTTGGGGACGCCGAAGAGAGGATAGTCGGGACCGGGGGGCTCGGGATCGTGGACGTCGAGGGCCGCGCCGGCGATGCGATGGGTTTTGAGTGCGGCGGCGAGATCGGCGGCGTCGACGACTTCGCCGCGGCTGGTGTTGATGAGGATGGCGGTGGGTTTCATGCGGGAGAAGACGACGGCATCGACGAGATGGTAGTTGAGATTGTCGGGCTGATGATCGACGTGAACGGTAAGGATGTCGGCGTTTTCGTAGAGTTCGGGCTTGGTGACGGATCTGGCGGGGTAGTCGATCTTGGCGGAGACGTCGACGAGGTCGTTGTAGATGACGTTCATTTCCATGGCCCAGGCGATTTTGCCGACGCCGCGGCCGATGCGGCCCATGCCGAGGATGCCCATGGTTTTGCCGGAGAGTTCGAGGCCGCGGATGGTTTTGCGGTAGGAGTGGAACTGCTCGTCGGAGACGGATTCCTTGAGGTTCACGACGGGGCGGGTGAGGGTGAAGAGGAGATTGAAAACGTATTCGCAGACGGCGCGGGTGTTGGCGGTGGGGGTGGAGAGGACGGCGATGTTGCGGCGTTTGCAGGCGGGCTGGTCGATGTTGTCGAGTCCGACGCCGGCGCGTCCGACGACGCGGAGCTTGGGGGCGGCGGCGAGGAGGGAGTCGTTGACCTGGGTGTAGGTGCGGACGATGAGGCCGTCGGCGTGGGCGAGGGCGGCGCGCAGGGCGGCGGGTTCTTTCCAGGAGGCTTCGAGAACGTTGGCGTTTTCGCGAAGCCAGGCGAAGGGCGTTTTTTCGAGGCCTTCGGTGACGACAATGGTGGGTTTGGCGGGCATGAGGATTCTCCTGGGGCGATGGAACGCCTTTGTGAACGGCGATGTGACGTCGATGATAACGTGTGGGGCTCGCCAGCAAACGCGCGGCAAAAATAAAAAGAGACCCCGGCGCGTGCCTGCCGGGGTCTCTCTCACCTCAGAGTCCCACCTCCCCGGATCCCCTCCCCATGGGTTCGAGCGGCGCTTAGCGTTCGGAGGCCACGGCGGTGTCGTTGAAGGCCTGGAGGACGTGGTAAGCGGTGCTGCGGTAGGCCTGATTCACATCGCTGGGCCAGGTGGTTTTCTGGTCGTCGAGGGTCTGGATGTGGCGGGCGAGGTTGTCCTTGAGCTGCTGCGCCGAGATTTCATCGGGCAGGTCAATTTTCCAGGAGTTGTTTTCGTCGACTAGGTTGAGGGTCAGGGCCGTGCCGGCGGGCGGCGTGGTGGCGGAGCTGGCGAGGCCCGGGTGCATGGAGCTGCTGGTTTTCATATTGTTGTCGCTCGCCATGCCGGCGTTGGAGTTGATGTCGCTGCCGCGGACGGTGGTGTTGGAATTCTCGCCGCGGCTTTCAGGACCGGTGCGGTTGCCAAGGGTGGCGGAGCTGAGGTCGTTGGTGTTGGTGCGTGCGCCTGGCGGGATGTCGTTGGCGTTGGTGGACATGGTGTTATTGCTGCCGATCGCGGAATGGGAGACATCGGAAGAGGAGTTCATCTGGTCGGCGGGCTTGTTGGAGGAGGCGGCGTTGGAAGAGAAGCTCGAGGATTGATTCATGGCGCTACCGGCGGAGATGTCGTGGAGGGCGACGGTGGCGGAGTTTTTGTCCTGTCCGGAGTAGATGAGTGCGTCCTGGAAGGCGCTGTCGCGGGCGTCAAAATCCTGGCCGTATTTGCTGCGGAAATCCTGGCGGAACTGGTTGACGGCGCGGTTCAGGTCATCGGTCTTCATGGAGGAGGCATTGCTGAAGCGCTTCTGGTCGGGCTTGGCCAGGTGGTTGGAGAGGTCGGAGAAGCGGTCGGGGGTGAGGGCGTCATTGACGACCTGCGCCAGGGAGCTGCGGACTTCGCGGGAGGTGGCGGCATCGGCCTGCTGGTTGCCGATGGCCTGGAGCTCGTTGCCGGAACGGACGGCGCCGTTGCCCATTTGGGCGGCGGCGGAGTTGGCGCTGGTGTCCATGCCGGGGGTGTCGGCGGCGAAGAGCGTGGCGCCGGAGAGGGCGAAGCTGGCCGCGAGAAGATAGGTCGTGAAGCGGTTCATAAAAACCTCCGAGAATTCGAGAGAAAATCCATAGATGCCCCGGCGACACCGTGCCGCGTGGGGCGAGAGGAGATCGATGCAAAGGATGTTCCGAGGCCGGGGCAATGCGGGGGTTTTGGGGAAATTGCGCCTCGTGGGAAGATGCTGTTCTTGCGCAGCGGCAGGCACAAACCGGGGGTGTTCGGCTAGAATCGTTTTCTGGACTTTTTTGAAGCGAGCCCATGTCCGAGCCTTCGCCAGTACATCCATTATCCGCTGCTTCGGGGGCGGGCGCGAGCCGGAGGCGCGGGGTGAAGAAAGCGCCGCGGCGGATGCGCCGCGAGTATGAACGTCTGGCGCGGATGAATCAGTTGGCGGAGATGGGCAAGCTGGCGGCGGGGCTGGCGCACGAGCTGAAAAATCCGCTCTCGACGCTGAAGCTGAACTTGCAGTTGCTGGAGGAGGACCTGGGGGCGCTGCCCGACACGCCGGAATTCGCAGGGCGGAGGCGGTCGATCGCGCGGATCGACACGCTGAAGAAGGAAGCGGACCGGCTGCGGCAGACGCTGGATGATTTTCTGCGTTTCGCGGGGCGGATCGAGCTGCGGACGAATCCGGTGCCTCTGAATCGCGTGCTGGAGGAGCTGATCGATTTCATCCATCCGCAGGCCCAGGCGCAGCGGGTTCGGGTGCTGACGGCTTTTGCGCCGGAGAATCCGGTGTGCCCGCTGGATGAAAATCTTTTCAAGCAGGCGGTGCTGAACCTGCTGCTGAATGCGATTCAGGCGATGTCGGTGGAGCGGCCGAGCGGGGACGGGGAGCCCGGGCCGCGAGGCGGGGGGGAGCTGCTGGTGCGGACGCTGGTGTCGAAGGGGAAGGAAGGGGACCAGGCGATTTTGTACATTTCGGACACGGGGGTAGGGATTTCGCACGAGCATTTGCCGCACATTTTCGATGCGTATTTCACGACAAAAAAAGGCGGCACGGGGTTGGGCTTGCCGACGACGCGGCGGATTATTGAAGAGCATCACGGGTTGATTTCGGTGCAGTCGGAGCCGGGCAAGGGGACGTCGTTCCGGGTGGAATTGCCGCTGGTGGCCTCGGCGGCGGGGCGAGGCGCGGGGGGCGTGGCGGGCGGTTCTGTTTAAGGGAAGTGGTTGATGGCATTGACGGGCCGGGAGTTGGCGTATCGAACGTTGTCGCGATGGAGCGTGCTGAGCGATCCGCCGTTTTTGCCGGAGCGATCGGAGCCGGAGTGGCAAGGGGCGGCGGCGCGGGAGCGTGCGTTCGGGTTTGAGTTGATCACGGGGATCATGCGGCGGCGCGGGACGCTGGATGCGATCGTGGCGACGCGGCTGCGGCAGGCGCTGGAGTCGCTGGACTTGCCGCTGCGGGCGCTGCTGTGGATTGGGGCTTATCAGTTGCTGTTTCAGGGCGGGACGGCGGCGTATGCGGCGGTGGATTCGACGGTGCAGCTTGCCAAGGCCGATCGCGCAACGGCGCGGGCGGCGGGGCTGGTGAATGCGGTGCTCCGGGGGATCACGCGGCTGCATCCGGCGGCGGGGGCGCTGCGGGACTATGAGCGATCGCGGCGGGCGTTTCCGCTGGATTTTGAGACGGCGGTGACATTGGCGGCGGATATTTTTCCGAATCCGCATGCGGCTCCGGACGCTTATTTGGCGGCGACGCTTAGCCATCCGGAGGCTTACGTGGGGCATCTGCGGGGGCTGTTTGGGGAGCGAGAGGCGGCGGCGCTGTTGTTGCGGAACAATTTGCGGCCGGTGATCACGCTGCGCGCGGATCGGGAGGCGCTGGAGGTTCCGGCATCGGCGAGCCTGGGCGCGCATGCGGATTTTCCGCGGTTTGTGGTGGCGTTGCAGGGGTGGAACGGGGAGATCGAAACGCTGGTTGAGCGCGGGGTTCTGTCGCCGCAGGATCCAACGGCGGCAAAGCCGGTGCGTCGGGCGACGGATGTGGCGGGGGACCATCCGCCGGCGACGGTGCTTGATTTGTGCGCTGGGCTGGGGACCAAAGCGCTGCAGATGGCGCGGGCGTTTCCACAGGCGAGGGTGACGGCGACGGACATCGACGCGGGCAAGCTTTCGCGGCTGATGACGCGGGTGCGGCAGGTGCAGCAATCCGGGATTGAAACGGTCGGCCTCGAGACGCTTGGCGGCGGGGGGCGCCTGTTTGATCTTGTGCTGGTGGATGTGCCCTGCTCGAACACGGGGGTGATGGGGAAGCGCGTGCAATCGCGCTGGCGGTGGCCGACGCTCGATCATGCGGGTCTGCATGCGCTGCAGCGCCGGCTGCTGGAGCAGGGGGCGGCGCTGGTGGCGCCCGGCGGCATGCTGGTGTATGGAACGTGTTCGATCGACCCGGCGGAAAATGAGGGGATTGTCGGTGCGTTTCTGGAGGGGGCGCGGGCGGCGGATTCCGTGCCGGCCGCTGGGTCGTTCACGCGCGCGGCGGAGGAGACGACGCTGCCCTCGCTTTCAAACGATCCGACCAGATCGCGCGACGGGGGCTATTACTGCATTCTTAAACGCAGCGCGTAACTTCCACCGATCCCCCGGCCCACGCGTCGCCCCCGGCCCCCAATCCTCGCCACTCGTCAGCCGCGTTTTACCTTGTCCATGACGGCCAGGAGAATGGATGGTTTGTCGAGGTTGTAGTCCGCGCCATAGCGGACGGGGGTGACTTTTTCGAGCTTTCCGTGTTCGCCGATGTGATAGACCCAGGGCGGCATGAGCATGCAGCGCCGGCGGGCGAGCGTTTCGAGGAACTCCATGTCATCAATGTCGCCTGGCTGGTCCCCGGCGGCCATGGCTTGCAGTTGTTCACGTCCGAGTCCGGGCGGATGATCGACGGCACGCATGCGGCACCTCGCTAGAACGCCACCACTCCAGCAGCTAAACTCCACCACGCTTTGGCCAAACGCTGCCTCCACTTAATACGAAGTGTGGGGAAAATGCCAGAAGATTTTCAGATTTTTTAGGGCTTTTCTGGCGCTGCGGGAGCGGGGGCGGGTTTGCTGGCTCGCCTCTTCAAGGGGCGGAGAGGAGTCGCTATGATTTCCGACATACTTGCACCCTTCTTTTTCTCGGAGTCCGCCATGGATCTCAAATCGTTTCTGGTTTCCTCCCTCGAACGCAGCCCGGGCATGTTGAAAATGACCGTTGCGGACATGTCGGACGCCGAGCTCAACGAGCGGCCCGTGGAGGGCGCCAACACGCCGAACTGGCAGATCGGGCATCTGATCAGCGCGGAGGCGTCGCTGTTCGCGTCGATCGGCATGCCGAAGTTTGCGCTGCCGGCGGGTTTCGAGGAGGCCTATGCGCGTCCCAAACCCGGCGTGACGCCCGGCAAGCCTTTCGCCAAGGAACAACTGGTGTCGCTGCTGGAGCAGGTCAACGCCGCGGCGGTGGCGTGGGCGCGCACTTTGAATGATGAGCAGCTCGCCGCTCCGACCGCGGAACGCATGCGCGCCATCGCGCCGACGACGGCGGATTTGATCAACCTGATCACGTCGCACAATGCGATGCATGTGGGACAGATTCAGGTGATGCGTCGCAAGCTTGGCAAGCCGATCCTGTTCTAAGGGTTTGCCCGGCTGCCCCCCGGCCCTTCTCCTCCGCGCCACCCCCCGCCTCCCGGGCTGGTGCGGGGGCGGGCGTCACTGGCCCAGCGCGTAGCGGGAAACCGCCACATCCATGGTCATGTCTTCCATCCGGTTCTCGTTTTCGACCGGCGTGGTGGCTTCGAGCTTCGCCAGGAATTCGCGCTGAAGCTCCGCGCGCTGCTGGTCCTGCAGATCGGCGGCGATCTGGGCCTGCGCCTCGGCAAAGGAAACCGTGCGCCCTTCCTGCTTCTGACCGACCTTGATGATCATCACGGCTTCCTGCGCCGGATCGGAATTGTGCAGAAGCTGCGGCACGCCGAGGGTGTTGGCGGGCAGGCTGAAGGCGTAATCCTCGATGCGTTTGTCGGCAAGGTCGCCGCGCTTCACGTGGGGGAACCGGCCGCCGGCGTTGGCGCGTTTGTCAGCGGAATAGTCCTCGGCGAGGCGGGCGAAATCCGCTCCGTTTTTGAGTTGCTTGACGACATCGTCGGCGGCGGCCATGGCCTGTGTTTCGGCGGATTTGACCTGCTCGGGCGTGGGGTTGGCGATCAGCGGGCCGCGGGTGCCGTCGGAATTCTGGGTGTGCAGCCAGCGGGCGACGGGGATGCTGATGGTGAACAGCTCGAGCTCGGGCTGGAGCTGCCAGCGCTGGAGGTTGCGCTGGTATTCATCGAGCACCATCTGGCGCGTGACGACGATGTGCGGGGTGATCTGTTTGTCCATGTAGACCTGAAAAGTCAGTTTGCGGCGAAGATCGGCCATCTCGCGGTCCACCGAGCTGCCCAGCGGGCGGAGGGCCTGGTCGGCGAGCGCGCGAGACCCGCCATAGGCGGCGAGTTCGTCGTGCAGCATCTTGCGCATGTAGATGTCGATGCCGTTCTTCTCTTCGTCCGTCAGCGTGGCCTTGGCTTTGGAAAGCATCAGGATCTGATAGATGTAATTCTGCAACTGGGCATGGACGAGCGGTCGGGCGTTCTGCTTGAATTGGAGGAGCGTGCGCGACGTCTCCGCGAGCTGGCGCAGTTGCTTGTCGATCGGGCGGAGGACGTCCTGGACGAAGATGGGCTCCGCGTTGACGAATCCGGCGAGGGCGTTGATGGTGAGGGGCTGATCGGCGCGGACGCGCGCCAGGGGCTCGGCGTTCGATGGCGCGGGGGCGGTGCCGGGCGGGGCAATGGAGACTTGCGCCCGCGCGGAAGCGCCCGCCAGGAGTGTACCCGCGCCCGCCAACCACAATGCCGCTCGCCTCATGCGCGCTCCCTTGCCGAAATTCGATGAAGAAGGCTTCCTATTGAATCGGATCGGGGGCGCGAAAGCAAAGCAGCGGCGGCTTTTTGGGGTTTTTGCCGGCGCCGCGCGCGGGACGGCGCGGGGCGCGAAAGCTCAGCGGTTGATGCGCAGGCCGAAGGAACTTGTCGGCATGATGCCCCGCCACATGTCGATCAGGCGTTTGTAGGCCTCGCCCACGGGTCGGATGTTGCGGTGAAGGTCGTAGAGGCCCAGGGGATTTACGCGCCCGTTGTTTTCGCGGAGGGCGGTGTCCCAGTCCACCTGATCGGTGAGGGAATACCAGGTGAATCCGAGGATGGGCACGCCGTCGGATTTGAGGCGAAGCATGTTGGCCCATTCCTTCTTGAGCCAGCCCGGGGCCTTCTCGGCATCGGCGAGATTGGTCTCGGTGTGCATGACGGGCAGGTTGTAGCGCTCGTAGTATTGGCGCGTGATCACGTAATAGCCGTAGATTTCACCGGCGGGTTCGGTGGATCCGTCGGGCTTCACAAGGTGCTCGTTGGTGACGTAATAATCGTTTCCCATGATGCAATTTTTCTTGACGTGATGATCGCGGAACCAGTGGTAGTCGGCGCGCGTCATGCCGTTGTCGAGGAGGAATTCATACATCATGGTGGGCACGTCGACGCCGTAGGTGAGGTCCAGCGAGATGAAGCGCTCGTCGTTGAGCTGGCGGGCGCGCTTGAGGCTGGCGGGCTCCTCGGCGTGGAAGTATTCCGAGGATTCCGACTGGATGAAGATGGCGTGAGGGGTGATTTCGAGGATGGCGCGCATGGCCATGACATTGGCCTTGCAGAGGTGGTGGAGGGCGGTGACGAAGGCCTTGTCGGAGGTGAGGCATTCGTTCCACCAGCCATAGTGGGCGCTGAATTTCGCGGCGACATAGATTTCGTTGACGGGCGTGAAGAGGTGCAGATAGCGATAGCGCTCGGCGAAGGCGCGGGCGTAATCGGCGAAGAGGCGGGGAAAATCGGGGTTCTGCGCGGAGCCGATCCAGTCGGGAACGCCGAAGTGGCAAAGATCGACGATGGGTTCGATTTTGAGGTGGCGCAGTTCGCCGAACGTTTCGTCGCAGAAGTGCCAGTCGTATTTGTCGGGCCCGAGGTGCGTGCGGTAATAGGGCGGGCCATAGCGCAGGAATTCGACGCCCATGTCTTTGACGAGTTGGAAATCCTGCCGCCATTTTTCGTAATGGCCGCATTTTTCCATTTCATCGACGCGGCATTTGCCGCCGTCGCCGCAGGGCACGACGGGATAGGAATTCTCGATTCCGGTGGCGAACATGAACTGATTGACGACGGGACGCATGCGGCTCCTCCACGCGGTTCAGCTCTGCCGGGCGACCGCCCAGGTGCATGCGGACGCCCGTTCTGTTCCCCCGTATTCATAGGCGGGCTTAAAGCCGGCGGCGAATTCCTCCCGCGGGGCTGGGACGTTGCGGCGCGGCGGGTTTCGCGGGTTCGGGCCGGGGCGTTTCGGGTTTCGTAGCGTTGGGATTCAGGAGGTGGCGCAGCACGTTCACGAGCGTTTCGGGCTCGAGGTAGTTGGCCGGGAGGCGGAGATGGACGGTTTTTTCATCGATCACGCGCACGCTGCCCGCGCCGCCGACGCCTTTGCCCAGCAGGGGGCCGAGCTTGCTGAGGTCGGTGATCGTGAAGACCACGTCGGGGGCCTTGGTGATGATGCTGACAATGGACCACTGGCGGGCGAGGAGTTTGATTTCCGCGAGCCCGAACAGCAGCACGACCGGCTTGGGCATGGGGCCGAAGGCGTCGGTGACGTCCTTGGCGAGGGCTTCGAGCATTTCGAGGCTCTGGGCGCGGGAAAGGCGTCGATACAAATCCATGCGCTGGCGTTCGGAATCGACGTAGGTTTTTGGGAATACGCCGCTGACGCCGATATCGACGTTCACTTCGATCGGCTTCTCGACCGGCTCGTTCTTGATCTTCTTGACGGATTCTTCGAGGAGCTGGCAGTACATCTCATAGCCGATGGCGGAGATGTGGCCGCTCTGCTCGGCGCCCAGGATATTGCCGGCGCCGCGGATTTCCAGATCGCGCAGGGCGATCTTGAAGCCGGCGCCCAGCGAGGAGTATTCCTCCATGGCCTTGAGGCGCTTCGCCGACTGCTCGCTGAGGGTCTTGTTGGGCGAAAGCATCAGATAGCAATAGGCCCGATGTTTATAACGGCCGACGCGCCCGCGGAGTTGGTGCAGATCGCTTAACCCGAAATTTTCCGCCTCATTAATGAACATGGTGTTGGCGTTCGGGATGTCGATGCCGCTCTCGATGATCGTCGTCGAGACGAGCACGTCGGCTTCGTGGCGCATGAACTTGTGCATGACTTCCTCAAGCTCGTGCTCGTTCATCTGGCCGTGGCCGATGACGATGCGGGCGTCGGGGGCGAGCTGGCGGACTTCGTCGGCGACGGTCTGGATGTTCCACACTTTGTTGTGGACGAAGAAGACCTGGCCGTTGCGGGCGAGCTCGCGCTGCAGGGCCTGCCGGATGCGCTGCTTGTCGTGGGTGATGACTTCGGTGACGACGCTGCGGCGGTCGGAGGGCGGCGTGGCGAGGTTGGAAATATCGCGGATGCCCAGGAGCGACATGTGGAGCGTGCGCGGGATGGGCGTGGCGGTCATGGTGAGGATGTCGACGGTCAGGCGGAGTTTTTTGAGGCGTTCCTTGTGTTCGACGCCGAAGCGTTGTTCTTCGTCGATGATGACGAGGCCAAGATCGGCGAAGACGACGTCCTTCGAGAGCAGGCGGTGGGTGCCGATGAGGATATCAACCTGTCCCATGCGGGTGCGTTCGAGGATTTTTTTGACCTGGGCGGGGGATTTGAAGCGGCTGACGGATTCGATGATGAAGGGATAGCCGGCCATGCGTTCGCGCATGGTTTCTTCGTGCTGTTCCGCGAGCACGGTGGTGGGCACGAGCACGGCGACCTGCTTGCCATACTCGACGACCTTGAAAGCGCCGCGCATGGCGACTTCCGTTTTGCCGTAGCCGACGTCGCCGCAGAGGAGGCGGTCCATGGGGCGCGGGCGGGCCATGTCGGATTTGATTTCGTCGGCGCTGCGGACCTGGTCTTCGGTGGGGGGGTAGGGAAAGGCGTTTTCGAATTCCTTTTGCCAGGTGGTGTCGGCGGGGTAGGCGATGCCCGAGGTATGCTCGCGCGCGGCCTGGACTTCGAGGAGCTCGGCGGCCATTTTTTCGACGGCCTCGGCGACTTCCTCCTTTTGCTTGCTCCAGCGCGTGCCCCCCAGCACCGACAGCGGCGGCCGCCCGTGTGCGCCGCCGACGTACTTCTGCACCAGATGGATCTGGGTGACCGGAACGTGAAGGGTGGCGTCTCCCGCAAACTTCAGTGTTAAGAATTCCGACTGGCGGCCATCGCGGGTGATCGAGGTCATGCCTTCAAACTTGGCAATGCCGTGATGGACGTGCACGACGTAGTCGCCGGTTTGCAGGTCAAGGAAGGAATCAATGGGGCGGGCGCCCTGGATGCCGCGGAGGCGGCGGCGCTGGTTGTAGCGGTGGAAAATCTCGTGATGGCCGATCAGGACGAGCGGCGGGGAGGGACTTACCGATTGCCGATCGCCGATTGCCGATTGATCGTTCGGCGATGCCTCTGTATCGCGGGTGGCGCCCCAGTCCTGTTCGTTCCACTCGAATCCCAGGCCCAGCACGCCGATGGGCATTTCGACCTTTGCGCGCACGCCGGGGTGTTTCACATCGAGCAAGTCGCTCAGGCGCGTGCATTCGCTCTTGGAATCGCAGACCACCACCACGCGCGCCCGCTCGGCCAATTCGGCCAATTCGCGGATGGCTTCCTCGGCTTTGGTGTCGAAACGCTGCACGCTGCGGCAGGGCAGGCGGAGGGTTTGTTCGTCCTCGGCCCCGAACTGGTGAATCTCGGCCCACGCGAAGCCTTGGATGTTTTTCAGCACGGCGCTCGGCGGATAAATGCCCCGGGCGTCTTCCAGGCGATCGATGTAGCTCTTGGCCTGTTCCTGGATTTCCGCGGGCTCGATGAGCCACACCACGGTGTCCGGCGGCAGATAGCTGAGCAGACTGGTTGTCTGATCCACCGGCCAATTGGTGCGATCACCGAGGGCGACGAGGCGGGCTTCTTTCAACGGCGCGGTCGGGCCGAGAGTTTCCAGGTCGAACTGGTGGACCGATTCCACCTGGTCGCCGAAGAAATCGACACGGACGGGTTCGCCCAGACCGGGGGGCCAGACGTCGACGATTTCCCCGCGCACGGCAAAATCGCCGGCATCCTCGACGGCATCGAGGCGCGTGTAGCCATGGTCGGTCAGCCAGCGGATCAGCGCGTCGCGGTCAAGCGTGTCGCCGACACGGATGGGTTTGACGAGTTCTTTGAGAAGATCCTTACCCGGAGAAGGCTGCATGACGGCCTGGACCGGCGCGACGATGAAATCCGGGCGGGCACGCTGCGGATCGCCCGAGACGAGATCGGTCAGCAACTCGAGGCGCTGGGCGGCGAGTTCGTGCGAGATATTGGATTCGCCAGGGAGCACTTCAAAGGCTGGATACAAACGGACATCCGCGGTGTCGGCGCCGCCATGGCGAAAGAACAGGAGCTGGTCGAGCGCGTCGTCGGCTTCGTCGAGATGGGCGGTGAGGATCAGCAGGGGGCGATTCATTCGTTTTTGCACGATCGCGGCGAGCGCCAGGGCGCAGGAACCCCACTGGCCGGTGGCGGCGACGTGTCGCTGTTCGTCGAGGCGGCGCATCAGCTCCGCGATGACGGGCGATCGCGCGAGGGATGACAAAAAGCCCTGAAGCTCGCCGCGGGCGGTGGGGGAGGCGTCAGAAGTGGCGGGGGGTACGGGCATGCGCATAAGTCTCCGGCCCAACGTGTGGTACGCGGGTGATGTGAAACGGTCATGCTATGCGCGGGGGCGGCGAACGTCCACATCCGCGCGCTTGGGCGCTGGCCATGGAGGCATGTACGTGGGAAGCAAAAACGCCGGCGGCGGGCGTCATGGCTAGGAGTCCATGCGGCCGCCGCGGGCGATACTTGAGAGGGAAGAGTCCTTTCACCCCCGTTCCGCCCCCCCCCGGTCCCCCCCGGGTGTTATTGGGGGCTTAGAGGGTCACCGGGCGTTACGGCAGACGCCGACGGCCAGCGACGCCCATGATCAGCGAAATAATGAAGATCACGAGGAAGACGAAGAACAGGACCTTGGCGATCATGTAGCTCATGCCGGCGATGAGGCCAAAGCCAAAGAGGCCCGCGATGATGGCGATGATCAGGAACACCAGTGCGTAGTAAAGCATGATTTGCACTCCAGTTGTAAGCTCTGAGGCGAACCGTTCCACCGAAGGAGCCGGGTGAATTTCGCCAACGCCGGGTCATAAAGTAAACGGCGTGCCAAACATCTTTCGCGAGGCAAATCCGGACTTCCCGGCCAGAGTGACGTGCAAGCCCGACAGCGGCGCCGCCTGTTGCAATTTGTCGGCGCCCCCAGGACAGCTTGACCGGCTTGGCTTCGCAGGTGCGTAGAGCAGGCCCTCAGTTTTCCCGCCCACGGTCGCGCATTCGCCGGGATTTTTTGCGGAGCGTGCCGCATCGGGACTCCGATGGCACAACCCTTGCTTTATGCAGGGCGTTGAGGTTGACAACCTAATACAACCCCCAACACCGCTCTGGCCGGGGCCGGTTCGGACGTTGCCGTGCCAGTCGGAGCACCAACAAGCTCACCTTTTCGATCCCGCCTGTCCCATTTAAACGTCCATCCTCCTTTCTTCCCCCAAATACGTAGCCCGGTTCGCAACGAACCGGGCTACCCGCCTTTTTGCGGGGCGCGTTGCCGGGTGCACGGGCTTGGCCCACAATCGTCTGCATGTCACTGTCTCCGCGGATTCCCGCCGATCGAATCGTCGTCCTGATGCCCACGTGGCTCGGCGACGCGGTCATGGCCACGCCGTTTCTGCGCGCGCTGGCGGGGCGTTATCCCCACGCGCGGCTTGCGGCGGTGGCGCGGCCGCTGGCGGCGCCGGTGCTCGCGGGACTGCCCTACATCCACGAAGTTCACCAGGCGGATCGTGCGAATGCGGCGGCCACGCACCGATGGCTGCGTGCGGGCAAATTTGATCTGGGAATCGCCTTGCCCAATGCTTTTCGCGCGGCGTGGACGCTGTTTCGCGCCCGCATTCCGGCGCGCCTGGGATACGCGCGCGATGGGCGGACGTTTTTGCTCACGCACACGCTTGATCCCGCGCGCCGCACGCCGGAACAGCGCCGGGCGGATGATCGGAAAGCGGCCGCCATCCACCAGATCAGTCGCGAACACGGCCGGCTGGTGAAGGTGAAAATCGGCTCGCCGTTTCAGCCGATGCCGGCGATTGCATATTACCTGGCGCTGGCGGAATACCTGGGAGCGCCGGAAGGGACGGACCGGCGCATGGAGCTGGTGGTGACGGCGCAAGAGGCGCAGGAGGCGGAATCGGTGCTGGAGGCCGTGGGAGTGCCTTCGGAAGCGCTGCTGATCACGGTTGTTCCCGGCGCGAACTTCGGCAGCAGCAAGTGCTGGCCGCCCGAGCGGTTCGGCGCGCTGGCCGATGCGCTGATCGAGAAATATGACGCCCATATCGCCATCGCCGGCAGCCCGGCGGAAAAGGAACTGCTGCAGACCATCCGGACCAGCGCCAAGCGCCGCGAGCGCGTGCATGCCGTCTCCCAATATGCTCAGGGCAAGGGCATGTCGCTGGGGGCGGTGAAACAGCTCGTGAAGCGCTCGACGCTGATGGTCTGCAACGACACCGGCCCCCGACATTTCGCGGCGGCGCTCAACGTGCCGACCGTCACGCTTTTCGGCCCGACCGATCCGCGCTGGGCGGAGACCTATCACGCGCGCGAGCGCATCGTCCGCATCGACGTTCCCTGCGGCCCCTGCCAGCTCAAGAAATGCCCCATCGACCACCGCTGCCTGCAGGGCATTTCGGTGGGAATGGTGCTTGAAGCGGCTGAATGCGTCCTGCGCTGATTCCCGGAGCGTAAACTCGGCTTTCTGTGCCGGCCCTCCTCCGTGGCAGGCTTAGACTTTGCCGGCTCAAGTTTATATCATCATTGGACGACGTAGACTGTGAGGTGACGTATGCCCGCCGTGAAAACGGTCAAAAAGAAGATTGCTCCCCGCAAGCCCCAACTCTCGACCAAGGAAGCACTCGAGCTGACCATGCGGCGTCACAAGTCGGCTTTCGAGGCTCTGTCCAAGCGTTGAACGCGTCCCAGTTTCACCATGCAGGGCCCGGAAGTACAATCCGGGCCCTGTTCATTTTTTGCGAGAAGGCGATGCCGGAAATCATCTTCCTGACCCTCGACGACGTTCTTCTCATCCACGATGAGATGTTTCGCCGTTTTCACGGCGTAGAGGCCGGCATGAAGGATCCCAACCTGGTTCAGTCGGCGATCGCAGCCCCCGTGTTCAAATGCAAATACGACCCGGATGCAGACCTGTGCATCCTGGCGGCTGTCTTGATGCATCATCTAATTTCCAATCATGGATTCCACGACGCGAACAAGCGCGCCGGCACAGGTTCCGCTATCGTGTTTCTCGCGAAAAATGGGTGGCTCGTGAACGCAACCGACACCGAAATTGAGGAGATTGCCGTGCGCGTCGCGGATGTCACGCGTCAAGACCATGTGGCCGAAGAGGAGTTGGCTGAATGGTTTCGCCTCCATATTGTCCCCATTGAAGAAAATGAAGGACACGATTCGACAGCTACCCGTGGAGATGCGGGCTGAATCGCGTCCCGTTTGTTCATCATGAAACTCGCCCTCATCATCGAACACTTCAACCCGACGCGCGGCGGCGCGGAGCACTTTACGGTGTGGCTGGCCGGACAACTCGTCCGCCGCACGGACGCATCGGGCAAGCGCAAGCATGAAGTCCACGTGATCTGCCACGACCTGGCCGCGCAGGTGAACCGCTATCGCCAGGCGACCCAGCGGGCCAGCCATGATGCCGATCGCTCGCATCAGGCCCATCCTCCCGCGCCGGGCGAGGAGGCCGTCCCCGATGGCATCCATGTGCATCGTCTGCGGGGCATGCGGCTCAACAGCGGGCTGGGGTTCCGGCGCTTCGGGCGCCGGGCGGCGCAGTGCGCACGCGAACTCGCCCCCGACATCATCCATTCGATGACCGTCGCCTATCCCGGCGACCTCTACCATCCCCACGCGGGCATTTACGCCGCGATCCAGGCCCAGGCCGTCGCCTCGCGCGACACCTCCGCCTCCGCCAAATGGAAACAGTTGATGCTGCAACTGTCGCTCAAGCAGCGGACGCTCATCGCGCTGGAACGCCGGGCCCTGACGGGAAACCGGTTCTTCATCGGCATCCCCGGCCCGCGCAAAATCATCAGCCTGTCGCCCATGATGACGCGCCAGTTCCGCGAAAGTTATCCCGAGCTGTCGCCGCAAAAAATCGTCGACCTGCCCAACCCGCGCATGACGCCGGCGGCGGCGCTCGATCCGGTGCGCTCCGCCGCCGATCGCGAATGGTTCCGCGCGCATTACCGCCTGGATCCGCGGGACCGCGTGGCCATTTTCGTCGGACACGATTTCCGGCGCAAAGGGCTGCGCTTCGCCATCGAAACGATCGCAAAAACCAGGACGCGCTGGAAGCTCCTGATCGTGGGCCTGGGCAAGGCGCGGGAATACATCGATCTGGCCGATGAACTCAAGCTGGGCGAGACGAACCCCGCCGGCCCGCGCGTGCTGTTCGTGGGCCCGACGCGCGAAACGGATCGCGCCTATGCCGCCGCCGATGCCCTGCTGCTGCCGACGTTTTATGATTCCTTCGGCCTGGTCGCGGTCGAGGCGCTGTCACATGGCCTGCCGGTGATTTCCACCTCGTTCCTGGGCGCCGGCGATCTGGTGTCGCGGCATCAGGTGGGCACGATCGTTCCAGCGCCGCGCGACACCGACCAGATGGCCGCCGCCCTTGACGCCCTGCCGCGCGTTGGCACGCCGGAGCATACGGCTCTGGCCGCCCGTGCGCGCAAGGCCAGCGACATCATGCCCCCCGACGTCTACCTCGACCGCCTCGAAACCCTCTACACGGAGTTAAAAAATGACCAATGACAATTAGCCGCGCGATCGACGCCCCCGGAAGGCCTGATTCGCCCGCGTCTCATTTGCCATTGGTCATTCGGACTGATGACCCCGCAGGAACTTATCGTCTTCATCCTGTTGCCCATCGCGGCTTATCTCCTGGGCTCGATCCCGTTCGCCTGGGTCATCGGCAAGGCCAAAGGCGTCGACATCCGCACGGTCGGCTCCAAAAACATCGGCGCGACGAATCTTGGCCGCACCTTCGGCAAGAGCTATTTCTTCTACGCATTCCTCCTCGACGCCGCCAAAGGATTTTTTCCCGTCCTCGCCGCCGCTCTCCTCGTGCAGCATTACAACACGTTTGTGACCCCCTTCCTCACCACGGACCCGGCGCACACGCTGGAATCCCTCGGTCCTGTTCGCACCATTCCTTCCTGGGCGCCGCTGCTCACCGCCGTCGCCGCCGTTCTGGGCCATAATTTCCCGGTCTGGCTGAAATTCAAGGGCGGCAAGGGGGTGGCCACATCCTTCGGCGTGGTGCTGGGATTCTGGCCGCTCTACACGGTCGCGGGATTGCTCGCCGGCGGCGTGTTCGTGTTCACGCTAATGGTCTACCGCTTCATTTCGCTGGCCTCGATGGTCGGCGCGTGCTTCTTCTTCGCGGCGGTTGTCATCCTGGGCAGCAACCCCAAGTCCACGCTCACGTTCATGGCGCCGCACGAACTGTTGCCGCTGGCGGTCGTCGCCGGACTGCTGGCGTTGATGATCATCGTGCGGCACCGGGGGAACATTCGGCGGCTGCTCAACGGAACGGAGCCGCGGGTGGGCAAACGCGAAATCGAAAAAGCGCAACTCGGGGATAAAAAGGCCTCGCGGTAACGGCAGAAAAGGAGTAGAGTTTCGCGGCGTGACGGGAAGGTTCATGCTGTTTTCATGATTCGCACGGGGGGGACCTTAGGGAGCGCTGATGGCGTTGTTTTTACCCAGTCGCAACCGAAAGATGTCGCCGGAGGCCGTTGCCCTGCCCGCAACGGCTGCCGCACAGGTGGTTTCCGTGCTTCGCCTCAAGCCCGATAAGCATCTGTTGCGGCGCTTCTGGCTCGACAAACCCGGCCCGGGCACGGCCGCCGACGCCCACACCTTCGAGTTCGCCGGCTGGGCCTTCGCCGAAGACCCCGAAGCCCCGGTAAAGTCCGTCGCACTCTTTGATCCCCAGGGCGTCGAACTGGTCCGCGCGCCGGTCAACATTCCGCGTCCCGATGTGGCTTCGACGTATCCCCAGGCCGGCCTCCATCCCTGCGGCTTCCGCTTTCACTTCGCATGCCTCGGTCCCTCGCCGATGGCGACCGTCAACCTGATCGCATTTACCGCGAAGAACACCGCGATCACGCTCTACGAGCTGACGATCCGCAATCAGCCGGTGAGTTCCTGCCAGACCACGCTCTCTCCGCTGCTGCTGACCTCGCTGGGCCGGAGCGGTTCGACGTGGGTGATGGGCCTTCTCGCGCGCCATCCACAGGCGGTGGCGTACGACCCGCACAGCTATGACGCGCGCGTCGCCAGCTATTGGGCCACCATGTTCGCCACCATGGCCCAGCCGCGCAGCTATCTCCAGGCCCTCCATCCGACGGACCTGGCGAACCCCCACTGGTTCCTCGGCGGCGACGTTCCCGACGGGGCCACGCCTCCCGATCCGGTGATGGGCCATCATCTGAACACCGACACGGTCTCCTCGCTGGCCGATTTCACGCTGGCCCGCATCGACCGCTTCTACACCGCCGCCGCGGCCGCGCAGAACAAGCCCGCCGCGCGTCACTTTCTGGAAAAATGCGACCCGCTGCTGGCGCGCACGACGCTGCGGAATCTGTATCCAGCCGGCCGGGAGATTATTCTCCTGCGCGATCCGCGCGATGCGCTCTGCTCCGTGCTGGCGTTCAACAAAAAGCGCGGCTATGTCTCGTTCGGTCGCGAAAGCGTGCAATCCGACGCCGACTATGTGCGCTGGTACGCCGCGCCGCTCACACTCTTGCGCGACACGCTCAACACGCCCCATCGGCGGGTGGTGGTGCTGCGCTACGAAGACCTGGTGAAGAACCCCAATGCGGCGCTAAAGACGCTGCTGGAAAATCTTGATCTGGATGCGTCGGACGGCATCATCGCCGGCCTGCTGCAATCGCCCGACGCGCAAAGTCTTTCGTACCACCGCACGACCGACTCGCCGGCCGCCTCGATCGGCCGCTGGAAAACGGATCTCTCGCCCGATCTCCGCGCCGCCTGCCGGCAGCATCTCGATCCGCTGCTGAGCGATCTGGGTTACGCGCCCACGCTGGTCTAACATCACTTCCGAGGCAAATACCAAGGCCGCACGTCGATCACTTCCATCCCCGCCCGCCGCGCCGCTTCAATGCCCAGCTCCCCATCCTCATACACCACGCACGCCGACGGCGCCACGCCGATCAACTCCGCCGCCTTCAAGAACACATCGGGCGCCGGTTTGCCGTGCTGCACGTCATCGGCCCCCACGATCGCATCAAATAACTCCTCGACGCCCACCACCGTGAGGCTCTGCTTCACCACCCGCTTCCATCCGCCGCTGGCGACAGCGAGCTTGCGCCGGCCTTTTTCGCGCCGGGCAATCGCCACCACGCTGTGGATCGGCTCGAGCGTCTCCAGGCTCTCCACGTAAATCCGCTCCTTCTCCCGCGCCACCGCCTCCGGATCGCAGGCAATCCCCTGTTCCTTCGCCAGAAGCTGAATAATGGTGACCGTCGGCATCCCCGCGAAGGCGTAAAAACGCTCCTCGGGCAGGTGAATCTTCACCTCCTCGAGCGCCCGGTTCCACGCCATGAAATGCACCGGCATCGTGTCGACCACCGTGCCGTCACAATCGAAGATCAATCCCTTCACCCGTGCCGGAATCTCGGCGTCCCAATCCGCCGGCCATTGAGCGATCCGCGTCATCACCATTCCCGGAAAAGACCAACAAACCGGGAATTCTACCGGTTTCACGGCAGGTTGCCGAGGAAGCCGGTCACTTTGGGGACGTAGCGCGGGTCGAAGCTCGGCGGCGTGGCGGTGTTGACCGTGCCGGTGCCCCCCAGGTTCGTCGTGCCGTCGACCATCACCGTACCCTGGAGGTTGTAGGTGCCGGTCTGCGTCCAGTTCCCGGTGACATAAGAGGAGCCGTGGAGGGCGATACCTGCTGATCCTGATCCGTTGCAGACAACGTTTCCGTGGACCACCAGATTCATCTGGGCATAGGCCGCGTTATAAGGATAGCTGCCGGTGAAATTGACGTCGCCGTCCATGATCAGCGTATCGTTGGCGGGGTTGCTCGAGGACTTCACGCCGACGCTGCCCACGTAAGAGGCGTCGCCGGCAAAATGCACGGGCTTGCCGCCGGCCTTGGAAAAATCGATCACGTAATGCCCGGTCGAATCGATGGTCAGCACCGTCATCATGTCGACATAGGGGCCGGCCATCAGGGAGTTGTAAACGTCGATCGCTTTCATGGAAGGCGCGCTAAGCGAAGAGACGTTGCTGGCAGGGCTGTTCGCAAAGTACTTCCCCGAGCCTGCGGGACCGGGATTGTTGTCGGTCACGCCGCCTTTGGCTTTCCAGTTGCCCGGCGCCCCTTTGCTGGGCGGCGGCCCCGACGCCGGCGGGTTGAGCGTGATGGTCCCCAGTGTTTCCACATCCCCCAGAATGGTCGCGCTTTCCTGCACGATCAGGTTGCCCCGTGACCAGAATTGCGGCGTATAGGCCAGAATGCCCTGCGCGTCGGCCGACATCGTGGACGTGCCCGTATAGCCTGTCTTCATGGCGCTGGCGGTGAATTTCAGCGGATTGCCCAGCATCCCCACGGCCATTCCAATGCTGGGGCCCATGTCCGTATAGGAAACCGCGCATGTCCAGCCATTCACGGTCACCGTTTGATTCGCCGCCGGACGCCAGGTGGGGTCCGCACGCAGCTTGACCACCGCCCAGTTCACGGCGGCGTCGGCGGCAAGCTGGGCCTCGTCGCACTGGCAGCGCGACGCCACCGCCGCGCTTTGCATGCTCGACGCCCACGCCATCGTCATCACCAACCCGGTCACCACCACCGACAGCACGATCATCAGCGACAGACCGGTTCCCCGGTTTCGCCGCTGCGGAAATAAATGCCTGCCAGCCATGAAGTCGCTCCTGGTGGAATTCCGCATGTCCCTTCTCCACCCAATCGCATCGGCTGGTCCGGCGCCCGCCTTTATGGTGGATTTGGATACGCCATATAAAGCCGCCCCCGCATGCGGGCGATAACAGCTTTATGACGCGCCGCATGAAATCCCTTCGCCCCCGCGGCTTTACCCTCATGGAAGCCATGCTGGCGCTCGTCACGCTTACGATTATCGGCGTGGGCGCAGGCGTCGGCCTGCAATCGCTCGCCAAGGTTTCCTCCGGCGTCGAGGACCGCCTCTGGATTTCTTCCCAATTGATCTCCGAGGTCGAGCAACTCCGCGGCACCCCCTACGCCTCGCTCGTGTCCGGCTCCACCACCTCCGATGCCGACCGCGACGGAAAGACCTATCCCATCAACTATGCCGTCCGTGAAATCGATCCCAACAATCCCACCAACACCCTGGCGGGATCGGGCCTGAAGGAAGTGACCGTCACGATCACCTTGTCGTCATCACCCTTGACCACGCGCTCGGTAGTCACATGGCTCTATCAATGACATCCAGACTTCGTTGGTGCCGCGCGATGACGCTCGTGGAGTTGCTCGTCGCGCTCGTGGTTATGAGCATCATTTCCACCGCCGCCTTTTCCATCCTCTATGCCGCTACCGGCATGAACCGCTACACCCAGAGCCAGGATGCCGCCCTCTGGGATGCGGAGATGGCCTGGCACCGCCTGCTTTCCAACGGCCGCGCGGCGCTCTCGACCACCTCCTTCCCCATCGCCGGTGCGGCGCCCACGGTCGCCACCGACTCCAACGGCCAGTCGCGCCTCACGCTCACCGTCCCCGACATCGCCAACGCGACCACCCGCACCGTGGTCTACTATTGCAGCGGAGCCGCCGCCCCTTACACCCTCATGGAAAACGACCTCCGCTACAACGTCGGCGGCAACCCCTCCATCGTGGCCCGCAACGTGCAATCTTTTTCCGTGTCCCTCACCACCACCAACGGCGAGCAAATCTGGATGGACCTCCGGCTCGCCCCGCCCAATACCGGGTTCGTCATTCGCCGCCATATCTGCATTGACTGCCGCAACTTCTGATCCAGCCCTGACATCCCGCCGGGGGCCGCTACAATATCCGCTTTGTGGCGCGATCGGAGATCAGCAATGGATCCTGCCCCGTTGAAAGCGGCGTTTCACCAGTTGTTTCCCCAGGCCGACACCTCCCGCCTGATCGCCGTGCGCGCCCCGGGCCGGGTCAACCTCATCGGCGAGCATACCGACTACAACGACGGCTACGTCTGCCCCATGGCCATCGACCGCTCCACCCTGATCCTCGCGGCGCCGCGCACCGATGGGCTGGTGCGGATGCACTCGGTGTCGGCCAAAGCGCCCGGCGCCACGACCCCCGGCGAAACCGCCGAGTTTTCCATCCTCCAGGAAGTGCCCCACACCCCGCCCGCCTGGTCGCTTTATCCCAAGGGTTCCGCGGAAGCCATCCGCACGCGCGTCGGCGGACTGACCGTCGGCATGGATGCCCTGGTGGATTCGGATATTCCCCTGGGCGGCGGGTTGTCCTCCTCGGCCTCCTTTGAAGTCGCCACGGCGTTGACCCTCTTGACGCTCAACGGCAAGAAGATGCCCATGGAGGAACTCGCCCTCGCGTGTCAGTGGGCCGAGCATCATTACCCGCGAATGCCCTGCGGTATCATGGATCAGTTCATTTCCGCCATGGGGGAGAAGGGGCATGCGCTCCTGCTGGATTGCCGATCGCGCCAGACGCGGCAGGTGCCGCTGGACGATCCGCAGCTTCGCGTGGTAATTTCCAACTCCAATGTCAAGCACGACCTGGTGGCCGGGGAATACGCGGGCCGCCGCCACCAGTGCGAAGCCGCCCTCGCCTTTCTCCAGCGCAAGAACCCCGGAATCAAGGCCTTACGCGATGCCACCATCGACATGCTCGAGGATTCACGCCTCGGCATGGATCCCACGGCCTTCCGGCGCGCCCGGCATGTGATCACGGAAATCCAGCGCACGGTCGACTTCGCCGAGGCCTTGGAAAAACGCGATTATGACCGCTGCGGCAAGCTGATGCTCGCGTCGCATGCGTCGCTTCGGGATGACTATGCCGTGTCATGTGCGGAACTCGATGCGCTGGTGGACATCGCCCAGGCCGTGCCGGGGGTCTATGGCGCGCGCATGACCGGCGGCGGGTTTGGCGGGTGCATCGTGGCCCTCGCGCAGGCGTCGGCGGTCGAACCGCTGACGCGGGCGATTGCCAGGGAATACCCCAGGCGCTGTGGCGGAAAGCAAGCTTCCACCTTTTCGACCGTGCCTTCGCAGGGGGCCCATCTCGAAGCTGTCTAACGGGGCGCCGGGGGAAGGCACTTGGCGATTTCCACGGCACCGGGTTTGCCTCCCTGTTGGGCAAAGGAGGTGTCGCATGTCACAGAGCATGTCTGAACGCCATTTCGACCAAGTGGAACAGATCACCAGGAAGGCCGACGACCCGCTGGCCGGATGCCCGGGGTGCCATCCCCTGGGCACGGCGCTTGGGGCGGCCATCGGGGGGGTCATCGGGGCGCTGATCCTGGCTTTTGCGATCGGCTCATTCGTGCCGCCGTTTTTTGCCGCGATCGCGGCGGCGGTCGGGGCCCTGGTGGGGGCCTTCATTGGCACTTATGTCGGCCGCGAGGTCGCTGAATCGCTGAACCCCAGCACGCAGGAACACTATTTCCGCTCCCATTTTGCCACGCGGCCCTACGTGCATCCGGGCGACCGTTTTGACGATTTCCGGGAGGCGTATGTCTTCGGCGTGGTCACCCGGCAGCAGCACGCGGCGGAAAGTTTCGATGAAGCCGAGCCGGCGCTGCATGTGCAATGGGACCAGGAACATCACCGGCTGCCCTGGGGGAAGGCGTGCCCGGCGGTATGCGATGCGTGGGACCATCTGTCCCCGCACGACGCGGACCTGTGAACGAGGCTGGGGACGGCAGGGGAGGGGATCGGGGGGGGCGGCGGGGCGCTGGTAGGCCGAGCTGGAGAAGGCCGGCGGGTTGCGCAGATTCCCCATCTTTCTCTGAATTACCCTGAAGCGGGGAAGCCAGCAGATTTGTCGCGGTAGGGCGGACACGCCGCTTGCGGGGGGGTTGCTTCGCAAGTGGTTTATTTTTCCACATTTACATTGTTTCGGGGGAAGCAAAGAAAGCTGAGGCTCAGCGCGGCAGGCTGACGATAAGCGGGGAATGACCGAGAAAGGGGCCAAAACTGCCGTTGCAAATCAGATTTTACAGGGCAGAATCTCTAGTACCTGTTCTCATCCGACTTTCAGGGTCGCCCGTCACACTCGCTGTTGGTTCGCAAGGGAGCTTCTCCTGCGACAGCGCGGAGCCTGCGCGCACTCCAGGGCACGCATGGCGCATTCGACAGGTCCATTCGTGCCGGCGGGTCCCTCATTTCAGGAGGCTTTCATGTCCAACGCACGTCGCTCCGCATCCTCGCGCCGTTCCCGAATGCGCCGCAGTTCCCCGGTGCGCCCGCTGGATCAGCTCGAAGCCCGCACCCTCTTCTCCATGACCTTGTATTCCCCCTTCGACGCCTTTTCCGCCCTCGCCGCCGACAATGCCGGGAATGTCTACGCCACCGTCGGCAGCGCCATTCAGAAGTTCCACAAGAACACCGATGGCTCCCTCAGCACCTCCCTGGTGATCGACACCGTCGATGACGCCCCCGGCAGCATCGTTTACGACGGCGCGAACAACAAGCTCTTTTTCACCGATATCAACGGCATCGCGTCGGTCAACACGGATGGGTCCGATTTGACCTCTTACACGATCACCGATCCGGTGTCCGGCCGGTTCGAGTCCGTGGCGTCGATGACGGTGGCCACCGACGGGTCGGTGTGGTTCGGTACGCTGGCCGATTCCGTGGATACCGGCAGCAGCTTCGTGAGCACCGCGATCGTCGGCCGCATCACCGCCGACGGGACGCTCCAGTCCACCGATACGCCCTCGACCACCCAGGCCCCGGGCTACATGGCGGCGGCGGCCGATGGCTCGGTGTGGATCACCAACAATGGCGACAACGACGGCTCGACGTTCAACGACAGCTCGATCAGCCACGTCACCGCCACCGCCGACGGAACCTTCTCCTTCACCGAGTACAGCGTCCCGCATCCCCAGGATCCCATCGGCGGCATCGCCGTGGCCAACGACGGCTCCGTGTGGATCCTCAACGAGGGCGGCATTCCCAACACCAACCTCCCCGCCACCGACCTCGACAGCCTCATTCATATCACCGTCGGCAGCGACGGCACGACCACCAGCTCCGAGGTGGTGGTTCCCAAGGATGCCGGCGAAGGGAACACAGCCCCTGGGCCCCTGACCATCGATTCCTCGGGCAACCTGTGGTTCAGCGAGTTTGACTTTGACCAGCAGGGCAACCTGATCGGCGGGAAGCTCTCGAACTACAACACGACGACGGGCGTGTTCGACCGGGAGCTGCTGCCCAACGGCGAAATCCCGCTGTCGAATCCCGTGGCGGTCGTGAACGGTCCCAGCGGTCCCACCGACGTGTGGGCCGGGGCGTATGACCCCAGCACGTTCGAGGGCAACCTGGTGGATGATGTGCTTCCCCAGGCGACCGCGAGCTTCAGCGTCAACGGCCGTGCGATCGCGGGAACCGAGGACGTGGCGCTGGCGGCGACCGTGCCGGGCGTGAGCACGCTGGCGGTCGGAACCTTCAGCGGTCCGGCGGGCAACTACACGGTGTCGATCGCGTGGAGCGACGGCACGACCTCCGCGGGCCAGATCGTCACCGGGACCGACGGCCAGCAGTACATCGCCCTGGCGGACGGAACGACCAAGACGTTCGCCACGCAGGGGCAGTACACGGCGACCATCAGCGTGTCGGACGGGGCCACCACGCAGACCGCGGAAAGCACCATCAGCGTGGCGCCGGCGATCGTGGCCAGCCAGGGGACGACGGTCACGCCGCTCTTCGGCCGGCTGGTGTTGGCGGTGACCTCCACCTTCACCTCGGCGGTCAGCGAACCGGCCAGCGCGTTCAAAGTGACCATCGCCTGGGGCGACGGCACGACGAGCACCGGTCTGGTGGTGCGCAATCCGCTCAACAGCGCCCAGTATTTCGTCCTTGGATTCCACAACTATCGGTCCAGCGGCGATTACACCATCACCACCAGCATCCTGAACTCGAGCCTCGATGAGACCGCCGTGGGCACGGCGTTCATCCACGTCTGAGTCAGGCAGTCCTTTTTGAGATGCCCGGGGCCGGCGATCGCAGGATCGCCGGCCCTTTCCTTTTATGTGGCTGGTTGGAGCCGGAGCCCGGCGGTACAATCCGCGGCCATGAAATCGAGCCTGTTTTTCTGCGTGAGTTGTGCGGCCGGCGCGATGCTGCTGGCCGGACTGGGCGGATGCGTCGAGCGGAAGATCACGATCGGCAGCGGTCCGCCGGGAGCGCTGGTATATTTGAACGATGTGGAGGTGGGGCGGACGCCGGTGACGGTGCCGTTCACGTGGTATGGGGATTATGACGTGCGGATGCGTCTGGAGCGTGAGGAAGGGGAGGGAACGAACCGGAAGGTGGTGCAGTATTACCTGCACACGCACGAACGGGCGCATGCGCCGTGGTTTCAGTGGCTGGGGGTGGATTTGTTCGCGGAGATTTTGCCGTTCCAGTTCAAGGACGAGAAGGTGTGGGCGTTCAAGCTGGAGCCCGTGCCGCAGCCGACGGATGCGGAGTTGATGGAGCGAGCGGAGGAGCTCAAGGGGCAGTTGAATGCTCCGGTAGAGCTGCAGAACAAGAATAAAAAGGCCGGGGCGGCGGCGACAACGCGTCCTAAGTAGGGGCGTTTGAGGGATTTGTGATCGCCAAGGCGGGGGCGTTGCGGGGTTGGAGGGGTGGGGCCAAGCGCGTACAATGAAGGGGTCCGTGGCAGGCGGACGGGCAGTGCGCAGCCAGGGTTGGCGCGCGGGCGTCCGGAAAGTTGCTGCGGTGGCATCGCGACATTGGAGAGCGCTGGGCGCAGCAGGTATGTGGTTTCGCAAGGCCAGTCCGCGGCGGCAGGCGATCCGGGAGGATGTCGCCGAGGCGGAAAATATCGGCAAACAGCGGGGCGCGCGTCCGCCGGTGCAGACGACGCCGCTGGTGCTGATTGGTGCGGTATTTTTCCTGGTGGCGGCGCTGCTGCAATTCTGGCCGGGGGAATTGGTTGCGTACCAGGTGGGCGAGCGGCCAGGGGTGGATGTGGTCGCGCCGGTGCGGTTCACGGTCGAGAGCGATGTGCAGTTGGAGGAGGCGCGCAAGAGCGCGCGGGAATACAGTCCCCCCGTGATCACCGCTCAGCAGTCGGCGTTTGATCACCTGCACAACCAGTTGTTCTCGCTGAAACAGGATGTGCAGGGGGCGGCGACCGTCAAAGACCTGCCCGACGACGTGCGGGCGCGGTTTCCCGGGTTGAACGAAGCGACGCTGCGGCAGCTTCAGGGGATGGACCAGACGAGCTATGCGAGCATGATCCGGTCGCTGGTATATACCGGCATGACCTATTGGCCCATCGTGACGCCGGCGGATTACGACCGCATGCGCAAGCAGCGTTCAACGCAGGTCGCGCTGGCCGGCGTGAACGGGCAATTGACGGACAAGGAAGGCCGGCTGTCGCTGGTGGAATACCGTAACGTGCTGGTGGCGGGGAATATCACCAGCGAGCAGCGGCGGGCGCTGATGGAGACGGTGGAGGGGGAATTGCCGCACGTGGTGGCGGAGCTGGTGACATCCTATCTGGTGAGCCAGGACCAGCCGACGTTTCAATTTGATCCTGCCTTGACGGCGCAGCTTGGGGAGCAGGAGGCGACGCTGCGGGTGCCGGGGAGTCGGACGTATGAGCCGCAGCAGATTCTGGCCCCGCGCGGGAAGCCGCTGACGGCGGAAGAATTGTATTTGATTGGCCGGGCGCAGGCGGAAGTGCGGCGGATCGAGGAGCAGGAGCATCCGCTGTTGTTCTGGCTGGGCCGGCTGGGATTGCTGGCGACGGTGGGGATCCTGACGGCGGCGGGGATGCTGTACGTGTCGCGGATGAACGCGGCGGTGCGCTCGGTGGGGCGCGGGTGGGCGGTGTGCGCGCTGCTGCTGGCGATGCTGATCGTGTCGCGGGCGGCGGTGGGCTATTTCCCCCAGTCGCTGTACCTGAGCGGGATTGCGCCCACGCTGCTCACGGCGATCATCCTGGTGATCGCCTACAACCAGCGATTTGCGCTCGGAATGGCGGCGATCCAGGGGCTCCTGGTGACGCTGACGCTGCGGCAGGGATTCGATTTTTACCTGTCGCTGCTGACGGGAGTCGCGGTGCTGAGCTTCGGGCTCAACGAAATCCGCACGCGCGGGAAGCTGATCGAGATGGGGGCCTTTGCGGCGGCGGCGATGTTCCTGGCGGTGCTGGCGCTGGGGCTCTCGCGCGTGCTGTGGAGCACCGGGCCGGGCTGGTCGGTGACGCCGGACATGACGATCGTCCTGCGCAACTCGCTGTGGGCGACGGCGGGAGGCATGGGCGTGGCGATGGTGGCGCTGGCGGCGTTGCCATCCATCGAGCGGATATTCCGGATCACGACGGCGATGACGCTGTTGGAGCTGTGCGATGCGAACAAGCCCTTGCTGCGGAGGCTTTCGCAGGAAGCGCCCGGGACGTTCAATCACTCGCTGACGGTGGGGATCATGGCGGAGGCGGCGGGGAACGCGATCGGGGCGAACGGGCTCTTGTGCCGCGTCGGGGCGTACTATCACGACGTCGGGAAGCTCAGCAAGCCGCTGTACTTCATTGAGAACCAGCGCAGCGGCGGGCCGAACCGGCACGACAAGCTTTCGCCGGCGATGAGTTTGCTGATCATCGTGGGGCACGTGAAGGACGGGGTGGAACTGGCGCGGGAGTATGCGTTGCCGTGGATCGTGCATCAGTTCATCGAGCAGCATCACGGGACGACGCTGGTGGAGTATTTCTTCCACGCGGCGCGCAAGAAGGCGGAGGAAGGGGACGGGGGCGTGGTGGTATCGGACACGGAATTTCGCTATCCGGGGCCGAAGCCGCAGACGCGCGAGGCGGCGATCGTGATGATTTGCGACGGGTGCGAGTCGGCGGTGCGGGCGATCGACGAGCCGACGGCGGGACGGATCGAGTCGGCGGTGCACGGGATCATCATGAAGCGGCTGATGGACGGGCAGTTCAACGAATGCGACCTGACGCTGCGGGATTTGTCGCGGATCGAGGAGACGCTGACGCGGGCGCTGGCGGCGGTGCATCATGGGCGGGTGGCGTATCCGACGGCGGTGGAAAGCCCGGCGCTGGGCGCGGCGCGGCCGGCGTAATGGTGATGGACATGGATGTGGCGATCAGCGAGCGCGTACGGGTTGGCGCTGCGGGGTGGATGGGGGGGATGCTGCGGCGGGTGCTGCGGGAGCTGGGCGTGAAGGATTGCCGGTGGACGATCACGATCGTGGGGGATCGGGACATGAAGGCGTTGCATCGGCGGACGATGGGGCTGGAGACGACGACCGATGTGCTGACGTTTGATATGCGGGATGATGCGCGGCGCGACCGGGAGGGGACGGCGGTGGAACTGGACACGGTGCTCTGCGCGGATGAAGCGCGGCGGCGGGCGGCGGAGGGCGGGCATCGCGTGCGCGAGGAACTGCTGCTCTATGCGGTGCACAGCCTGCTGCACGTGCAAGGATATGACGACGTCACGCCGGCCAAAGCGCGGCGGATGCATCTGCGCGAGGATGCGCTGCTGGAGGCGATCGGTGTGGGGGCCGTGTTCGAGCGGCCCCGAACGCGGGGGGGACGGCGATGAGCTTGCAGGTGTTGTGGTGGATTTTCGTCGGCGCGCTGCTGGGCTCGCTGCTGCTCTCGACGGTGTCTTATGCGCTCCGGGCGATGTCGCGGGTGGCGCTGGAGGCGGCGCTCGAGGGGCGGCGCCATGCGGAAAAAACGCTGGATGCGATCATCAAATATCAGTACGACACGGCGCTGACCGCTTCGACCTTGCGGCTGGGGGCCAACGTCAGCGCGATCGTGGCGGTGGCCTGGTATTTCTGGGAACGCTACGGGGTGGACAAGCATCCGGTGCGCGTGTTCGGCTGGACGCTGCTGATTACCGTGCCGGCGCTGCTGATTTTTTCGGTGGCGATTCCACAGGCCTGGGGGAAGTATGCCGGGGAACAGTTCGTGGTGGCGACCTGGCCGGCGCTGCGGGTGGCGCATGCGGCGCTCTGGCCGGTGGTGCGGGTGCTGAAGATTTTCGATGAGATCGTGCGGCGGCTTGCGGGGGTGTCCATCGGCGAGGAGCCGGACAGCGCGGCGCACAAGGCGGAGGCAGAGATACTGTCGGTGGTGGCGGAGGGCACGGCGGAGGGGACCGTGGATGAGGACCAGCAGAAGATGATCGAGGGGGTGATCAGCTTTCGGGATTTGCAGGTGGGTCAGATCATGACGCCGCGGACGGAGGTGGTGGCGGTGGAGGTGAACATGCCGATCCTGGAGGTGCGCGACCGCGTGCTCAAGGAGGGGCTGTCGCGCGTGCCGGTGTTTGAGGGGACGCTGGACAACGTGGTGGGGATTTTTTACGCGAAGGACCTGCTGCCGTTTTTGAATGTGGCGGGGGGCTCGGCGGGGGATGACGAAAAGATGGATCTGCGGAAGATCATGCGGCCGCCCTTTTTTGTGCCGCGGACGAAGCCGCTGCGGGATTTGCTGCGCGAGTTTCGCGCGCAGCAGGTGCACATGGCGGTGGTGCTGGATGAATATGGCGGGACGAGCGGCGTGGTGACGACGGAAGACATCGTCGAGGAGATCGTGGGGGACATCGCGGACGAGTATGAGCGGCCCGAGCCGGCGGAACTGCGGCGCCTGGACGAGCGGACGGTGGAAGTGGACGCGCGGATGGCGGTGAGCGAGCTGAACCGGGCGCTGGAGCTTTCGCTGCCGGAGGACGGGGACTATCACACGATTGGGGGGTATGTGATTGCGACGCTGGGAACGATTCCGCCGCGGGGCGAGCAGTTGGCGGCGGAGGGGGTGACCATCACGGTGATCGATGCGGAGCCGCGGCGGGTGAAAAAGCTGCGGCTGGAGCTTCCGGCGGCGGAGGCGAAGGAAGCGGCGGTCACGACGACGGGCGTGTAGGAGCGGTCGATGGGTGTGAATCAGCGGGCGGCGCTCCTGGATGCGGTGATGGTGCCAAACCGCCTGGTGCGCGCGGCGCCGGCGGGGGAGGGGCTGCGGCTCACGGCGCCGGTGGAGCGAACGGGGCTGGGGCGGGTATTTGGCGGCGGGAGGAGCGATCGGCGCGAAAAGAAGTTTGAGCTCGACGCCCTGGGGGCGTGGGTGTGGAAGCGGATCGATGGAACGCGGCGCGTGGAAGCGCTCATCCAGGAATTCGCGGCGGAACAGCGCGTGAACGGGCGCGAGGCGGAAGTGGCGGTGGTGGCGTTTTTGAAGGTGCTGGCGAAGCGCGGGTTGATCGCCCTGGCCGTTCCGCGGAGGGAGCGCGAAGGAGGCGGGGATGACGCATGATGGCGCGGCGATGGAGCCGCGGGTGCGATTGACGGTGTGGCGGGCGGGGGTGATTGCGTTGCGGAGCTTGCGGGCGCGCGTGGGGCGTGCGGCGCTCACGCTGGTGACGATCGCGATGGCGATGGCGTTTCTCTCCAACGTGTGGGCGACGCGGACGCTGGGCAGTGCGGCGGCGGCGGCGCTGGCGGATTCGGCGGGCGGCGCCCCGAGCGACGGGGCGGGAGCGGCGCGCACCGTGTGGCTGCTGGCGCTGTCGCTGCTGGTATGCCTGGTCGGCATTTCCAACGCGATGCTCATGAGCGTGATGGAGCGGTTTCGCGAGATCGGCACGATGAAATGCCTGGGGGCGCCAGACACGTTTATCTTGAAGCTGTTCTTCCTGGAGTCGCTGTTTCTGGGGGCGGTGGGCACGGCGGCCGGAGTGGCGGTGGGAATGGGGTTATCGGTCCTGATGCTGCTGCGGCAGTATGGCGGAGCGGCATGGGGGCACGTCGCGTGGGGCAGCCTGTGGACCATCGGGGGCGTTTCGCTGGGGATCGGGATCGCGATCACGGCGGCGGCGGCGATGTACCCGGCGTGGCGCGCCGCGCGCATGGAACCCATCGCCGCCATGCGCGTGGATGTCTAATCATCGATTTCTCAGGCCGCTCTTATTTGCCTTTGCCTCAATTCGGGGAGGCGAATAACCGACATAAATCCTCAGCGGCAGCATCAGAGATGCTGCCATACACCTCTGCCACGCAAGGACGGTTCGATGCCATCAACCCACTCGACGACCACGGCGATCAGATCCGCGCCCTGTCCGGTAAAAGCCGGGGCGCCGTTTCGCGAAGCGCTCGAGCTGAAGCTCCAGGGGCTGTCCACTTTGCCGACGACCGCCGCGGTCGCGGTGAAGTTGATCAGCCTGGGAATCCACGGAACGCCCGCGGAATATGCGCGGATCATCGAGGGCGATGCGGGGCTTGCGGGGCATCTGCTGGCGGTGGCGAATTCTCCGTTTTATGGCGTGCGGACGAAAGTGACGCGCCCGCTCATGGCGGTGAATCTGCTGGGCGTGGGGACCGTGCGCTCGCTGGCGATCAGCCGGTGCCTGGCGGGACTGCACCATGCGGTGAAGCTGAACGCGGCGGAAGGGCGGGCGCTCTGGGCGGCGACCTTGTGCAAGGCGGTGGCGGCGCGGCGCGTGGCGGCGCTGGCGGCCGGCGAGGAAGGCCAGGTCCAGCAGGAGGCCGCCGAGGAAGCCTACGCCGAGGGCTTGCTGCAGGACATCGCCATTCCCGTAATGCTCTCGTGCGCGAAGCCGGCGACCCTGGCGATGCTTGAAGAATGCGAGCCCGACGGCAAGGCGCAATTGGCGCGCGAGCGCGAGATCTTTGGCGTCGATCACGCGGAGCTGGGCCGGAGGCTGGCGGAGCAACTGGGGATGCCGCTGGCCTGCCAGTCGAGCATCGCGGCGCATCACGACCACCGGTATACGCCGGCCGGCGTGGCGGCGTCGTTCCCGCACTGGCTGGAGCGCTGGACGGTGAACATGGCCGGGCGCGTGCGCAACGCGCTGCTGGATGACCCGGCGATCCCGGATGCCGTGACCTTCATGCAGCAGGTATGCGACGAGTTCGGGCAGTTGATGTCCTTTTTCGGTCACGGAAAGGTGCAGGCGGTGAAGCTGGCGCAGTTGCTGGCCGCCGCCAGCAGCGAAATGGCCGCGGCGACCACGCAACTGGTCGGCTCGGTCAAGGGCCTGCAAAAGCAGGTAAGCAGCGCCGAGCAACTGGCGCAGCGCGGCGAACGTGAACGGGCCGAGCTGCTCGAACAGGCGACGCGCGACCCGTTGACCGGATGCCTGAACCGCCGCGGCTTTGCCGGCAAGGCCGCCGAAGCGCTCCGCCTCATCGGCGAGAACAAGCGGCCGGCGGCGCTGCTGTATATCGACCTGGATAAATTCAAAATGCTCAACGACACCTGCGGCCACGCGGCCGGCGACCAGGCCCTCAAGCGCCTGGTCGCGGCGATGGGCGGGGTGATCCGCGGAACGGACATTCTGGGGCGGCTGGGCGGCGACGAATTCGCCGTGCTCCTGCCGGAATGCTCCGAAAACGACGCACGCCAGGTCGCCGAGCGGATTCGCCAATCCGCGCGCAATCTCACGATCAACGAAACCGGGCTGCACCTGAGCGTCAGCACCGGGGTGGTCTGCATCACTGGCGGGGAGCAATCGCTGCACGCGCTCCTGGGACAGGCGGATGGATTGATGTATACGACGAAGCGCCGCGGCGGAGACGGCGTGTGCGTGCGCAGCGTCTGAGGCGCGCCGGGAAAGGCCCCTGAGTCACTGAACTTTGTTGATGGCCGCGACGATCTGCTCGTGCGTCGGCAGTGGGTGGGCGATCATCACCCAGGTGGCGTCGAAGGATTCCGTCGCCGCGGTCGCGATGCCGATCGTCCCGATCCCGAAGATGCGGAACAGCCACGGGCGGTACAGCGTCGTCCGTTGAATCTTGCGCAGGTTCGCCTGAACCATGTGGACGTTGATGACGCCCTTGATAGTGACCAGCCGCCGGTTGGTCAGCAGATAAACGTGGCTGGTCCAGACCAATAGCGCCCACACCAGGCGGCCCAGGCAGATCGCCGTGGTGATCGAGGCGATCAAGGGCGGCGAAAGATAGTTGTACGACGGCATGGAAAGGATGCGCACGGCCAGCACCCCGAGCAGAATCGCCGTGAGCACGAAGCGGAAGCTGGTCAGCACGATGAACCACAGCGACGGCTTGGTCAGAATCAGCACGACCTCGTCGCCATGGAGCAATTCTCGCGGCACCATGGACGCGACGTATTCCGGCGACAGCGTTTGCGGGAGCGGAGCCGAGTCGTCGGCGGCGGTATGCGTGGGCTGGGCGGGAGCGGTCGGCATGGGCCCATTATACGATAAGGCGGCGGGTTACGGCTTTTCGGAAGGACCGGCGGCGGGATCGAAGATCCGCTTATGCAGGATCGCGATATCCGGCAGGTTGCGGTAATAGCCGTTGAAATCCAGCCCATACCCCACCACGAATTCATCGGGAATCTCGAAGCCCAGATAATCGGCCTCGGTGGCGGGCGGCGTGGGAAGATGCTTTTTCAAAAGCACGCACGTTTTCACGCTGGCGGCGTTCTGCTCCGCCAGGAGCGCACGCACCGACTTGAGCGTCCGCCCCGAATCAAGGATGTCGTCAATCACCAGCACGTGCTTCCCGGCGACGTCGAACTTCGTCGGATAGAGAATGCGCGTCCCCTGGTTGGTCGTGGCGCGCCCGGGATAGCTCGATACCGCCATCACATCGATCCGCATCAGCACCGGCAGATGACGGACCAGATCGGCCACGAAAATGATCGAGCCCGTCAGCAGCGGCATCAGGACGAACTCGCGATTCCCGTAATCGGCGGCAAGCTGCTGGGCCATCTTGAACACGCGCGCCTGAATCGCGTAGCGGTCGATGAGAATGCCCCGAATGTCGTCCTGCATGGCGCCTCGGTCCGGAGAGCTAAGTGCGCCTAAATTAGGGCAGCCATGCATCGGCCACAAGCGCCGCCGCGCACAAAAAGCGGTAAAGTGGGCCGTCGATTGTTTTCAGGGAGTCCGTGATGAGCGATTCAGCGACCGTGATCAGCGGAAATGGCGGCCTCAGGGCCGTGCGCGTGCAGGCGCCGGCGGCCAGCGGGCTCGTGTATCTGCACGGCGGGCACGTGGCGGAGTGGATGCCGGCGGGCGGCGATGAAGCGCTGTGGCTCAGCGCCAAAAGCCAGTGGGCGCCGGGCAAGCCCATCCGCGGCGGGGTGCCCGTGTGCTTCCCCTGGTTCGGCCCGAAGCAGGGCGATCCCGCGGCGCCGGCGCATGGCTTCGCGCGCTTGAAGGAATGGAAACTCGAGGGCAACGCCGCCGGCCCGGACGGCGCGGGGGTGGTGACGCTGCGGCTCGAGAGCGATGAAGAGACGCGCCGGCTGTGGCCCCACGATTTCGCGCTGCGTCTCCGGGTGACGTTCGGACGCGCCCTCGAAATGCGACTGGAACTGGAGAACCGCGGTCATGAGGCGCTGGCCGCGGAGGAGGCGCTGCACACCTACTTTGCCGTCGGCGATGTGCGCCAGGTCACCATTCGCGGGCTCGAGGGCGCGACCTACATCGACAAAACCGACGCCATGAAAGAGAAGCCGCAGGACGGCCCGATCCGCATCACCAGCGAAACCGACCGCGTCTATCTGCGCACCACCGCCACGGTGGCCGTCGAGGACCCCTCCTGGAACGGGCCCCGGCAAAAAGGGCGGCGCATCCTCATTGCCAAGGAACATTCCACCGACACCGTGGTGTGGAACCCCTGGATCGCCAAGGCCCGGGCGATGGCCGATTTTGGCGATGAGGAATGGCCCGGAATGCTTTGCGTGGAGACCTGCAACGTCAAGGAGCAGGCGGTGCGCTTGTCGCCGGGGGAGTCACGCGTGATGACCGCCCGCATCGAGGTTCAGCCCCTGTGAACGCTCCGGATTTTTCCGCGCCGCCCAGCGGAACCCCCGGCGCATCAGCTCCGCGGCCGCCGGATGCGTGAAAATAGCCGCCTGATGGCCCAGCGCATTGTAAAAAACGCGGCCTTTTCCGTAGAACTTGGTCCACACCTGCGGCATGTTCACCGGACCGTTGGGTGTGTGGGGCCCCGGGGCGATCGGGAAGGGCGTGGTGGCCAGCACGCGCACGGCGGGATCGACGTGCAGGTAATACTGCTCGGAAGTGATCGAAAAATCGTCGATGCCGGCCGTGATCTCGTGCGTGCGATCGCTGATCTGCACCGGATAAGTGACGGTGTCATTGCCGGGATGCGCGACCCACTGGCCGCCGGTCATGAATTGATAATCGGTGTTTTCGCGGAAGGCGTCGCACATGCCGCCATGACAGCCGGCGAGGCCGACGCCCCCATCGCGCACCGCCGCCAGCAGCGGATTCGCCTGCTCGGGCGCGATCTTGCCCATGGTCCACAGCGGCACGATCAGGTCCAGCTCCGCCAGCGGTTCGGTGGCGAACGCGTCGAGCGTGTCGGCCAGCTTCACCGAAAAGCCATCGCCGCGGAGCATCTCCGCGAAAATCCCCGCCACTTCCGCCGGCTGGTGCCCCTTCCATCCCCCGTGCACGATCAATGCCGATGCCATGAGTGAATCGCCCTCGCAATGTTTCGCCGCTGCGTTCCCGGTGATCCCCGATGTGACCCTCGGTTCCTTGCGGCGTTCACTGTACCAGCGCCGGGCAATTTCGCACGATGCCCCTATAATGCCCGTTCACTTTTCACCCGGAGCGCAAACGCACATGCTCGATGAATTCCTGAAGCGTATCGATCAGCGCACCGCCGTTGTGGGGGTGCTGGGGCTGGGCTATGTGGGGTTGCCGCTGGTGCGGGCGTTCACCCAGGGCCGCGCCGATCGCGGAGGGCTGCGCTGCATCGGCTTCGATGTGGACCCGACGAAAATCCGCAAACTGCTGGCCGGCCAAAGCTACATCAAGCACATTCCCTCGAGCTATGTGCGCGAGCTGGTGGCTGGCCAATGCTTTGACGCCACCACCGATTTTTCCCGGCTCAAGGAATGCGACGCCCTGATCATCTGCGTGCCCACGCCCCTGACGAAGAACCGCGACCCCGACATGACCTATGTCGCCAGCACCGCGGCGGCCATCGGCAGGCATCTCAAGCGCGGCCAGCTCGTGGTGCTCGAAAGCACGACCTACCCCGGCACCACGCGCGAGATCGTCCTGCCGGCGCTCGAGGCCAGCGGGCTGAAAGTCGGGCGCGATTTTCTGCTGGCCTATTCGCCGGAGCGCGAGGACCCCGGACGGAAGGATTTCGACACGGCGTCGATTCCCAAGGTGGTCGGCGGCTTCGATGCGGGGAGCCTGAGCGCCGCGGCTGCGCTGTATCGCTGCGCGGTGGAAACGGTGGTGCCGGTGGAAAGCTGCGAAATCGCCGAGGCCGCGAAGATTCTGGAGAACTGCTACCGCTGCATCAATATCGCCTTCATCAACGAACTCAAAATCATCCTCGATCGCATGGGCATCGACGTCTGGAAAGTCATCGACGCCGCCAAAACAAAACCCTTCGGCTTCCAGCCCTTCTACCCCGGCCCCGGCCTCGGCGGGCACTGCATTCCAATCGATCCCTTTTACCTTTCCTGGAAGGCCAAACGCTACGATGTCACCGCGCGCTTCATCGAACTGGCCGGTGAACTCAACGTCGCGATGCCCTACCACGTCATCGGAAAAGTCGCCGACGCCTTGAACGAACGCGGCAAAGCCATCCGCGGCAGCCGCATCCTCATCCTCGGCCTCGCCTACAAAAAAGATGTCGACGACCTGCGCGAAAGCCCTTCGATCATCCTCATCGAGCAGCTCGAAGCGCGCGGCGCCAAGGTCGATTACAACGATCCCCACATCCCCACCACCCACAAGCAACGCGAGCACGACCTCAAGAAAAAAAGCGTGCCCCTGACTCCCGCCAATCTGAAAAAATACGACGCCGTGGTGATTTCGACCGACCACAGCGCGTACGACTACGACGCCATCGTACGCCACGCGCGCGTGGTGATCGACACGCGCAACGCCACGGCTCGCGTGAAATCCGGACGCGCAAAAATCCGCAAGGCGTGATGTTTCAGCCGCCGCGCAAACCGAAACGACGCAACCGTGTCCACTAATGCCCACAAATTCGCACAAATTAGCGGGTCTCGCACGGCGCACCAACGGCCAAGCTTTCGGCAAAATGTGAATCTGAGTCGGACGCGCTGACGCGCCGGCCGTTCCACCCGGCCCCAGTTCATTGGTGCGCATTTGTGTGCATTCGTGGACCGGTCCGCCGTCGTCCGAAACTCAATGATCGTCCAAGTCCGGCATCTGAAGGGGCGGGGCGTCGTGATCGGTGATGCACAGAACCGCCGCATTGATTGACGCCGGCCGCCATTCCTGCGGCAACCTTTTGAGCGCCGCGGTCGCCGCGCGCAGCGTCGCCCCGGTGGTGGATACATCGTCAACCAGCCACACATGCTTGCCGGCGACGCGCCGATCGGGCCGCGCGACAAAAGCGCCGCGCAGGTTTTCCTGGCGGCGCGTCGGTGAATCCAGCAGCGCCTGTTCCGCCGTGCGCCGCACGCGTTTCAGCGGCGTCGCCACGCACCAGTCGCCCAATCCCGCCGTTTCCCGGGCCAGCTCCTCCGCCTGATTGAATCCCCGCCGCGCCCGCCGCCACCAATGCAGCGGCACCGGCGCCAGCGCCTCCACCGGCGTTCCCACTTCGCGCGACACCTCCTCGATCGCGTGCCGCAGAAACGGCGCAATCACCCGCGCCACTTCCCACGACTTGCCGAATTTCAGCCGATGGACCAGCGTCACCAATGGCTCCGCGAACACCCCCACACGCGCCGTCGCCCGCACCCCCGTCACCCGCTGGCCGCACCGCCCGCACGGATTGCCCGCGCCATGCGCCTGCTCGAACGGCCCCGTCCCCAGGCCGCAGCGCCGGCAATACCGCTGCGCCGCCAATAGCCCGATCGCCTTCAACGCTTTTTCAGAAAGCCCCGACCGTCCGGCCGGCAAACGCGGTTCGGCCCAGCATGTCGGGGGGAAAACCGTGTCCACGATCGGCCGCATCACCGCTCGCAAAACCGCCATGCCCCCTCCCTTCCTTCAAACGCCCAGGCTGCACAGCCGCCGCGAGAAATCCTCCCCCAGCTCCCGTGCCTGCTCGTCCGTGAACGAGGTCGTGCGATACGTCATGCACAACGTCAACCGGTCCCGGATCGTCGTCAGCGTAAACACCAGCGGCAGCAGCGGACCCGTCGGCGAAATGCGGATGTAATCCAGAACCCGCGGCACGCCGGGATCGCCCTCGGAAGCGTCCACCGCATCCGCCGGCGGCGCCACCCAGCTTCCCGTCATGTTCACGTTCGATATCCCCGCCACCACCGGCACCGTCTTGTGCAGGAGCTGCGAACGATACCGCGGCGAGCCGTACAAATCCCACCAGAACCGCGCCATCGCCAACGCCCAGAACCCCCTCACCGCCCCGAACGATTTTTTCACCGCCGCCGTATGCCCGGCGATCTCCCGCGTCAGTTCCGCCGCCCCGCGCTTCTCCGCCCCCGACAACATCACCACGTAGCTCGAAAGATACAGATTGAACACCTGGTCCAGCGATTCCGCCGCCGCCTCGCGAATGTCCACGATCGTCCCCAGGCCGATCTGCTGCCGGCGAAAATGGAAAAACTTCCGCCGCCGCGTCATCCGCTCGTGCGACGTGTATGCCCCCATCGTCTGGCCCAGCGCCGCGAGAAACACATCGTTCACGCTCCCCCCGTTGGCCTTGGCGAAGCGATACACCGAACCGATGACGCCCGCGGGCAGCTGCGCGATGCGCAGGCGGCTGTTGAAATCCAGCGGATCGGCGATGTTCACGCGGAAGCCGTGCCGCTGCCGCCACACGTTCCGCAGGCTCTCGCGCATCGCCGCCAGGCGCGTGCGCTTGCCGCCATGCTGCCGGAAGAGCGGCCGGAATGCCGGGGCATGCAGGGTCAGCGGCGCCAGGCGCGGGGCGCGATCGGGATGCTGGTAACGCTCAAAAATCCGCTGCATCAATTCGCGCATGCCGCGCGAGTCGGCGATCCAATGGTCATACACCGCCGCCAGGTAATGCGTTCCTTCATTTCCCGCCGCGCCCTCCGCCGCCGCTCCCGGAAGCGTGCAAAAGCGGATGGGAATGTCTCCCGCCGCAAATGGCCGATTGAGCTCTTCATTGAAAAAACCGCTCAGGCATTCCGATGATTGCTCCAGCGCCGCCTCCCCGCCCGCCCGCGGCGGCGCCACGAAGTGCACCACCCACTCCCGTTCGGAAAATCGCGGAACCCCCAACCCCATCTCCCGCAGCACCCCCTCGATCGCCGCCTTCCACCGGTCACGGTCGGCTGCGCCGCTCACCTCCATCACCTGGCCCGCATTGTAAGGATGCAGGCCCGCCCACCGGCGCATCAGCAGTTGAAAAGGGTTCAGCCGCACCGTCGTGCCCGCCGCTGCGCCGCCGTCGCGCATGCGCACCGCCGGCGCATCCGCGGATGGTGGGGGGGGTGTCGGGGCTACCTGAGTCACGCAGCGGCTACCTCCACGCCCGGGCGCAAAGACACACCCGGTCAGGATGCCATTCTACACCACAAAGGTCCGCGGCACGAAACGCCCCACCGAATTCTTGTAACGCGCGTAGGCCTGCCCATGCGTGGCTTCCATGTACCTCTCCTCCCGCCGCGCCTCGATCTGCAGCAGCACAAAATCCAGCCCCGCCGCCAGCACCACCAGCAGCGTCGGGGCCATCACTATCACGCACACGTTGATCACCATCCGCAGCGCATAAATGGGGTGCCGCACCATGCGGTAGGGACCGGAAGTCACCATCACCAGCGTCTCGTTGGGATCGATCCCGATCCGCCACGAGCGCCCCATCTTCCGCCAGCACACAAAGGTGACGACCGTGCAGGCCACGCACAATGCCGCCGCGATCGACGCCGCGATCCACCACCAAGGCGCCGGCGCCCACAGCCATCCGATGAGCCGCGCGCCCGTCATGTGCCCGAGCCGGGCGCGCGGCGCCAGCGCCGCCAGCCACAATCCCGCCAGCAGCGCAATCACGCACGGATACCACAGAAAAATCCGCATCAGAATCCCCACCGGCTCCCGCGGCAGCGCATTGGGGTCCTTCCCGATCTTCCGAGACAAACGCACCAGCTTGATGAGCACCCAGCCCCAGTAAATGGTCAGGCACACGGCGGCGATGAGCGGGGGTATCCGTTCCAGCATGCTGATGTTTTAACGCAAACCCACGCGCCCGACGAGCCCCATTGCCGCTCTACCGCTCCGCGGGGCATGCGCCTTGCACCTCTTCCTGCCTCAGCCCCCTCCCTTTTCATCACAAAGGAGAACCCCGTGGCTGCGAATGATCTCCAGGAAAAACTCCTCGATTACATCCAGGACGCTCACGCCCTCGAGCACAACGTTCTCAACATGCTCGACTCCATGATCGCCAATACGAAAGATCCCCAGATGTTGAATCTGCTCCAGCAGCATCGCGCCGAAACCGCCCGCCATGAGCAGCGGCTGGGCGAACGGCTGGATGAGCTTGGAAAAGGCCGCTCCACCCTCGGTGAAGCCACCGCCACCATCAGCTCCTGGCTCAAGGCCATGGGGGATTCCCTCCGCGCCGACAAGCCCGGCAAAAACCAGCGCGACGGTTACGTCACCGAGCATGTCGAAATCGCCGCCTACCAGTTGCTCGAACGGCTCGCCATGCGCGCCGGCGATGCCCGCACCGCCGAAATCGCACGCCTCAATCGCCGCGACGAAGAAGAAATGGCCCGCCGCCTCAACGACCTCTGGGACCGCGCCATCGATCTCACCCTTCAACAGGCCGGCATCGAGCACGACCAGCAGGGCACGCAGACCGGTTCCTTCGGCCAACGCGCCGACGCCGCCGAACGCGGCGCCACCTGGACCGGCTCTTCCGCCGACGCCGATATGGGCGTCGGCCTCCACGGCGAACGCGCCCTCACCAACACCCCCTACGACCAGCAACAGGGAAATGTCCCCACCAACGCCGACCTCGACACGCACACCCCGCGCGCCCGCAATCCCTGAGCCCCCGAAAAAAGGAGCCGCCCATGAAACCCTCTTCCACCAGCCAGAAACTCTTCGACAAAGACCGCACCGGCAACGTCCCCAGCCCGGCGCCCAAATCCTCCAGCGCCCCCGCCGTCGACGCCAACGAGGAAGAGGGCAGTTCCGCCCAGCGCCCCGGAAACTCCCCTGAACGCCTCGACGCCCGCACCGACGAATCCGGCGCAAGCCTCGGTGACTGACCCGCGCACGCCGCCGCCCTCCTCACGCCGCGGCGTCCCTGTTCCTTTCCCGTTCAGCCCACCCCCCCCGTGCCCCATGCTTCACATCTCCCGGGCTCTTTTTCCCGCACGCATCCTTCTGATCGCCCAGGGCATCTACTTCGCCCTCACCGGCGCCTGGCCACTCCTGCACCTGCCCAGCTTCCTCGCCGTCACCGGCCCCAAAACCGACCTCTGGCTCGTGCAAACCGTCGGCGCGCTCCTCCTCGTCATGGGCGCCGTCATGATCCTCGCCGGCCTTCGCAAACCCACCCCCGAAGTCCTCCTGCTCGCCGTCGCCGGCGCCGCCGCCCTCGCCGCCATCGACATCCTCTTCGTCTGCCAACGCGTGATTTCCCCCATCTATTTGCTTGACGCCGCCGCTCAGGCCATCATCCTTGCCGCGTGGCTGGCCGTCGCCCTCTTCCACCGCCACGCCGCCCGCCACGTTCCCCCCACCGGCCGCGACCGTTTCGCCGGCCACCTCGCCATCGTCCCCCAATCCTGATCCCCCCACCCCGCCCCGCCCCACGCCCGTCGCCGCAACGTCCCCTCGCCCGTGGCAACGACTCTCCCGACGCCCCTCGCGCCCGGATCCGCCCCATGATCCATCCCCATTCCCTCCTCGCCTTCCTCCTCCCCCTCGCCCTCCTTCCCACCGCCAACCTGGCCGCTCCCGCTTCCCGCCCCGCCACCGCCCCCGCATCCCAATCCGCCGGCCAAATCACCGGCATCGTCCTTGACCCCCGCGGCAAACCCGCCGCCAACTACCGCGTCGCGCTCCATGCCAGCCCCCCGCTCCCCAAACCCCTCGACGCCCTCTCCGACAACACCGGCCACTTCACCCTCGCCTCCGTTCCCCCCGGCTCCTACGAGCTCACCTGTGTCCCCGACGGCGCCCGCACCCCCATCGCCACCACCGACAAACTCCTCATCACCCCCGCCGCTCCCGCGCAAAACCTCACCCTCTCCTTCGCCGCCCAATTCACTATCACCGGCAAAGTCGCACTCGCCGATGGCCGCCCCGCCGCCGGCTGGATCGTCCGCGCCACCTTCGTTTCCCCCGATGGCGCCATCGAACTCGACATCGACACCCCCACCGACGCCCAGGGCCGCTACTCCCTCGCCGGCCCTTACAAAAATGTCTCCTTCGTCGACGTCATCAGTTCCCCCCAGCCCACCCCCGCCAAAAATCTCACCGCCCCCGCCGCCGACATCAACTTCAAACTCTTAAGCGCCCAGGAAGAAATGAAGCGCGTCCGCTGATCTCACCGCCGCGCCACCAGCGAATCCTCATACGCCTCCAGCTCCGTGTATCCCGCCGCCGTCACCTTTCCCGCATCCGCCGCATCGTGCGGATCCAGCCCGTTCGCCGCCTCCCACGCATCCGGCATCCCATCGTGATCCGAATCCAATGGCCCCTTCGCCATCTCCGTCGCCCCCGCACCCAGCGCCCCAATTCCCCCCACATCCTTCTCATCCTTGATGACCGCCCCCTCCTTCCCCATCGACCGCACCTGCGCCACGATCCGCGCATCGATCGCATCCCGATGCAGCGATGCCCCCGCATGCTCCAGCACATACTCCAACGCCTCCGCCGCCGGCAAAACGTCCACCGCCGCCTTCGGATGGTTATACGCCTCCTTCACAAACGTCGGCGCATCCCCCGCCTTGTTCCCCCGAAAATCCTCCTCCGTCACCGCCCGCGGATTGAACTTCCCATCCTTGTCCAGGTCGATCAGGTTCCCGCTGGAAAACACGTTGTCCGTGTGCGTGTACAGCGTCAACGCGCTGTGCTCCTTCGTGCTGGGCCCCGCGATGAACACGTTGTTCACCACGTCCTGGTGCCACTGCGCCGCCGAATGCCCGCCCACCAATCCCCCCACCTGCCAGTTGTACACCACATCGTTGATCACCTGGATCATCCCCTTCGCCTTCGGATTCCGGCTGTCGTTGTCCGCCCACAACGTCCGGCACACCGTCACGTCCATCGCCTCATCCAGCAACGCCCCGAACCGCTGCGGATCCAATCCCTCCGACACCAGGCAATCCTGCATCGTAATATCGTGCGACCGATCATCCGCCGGCTTCGCCATCAACGCCTTCGGTCCCCCCGCCTCCTCGCCGCCCGCCCCCGCCCCACGCCCGCCCCCCTTGGGCGCCGCCTTCGCCGTCATCCCCGTGTCATCCCAACGCCCCCACGAAATCGTCAGGTGATCCAGAATAATGTCATGCGAATAATTGATCCCCAGCGCCTTGGCCCCCCGCGAACTGGCCATCCCCGCCCGAAACCGCAGGTACCGCAGAATGATGTTCGACTGCCCCGTGATGCTGCACGCATTGTTGTAAATCGTGATCCCCTCCCCCGGCGCCGACTGCCCCTCCACCGTCAGATTGCTGGGAAACGCAATCGGCGACGTGAGCGTGATCACCCCGCCCACATCAAAAATCACGACCCGGTTCCCCTTCGATACCGCCTCCCGAAACGACCCCGGCCCCCCCTCCGCCAGATTCGTCACATGCACCACCTCCCCGCCCCTTCCCCCCGTCGCCTCCGCCCCAAACCCCACCGCCCCCGGAAATGCCACCGGCCCCTGTGCCCCCAGCACCGGCCCACATACCACCGCAATCCCCGCAGCGACCATCCACCTGCTCATAGATCCCCTTTGCAAGTTCTCGCCCCATGCCTCGATACCCAGGGTTGCACGGGTGCGCATCTCAGACAACGCCGCCGCGCGTTCCATCATGCCGCGCATCGCTGTCGCAAAAACTTCACGCGCCGGGCCGAAGTGAGGGGCGCGTTCCACCCACGGTATCACACGCCGCTGCAGCGGCGGTGATGCCTTGCATGCTTGGCGCAAACACTGAAGCGAATGGCCCTTTGCGACATCTTTTGGCCTTCGTGCATGCCCATCTCCCTCCCGCCCGTGAATATGGTGATTTCCTCCCACTTTGCGCCTTGACTCCCCCGGAACTCAGATTATTTTCTTAATAGACCCCGGCACTCATATCTGCGAGAGCCTCGCCCCGGGGCATCGACCTGCACTTCTGGTTATGCATCCATCGCGCCCGACGTTTTTGTGGTGGCCGTTGTCTGGCCACCCCCCGGCACGATTCTGGTTCTCAGGCGGTAGAGGAACTTGTACATGATGAAGCCCACCACGCGCATCCTGATGGCGGCCGCCCTCCTGTTCGCCGCCCGCTCCGCTTTTGCCGGCTCCGACTATACCAGCACCACCGATTCCAGTTGGTTCAACGGCAATAACTGGGCCAGCAATCCCGTCACGGCCTCTGACAATGACATCTGGCTGGGGCAAGGCTTCGCCAACCTCACGACCGACGGCGTGGTCTTCGATCCCGTGAACGACCCCAATTTCCAGGCCAATACCCCTTACGACTACGATGGAAGCAGCCCCTCCTCCATCACTGCACAGCAATTGGTCAACATCGGCCAGCTCTATCTCGCCGGCGGAAAAAATGCCACCTCGGGAGACATCGCCGGCAAAGTCACCATCAAGAGCGGTACCCTCACGACCACTCTCGGAAGCACCGGCGTTGCCATCGGCCGGCCCAATATCGGCAGCAGCTATACCAGTGAGCAGGCCATGCTTGTCATGACGGGTGGCACGCTGACAATCAGCCAAACCAATGGTGATCTGCAAATAGGCGCCGCCAGCTCCAGTTCTAGCGTTGCTCCCTCGGTTGACCAGAACAACACCTTGGACTACACCAACGCCATCCGTCAAAGCGATGTCTCTCACACATGGTCCCCCTGCGTCTCCCATACATCGACCCAATCAGTAAAGTCTACCACCCCATCCCCATTCACATCCCCCGCCGTCCCAGTGCCATACTCCACAATGCTCACATCCGTCCCATCCACCGTCCCATCTCCACTCACGTCTCCATAAACCCGGAAGAAAGTCATCGTCTGATCTTCCACCCCCGTCTGCCCCGTCAAATTGCTTGTTACTGCCGCTGTATTCAACGTCAACGCATACGTGCCATCCGGCAACGAGCCATTCACATACATCGGATCCGTAAATGTAACCACCCACGTCACCCCATCCCCGCTCGGATTATTCACCGCAATCGGCATCGCCACCGGATCGCTCCCATCCGCCTGCTCCTGCGTTATGGTGACCGCTCCAGTCCCCAACGTTACCGCCTGATTAAATGTCAACGTCACCGACGTCACCATCGACCGCGACGGCGACCCATCATTCACCATCGGCGGCGCCGTCAACGCCGCAAATCGTGGTGCCAACTTTACTGACGCGGTCGCGCCACTCGCTGCCGAATCCAAATACCCGGCGCCGACGTTTCGGTACGCAACAACCTCGTACTTGTAAGCATGTCCCAATACCGCCGTCGTGTCCGTATACTCCGCTTCGTCCGCATCCGCCGTCCCAATTTGCGCGTAAGTACTGCCCCCATCATCGGACCTCAAAATACGGCAACCGTCCTCGTTGAATGAATTGTTATCCCACGTCAACCGAACGGCTTTGTCCGATACGGTTGTCATCAAAATGGTCGTCGTGGCCGCAGGCTCCGCATCAATGTACGTCGACGCCGCCGATAAATCGCCGGTGGATGAAACCGCCATCACCGCAAAGAAATCGTTCCGGTGAAACTCATGCGGCGCAAAAAGACTGTCATACGTAATAAGCTTCGAGGTGCTCGTTGTAGACGTTTCCCAAATGAAATGGTCCGCCTCAATCTGGCTTTCATCGATGATGTAATACTCATAAGCCCCCGACACCGCGCCCCATGATATAAGAATTCCGTCAGGTCCAAATGCCGCCGATACAGACGGCTTCTCAAGTGAATATCCAGCCGGATCAGGAATCGCAGTTGCCGTGAATGGCTGCGCCGTCGGATTGCCATCCTCATCGTATGTAAATTGCTGCTCCAGCAAATACAGACTGTCCGCATTAACGCCTGCTGGGTAATACGCCAGGTTCCCGTCAATCGTGTCCGAGGATTGCACCGGTACCCACCTGTCTGGGAATGGCCCTGACGATGACTTGCCAATGATGCTGTAGCCAAAATCGGAATCAGCGCCATCAATGAGATCAAGCAGCGTTCCATCGCCATAAGGATTGCTCACAGAGTCCGTAATCGAAAGGTCTGGATCAGATGAAAAATCCGTCACCGTGAACGTATAAGGATCCGAGTAAGCCGCCCCAGCCGCCGTTATCGTCCGTACGCGAAATGTATAGGTCACTCCCGTCTGAAAACTCCATCCCAAATCGTCGGCCCCAAAGCTGAACGTGTCGATATTGCCATCGACATGACCCACGGTGAAGTAATTTCCCTCGCTGTTCGAACCATCGCCCTCCTTCACTTCAATATAGCTCGAAACAATACCCGGGTCATGGTTCGTCCAGTTAAACGTAACCGGTTGCGTGGTCGTATAGGTCAAAAAGTCAGGATTGCTGTACGCATATAAATCGGTGGCCTTCGCAATAGATATCACCGACAACACCAGCGACGTCGACGAATACGTCGCGAGCCACCGCAACCCCACCGGCAATATCGGTAACACTGGCGTCGTCGACCCGTCCAGAGAAGGAACCGGCTGTAGCCCCGCCGCAAGATTCGAGAACGTGCCGGAGAGCGTGCCAGCCTCCAAAACCGTGTAGGACTGCCCCGCCGAGAAAGCATCGGAGTCCGTATCAGCCGGCGTATAAAACGCAATGCTTCCTCCGATGCTCGCACTCCCGGTAACAAACAGCTTATTGCTTGAATGGGCCGTTGGATCCAAATAAACATCCAACGTAAGCGATCCGCCGTCCTCTAAATCACCGTTGACCGTTAGGGTACCATCGGGAACTGTCGAATCATTGTTCATTACGATATTTTCACTATCATCCCTCCCAAGAAATGCATCCCCGGGGCTTATATCCGCCCACCTCCCGACCCCCGAGACAGGCGTAACAACGGTTGGAAATGAACCTGAGCCTAATATTGTACTACCTGCAAATTTAAAGACGTCCCCGCCACCGAGGGCTACGACCGCCGAACCTGTCCAGCCCCCATTTCTGACGCCACTTGAATGTATAGACTTCAAACACATGGACATTTCTCATTGCAACTGAACTGACGCCGATCCGGGTGTTTTGACGTTCA
>DASZZD010000019.1:0-55604 GCA_035545015.1 Phycisphaerae bacterium
AGAGTAGCTATGTCCGGACAGGATAAACGCTGAAAGCATCTAAGCGTGAAACCCCCTTCAAGATGAGTCGTCCCTATGAGCCTCCACGTAGACCACGTGGTTGATAGGCCGGATGTGTACGTGCAGCAATGTACTCAGCAGACCGGTACTAACAGGCCAATGGCTTGTCCACTTTTGACCAAACGCCCTCCCCCCCCCCCCCCATAAAACGGGAGGGACCCAAAGAGGCGTTCCTCGATAAGCTCGGAGCAATCCGAGCCTCAAAGGCCGAAAGTGAAAACAAGTGTGTGCTCCTAAAACGTAACCAAATCGTGCTCGACACGATTGGTTTACCCGCGGAAAAAACATTGTGCCCGCGAAACAAGAACTTCTGACTTCTGACTACTGAATTCTGACTACTGACTGGTAACTACTGAATTCACCCGTCAGACTCCCCTCTTCTTGCCCATCACGCCCTCTTTATCTGCCAGAAGCAGGCAGACACCCACTAACGCTGGGAACCGATCCGACAGGACCGACTCCCGGCTTTCTGGTGCCCATACGCCGGGGGCAACACCGCTTCCCATCCCGAACAGCACCGTGAAGCCCCGGCGGCCAATGGTAGTGCCCTCAGGCGCGAGAGTAGGTCAGTGCCAGATTTACCGCGGCCATCCCACAAGGATGGCCGCGGCCGTTTTTGCACCCCCACGCTCCCCCCAGTTACACTCCACCCACTCTCTCCAAACCCGAGCGCCCATGCCCGACTTCCTCTACGCCCTCGCCTGGGGACTCGCCCTCCTCCTCGCCCTCGCTGGCCTCGGCCGCGCCGCCCAACGCCTCCTACGCCTCCCCGCACCCTCCCGCTTCCGCCTCTGGCTCGACGCCCCCGCCTGGGGTATCGCCGCCGCCAGCCTCCTCGGCTCCCTCCTCAACCTCGCCTCCCTCGCCACCGCCGCCGCCCTCATCACCCTCACCCTCACCTCCGACCTCCTCGCCATCGCCCTGCTCCTCCTCGACCTCCGCTCCCCCCGCCGCCTGCCGCGCAAGCGTCCCCGCGACCTCCCCTTCACCCTCCTCACCCTCCTCCTCCTCGTACTCCTCGCCCTCCGCTTCACCTCCAGCGTCACCGTCGATTCCTTCCACATCGACCCCCGCTGGCACGGCATCCGCTTCAACACCCTCGACGACATGCACTCCTACCTCGTCTCCCCCATCCGCATGCTCCAGACCGGCTCCCTCGGCCACGACCCCTTCAACTCCCGCTCCATGATGTCCGCCCTCGGAGCCCAGCACACCCTCACCGCCATGACCATCGCCCCGCTCGCCGAAGACCACGCCCATCTTCTCGAAGGCGGCGTCGCCCTCGCCGCCCTCTGCGCCGCCGCCGCCGCGCTCGCCTATCGCCTCGGCGCCTCCCGCCGCCTCGCCGCCACCGCCGCCCTCATCCCTCTCCTCATCGATTTCACCTACACCAACCTCTCCGCCAACGTCACCGTCGCCGCCACCCTCCTCGCCCTCGCCTCCGCGCTCCTCACGCGCCGCGATCTCCTCCGCCCCCTGCGCATCGCCTTCCTCCTCGCCGCCGCCTGCTCGCTCAAAGGCACCGCCATTCCCCCCGCCGTGCTGCTCGTCGCCACCGCTTTCCTCGGCGAAGCACTCCTCCGCAAATCCCTCCGCCCCCTCCTCATCGCCCTCCTCACCGCCATCGTCACCTTCCTCCTCATGCTCCCCTGGATGCTCTGGCAATACGCCTCCTCCGGAACGCTCCTCTACCCCCTCCTCGGCGCCGGCTACCACATCACCCGCTGGCATCTTTCCCCCTTCCCGCCCCAGCCCCTCCCCGAACAGACCGCCCGCCGCCTCTGGATCGGCATCTCCCTCCCCCTCCTCCTCCTCATCCTCTCCGCACTCGCGCTCCTGCTCCCCGCTACCCGCCGCCGCCTCCCCGCGCGCCTCTGGCCCCTCCCGATCGCCTTCTTCCTCGCCTGGGCAGTCAGTTGGCTCCTCATCACCAACGCCACGCAAACTCCCGACGTCTTCCGCTATCTCACCGCCCCACGCGCCGCCGGACTCGTCCTCGCCTTCGCACTCCTCGCCCGCATCGCCCCCGCCCTCCCCCCGCGCATCGCCGCCTCCGCCGCCCCCATCGCCTTCCTCCTCATCGCCCTCTTCACCGCCGACGAATGGGTCCCGCGCTACTTCACCTACACCCCGCGCGACCTCGCCGCCTCCTTCGCCTCCGAGCACCTCGTCCGTGGCCCCCACAACGAAATCCTCAACCGCATCCGCCAGCTCCAATCCCACGTCCCTCCCGGCCAGCCGCTCCTCGTCTACCTCGCCGAGCCCGCCCTCCTCGACTTCCGCCGCAACCCCATCTTCGTCGCCGACTGGCCCGGCGAAGTCAGCCCGCCCCCCGGCATGCCCGTCTTCTCCGGAGGCCGCGCCGTCCGCGATTACCTCCTCGCCCACCACATCCGCTACGTCGCCTACGCCTACCGCCGCCAGGCCAACTTCTCCCGCCAGTATTACGCCGACTACGCCACCCCCGCCGCCGGCAGCGTCCTCCGCCGCCAGGCCGCCGAATCCTTCGCCTTCCAGGACGACCTCACCGAAATCGCCGCCAACTGCGCCACCCTCTACAAAAACCCCGAAGAAATCCTCCTCGACCTCGCCACCCCCATCACTCAACCCTCCCCTTAGCCCGCCGTCTCCCGCTCTGCAAATGAATAGGCAACAATGCACCACTCCTCATTTGTCATTTGAAATTTGTCATTTGTCATTCTCGCTCCCGTCCTTACCATTCCCCCCATGCTCCTCCCCCTCCTCTGGCCCCTCGCCCTCCTCGCCGCCCTCGCCGGCTTCGGCCGCCTCGCACAACGCCTCCTCCGCGCAACCCCGACTCTTTCCACCCAATTCCTCGAAGCCCCCGCCTGGGGTCTCGCCGCCATCAGCCTCCTCGGCTCCATCGCCAACCTCTTCTCCCTCGCCGGCCGCACACCCCTCCTCATCGCCACCATCCTCGGCATCCTCCTCCTCCTGCTCGACATCCCCCTCTCCCTCCGCACCTCCCGCTCCCTCCCCACAGCCGCCCCGCGCAGACCCGCCTCCCGCGATCCCCTCTTCCTCCTCCTCACCGCCATCGTCACCCTCCTCATCATCCTCCGCTTCACCTCCTCCCTCTTCGCCACCTTCAGCACCGCCCCCGGTTTCCAGGACATCGTCCTCAATCCCCACGACGACATGCACTCCTACCTCGTCTCCGCCGAACGTCTCCTCCAGACCGGCACCCTCGGCCACGATCCCTTCAACTCCCGCCTCATGATGTCCTCCCTCGGCACCCAACACCTCCTCAACGCCGCGCTCCTCATCCTCCTCCCCGAAGACCGCCTCCACGTCGTCGATTCCGGCATGGGCCTCATCGCCCTCTGCCTCGCCGCCGCCGCCCTCGCACGCCGCGCCAAACTCTCCCGCGCCCTCGCCGCCGCCCTCATCCTCGTCCCCCTCTCCCTCCAGTTCTTCTACGTCAACATCTCCGCCACCATCACCGCCGCCGCCGCCCTCACCGTCCTCGTCTCCGCCGCCATCGAAGAATCCCCGCCCACGCCCCGCGCCCTGCTCCTCTGGTCCCTCCGCCTCGGCTTCCTCCTCGCCTCCGCCTGCGCCCTCAAAGGAACCATGCTCTTCCCCGCCTGCTTCTTCGCCTTCGCCCTCATCCTCCTCCGCACCCTCCTCGAACGTCGCCCCGCATTCCTCCTCGCCGGCGCCGGCGCCCTCGCCGCCGCCATCCTCTGCCTCCTCCCTTGGATGCTCTGGCAATACCAGAACGCCGGCACCCCCCTCTACCCCATCCTCGGCAAAGGCTTCCACGCCACCGCCTTCGGCATCCTCCCCTTCCCCAACCTCGACTACCTCCCCGAACCCGCCGCCCATTTCCTCCGCACAGGCATCATCGCTCCCGCAATCCTCCTCGCGATCATCCTCCTCATCCTCATCCTCCCCCGCACCCGCCGCCTCATCCCCCGACCCCTCGCCGCCGCCGCCCCCGCCATCGTCGCCGCCTGGCTCCTCACCTGGCCCGTCCTCGCCTATTCCACCCAGATGATCGATCTCCCGCGCTACATCACCCCCACCACCTGCGTCGGCCTCGCCGCCGCCATCGCCTTCCTCTGCGCCTTCGCCCTCTCCTGGCAACAATCCCATCCCCGCTCCCCCCTCCGTTCCCTCCCCGCCGCCGCCTTCGCACTCCTCCTCCTCTGCACCGCCGCCGACTGGTCCAAAGTCTACTTCATCATCCTCCCCTCCGATTTCTCCCGCGGCCTCGTCGGCCCCCACCCCACCCGTGGCCAGAACGACGCCCTCGTCACCCAGATCCGCAACCTCCAATCCGCCGTTCCCCCCGGCCAGCCCCTCCTCGTCTACCTCGCACAGCCCGCTTTCCTCAACTTCACCCGCAACCCCATCTACGTCATCGACTGGCCCGGCGAAACCAGCCCGCCCCCCGGCATGCCCGTCTACTCCGGCCCCGACGCCGTCCGCAACTACCTCCTCGCCCACCACCTCCGCTACCTCGCCTACGCCTACCGCACCAAAGCCAACTTCCCCCCCGACCAACGCTACCTCCCCTACCTCCAACCCCGCTACGGCAACATCATCCGCCGCCAAACCGCCGGCGCCTTCGCCTTCCAGCAAGACCTCGCCACCCTCGAAAAAACCTCCCGCACCCTCTACAACGACGGCACCAACGAACTCCTCGACCTCGCCTCCCCCGCCACCCACCCCACCACCTCCTCCCCCAACTTCCCCTGACGCACCCACAAATTCCCGCTTCAACACCCCCGTCGCGTCCGGAGCTCCTATTTCAACACGCGTCCGGAGTTCATGCTTCCGCATGCCGTCGCCGTAGTCGCCCCCCCGGGGGGGGGGGGTGTCTTCCTACGACCATCCCCCAACTTCCCGCCACAACAACACAAATTTCTCTCCGCGATCTCCCCTCCCCGTCAACCTCTGTGCCCTCTGCGGTATGACAATATAATAATGTTATAATATACATTACTAAAATTATGCATCTCCTCTCGCCTCTTCACCTGTCCCCCGCCAAAGCTTGCTTCTTCGCGACCCGCTCCTCAACACCCCACCGTCTCGACCTCACCGCCCCCCCCGCGCACGCCCCGCCTACTTCCCCCCATCCAATGTGATGCCCGCCGGCGCGATCACCTCTGAAACCTCGAATCTCAAGAACAACCTTTGGTAAGCCCCCTTCCACCCATTGGGGTCCGGACCAACATTCGTGTCCCCAAGCTGCACGTAACGTAGCGTACCGACCTCACGCCCCCTCAACCTCGCCACCGTCCCATCTCGCCACCCGCCGATACCCACCACTTCGACACCCCGGGCCCCCGGCAACCGCTTGCCATCGACCGTGTCGACCCAGAACATATCCGCGAGCGGACCATCCGCTTGCTTGTGCCCCTCAATCGTAATTTCCTGCCCGACAGGTACCCCCAAATCCCCGACCACCACAACATCATTCCCTATCCGGGACCCACCAATCACCATCCGCCTTCCTGCCGACCCGGCACACCCAATCAGAGCAACCGCGCCACCGACAACCATCACCCGAATCATCACCATCACCTCCTTCGAACTATCTCTCCTTACCTCCGCGCGCACAAGTTGGCACGTCGCGCACTTCTACAAACCCCAAAATCGCCACCGCAAACCGCTTCCCCACCGCATATTACCGAAAAATTCACAAAGCTGTGTGCGCACAAACTGGGCGCAGAACCCCTCTATAGACAAGAAGGAGCACTGCGCCATGGCACAAATTCAAAAAAACCTTCGTGGTCCTTCACCTCTTCGTGACTTCGTGTTTAAGTCGTCGGCCGCGGGGGGGGACGGGCGCCCTGTGTCGAATTCCCCCAAAACCCCCATACACAAGCACAAAAACCCCACATCCGCAAAAACACAACGGCAAAAACTCACCCTTTTTTGCAAAACACCCCCGATACATCGAAGAAAACCCCATATTCCTCTCCCAAAAACCCGTCACTCATCCCCATTCCTACCCATTTGCGAACAATTCCTCCCGCCGCCCGCCATTGAATTCCACCCGTCTTTCACTACACTGCACGGTCCCGCTTGCGAACAAGACCACCCCCCGCGCCCCGCGCGGCACTTTTACGAGAGGACGCCCGTGCCCACCGATTCCAACCTCCCCAACTCCCACCTCTTTACCTCCGAATCCGTCTCCATGGGTCACCCCGACAAGGTCGCCGACCAGATCTCCGACGCCATCCTCGATTCTCTCCTCGCCGCCGATCCCCACGCCCGCGTCGCCTGCGAAACCCTCGTCACTACCGGCCTCGTCGTCCTCGCCGGCGAAGTCACCGTCCACAACCAGAAAGCCGCCGACGCCCTCGCCCACGCCGAGGAAACCGCCCGCAACGTGGTCAAGGAAATCGGCTACGACGATCCCGCCACCGGCTTCGATTACCGCTCCTGCGCCGTCCTGCGCACCCTCCATGGCCAATCCGCCGACATCTCCCGCGGCGTCACCGCCACCAGGGACAAGGACCAAGGCGCCGGCGACCAGGGCATCATGTTCGGTTACGCCTGCACCGAAACCAAATCCTTCATGCCCCTCCCCATCTACCTCTCCCACCGCCTCGTCGAACGCCAGGCCGAACTCCGCCAGAACGGCAAACTCCGCTGGCTCCGCCCCGACGCCAAGTCCCAGGTCACCATCGAATACGAAAACGACCAGCCCGCCCGCATCCACACCGTCGTCCTCTCCACCCAGCACACCGAAGAAGCCGTCGACAAAAAAACCGACCAGTTCTCCGAAGCCGCCAAAAAGCAGGTCATCGAGCAGATCATCAAGCCCGTCATCCTCGATGAACGCCCCGAACTCTGGCACAAGGACGTCCTCTTCCACGTCAATCCCACCGGCAAATTCCTCATCGGCGGACCCCACGGCGACACCGGCCTCACCGGCCGCAAAATCATCGTCGATACCTACGGCGGCATGGGCGCCCACGGCGGCGGCGCTTTCTCCGGCAAGGATCCCTCCAAGGTCGACCGCTCCGCCTGCTACATGGCCCGCTACGTCGCCAAGAACATCGTCGCCGCCGGCCTCGCCGACCGCTGCGAAGTCCAACTCGGTTACGCCATCGGCGTCGCCGAACCCGTCTCCGTCCTCGTCGATACCCAGGACACCGGCATCGTCTCCGAAGACCTCCTCTCCGATATCGTCCGCAAAGTCTTCGACCTGCGTCCCCGCGGCATCGTCGCCTCCCTCAAACTCCTCCGCCCCATCTACAAGGAAACCGCCCGCCACGGCCACTTCGGCCGCGAGCTGCCGCAGTTCACCTGGGAACGCACCGACAAAGCCGCCCAGCTCAAAAAGCTCGCCGGCGTCAAAGGCTCCGCCGGAAAACGCACCGTCATCGCCATGGCCGGCCTCCGCCCCGGCTCGCGCTGATCGCCGCGCCCCCGACACCCTGGCCCCTCGACTGTCCACGCCGCCGTCCGACGTCCTGCAGGGATGCTACGTGTTCGCCAACACCCGCAAACTCGCCCAGCAGACCTCCCAGCGGCTGATCACCGGCCACTGCGCCTTGGTCGCCTGGTCCACGCTCAAACACGCCGGCGTCCTCGACGCAGTCGCCGACGTGGGCGCGGAGGGCCTCGACGCCAAAGTCCACGCCGTCCGCCGCAACATGGCCCCGGACATCCTCGCGGCGCTCTTCGATTACCTCACCGCCGCCGGCCTGATCGCCATCACCGGCAACCGGGCAAGTTTCACCGCCGAGGGCCGGGCGCTCTTCGATCATGATGACGGCGTGCTCGATCTGATCCGCGCGTATCAGCCGTCGCTCGCCGCGGCGGAACACCTGCTGGCCAAACTCAAGACGCCGGTCGCCGACGGCGGCGGCATGCGAAAATCGGAAGCGCTGCTGGAATCCCGCGCCCGCCGGCAGGGGCCGGAGCTTTATCCCGCCATTGAAGCATTGATCCGCGAGCACCGCTTCTCACACCTGCTGGATGTACAATGCGGAACCGGGGAACTGCTGCTGGCGATGGCGAAGAAGATTCGTGGCGTCGTGGGCGTGGGCATCGGCGCCGATGACGCCGCCTGCCACCGCGCCAACACCGCGTTTTCCGAAGCCTCCATGGAAAAGCGGTTAATTGCGGTACCCGGCGCCGCCGCCGACGTTCTGGGCGACACGCGCCGGTCGTTCGAGCGGATCGGCATTTCCAAGCAGCTTTGGCGCGATCTGGATCTGGTCATTTTGTCGATGCTGTTTTCCGACACGGTGCGAGAAGCGGACAGCGTGAGCGCACTGTTGGCCGGGGCGCGGCGACATTTTCCGCGCGCCGGACTGCTGCTGATCGAGCCGGTCGAGAGCCCGCGCCTGGCGAAGAATTACCACGCGCCGGAGTTGGCGCTCCTGCTGCGGCTCACGCGCACGGCGCTCTGGACCGTCGAGCAATGGCGCGAGGTGCTGGCCAAAGCGAGATTGCCCATCACCGCCGAAGTGCCGCTGAACGTCGATGGCCTGACGCTGTTTTTGTCAAAGCCGCCGGTGGGAGCAGCGAAACCGGCAGCGCGCACCGCCCGCTGATTGCCTCGCGCCGGGGCTTGGGGTAAGGTCGCGGAGTTTCCTTTCGAGAGGACCCGATGGTCGATCTTCATCAGTTGATCCGCGATGTGCCCAACTTTCCCAAGCAGGGCATTTTGTTCAAGGACATCACGCCGCTGCTGGCCAATCCGGCGGGGTTGGCGATGGCGGTGGAAATCCTGGTGAATCCGTTCCGCGGGCAGGGAATCCAGGCGGTTATCGGGGCGGAATCGCGCGGGTTCATTTTTGGCACGGCGATGGCCCAAGCGCTCTCGTGCGGCTTCGTGCCGATCCGCAAACCGGGCAAGCTGCCCGCCGACAAGATCGCGCTGACCTACGATCTGGAATATGGCCAGGACACGCTGGAGATTCATCGGGACGCGATCCGGCGGGGTGAGCGGTGCCTCGTTGTGGACGACCTGCTGGCGACGGGCGGCACGATGCGCGCGTGCTGCGATCTGGTCGAGACGCTGGGCGGACAAATCGCCGGCATCGCGGTGCTGATCGAACTGACCTTCCTCAAGGGCCGCGCGAAGTTCGACAAATACCACCTGCACACGGCGATCAAGTACGATTCCTGAGTGAACAGGGGGATGGCGGAAACGGCAGGGGACAGGAAGGAACGCGTGGGCTGGGACGATTAATGACCGAAGCGCTCGACTACGAAACGCCGATTCTTCGTGCTTATCCCCCGCTGTCGCGCAACCGGAATTTTTTGCTGTTGTGGGCGGGGTATGTGGTTTCCGCGCTGGGGGATCGGATTCACTTCGTGGCGATGCTGACGCTGCTGGTGAGCCTGAAGAAGATGAAGGAGGCGGGGACGCCGGAGACGGCGCAGCTCACGATGATGATGCTGATGCCGTACGTGCTGCTGGGGCCGATCACCGGGGTGCTGGCGGACCGATTGCCGCGGCGGGTGGTGATGATCACCTCAGACCTGGTGCGGCTGGTGATCGCGGTGGTGGCGCGGACGGTGTTCCTGGCGGTGCCGGTGGCGCTGCAGGCGACGCTGGGCTGGCCGCACGGGATGACGTATGCGGTGGGGCTGCTGCTGCTGTCGGAACTGGCGGTGGGGGTGTTCACCGCGTTCTTCTCGCCGGCACGGGCGGCGCTGATGCCGAACCTGGTGCATCCGGATCAGTTGTTGCGCGCGAATTCGATGACGACGGGGGCGGGGACGATCGCGTCGCTGCTGGGGTACATCATCGGGGGATACCTGGTGCGCTGGCTGCCGGTGGCTTTGTACGTGGATGCGGGGATGTACGTGGTGTCGGCGATTCTGCTGATGTCGATGCGGAAGCCGGAGCAGCGGGCGGTGGAGCGGAAAGCGGAGCGGAAGGGGAAGCGCGAGGGGATGCTGACGGAGTTTGTAGAGGGGATCAAGTATGTCGTGCGGCACAAGCGGACGCTGCAGGTAATCGGGCTGATGTTTTTGTTCTGGTGCGCGGGGGCGATCATCTTGAGCGGATTAACGGGGGTGGTGACGCACAAGTTCGGGAAGTCGGTGGACTGGTACGCGTATTTCATGGGGCTGGTGGGGACGGGGATGCTGGTGGGTGCAGTGGTGACATCTTTGGCGCGGCGGGGCGTGGCGAAGGAGGTGGGGATTGCGTGGTCGATGGTGATGGTGGGGGTATTTTTGTTTGCGTTTTCGCTGCCGCGGGGATGGGGGCCGGCGCTGGCGTTGCTGATTACCGCGGCGTTTTTCGCGGCGATTCTCATGATCAGTTTGGACACGCTGCTGCAGCGGATCGTGCCGGACTTCGTGCGCGGGCGGGTGATGGCGGCGCGGGACGTGATGGCGAACCTGGCGCTGGCGGGGTTGCAGATACCGCTGGTGCTGATGCCGAACGTGGACAGCTACATCGTGCTGCTGCTGAGGATATTGGCGGCGCTGGTGATGGGGATGGGGAGTTTTCTGGTGTGGTTTTATTACCGGCGGTCGGCGTTGCCGGTGATGGTGGCGATCGTGCGTCGGTTCTGCAGCGGGTACCTGGGGCTGTGGCATCGGTTCGAGCGCGGGAATGCGTGCCGGATTCCGCCGACGGGGCCCGTGATTTTCGTGGCGAACCACACGAGCGCGCTCGACCCGCTGGTGCTTCAGGCGGCGAGCCGGCGACGGCTGATCCATTTCATGATGGCCAAGGAGTATTACGAAAAGTGGCCGTTCCGGTACTTGTACAATTGGCTTGGCGTGATTCCGGTGAATCGGACGGGGAATGACACGGCGAGCATTCGGGCGGCGCTGCGGGCGCTGAAGGATGGCGGAGTGATCGGGATGTTTCCGGAGGGGAAGATTTCGGAGGATGGCCGGTTGCAGGAGGGGCGTGCGGGGGTGGCGCTGCTGGCGCTCCAGAGTGGGGCGACGGTGGTGCCGGGGTATATCCGGGGGACGTACGTGCATGCGGGCATGGTGAACGATTTCAAGAGACGGGCGCGGATCACGTCGTTTTTCGGGGCACCGCTGCGGTTTGACGATCTGGCGGGAAAGGGGCGGGATGCGGAGGCGCGGGAGACGGCGACGCAGCGGATCATGGGGGCGATCCGGGCGCTGCGCGACCGGTATGAGACGGATGGGTTTCGGCGGACGGAGGGTGCCGAGGAAGCGGCGGAAAAGCCAGGCGGCGAAGTAGCGAAGCAGGCGGCGAAGATATAAAGTAACGGGTTTGGGGTTCGCCGGAGTTGCCGAAGGTGAATCGAATTGAAGAATTGGGGATGCGGGTGGTGCGGATGCCGGGCGTGTGGCGACTGCGCGTGCTGCAGCGTCTGGCGCGCTGGGGCGTGCGGGAAGAGACGCTGCTGATTCTGATGGCGGTGGCGATCGGGTTCGCGGCGGCCGGCGCGGCGTGGGTGTTCGAGCATCTGGTCGGGCTGCTGCAGAGCGATTATTTTCGCGTGCTGGCGGAGCGATTCGATTTAACGGGGCGGTGGATCATTCTGCTGCCGCTGCTGCCGGCGGTGGGCGGGATCGCGGTGAGCGTGGTGCGGAGGGCATTCGGGCACGAGCGTTCGGCCCTGCATGGATTATCGGCGGTGCTGCTGTCGCTGATTCGCGATCGCGGGCGGCTGAAGCATACGCTGGGGGCGGAGACGCTGCTGGCAAGCTCGCTGACGATCGGAACGGGGGGATCGGCGGGACCGGAAGCGCCGATCGCGATCATCGGATCGTCGGTGGGCTCGATCATCGCGGCGCTGGCGGGGATTTCGCGGAGCAACTCGGCGACGCTGGTGGGATGCGGGGCGGCGGCGGGGATATCGGCGGTGTTCGACGCGCCGATCGCGGGGGTGCTTTTTGCGCTGGAGGTGATGCTGCGGGATTTTTCGGTCAAGACGTTCACGCCGATCGTGTTTTCGGCGGTGATCGCGACGACGACGTTTCGGGGACTGCACAATGGGGGCGGCGGCGGTTTGGCGCGGGGGCTATTTGAGGTGCCGACGCATGGAGCGGCGGTGTCGTTCAATCTGTACGAGACGCCGAATTATCTGCTTCTGGGCCTGGTGTGCGGAGTGCTGGCGGTGGTGTTGACGGCGCTGATGGAAAACGTGGGGCACTGGTTTCGGCGGATGCGGCCGGTGAATCCGTTTTTTCATCCGGCGCTGGGGGCGGGGATTTCGGGGGTGTGCGGGGTGGTGTTGATGATCGTGCTGCGGCCTGCGGTGTACGCGCGTTCGGCGCCGGGCGCGGGGAACTGGTACGTGCCGATCTTCGCCAGCGGCTATCCGACGGTGATGCAGGCGCTGGATCCCAGCGCGTATGTGAACGGGCACATGATCGCGGGGCTGACGATCGGGGTGCTGGTGGTGCTGAGCGTGACGAAGATTCTCGCGACGGCGTTCACGCTGGGCAGCGGGGGATCGGGCGGTGTGTTCGCGCCGTCGCTGTTCATCGGGGCGACGGCGGGCGGGGCGCTGGGGTTGGGGATGAGGGACCTGGGGATGGCGGTGCATCCGTCGGCGTATGCGCTGGTGGGGATGGGGGCGGTGCTGGCGGCGATCATTCAGGCGCCGCTGATGGGGATCATTCTGCTGTTCGAGCTGACGCGGAATTACCAGATCATGTTGCCGATCATGCTGGCGGCGGTGACGGCGACGGTGGTGTATCGGCTGGCGATGAAGGAGAGCATTTACACGTTGCCGCTGCGGGAGATTGGCGTGCGGCTGGGGGCGGCGGTGGGGATGGGGGCGTTGCGGCGGATCGGGGTGGACCAGCTTCCGCTGCGGCGTGCGCCAGTGGCCAAGCCGGAGGAGAGCCTTGCGGAGATCGTGAAGCGCAGCCAGGCGAGCGGATCGACGGATTACGTGGTGCTGGATTCGAAGGGGGCGTACCTGGGACTGCTGACGGGGGAGGATGTGCGGGTGGTGATGCTGGCGCCGGAGAGCGCGCCGCTGCTGCTGGTGGGGGAGGTGATGCGGACGAACGTTCCGCCGCTGAAGATGACGGATACGCTGGAGGCGGCGTGGGATTTATTTGCGCGGCATGAGTTGAATCAGTTGGTGGTGCTGCGCGGGGAAGGGAAGAATCAGCAGGTGGAGGGGATGCTGGCGCGGGGGGATTTGATGCGGCGGTATCACGAGGAATTGGGGGCGTGAAGGGACCGCTTGAGGGTCGAGGAGTTTAATGCCCGTTGCGTTTTGTTTTTGACCGTTGTTCCTCAATGCTGACGACGTGGAGCAAGTCGATGAACTCGCCGGCGTCTGGCTCATCGAAAACCGCGATGATGCGTCCGCCACCAGAAATTGCGACAAACTCCGGATGTCTCACATGGATCGAGCGTCCGTCCGTTAAGTTGAGATTGAACGGCTTAAAAGGCCGGGATTGAATTGTTCGGCGAAGCGTTTCGATAGTCATGAGTGCTGATACCCCTTGCGTCGTTCAATTCATTTTAGCAGAAGCTCGGCGATCTGGACGGCGTTGAGGGCGGCGCCTTTGAGGAGCTGGTCGCCGGCGACGAACATGCAGAAGGAGTGGCCGGTGGGGTCGGAGATGTCATGGCGGATGCGGCCGCAGAGGATGTCGCCCTGGCCGGAGGCGTCTTTGGGCATGGGGAAATAGTTTTGTTCGACGTTGTCGACGATTTTGACGCCGGGGGCGGTGGAGAGGATTTTGCGGACTTCGTTGGGGGTGATGGGGCGTTCGCATTCGACGGTGAGGGCTTCGGAGTGGGCGCGGAGGACGGGGACGCGGACGCAGGTGGCGGAGATGCGGATGTCGTTGTCGCCGAAGATTTTTCTGGTTTCCTTCACCATCTTGATTTCTTCTTCGTTGTAGCCGGTCTCGGGGTCGACCTTGGCGTTGTGGCTGAAGAGGTTGAAGGCGTAGGGGTGGGGGAGGATGGTGTGTTTGTAGTCGCGGCCTTCGAGGTGGGCGCGGGTGGATTCGCGGAGCTCCTCCATGGCGGCGGCGCCGGCGCCTGAGGCGGCCTGGTAGGTGGCGGCGATGAAGCGTTTGATTTTGTTCTGCTTGTGGATCGGCCAGAGGGGGGTGATGGCGATGATGGTGGAGCAGTTGGGGTTGGCGATGATGCCCTTGTGCGTCTTGGCCGCTTCGGGGTTGATCTCGGGGATGACCAGGGGAACGGTGGGGTCCATGCGGAAGGCGGAGGAGTTGTCGACGACGACGGCGCCGGCCTGGGCGGCGATCGGACCGAACTTTTTGGAGATGGAGCCGCCGGCGGAGAAGAGGGCGATATCCACGCCTTTGAAGCTGGATTCCGTGAGTTCTTCGACAGTGATGGGTTTGCCTTTGAAGGTCATCACCTTGCCCTTGGAACGGGCGGAGGCGAGGAGCCGGAGTTCCTTCATGGGGAAATTGCGTTTGTCGAGGCAATCGAGGAATTCGACACCGACGGCGCCGGTGGCGCCGACAACCGCTACGACGGGATTGGGGGACATGGGGAACCTCAAGGAGAATGTGGGGATTGCCAATTGCCGATTGCCTAGTGCCGATTGGGAACAATGGGCAGTGGGAAACGGGCAAGTGTCAGGCCACTTTGCGGCCGTCGGTGAGGAAGGAGGGGTCGAGTGCGTAGTCGTGGAGCTCGCCGCACATGCCGGGCTTGGTGGGTTGGGTGAAGGGATGGAGGGCGCCGAAGCGTGAGCGTTCGAGGTAACCGGTGCGTCCGGCCTTGATGAAGTCGCAGGCGTCGAGGCTGTCTTTGACTTCGTTCTGCGCACCCTGCTTGAGGGCCCATTCGAAGCCTTCGACTTTGGGGGCGATCAGGGCGCGGGCCTGGCGGTAGAAGGCGCGAAGGGCGGCCTGGCCATCTTCGCGGCTGCGGGAAAAGGCGGCCTTGAGCTCCATGTAGCCTTTGATGGAAAGATCGCGGCGGCGGGTGGCTTCGGCGAGGTTGGTGACGCGGACGGCCTGGGCATAGGCGGCGGGGGATGCCAGGACATCGGAGGGGAAGGACATGACGAAGTCGCCGCGTTCCGGGAGGCCGCCGTTCTGCATGATGTCGAGGAGTTCGAGGTCGCGGTTGGGGTTCAGGACGCGGTGGAAGATGCCTGGGCGGAAGAAGACGGCCTTGTGGGGTTCGAGGGATTCGGTGTGGATGCCGTCGATGGAGAGCAGTTCGATGGAGCCGGTGCCTTTGAGGACGTAGTAGATTTCGGAGCAGGCGAGATGGACGTGGGCGCCGCCACCGGGGACGCCGTCGGGGCAATTTTCGGAGTAGACGCGGATGTGGGTTAAGCCAATGCCCCCCGGAAGGATAAACTGCCGGATGTCCATGAAATCCTCAGCGGGAAAAATAATGAATCGAATCATCGTACCATGGGGGGGGGGGCAAAGGCGAATGGCACGGACTGTGTAAATGATGGCTGGAGCCGGCGGGGGCGGGGGGGGGCAGGGGCGGCGGGGGATCGTGATTTTGCGGGGATTTCTGTGGAAATTTGACCTTAGGTCCGCCATCATGTAAAAATCAGGGGACGACGAGTCTTCCGAAGTGAGGGTCGCGAGGCCTTTTGGGGGATCGAGCCAGACAGGAGCTTTTGCCATTAGCCAGCACGGTTTGCGTTGCAACGAACAGATTCGTATCACGCCCATTCGCCTCATCAACGAACAGAATGACCAGGTCGGGATTGTTCCGACGCTGGAAGCGTTGCGCATGGCGCGGGAAGCGGGGATGGATTTGGTGGAGGTTTCGCCGAACGAGCAGCCGCCGGTATGCCGGCTGATGGATTACGGCAAGTGGAAGTACAAGCAGAGGAAGAAGGAGCAGAAGGCGCACGCGGCGCACGTGACGCAGTTGAAGGAATTGCGGATCAAGTCGGTGCGGATCGACGATCACGACCAGGAGACGAAGCTGAACCAGGCGAAGCGGTTCCTGGAGGAGGGGCACAAGGTTCAGTTCAACATCATGTTCCGCGGTCGCGAGATGGCGCACGTGGATCTGGGGCGGACGTTGATGGAGAAGTTCAAGACGGATCTTTCGGAAATCTCGAAGCCGGAGCGGGAGCCGAAGCTGGAGGGGAAGCGGATGATCATGATCTTGACGCCGAAGGGGAGTCATTGAGGGGCGAGTGGGGGGGGAGCATCTTCGAGATCGGTCTGCTCATGCAGTGAAACGGAGAGCGGTTGGGGCGTGGAAAGCGCGCCCCAGGTACTTGGCATTAACTTTGCGGTTGGCACTGGTGGCTTCTACGTAAGGAGATCACCATGTATTCGAAGCTGATAAAGGTTGTGATGGCGTTGCCGTTCCTGGCGCTGCCGTTCGTGGCGGGGTGTGCGCACGGGTATGTGGGGGTGGGTGTAGGGGACACCGGGTACCATCATGAGCGCTGGTATGGGCACCACGAGTGGCAGAGGCCGGTGGTGGTGGTGCATCACAACGATTTCGATCATGGGCGTGGATGGCATGAGGCCAACGAGCGCTGGTAAGCTGTTGGGGTATGGCTGAAGAACGGATCGGAGAAACCCCGCCGGCGGCGCAGGAAGGCGCTGACGGCGGGGATTTTGTTGAGGCGGGGGAGCGGGAGCCGCGATGGCCGGCGCTGGTGGCGATCGTGACGGCGGGGCTGGTGTACGGTGCGTTGCCGGAGAGCTTGTCGGTGGGGCCGCGGTGGCTGCTGATCGTGGTGATTGCGGCCTTGGAGATACCGACGCTGATCATGCATTACCGGGGGGCGGTTCATTTGAGCCGGGTGTTGGGGTATGTGGTGTCGGGGATTTTGACGATGTTTGTGGTGTGGTCGGTGGCGTTGCTGGTGGCCTATTTGCCGGGGCATCGGGAGTCGGCTGTGGCGATGCTGGGATCGGCGGCGTCGCTGTGGGCGTCGAATGTGATCACGTTTGCGTTGTGGTACTGGCGGCTGGACGGGGGCGGGCCGTATTGCCGGGAGCGGGGGCCGTACCGGGCGTCGGAAGCGGCGTTTCTGTTTCCGCAGTTGACGCTGCGGGAGGGGGGCAGGCATGGGGGGAAGCGGAAGTGGTCGCCGGTGTTTGTGGATTATCTGTTTGTGGCGTTCAACACGTCGACGGCGTTGTCGCCGACGGATTCGCCGGTGATGGCGCGGTGGGCGAAGGTTCTGACGATGGTGCAGTCGCTGGTGTCGTTGACGGTGATCGCGTTGCTGCTGGCGCGGGCGGTGAATGTGATGTGAAGAGGGCGCAGGGGTTTGGTTGGGAGGGCGCGCGCGGGTATAACCACGGCAGCGGCAGGACAGGTGGCGTGTATGGCGATCATGACGATTGGGTTCAATCCGGCGCTGGACCGGATTCTGGAGTGTGCGGATTTTCACATAGGGGGTCACCAGCAGGCGCGGCAGATAGCGCGGCTGGCGGCGGGGAAGGCGGCGAACGTGAACCGGGCCTTGGCGCAGTTGGGGTGCGATTCGCTGGCGATGGGGTTTGTGGGGGCGGACGATGTGGAATTTTTTCACGAGCAGTTGATGGCGTGCGGGCCGGGGCGGATTTTGTGCCGATTTGTGGAGGTAGCGGGTCAGACGCGGGAAAACATCACGATTCTGGATCCGCGGCGGCGGCTGGAGACGCATCTGCGGGATGTGGGTTTTACGGTGACGATGCGGGATGCGGAGTTTTTGCGGGAGAAAATCCTGCATGAGCTGAAGGAGGGGGATTTTGCGATTTTCGCGGGGTCGCTGGCCACGGGGGTGGACGAGGGCTTCTTTTCGGACCTGCTGGACCAGTGTATTCGCTCGCAGGTGCGGGTGGTGGTGGATTCGTCGGGGCCGCCGTTGAAGGCGGCGGCGGCGAAGGATTTGTGGCTGATCAAGCCGAATCTGGAGGAATTGAGGCAACTAGTGGGGGTGGAGGTGCCCAATGCGGCGGCGGCGATTCGGGACACGGCGGCGCCGTTGCTGAAGCACACGCGGAACATTCTGGTGTCGCGCGGGCCGATGGGGGCGGTGCTGCTGACGCGCGAGGGGACCTATTCGGCGCGGCTGGCGGCCAAGGACATGCCGGTGCGGACGGTGGGGTGCGGGGACCACCTGCTGGCGGGATTCGTGGCGGAGATTACCGCGGGGAAGGCGGTGGAGGAGGCGCTGGTGACGGCGTTGGCGGTGGCGACGGCGCGGGCGATGTCGCCGAAGATGGAGGAATTCGAGATGCGGCTGGTGGAATCGGCACGGGCGTCGGTGGTGGTTGAGCGGATTTAGGGGGGAGGGGGAGGGGGCGGCAGAAAAAGGGGAAAAAGGCGCGAACCTTTGCGGCTGGGGGACGTAGCACAAAGACCCGTAGTGTCAGCGATCGCCAAGGCCATGCCGTTCAATTCTGCGCGCCGGCGGTGGGTCTGATAATCCGATCAAGCGGCATTGGAGCCGGGCGTTAAGGCGGGCGGACAGGCAGGTATCCGCTTGGCTTTGGCCTCTGAAAATGGTACGAATGATGATCTTTCCGTCCTGTATTGATGCGTCGCGAGGTTCCGCGTGAAGTTACCCTCAGCCGATACCGGCACAACCGTAGCGTCTCCTCCTTCGTCCGCTCCGGCCACGTTCACCGCGATAACGCCGAGCGCGGGACCGTCGCCGGCGCGTCCGGGCGCCTTTGCGCCGCTGAAGGGGCATGCGCATCAGCATGAGGGGTTTGCGTGCGCGTGTGGGCATGACCACAGCAAGGACGGGGAGGGCGGCGGGCATTCGCATTCGGGGGTGGGGCTGGATTTTCAATTGACGGTGCTGTTGCCGCTGGCGATTGCATCGCTGGTGCTGGCGGGGGCGTGCTCGTGGTTCACGACGAACGTAGCGCTGGCGAATTTTTTCGGGCTGGCGGCGACGGCGATCGCGGGGGGGCCCATCGTGTGGTCGGCGATCAAGGGGCTGTCGCGCGGGCAGACGAACGTGAATGAACTGGTGGCGATGTCGATCATCGGGGCGGTGAGCCTGGGGTGGTATGTGGAGGCGGGGCTGGTGGCGCTGATCCTGCAGATCGGGGCGTTGATCGAGGGGGTGGCGACGGAATCGGCGCAGAAGGCGGTGCTGGAGTTGCAGAAGCTGGCGCCCAAGCATGCGAGAATACGGAGGGAGAAGTCAGAAGTCAGTAGTCAGAAGTCAGAAGACCAGGTGATTCCGGTGGAGGAACTGCGGGTGGGGGACATTCTGGTGGTGCAGCCGGGGGAGCGGCTGGCGGCGGATGGGAAGCTGGTGAGCGGGACGACGAGCGTGGATGAGTCGTCGGTGACGGGGGAATCGATGCCGGTGGATAAGGGGGCGGGGTCGGAGATGCTGGCGGGGACGATCAATCTGACGGGGTCGGCGGAGGTGCGGGTGGAGCGGGTGGGGGAGCACTCGGCGCTGGGGCAGACGATTGCGCTGGTGCGGCGTGCGCAGCAATTTCAGCCGAAGATCATCCGGGCGGCGGACAAGTTTTTCGCGTTTTACACCCCGATCATTCTGGTGGCGTCGGCGCTGGCGTGGTTCGTGACCAAGGACCCGGTGCGGATGGTGACGATGTGGGTGGTGGGGTGCCCGTGCGCGATGCTGCTGGCGAGTCCGATGGCGATCGTGGTGTCGCTGGCGCGTGCGAGCCGGAGCGGCATGCAGGTGAAGGCGGGGCCGTTTGTGGAGGCGTCGGCGACGCTGCAGACGGTGGTGTTCGACAAGACCGGGACGTTGACGACGGGGCGGTTCATTGTCAGCCAGGTGCGGCCGGCGGAGGGGGTGGATGTGAACGACCTGCTGCGGATTGCGGCGACGATCGAGCAGCGGTCGAGCCATCCGATCGCACGGAGCATCGTGGCGCACGCGCGGGCGAAAGGATTTTTCCCGGCGGAAGCGGCGGACGTGCATGTGCTGGAGGGGCTGGGCATCGAGGGGGTGGTGGACAACGAGCTGGTGGTGGCGGGATCGGCGAAGATCATACCGGCGGAATATGGGTCGCAGGCGGCGAAGCTGGATGATGAGGAGGGGAAGTTGCCGGTGGTGCCGGTGTATGTGATGAAGGGCGGGCGATTGCTGGGGGCGGTGTTTTTGACGGATGAGATTCGTCCGGAGGCGTCGCGGACGGTGACGCGGCTGCGGGACCTGGGGATCAAGCGGATCGCGATGCTGACGGGGGATCGGCGGCGGACGGCGGAGCTGGTGGCGCGGGCGGTGGGATGCGATGAGGTGTTCGCGGAACTCTTGCCGGGGCAGAAGGTGGAGATCGTGCGGGGGTTGCAGCGCGGCGGGCGGGGCGTGTGCATGGTGGGGGACGGGATCAATGATGCGCCGTCGCTGGCGGCGGCGACGGTGGGCGTGGCGATGGGGGTGCGCGGGACGGATGTGGCGATCGAAGCGGCGGACGCGGTGCTGCTGAAGGATGATCTGACGCGTGTGCCGCTGTTGATTTACCTGGCGAAGCGTACGCGGACGGCGATTTATCAGAATTTGCTGTTTTCGCTGGTGTTTGCGGGGCTGGCGGAAGCGGCGGCGGCGGGGGGGCTGTTTGGGCCGGTGGTGGCGGCGCTGGTGCACATCGCGGGAGTGGGGGTGATCGCGGTGAACTCGGTGCGGCTGGCGGGGGGCGGTGCGCGGAAGCGGAAGCCGGCGCGTGCGGTGGAAAAAGCGGAAGAGAGCAAGAGCGCGAAGGAAGCGGCATTTGCAGCGCCGCGGTTTACGCCGCTGCAATCGATTTGAACGGAAGAGGCACGACTGATTGTGGCCGCCGGGAGCGGGGCGGGCGGCCAGGCACTTACGAGTAGCGGTTTATGAAACGAGCAGAGATAGTGGCGTGGGGCGCGACGGCGGCGCTGGTGGCGGTCGGCGGGATTCTGCTGGCGGGCGGGGTGCTGTATCGGGACACGGCGTATTGGGCGGGGATGATCGCGGCGTTCGGGCAGGCGGTGGTGACGGCGCTGGCGGCGTGGGGGCTGATGCTGTCGCGGCAGGCGGAGGAGCTGGCGGACTTGCCGCCGATGAACATGGGGGCGCCGGCGATGGGGATGACGTTCGGGGAAGCGCCGACGGCGGCGCCAGCGACATCGGCGGCGCGGACGCTGGATACGGGATTCCAGCGGATTCTGGTGGGGCTGGTGGGGTCGGTGCTGGTGATCCTGGCGGGGATTATTTATTACCTGGTGTACCTGACGTTTGCGTGGGCGAAGGCGAATCCGGACAAGGCGTTTCCGATCGCGGGGCCGTTCGACAAGCCGATCCCGGTCAATGAGCTTGGCCTGGTGATCGGGCTGGGGGCGGCGGCGATTTACCTGGCGACGTATTGGGTGACCCGTCCGCGGGCGGAATCAACGGTGGAAGATGAGGCGGTGGAGAGCAATTTCGCGCTGGGGGCGCTGGGATTCCTGGCGCTGGGGGCGGCGGCGCTTCTGGGATACATGAACGTGGCGTATGCGGCGGAGCTGGCGGCGTCGCTGATGGCGTTTCTGCTGGCGCTCCAGGGGCTGGAGCTGCTGGTGAATTCGCTGCGGAGTTATTCGGGGATCGAGGAATTGGACCAGGCGGCGGTGGATCTGCAGGCGTTGCCGCTGGTGCCGATGCTGGCGTCGTCGTGGCTGGGGGGGGTGCAGTTGCTGCTGGTGGAGAGCGTGGGGATGGGGGGCGGCGGGGGGCGCGGGGTGGCGGCGCGATTGATGCCGCGGGTGTTGGTGGCGCTGGTGGTGCTGGCGATTGGGGCGTCGTGTTTTCGGTCGGTGCCCGCGGGGCGGGTGGGGATTCTGGAGCGGCTGGGGACGCCGGTGGGACATTTGGATCCCAATGGAAAGTTGGTCCCGGACCCGTTGCAGCCGGGGCTGCATATCACGTATCCGTGGCCGATTGATTCGGTGCTGCAGATACCGACGGGGGACCTGCAATACACGGATGTGGGGACGCCGCTGCGGACGACGTACGGGGACTCGAACGTGGATTTTCAGTTCTGGACGATCGGGCACGATGCGCCCAAGCCGGGGCAGGAAAACGAGGATGAATTTGCGACGGGGGACACGGATGAGAATGGCAAGGCGTCACCGCAGTTGCTGGACACGTACGTGGGGATCTGGTGGCGGGTGGCGGATCCGGTGAAGTTTTACGAGAACCTGTCGCACTCGGACTTTTACGAGAAGTCGTCGGGAGAGACGACGGCGTTGCCGATTTATGCGGCGCTGGTGCAGCAGACGGCGGCGTATGCGGTGACGCACACATTCGCGATTCATCCGCTGAACACGATTCTGATCAGCGATCGGGCGGAGGTGAACGCTCATCTGAAGAAGATCCTGCAGGACAAGCTGGACCAGGCGAATTCGGGGATCGAGGTGGTGGACCTGACGATCAAGGACCTGCATCCGCCGCTGGGATCGGGGAAGCAGTATGACTTCACGAGCCGGACGGGGATTCGGCTGGGCCCCGCGGACGCGTTTGAGAACGTGGTGAATATGAGCCAGTACAAGGAGCGGGTGATCGATCAGGCGAACGCGGACAGGCTGGGGAAGATCAACCGCGCGACCGGGAATGCGGCGGCGACGATCAGCAATGCGAAGGGGCAGCGAGCGATGACGATCGGGACCGCCGAGGGCGAAGCGGCCCGGCTGACCACGATGTTGGATCAGATTCAGGCGAGTCCGGATGCGAAACAACTGATGGGTTTGGCGAAGATGAACGCGTTGTATGCGGCGTTGAAGGATTCGATCACCGCGCCCAGCAAGATCATCAAGGATCCGAACATCGACGTGACGGTGTGGCAGTTGAGCGACAAGGGAACCTTGCCGATGCGGCCGCCGGCGCCCCAGCAGTAAGCGATGAACGAAAGTGGAAGAATTGTGAAAAGGCCAGCGGCCTTCGAGGTTTTTTGATATGCGACGATTTGTGATAAGCCTGTTCGTGATCGCCGTGGTGGGCGTTCTGTTCGTGGTGTTGTGCACGTTCGTGAAGCGGCCGTATGAAGCGGTGCTGCTGAACCGGTTCGGGCATTTGATACCCGAGAAGGACCAGACGCACATTGCGTATGGGTGGTATTTCAAGCTGCCGACGGATTCGGTGATCCGGATGGACCAGCGGATACACCTGTTTCCCAACGTGCTGCAGGAGATACCGACGTCGGGGAGCGAGACGATCAGCGTGCGGGCGTTCGCGGCGTGGCGGATAGCGGACCCGGTGAAGTTCTATCAGACGACGCAGGCGAGCGACACAAAGGCGCAGCAGCTTCTGTCGCAGAAGATATCGGGGATGGTGCAGGCCGCGGTGTCGTCGCACTCGCTGGATCAGTTTTTCAACACGGACGAGAAGAAGGTGATCACGACGCAGCTTGAAGATCAGATCGCGCACAATGTGGATGCGGCGGTTTCGGAGCAGGGGCTGCAAGTGGTGCAGATCGGATTTTCGCGAATGGCGTTTCCGCCGGCAAACGCCGAACAGGTGTATGCGCGGATGACCGCGGAGCGCGGCGTCGCGGCGGAGAAATTCCGGTCGGAGGGCGACAGCCAGGCGGCGTCGATCACGGCGGATGGGAATTCGCAGGCGGAAATCATCAGGTACGGAGCCACCAAGGAGGCGGAGAGCATCAAGGGGGATGGCGATGCGCAAGCGCTGGAGATCCTGCAGGGGGTGCAGAAGACGGCGGCGGCGCAGGATTTCTATCAGTATTGGAAATCGATGGAAGTGATGAAGTCGTCGTTCACGAAGAACACGTATCTGGTGCTGCCGACGAATACGCCGTGGCTGAAGTGGCTGTTCGTGGCGCCGCCGGAGCCGACGGGCGTGCCGGCGACGCAGCCGTCGAACGCGACGATTGGCATGGCGCCCGCGCCTGTGGTGAAGTGAGGAGCGAGCGATGACGCAGTTTACGCCCATAGAGGAACCGGCGACGCTTTCGCTGCCGGTGGCGGAGGGGAAGGGGAGCCGGTTCGGCAAGGCGCACCACATCCTGCTGGTGTTCGCAGGGGTGGCGGTGCTGGTATGGCTGCTGTCGGGGATTTACAAGGTGAATCCCGGCGAGGTGGCCATCATCGAGCGGCTGGGGCAATACGTGGGGACGGGCAGCGGCGGGAAGGCGGAGCTGATCGGTCCGGGTCCGCACTATGCGTTGCCGTGGCCGATCGACCTGGTGCACAAGGTGTCGACTCACCAGACGCGGATTCTGACGGTGAACATTTTCAACTCGCAGCCGGATGCGTATGCGGAGGCGAAGCGGAAGTTCATCGAGGAGAACCCGGGCATCAACCTGGTGGTGGCGAATGCGGTGTTTGATCCGTACCTGATCACGGCGGATAGAAACGTCGTGCATATGGAAGTGGCGGTGCAGTACACGATCGCGGATCCCGAGGCGTGGCTGACGACGGCGTCGCATGAGGACGACATTACGGGGGAATCGGAAGGGATGCGGGAGGAATTGTTCCAGCAGGTGGTGCAGCACGCGATGGTGCACATGGTGTCGCATTTGACGATTGACGACATGCTGTTTGAGGGGCGGCAGAAGTTGCCGGAGCTGTTGAAGGCGGCGGTGGTCAATGCGTTGGAGTTGCCGGACCTGACGGATCCTGCCTCGCACCGGATCGACATGGGGATACACGTGGAGCGGGTGGATCTGGTGGAAGCGCGGCCGCCGGCGCTGGTGCAGCCGGCGTTCGACAGCGTGACGCAGGCGCGTGCGGAGATGGTGAGCAAGGAACAGAAAGCGCAAGCGGACAAGCAGGCGGCGCTATCGCAGGCGCAGGCGGCGAAGGACGCGATGATCAGCGATGCCAAAGCGTACCAGGCGCAGGTGGTGGACAGCGCCAAGGGCGAGGCGGCGCGGTTTGCGCAGGTGCTGAATCAATATGAGCAGGCGCCGGAGGTGACCCGCTACAACGTGTATGTGGATGCGGTGCGGACGATCGCGGCGGCGGCGAATCGGCTGATGTTCATGCAGCCGGGACAGCACGCGACGATCACGATCGATTCCCCGCAGTTTGACGCCAATCAGGTGCGGCCGACGAATCCGGCGACGGGCCAGCCGGGCGGCCAGTGAGAGCCCGGCGGAGTTTTTACCTGTTTTCGCAATTTCGCCTAAGATACGCGGCATATTTCAATCACGGAGTTCCGCATGACATCACCCACGGTTTCGCCCCCATCCCCGGCGCCGGCGGCTGCGAGCGCCGCGGCGGCGACGGAGTTGCCGGCGATCGAGACGCGTAATCTGACGAAGGTCTATCCGGGATTTTTCCGGGACCAGAGTGTGACGGCGCTGGAGAATCTGAACCTGACGGTGAATCGGGGCGAGATTTTCGGGTTGCTGGGGCCGAACGGTTCGGGCAAGACGACGACGATCAAGCTGCTGCTGGGGCTGATCAATCCGACAGAGGGTTTTTCCACGGTGCTGGGCAAGCCGACGGGGGACCAGGTGACGCGACGGTCGATCGGGTATCTGCCGGAAGAGACGTATCTGTATCGGTTTTTGAACGCGCGCCAGACGCTGGATTTTTATGCCCGGATTTTCAACATGAACCGGGCGCAGCGGATGCGGGCGGTGGAGTATTACCTGGATTTCGTGGGGCTGGATCCGGCGGTGCGGCGGCGGCGGCTGAAGACGTATTCGAAGGGGCAGGCGCGGCGCGTGGGGCTGGCGCAGGCGCTGATCAACGACCCGGACCTGGTGATCCTGGACGAGCCGACGTCGGGGCTGGATCCGCTGGGCACGCAGGAGATGAAGAACCTGATCAAGGAATTGAAGCGGGCGGGCAAGACGGTGCTGTTGTCGAGCCACCAGCTTGCGGACGTGGAGGACGTGTGCGATCGCGTGTGCATTCTGTATAGAGGGAAGCTGGAGGTGGAGGGGACGGTGAATTCGCTCTTGGAAGTGCAGGACGTGTTCAAGGTGGAAGCGCGGAACGTGCCGGCGGAGGTGCAGGAGAAGGTGGTGTCGCTGCTGCAGCATTCGGCGGGGGTTTCGGAGGTGCAGCCCGGGGTGCAGCGGAGCCGGCTGCAGGATTTGTTCAACCGGCTGGTGTTGAACAAGCGGGCGGCTGAGCGGGCGGGGAAATAATGCTGGACTTCACGACAACGATCATCGGGACCATCATCGTTTCATTGCTGGTGCTGGGGTTTCTGCTGGCGGGGTGGCGGGATTTTCTGTTGCTGTTCCGGCGGCCGACGGCGCGACTGGGGACGGGGCTGTCGCGTGTGTGGTCGGTGGCGCGTGTGACGGTGCTGGAGGTGCGGTCGCAGCGGGCGTGGGTGCTGCTGGTGCTGTTTTTCATTGCCTTTTCGATATTCATGCTGGTGGCGCATCCGTTTGACGAATCGGATCGGATTCCGTTGTACATCCGGACGGCGCTGATGATCCAGGAGATCATCATCCTGGTGGCGTTCTGGGTGATGTCGAGCATCAGCCTGCCGAAGGAGCGGGAGCGCAAGACGATCGTGACCAACGCGACCAAGCCGATCTCGCGGCTTGAGATCATGCTGGGGAAGATCGTGGGATTTTCGGTGTCGGCGGGGGTGCTTCTGGTGGCGATGGGTCTGATCACGTATGTGATGCTGCTGGCGGCGAATCGGAATTTGAAGGCGCGTGCGGCGGAGGAGTATGAGCGGGCGGCGACGGATTACCGGGCGAAGGTGGTGGAGCCGGGCAATGACAAGCCGCTGCCGCCGCCGGAGGACAAGCTGGCCTTGTCCAAGGAGGGGTCGCTATTCGCGTACAACTACATCGCGCCGCGGCCGGGAAATTTTTCGGTGATCGGGCGGCTGGATACGTCGGTGAGCCCGCCGATGCGGTGGCTGATGGGTGGGACCGATGAGACGATCATTTATCGGTTTCCGGGCCGCATCGCGATTCCGCTGTCGGGGGTGGTGGGGGTTCCGGGATCGCGTCCGGCGTTTGTATTTCAGTTTCCGGTGCGGGCGTATTCGCGGAACATCACGCAGCGATTGCAGATTCGGGTGACGGCGTACCGGGTGAAGCAGCCGCTGCAATCGGAAGAGAAGACGCTGAACCTGGACAACGATTTCAAGGCGCGGTGGGAGCTGGATCGGCCGGACGAGCTGTTCAGCGTGATCAATCCGCTGACGGGCCAGATCGACCAGGATTTGGGGGAAATAGAAGTGCGGGTGTCGTGCCCGACGTATGGGGTGTATCTGGGAGTGTTTGACGGGGCCTATCCGGACGCGAAGGGGAACATGCCGCCGGGCGCGAATTTCAACGTGTTTGCGTCGCCGGCGCCGGGCTACTTTTACCAGCCCTATCCGGACCCGGTGGTGGAGGGATTTCAGCGTCGGGGTTCGCAGCAGATCGGCGGCCAGGATTACTCAGCGGTGATGCGCGGAGAGAACCCTCCCCGGGAAATGGGATTGTTCCGTTTTTCGGCGGAGGACCTGAAAAAGGTGCATCCGAACGGTGACGGGACATTCACCGTGTCGATGTTCCTGGATGTGGACAAGCAGAAGAACGAGGAAATGGAGACGCGCGCGACCGTGCAGGCGTTCAGCGCGGCGACTCCGAACGATCAGGTTTCCCGGGATGTGACGGTGGTGGAGCGTCGGAGGACGGATGTGACGTTCCCGATGTCGGTGCTGGGGGACTTGAGCAAGCCGCGGGATCTGTACATTGCGTTGTACTGCGACACAACGGGGCACTACATCGGGGCGACGGCGAATTCGGTGCGGATCGAGCAGCCGCCGTCGCCATTTGCATTGAACCTTCTCAAGAGCGAGGGGGTGCTGCTGACGGAGGCGGCGCTTCTGGTGGTGATCTGCGTGACCTGTTCCGTGCGTCTGGACTGGCCGGTGGCGATGTTGCTGGCGGCGCTGGCATATTGCCTTGGGCATATTCAAGCGTTTGTGGCGGGGCTGCTGAGTTATGGCGGATTGACCGCGCTGAACCTGACGCCGTACGGGAATCACGGCGCGACGTACCGCTTTTTTGACACGGTGACGAACAACTTGTGGAAGACGCTGGACGTCATGGTGCACCTGCTGCCGAATTTTTCGCGGTACGACAGCATGGCGTTTATCGTGGACCTGCGCAATCGGCCATGGGAGAACCTGGGGGCGGACGCCCTGATCTCCTGTCTTTACGCGTTGCCGTTCGTGGTATTGGGTTATTTATTGATTCGTAAGCAGGAGCTTGGCTGATGACAGCGCCGGCACCTCTTCTCACGCCTCCGAAGCCGTCGAAGCCGCAGGATTCGGTGGGCAATGGTCGCGACGGCTTTTTTTCATCGGTGGCGCGGCGCGACCAGCTGATCGCGCTGATCATCGGGGTGATCTGCATGGTGGGGGCGCAGGTTCTGGAGAGCTTTTCGCTGGGGCCGCAGCGGTCGGCGCTGGTGCAGGAAAACGAGGCGTCGCTGCAATCGTTGTCGGTGACGTTTCCGCGCCTGACGTTGGGAGGGTTCCGGGGGCTGGTATCGACGGCGCTGTGGATTCAGGCGGAAGACGACAAGGAAAACCGCCGGTGGTTCGATCTGGAGACCAAGTATGACCTGATTGCATCGCTGCAACCCTATTTCACGAGCGTTTACATTTTTCATGCATGGAACCAGGCGTATAACCTGTCGGCGCAATGGCACGATGAGGACACGAAATACAAGTGGGTGCTGGACGGGCTGGCGTATCTGTATGGCGGGGAGCGGTACATTCCGCACAATCCGGACCTGGCTCTGGAAGAAGCCAACATGTATTACCTGAAGCTGGGCGGGTCGTTCGAGCGGATTTTCTTTCGAGCGCACCTGCGGTCGGATTTGGGGCGGCTTCACGAGCTGGAGGATGTGAAGCTCAAGGAAGGCAATGCGAAGGATTCGCTTCAGCATGTGAAGGATTTCGCCACGCGTCCGGAGTTTCACATCAAGCTGCTGCCGGACCCCTCGCAGCGCAGCAAGGCGCTGGGGTATGGCATCAGCATCACGGATGCGGATTTGTTCAAGTATCGGACGGACGGCAAGCGGGCGGAGGAGCCGGTGGATTTTCCGTTCGGGGTGTCGCCGTTTTATTTTGCGTACGTGTCGTTCAATCGTTCGCTGAGTTTTGGGACGGCGTCGACCACGGGGGAGCGGGTGATCGATTCGGAACCGGGCATGTCGCTTCGGCTGTGGTGCCGGGACGATTTGAATTACGGTCAGGACATGATGAACGCGGCGTTCAACCAGAATTCGAAGGAGATCATTGGGACCGATGCAGCGCTTTCGGCCAAAGTGGCGGAAGTGCGGCTGTGCTATCGGAATGTCCAGATGATCGCGCCCAAGGCGGTGGACCTTTTGAAGCTGCACCTGCTGAAATGGCCGCCGGATCTGAATGTGCATACGAAGCACATCTATGAGACGCAGGCCTATCAGAAGATCGGCGTGGCGGAATCGAAGCTGCTCGATGCGCTGGTGCAGTGGCAGATTGACGGGCGGAAGATGACGGATAAGGTGAAGCAGATGCTGCTGGATACCTTGCCGGCCTATGACGACGCGATTACGGCGACGCAGTCGTGGGTGGACAAGACGTTTCCGCTGAAGGAGGGGGAGGCGCCGCCCGCAGAGCGTGGCGACATTGCACAATACGTGGGTGGTTTGCAGGTTCGGAAACAGGGGATTCAGGACATGCTGAAGGCGGACCCGAGCACGAAGCCGGACATGTCGTTTCTGGAAGCCGAGGTGGTGGAGAGGTAATTTTCGCCGCCGTGGGGCGATGGGCGGACCTGTTTCACGGGGCGTTCGGGCATGACACAGCGGCGATCGGTTTCCGGGGGGAGCGGACGGGCGGGGCGAGCGACGGGCGGGAGCGGGCGGCTGCGCGTGGTGCATGTGGTGAGCAGCCTCGCGGCGGCGGCGGGCGGGGTGGCGCGGGCGGTGGCGGATTCGGCGCATGCGCTGGCGCGGGCGTCACCGTCGATCGACGTCCACGTTCTTTCTGATGATCGGGGGCCGTTTGATTTTCCGTGGGGCGATGCACCGCCGGAGAACCTGCACGTTCATCTGTTGCCGCTGGGGGGAAAAGCGAGCCGGGCGAGCGTTGCCTATCTGGCATTGCTGCGCTCGCTGATGACGTCCGGGGGCGGCGTGGAAGCTCAAGAGAGGACCGTGGTGCATTTGCACGGGATGTGGGAACCCCTGCTGGCCTCGGCGGCGCGCAGCGCGCGGGCGGCGGGCGTGGCATATGTGTGCTCCATCCATGGGATGCTGGATCCCTGGTCGGTTTCGCAACGGCGGCTGAAGAAGACGATTTATTTCGGATTGGTGGAGAAGCGGCGGCTGGCGTCAGCGGCGGGTCTGCACTTCACCGCGCAGGCGGAGGCGGCCAAGGCGGCGTCGTGGCTGCCGGAGGGACCGGCGCGGCTCGTGATTCCCGTAATTATGGATCTCGAACCATTTCGCATGCTGCCGGAGCGATCGGCCGCCGAAGGGCTATTTCCGGCAATACCGGCGGGGGCGCCCTGGGTATTGTTTTTGAGCCGGATTCACGAGAAGAAGGGGCTGGACCTGCTGATCGACGCGGTGGCGCGTCTGGAAGATCGATCGGTGCAGTTGGTCATTGCCGGGGCCGGCGATCCGGATTATGAGAAGCTTTTGCGGGCGCGGGCGAAGGAGGCGGGCCTTGAGCAAAGAGCCCACTTCGTGGGGCTGGTGCGCGGCGCGACGAAGGTGGCGCTGCTTCGCCGGGCGGATGTGCTGGCGATTCCGACGAGCCAGGAGAATTTCGGGATCGTGTTTCCCGAGGCGCTGGCCTGCGAAACGCCGGTGCTGCTGACGAAGGATGTGGACATTCACGGGGAGTTGCTGAGGGCGAATGCCGCGACCCTGATTCGCCGCGACCCGGTGGACATCGCGGAGAAGATTGCGGCGAGCCTGGGAGATCCGGCGGGGTCTCGGCGGCAGGGAGCTGCGGGGCGGCAATGGGTGATGAAGACGTTGGCGCCGGAGAAGATCGCAGAGCGGTGGATTGCGGCTTATGAAGAACTTTCGGCGGCCGGCTTGCGTTCGGATTGATGTTCCTCGGCGGCGTTGCGGCGCGATGTGAGCGCGGCGCCGGCGGCTCCCAGGAGCAATTCCGCACCGATCTGAAACAGGCGCTGTAGGCCCGCCGCCGCCGCCGCCAGCTTGACCGCATTGTCATGCCCGACGGCCGGCGACAATTGAATCGCCACGGCCGCCCCCAGGACCGCTTCGCGCACGCCCAGGCCGCCCGGCAGGAGGCTGACCATTCCGATGATGACCGACAGCGCGTAGGCCCCGGAGAACCAGAAAGCGGCCGAAAGATCCAGCGGGTACACCGACCGGGAACTCGCCCACAACGCCAGCCCGCCGCAAAGCCAGCAAGGCAGGAAGCCGATCACCGCCCCCAGAACCACGGCAAATCTGGGGCGCCGCTCGGGGGGGATCGGCTCGCGTTTCATGCGTGTGATTGCCCGGTTGAGCACCCCATAGAGCACGGTTGGATGGCAGAGTACAAGAATCCCGGCGAGCGCCACGATGATGATCGGCCAGGCGAGGTGCTGCTGCAGCTCGGTGATGGCTTTTTGTGCGCGGAGCTCGTCGAGGATACGGAAGATGGCGAGCATGCCGCAGAGGCCGCCGCTGGCGATGTAGAGTGCATTTTCGACCAGGGTGGAGAGGGTGCAGGTTCCGGCGGACATGCCGAAGCGTCGTGCACGGTCGATGCGCATGAGGACCAGGGCGACCTTGCCGGGAACGTATTTGCCCATCTGGCTGAAGGTGTAAGCGCCGACAAGGGGAAGGGTGGGCAGTTTTTTTTCGGCGCCGCGCTCGCCCATGCGGTAGGCCAGCCAGCGCCACACCAGGGCGCTGGTAATCATGCTGCCGCAGAAGCCCAGGATGGAGAGGGCTCCCCATCGCCAGTCGATGACAACCTTCATGCCGGCCGCGCCGCGCCACGCCTCATAGACTTTTTTGCCAAGCCACCAGACGACCGCCACGAAGACGGCGGCTTTCACGAGGAACATGAGGCGTTTGCGGTTCAGGACGCGGTCCTTTCGGCAGGTGGGATGCCAAGCATGCGGCGGGCGATGTCATCCGCGATGCGGACGGGATTGGTGCGCCGGAACCATGATTCGAAAACTTCGCGGGCGCCGGTGCGCATTTGTGACAGGGGCGATGGGTCGGTCGTGATGGATCGGAGCCTGGCGGTCAGATCCTTGATGTCTCCGGATCGGAAAAGCGCTCCACTGACGCCCGGCGTCACCAGATCGGCGGCGGCGCCGCACACGTCGCTGGCGAGGACCGGAACGCCCATGCTGGCCGCTTCCTGAATGACAATTCCATGCGGCTCGTAGCGCGAGGGCAGCACCATCGCCTCGGCGTGAGCCATGAGCGCGAGGTTGTCGGCGGGCTGCTGAAAACCGACGAAGTGGATGTTCGCGGAAAGATCGGCGGCCATGGCCTTGAGGTGCGATTCTTGCGGACCTACGCCGGCGATGATGTAGTGCCAGCGATGTGCGGCGAGATTGAGTTGACGGAAGGCGTGGATCATCAGGTCGATGCCCTTTGCGGGGACGAGCCGGGCGGCGGTGAAGAAGTAGCGGTCTTCGGGGCGAAGGGCGACGCGCTGGAGAACCTGTTCACGGGGGATTCCGGCGGCCGCGGCGGCGCGGGGATAGTCGGCGTAGTAGGGGCAGAGCACTATTTTATCGGCAGGCGCGCCGAAATAGCGCCAGTAGGCGACGCCCAGGCGATTGGCCGTAAGCAGCCATGCGACATCGCGGATGTAGGGCCGGAGCAGTCGTTTTTTGATCCAGCGGCGGCCCCGGTTTTTCAGGCCGCGGCCGCGCTGGCTGCGAAGGTTGGAATCGCTGAACATGGCCACGGGGATGCGGCGTTGGGCGCAGGCGCGGATGAATTCGCGATGCGTGCGGTAACCGTAGCCGGAGACGATGGCGGCGTCGATGTCGAGCGACAAGAGTTCCCGCCGCCAGTTTTCATGGAATCGCTGCCGCATGGCGGGGGGGGCTTTGACGCCGGGCCGGGGGGTAAGGAGGAGGCTCGGGGCGACGGCGGGGGCATTGTTCTGGTACCAGCCAGGGCCGGCGTAAGAGAATGCGGCGACGTATTCGAGATCTCCGGGGCTGGCGCGCTGGAGGTCGTCCATCATGCAGTTGAAGTAGTGTTCTGGCTGGGTCTGCAGCCACAGGACCCGCTTCGTCCGCGGTTTCTTCGGCTCGATGGTCACCGCCAACGAGGACTCCTCCTGTCCCGACCCGCTGCCGTTTACCCCATGTCGAGCCTCGAAAGGAGCGAAGGCTCATTCCAACCAGCCCAAAGACCTGCTACCATAACGCTTCGCGCGCTGCGCGTCCAACGGGGACCGCATGGCCAAGACTTTTCTGACCCATCCCGCGGAAGCAGTTCATGGACCTGAAAGTGTGGATCGACGGCAAATTCCTCCCGAAGTCTGACGCGAAGATCAGCGTCTATGACCATGGGCTGCTTTATGGCGACGGCGTTTTCGAGGGCATCCGGCAATACAACGGGCGCGTCTTTGAGAAGCAGGCCCACCTGCAGCGGCTGTTTGAATCGGCCCAGGCGGTCCGGCTGAAAATTCCCTACTCCATGGAGCAGCTCTCCCAGGCGCTCGAAGAGACGCTCGCGGCCAACAAGTTGCGCGATTCCTACATCCGCCTCGTCGTGACGCGCGGCACCGGCTATCTGGGGATTTCCCCCAAAAACTGCCAGAACCCCGCGGTGATCATCATCACCGACACCATTCAAATGTACCCCGAGGAAACCTATCGCCAGGGCATGGCGATCATCACGGCGTCGACGATCCGCAACCACCCCAATTCCCTGTCGCCCAAGGTCAAATCGCTGAATTATTTGAACAACGTCATGGCCAAGTGGGAGGCCATCGACGCGGGCGTGCCAGAGGCGGTGATGTTGAATCACCTGGGCTATGTGTGCGAATGCACGGGGGACAACATTTTCATCGTGAAGAACGGGGAGCTGCTGACGCCGCCGGAAGACGCGGGGATTCTCGTGGGGATCACGCGGCAGACGGTGCTGCGGCTGGCGCGGGCCGCGCAGATTCCCGCGGCGGAACGGTCGCTGACCCGCTTTGACCTGTATGCGGCGGACGAATGCTTTTTGACCGGGACGGGCGCGGAGATCGTGCCGGTGTCGACGATCGACAACCGGCGCATCGGCGGGGCGGCCGGCGCGATGACGGGCGTTCAGCCCACGGGAGGCGGCGGGGGCGAATGGTCCGTGGGGCCGATCACCCGCCGGCTGATGGAGGCTTTCCATCGGAAGGTCCGTGAGGGATAATCCCGGCAGCCACATCGCGGTTCCCATCCTGGCCGCACGTTGAGGCCTTTTTGAGGATACCTCACGCATGACCGATTCGCCGGCCGCTTACATCGTGGACGATGACGCTTCCATGCGGGCGCTCATCGGGGTGACATTGCAATCCGCCGGGATAGAGCCGGTGTTTTTCGCCTCCGCCGACGAGTTCTCCATGTTCAAAATCCCGGACCGGCCCGCCTGCATCCTGCTGGACCTCCAGATGCCCGGCCAATCGGGCCTGGAACTTCTGGAGCGGCACTTCGAGTCGACGGCGTCCTGTCCGGTGATCGTGGTGACGGCTCACGCCTCGGTGCAGGTGGCCGTGAAATCGATGAAGCTCGGGGCCGTGGATTTCCTGGAAAAACCCATCGATCGGCCGACGCTGCTGGCAAAAGTTCAGGCGGCGATTGAGAAGGACCGGCAGCGCCGCACCGCGGCCGTGGAAACGCAGGAAATCACCCGCCGGCTCAACACGCTCAGCCCGCGCGAGAAGGAATTGCTGTGGACGGTCATCGAGGGCAAGTCGACCAAGATGATCGCCGACCAGTTGGGAATCTCCGCACGCACGGTCGATCACCATCGGGCCAACCTGATGCAGAAGATGCAGGCGGCGAATGTGGCGGACCTGGTGCGGATGGCGGTGGCGGCGAACTTCAAGCCGCCGCGGCCATAGGCGGCGGGGCGGGCGATCCGAGGGGACCGGCGTCGGGCAGCGGGGGAGTCCAGATGATGGTGCGTCGCGGGCGCGCGGATGCATCGGCGGACGCGCCGATGTCATTGGACAACAACAGCTATTTCCCCGAAAATCAGCGCGCGGTTCGACATTTCCGAAGCGGGGCTTCGCATGAAAAAATGGGCGGTGCTGGCCGTCATCGTGGTGGTGGTGGTGATCCTGCTGCTGATCGGGATGGGCAGCTACAACCACCTGGTGACCCTGTCGCAGGCGACCGACAACCAGTGGGCGCAGGTGCAGAACGTGTATCAGCGGCGCGCGGACCTGATTCCGAACCTGGTGCAGACGGTGAAAGGCAGCGCGCAATTTGAAAAGTCGACGCTGGAGGCGGTGACGAATGCGCGGGCATCGGTGGGGCGGGTGACGATCGATGCTTCCCATGCGCCGGATGATGCGGCGAAATTGCAGCAATTCCAGCAGGCGCAGGGGGAGCTGAGCAACGCCTTGTCGCGGCTGATGATGGTTTCGGAGAGCTATCCCGACTTGAAATCGACCCAGAACTTTCGCGATTTGCAGGCCCAGTTGGAGGGAACGGAAAACCGCATCTCCACCGAGCGCGGCCGGTTTAATGACGCCGTGAAGGCTTACGACACCGCTATTCATCACCTGCCGACGGCGCTCTTCGCCGGCATGTTCGGTTTTCGCGACAAGCCCTATTTCCAGGCGACCGAAAGCGCTCAGACCGCTCCCGCCGTGAATTTTTAATTTCTCCAAGTGAGCCATGCGCGCACGCCCGATTTTCCTGCTGCTTCCGTTGATGCTGACTGTTGTATCCGCTTCGCGGGCGCTGGCTGCATCCACGGGCCTGCCGCGGAAGCCGTCGCAGTACATCACCGACAATGCCGGTGTGATCTCGCCGCCCGACCTGGCGGAGATCAATCAGCAGCTCGATCAATTCGAACGCGCGACGTCGAACCAGTTTCTCGTGGCCATTTACCCGCAGCTTCCCGAAGGCGAGGACCTTGCGGACTATTGCACGCGCACGTTTGAGTCGTGGCATCCGGGGCTGAAATCGAAATCCAACGGTGTCGTGCTGTTTATATTCGTGAACTCGCACAGGGTGCAGATCACCCCCGGCTACGGCCTGGAGGGGGCGCTTCCCGACGCCACGTGCAAGGACATCATCGACACGAAAATCGCGCCGCGCTTCAAGACCGGCGATTACACCGGCGGCGTGCGCGCGGGCGTCAACGCCATCATCGCCGCAACCCGGGGCGAATATCGCGGCACCGGATTCACGGTGCGCAATATCGTGGAGCGCCACATCCAGGATGCGCTCTTCTGGACGTTCGCCATCCTGATCCTGGGAACCAGCCTCATCCGCAGCGCGCTGCGCCGACACTTCGGCACGGTGTATGGCTCGCGGCAACCCTCCGGCCTGTTCAATCACCTGCTCTACGCCTGGGCCATGCGGGCCAATTCTTCCAGCTCTTCCTCTGATTCCGGATGGTTCAGCTCCGGCGGCTTCCTCGGCGGCGGGGGCGGCGGCGGATTCTCCTCGGGCGGTTTTTCTTCCGGCGGCGGCAGCACCGGCGGCGGCGGCGCGGGAGGATCCTGGTAATGAACCCCTACGCCTTCCTGAGCCAGTTGGAATCGGATCAGATCCGTGCGGCCATCCTGCGCGCGGAGCGGAATACCTCGGGCGAAATCCGTGTGCTGATCGTTCACGAGCCGGCGCCCGATCCCGTCGCCGAAGCCCACGCCCGCTTTCGTGCCCTGCGCATGCACAAGACCAAACGCCGCAACGCCATCCTCATCTTCATCGCGCCGGCGTCGCAAACCTTCGCGGTGGTCGGCGATGTGGGCGTGCATGCATTATGCGGGGAAGAATTCTGGCACGATCTGCGCGATGCGATGGTTCCGCATCTCAAGGCCCGGCACTACACGGAGGCGATCGTGCTGGCGATCGCGCGCGCCGGCGAACTGCTGGCCCAGCACTTTCCCCCCACATCCGACGATCGCGATGAACTGCCCGATGCGGTGCTGGAAGAGTGAGCAGCACACAGTGAGCGGCGCACGGGGATTTGGGACTCGCTTCCACCCGCTGCGTGGCCGCGGTTCCAGCGCGCGATTCCAGCAAAAATGGATTCAGAAATCCGAAAATGCCGTACAATCTGGGCCATTCATTCCTCTTCGCGAAGGAGCCCTCATGCCTGTAATGACCGGCCTGTCTGGAAACGAGTTGTATTGCCTTCACCTGAAGGGTTATGCCCCTGGGGAACTGGTGATAGGGAACTCCGTTTATTCGATGGGTTTCGTCGGATCGCTGGGCGCGGGACTCCGCAACATGATGGGCGGGGAAGTCACGCAGGTGACGCAGATCATTCACGAGGGCCGGACGCAGTCTTTCGGCCGTTTGCAGGCGGAGGCCGCCAAGCACGGGGGCGTCGGTATCTCGGGGGTCACTTCCGATCTGCGGCACTTTCACGGCAACGTCGAATTCCTCTCGATCGGCTCGACGCTGCACACCGAGCCGCGCGGCGCTGCCGAAACGCTGGCGTTTTCCACCGCCCATGACGCCCAGGAACTTTACTGCCTGATCGACGCCGGCTACACGCCGCACCATTTCGTTTTCGGCAACGTCGCCTATTCCGTCGGCATCACCGGGGGGATCCTCGGAGGGCTCAAGTCCATGGCGCGCGGCGAGGTGAAGGAATTCTCAGACGTGTTCAATCACACGCGCCACCTGGCACTGGCGCGCATTTGCCAGGACGCCCTGAAATACAACGCCAACGCCGTCGCGGGCATCCAGACCACCGTCCTGCCTTTCCAGGGCGTGCACGAAATGATGATGACCGGCACGGCCTGCCATCACGCGGCGCTGCCTCCGCCCCATCCGCAGAACGGGCCGGTCACGTCCGACCTGACGGCCGAGGAAATGTGGAATCTTGCGGCGATCGGGTATGCGCCGCTGAAACTGGTATTGGGCACGGCCGTCTATTCGCTGGGCGTGGTGGGCGGGGTGCTGGCGGCGCTCAAATCCTTCTCGCGCGGCGAAATCAACGAATTGACGTCATTGATTTATGACGCGCGCGAGCATGCCATCGGCCTGATTCGCAATGAGGCGAACGCCATCGGCGCGGATGATGTGGTGGGCATCAAGACGCACGTTCACGATCTCGGGAATCTGCTGGAATTCATGGCCATCGGCACCGCCGTCAAGAAAACCGCCAATATCGCCCCGCAATCCGCGATGCTGCCGCCGCAGGCGATCATTCGCGACAAGGACACCTGGATCACCCGCGAGAACAACCTGGTTCCGGCGGGCGGCAAGTGAGGCGCCCCGTGCAAAGTGCCGCGAATATCGCCTCGGCGCCGGCTCTTCGATAGACTTGCATCATGCCACCACCGCGCCCGCCGCTCACCCTCGCCACGCCCGTTAACTACGCCAAGGGCGTCGGCGAGATACGCGCCGTGCAACTTGGCCTCCTCGGCTTGAAAACCTGCGGCGACCTGCTGTTTCACTTTCCGCGCGATTACCTGCGCTTTTCCGATGAAGCCCCGGTAGCGGAAATTCGCGTCGGCGAGATGGCGACCATTCGCGGAACGCTCCTGCAGACGCGCCTCCTGCCCCGAAAGCCCCGCCGCTTCGAAGCCCTGCTTGAAGATGCCGCCGGCGCCGGCCCCCATGGCAACGGCGCCCGCACGCGCTGCGTGCTCACCTGGTTCAATCCCTATGGGCTGGACAAAAAGCTCCAGCCGGGAATGTTGATTCGCGCGACCGGCAAGGTGACGGCGTTTCGCGACCGTTTGCAGATCGTGCAGCCGCATTATGAGGTCCTCGACGGGCAGGCCGATCATGCGCCCAAGACGGCGCGCATCGAGCCGGTGTATCCCGCGACGACCGATCTGCCCTCGCCGATGCTCGCGAAGATCATCGCCAACGCGCTTGATCCCCTGCTGCCGCAGATCGAAGAGTGGTTCCCGGAGGCGCACCTGCGCGAGCGGAACCTCTTCACGCGGCGCGAGGCCCTCGAAAAAATCCATCGCCCCGAGACGCTCAAGGACGCGATCACCGCGAAGCGCACCCTGGCGTATCACGAATTCTTCCTGCACCAGGCGGCGGTGGCGATCAAGCGCTTTCACCAGCGCAACAGCAATCCGGCGATTCCCCTGCGCGTCGATGATGCCGTCGATACACGCATCCGTGCATTGCTCCCCTTCGATCTCACCGCGGCGCAAAACCGCGTCATCGATTCGATCCGCAAGGACCTCGTTTCGACCAAACCCATGAACCGGCTGCTGCAGGGTGACGTGGGCAGCGGCAAGACCGTCGTCGCCCTCTATGCGATGCTGGCGGCCACCGCCACGCAACGCGGCGAGCCCGCGCCCTCTTCAGGCGGGGCCGCGCGGCAGCAGCAACCGGGTCATCAGGCCGCCCTCATGGCGCCCACGGAAATCCTCGCGGAGCAGCATTTCATCACGCTCGCGCGCTTTCTCGAAGGCAAGAAAGTCCAACCGGTGCTCCTCACCGGTTCCGTCACCGGCGCCGAACGCGAGCGCACCCTTGCGGCCATCGCGGAGGGTTCCGCCGGCCTCGTCGTCGGCACGCACGCCCTGCTGTCCGAAGCGGTGCAATTCAAATCCCTCGCCCTCATCGTCATCGACGAGCAGCACAAATTCGGCGTCGAGCAACGCTCCCTCATCCGCACGAAACCTTCGGGAACGGGCGTGGCGCCCCATACGCTGGTTATGACCGCCACGCCCATTCCGCGCACGCTGGCCATGACCGCCTTCGGCGATCTCGATGTCTCCGTGATCGACGAACTTCCCCCCGGCCGCCAGCCGATCTTCACCAAAATGACGCCGGCGTCGAACCGCGCGGATGTCTATGAGTGGCTGGCGAAAAAGCTGGGGGCGGGCGAACAGGCGTACATCGTCGTGCCGGCGATCGATGAAGAGCCGCCGGAAATTTCCTACGACGCTCCGTTGACGCCTGAGGAAAACTCCACGCAACCCGCCGCCCCCTCTCCCACGCCGCTCGGCGGCCAACCGCTTCGTAACGCCGTCGCCGTGCAGCGTGAGCTGCAATCCGGCCCGCTATCCAACGTGCGCGTCGGTCTGATCCACGGCCGCATGCCGCGCGACACCCGCCAGCACATCATGGAACGCTTTCGCCAGCACCTCATCGACGCGCTGGTCGCCACCACGGTGATTGAAGTCGGCGTCGACGTTCCCAACGCCACGATCATGGTGGTGGAGCACGCCGACCGCTTCGGTCTTTCGCAATTGCACCAGCTTCGCGGGCGCGTCGGCCGCGGCAACAAACAATCCTATTGCATCCTGCTCGCCGATCAGAAAACCGATGAGGCCGTCGCCAGAATCCAGGCGATGGTTCGGCATTCCTCCGGGTTCAAAATTGCCGAGGAAGACCTCAAACTCCGCGGGATGGGCCATCTTATCGGCACCGCGCAGTCCGGCCGCACCGACATCCATTTTGCCGACCTGCTCTTCGATCCCCACCTCCTGCCGATGTCGCGGCGCGACGCCTTCAACCTGATCGCCGCCGACCCTCGCCTGCTGGATTCCTCGCACGCGGTGCTTCGCGCGCAAATCCTGACGCGCTTCGCGGATTCGATCACTTTGGCCGATGTAGGTTAGACGCGGCGCGCCGCCAATGCCGCAGGCCGGGATGCCGGTTTGTCGCCCACCCGGCTTCGCTTTATCCTACACCCTCCCCTTGGAGGACACGTGTCTCATCACCAGCCCCAGATCCTCCACGATTATTACCGCCAATGCCCCGGCGAGGCCTACAAGATTTCCGACGCCGTGTGCGGCCAGCGGCAGAAGCACCATTACCCCAAATGCCCGAAATGCCCCTGGAACGATGCCCACTCCCACACCCAGGCCGCCGATGGCGATCCCGCCGCTCCCGCGTTTAACGAGGTACACATGATCGAAAAAGTCTATAAAGCCTACGACATCCGCGGCATTTATCCGGACCCGCTCAACGAGGATATCGCCTGGAAAACCGGCCATGCCACCGCCCAATTCCTGCGGATGAACCTCACCGGTCTCGCCAAAGCCGACCCGCGCATGAACATGATCATCGTCGGCCGCGACATGCGCCTCTCCTCGCCCTCTCTCGCCAAAGCCCTCATCGACGGCATCCTCTCCACCGGCACCAACGTCATCGACGTCGGCATGATCGACACGCCCCAAATCTACTTCGCCATCAACCACCTCGGCTGTTGCGGCGGCATCCAGGTCACCGCGTCGCACAACCCCGCGAACTACAACGGCTTCAAAATCTCCGGAATTGAGGCCCGCCCCATCGGTGAAAACACCGGCCTTAACGAAATCAAACGCCTGGCGATGAACCTGCGCAAAGGACCCGCCGCGCAAATGGGCCGCGTCGAATCCATGGACCTCTCCCGTCCCTACAAATCCCACGTGCTGCAATTCCTCAAGCTGCACCGGCCGCTCAAGGTCGTCGTGGATTGCTCCAATGGCATGGCCGGAAAATTCGTGCCCAACATTTTCGTCGGCCAGCCCAACCTCGACATCATTTCCATCAACACGGAAATCACCGGCTCCTTCAAACACGAACCCAATCCGCTGGTCGACGCCAATCTCCGCGAACTGCAGGAAGCGGTCCTCTCGCATGGCGCGGACTTCGGCGTCTGTTTCGATGGCGACGCCGACCGCTGCATTTTTGTGGACGAGCAGGCGAAAGTCGTGCGCTGCGACATTCTCACCGCCTTTCTGGCGAAGGATTTCCTGAAAAAATCCCCCGGCTCCGCGATCGTTTATGATTTGCGTTCTTCCCGGGTCGCGCGGGAGGAAATCCTCAATGCCGGCGGCGTGCCGAAGCGCGAGCGCGTTGGCCACGTCTTCATGAAAAAAGCCCTCGCCGATTCCCACGGCGTCTTCGGCGGCGAGCTCTCCGGCCACTTTTATTTCCGCGACAACTTCAAAACCGATTCCGGCGCCATCGTCTTCGCAGTCACCTCCTCCGTCCTCTCCGGCTATGACCAGCCGCTCTCCCACATCCTCAAGCCATTGCAGCGCTACTACGGTTCCGGCGAAATCAATTACGAAGTCCACGACAAAGACGCCGCCATCGCCAAGCTCGCCGAACGCTACAAGGACGCCTCCGTCGATTATCTCGACGGCATCACCATCGAATACGACACCTGGTGGTTCAACGTCCGCAAGAGCAACACCGAACCGCTGCTCCGCCTCAACCTCGAAGCCAACACCGCCGACCTGCTCAGGAAAAAAGTCGAGGAAGTCGGCGCCCAACTGGGCACGCCCGTACATCATTGACGGAATTCACCATGCAGCTTCGCGCCTGCATTCCGCTGCTCGCTGCCGCCGCCCTCGCCGGCTGCAGCAACCGCATGCTCGCGCGCCGCATGGTCGCGCCGCCGAACGAACTCTATCAAAAGCTCACCGGCCCGCTTCAACCGATCGCCAATCCCACTGATGGCCACCTCCGCATCGCCGTCGGTCCCCCCGCCGCCACCCTCTCCGCGTGGATCACCTCGCCCCCCAATGCTGCCTTGCCGCGCGGCACCATTCTCATCATCCACGGATTCCTCGCCGATCACACCTGGCTCAATTACGCCACCGACGCCTTCCGCAATGCCGGCTATCGCACCGTCGCCGTCGATCTTCGCGGCCACGGCGAATCCACCGGCAAGCATATCACCTTCGGCGTCGTGGAATCGCACGATCTCGTCCAGCTCACCGACTATCTCCAGCAGCATCATCTCTGCGGAGATCACCTCGGCGTCTATGGCGTCTCCCTGGGCGCCGCCACCGCCATTCAATTCGCCGCTCTCGACAAGCGCGTTGCCGCCGTCGTCGCCGTCGCCCCCTTCGCCACTTTCAGCGGCGAAGTCCCCCATTTCGGCCGCACGATGCTCCCTCTCCCCGGCTGGTTCCTCTCCAACCACGACTACGCCGAGATCATCCACGATGCCGGCGAAATCGCGAACTTCAATCCCGCCGACGCCGATCCCCTTAACGCCATCCGGAAAACGCACATCCCCATCCTGCTCCTGCACGGCGACGATGACGCCATCATTCCCATGGCCAACTCGCAAAAGCTCCATCAGGCCGCCCCTGATCACACCGAGTTCCACATTCTCCACGACGAAGGCCACGTCGCCGCCTGCTTCGACTTCTCCGGCGAAGCCCGCCGCCGCGCCATCGATTGGTTCGCCGCCCACCTTCCCGCCGATCCGCCGGCTACTGCTGCGGAACCGCCTGCGAATTCGCCTCCGCCTCCGGCAGCGGCGCCTTCGTCGGCCGGACCCCATACTTAGTCCCCTCCGCCGTCGTCTGCCGCTCGCGCGCGATCGGCCGAAATCCGCGCTGCTTCTGCCACGTGCGTCCCTGCTCCGCCCTCTTGAGATACTCCGCCGCCTCCACCACGTCGTCGGTCATGTACAGCAAATTCAAATCCGGCCCATTGATGGCGCCGAACCGCTCCTCCATCATGTCCCGCATCCACGACATCAGCCCCGTCCAATATTCCGTGCCAATGAGAATCACCGGAAACGGGTCGATCTTGTTCGTCTGGATCAGCGTGAGCGACTCGAACAATTCATCCATCGTCCCATAGCCGCCGGGAAAACAGACGAACGCATGCGAGTATTTGATGAACATCACCTTCCGCACGAAAAAATAGTGATGCGTCATCGCGATCGTCTGGTATGGATTGGCCTTCTGTTCCATCGGCAGCGAAATATTCAGCCCCACCGAGACGCCGCCCGCCTCCCGCGCGCCCTTGTTCGCCGCCTCCATGATCCCCGGCCCGCCGCCCGTAATCACCGCGAACTTCCGCTTCGCCAACTCCCGCCCCATCTGTTCCGCACGATTGTAATACGTCGTCCCCCGCTTCGTGCGCGCCGAGCCGAACACGCTCACCGCCGCCGGCACCGGCGCCATCGCCTCGAACCCCTCCACAAACTCCGACATGATCCGGAAAATCCGCCACACATCCTGCGGACTCGGTTCCCCCGGTTGCACCGCTTCCGCCTCCGCCGCTTTGTTGGTCATCGGCGCATCACTCATCGGCAGCCTCCGTCGCGTCACACCCACGACGGTAAGCCACGCCTCCCCATTCCGCAACCGCGCACCATTCTCCCTCAAAATCCGGACGTTTAGCGGCGGTTCGCAGAACCGCCTTCACGCCAACAGCGGCAACGTGCGGAAACTCCCGCCAAGAATCGGCGCGCTGTCCGCCTTCATCCAATCCTGCAGCAACGTCGCATACACGCTGCGGAAATCCGTGTGGAACTTCAAATCGCCCGCGTCCAGATCCTGCGGCCGCAGTGACGGATGCGCCCCATACACCCCGCCCTTGACCATCGACCCGCACACAAACATCGGCGCCGCCGTCCCGTGATCCGTCCCGTGCGACGCATTCTCCGCCACGCGCCGCCCGAACTCCGAGAACGTCATCACCAGCACCTTCTGATCGTTCCCCTGGCTCTTCAAGTCCCGCATGAATGCGTTGATGCCCGCCGCCAGCGTCTGCATCAGCCGATCGTGCGCCGGCTTTTCGTTGGAGTGCGTATCAAACCCGCCGAGCGAGACGTAGTACACCCGCGTCTTCAGCCCGCCGGCGATCATCTGCGACACCATCTGCAACTGCTGGCCGAACGGCGTGTTCGGATAGCTCACCGCGGGATGATACTTCGTGGTCACCGCGCGTATTTCATCGCTGGTCAATTGCGCATCCAGCGCCGTGCGCTCCAGGAAATCCAGCGTCGGATTCCCGCTGCTCTGCCCCGCCAGTTCATCCCCCGTGTCGTTCAAATCATTCACCTGCGCAAACGTGTTGCGCATCTTCGCATCCACGGCCTTGTTGCCCGCGAACCACTGGTAAGACTGCGGATTCTGGAACGAAATCGCCGTGAACTTCGATCCCTGCAACGCCAGCGGCACCGTCGCGCCGATGTTCACCGCCGCCTTCGGGTCCGGCATGTTCTTGGGATCGCTGCCCTTGCACTGCGCGTCAAAGTACCGCCCCAGCCAGCCGTCCTTGGGAGGATGCGCCGGATCCGCCGTCTGCCAGATTTCCATCGAGCGGAAGTGCGACCGGTTCGGATTCGGATACCCCACGCCCTGAATCACCGCCAGGTGCCCCTCATCATAAATCTCCTTGAGCCCCGCAAGCCCTGGATGCAGCGCCACGCCGCTCTTGTCCAGCGCCAGCAGATTCGGGATCGCCCCCAGCGTCGGCCGTGCGCGGTGATAATCGTCATTGTCCAGCGGTATCACCGTCGACAGCCCGTCATTCCCACCGGACATCTGCACGCACACCAGCACCTGCTCCCCGATGCCCATCGCACTCTGCGTCAGCGGCAAATCGCGCGGGTTGTTCAGCGCCAGGCAGGTCCGCTGGATGAACAGCGGCATCGTCGTCGCCGCCGACAGCACCGTGAGTCCACGTGTCAAAAACGTGCGCCGGGTATGCAGGGTATCCATGTGCGTCTCCTATGAGGACCGTCGGGGGCGTCTCGTGGCGCTCCGGTAGGGGGGCAATGAGAGTTCAGGCAAGCTGATACTCCGCCATCGCCATGATCAGGTGTACCAGGGACCGCGTGCGCCGGTCGTTATCCGGCAGCAGCGGATCGTTCATATGGCTCTTCGTGTCGCCGGTGCCGTTCATGAAAATCAGCAATTCCTCGCGCTTCCGCGCGTCCAGATCCGCCCCCAGCAGTTTTTTGATGTAAAGGTCCACCACGCCGTCCGTCGTCGAAACGCCCCCCTCCGCCAGATCCACATCCGGCCGCCAGCCGGAATCAAACTCCGCATACGTGGTCCGCATGTCCATCGATGCCCCCTGCGCCCCTTTGCCCGCCGTCGGCAGCTTGCCCGTGCCCAGGTACGCCGGCAGGTTGTAGCGCGCGAACAGCGTGCTGGTGTTGATCCACGCCCGCCCGCCGTCCCACCCCTTCACCGTCGGCGCGTTGAACAGTTCCTGCCCCATCAGCTTGAGCGCATTGTCCACCGCCCGCGGCTGCGACACCGGCACGCCCAGCGACCGCAGGCTCCCCACCACCAGTTGCACAGGACTCTTGATCTGCCGCTGCACCACATCCTGCGAATAAAACCACTTGCTCCCGAAAAGCGCCAGCAGCGCCGGCGCCATTTCGTAATGGTTCCCCGCCACAATCTCCGCCAGCGGCTCCACGATTTCCGCCGGCGGCTCGTCCAGGCCGAAAAACCGCACCAGCCGCCCCGCAATGTATTTCGCGCACGCCGGCTGCTGGAAAATGATGTTGACGATGTCCTCCCCCGTGAAATTCCCCGCGCGCCCCAGGAAATGCTTCACCCCCTCATCATGCTGCCCCCGGTTGAACACGAACTGATCGCCGATGTTGGTCCATCCCGTGAACGACCTCGCCGATTCCTTGATGTCCGTCTCGGTGTAATTCCCGATTCCCAGCGTGAACAGTTCCATCAGCTCGCGCGCGTAATTCTCATTGGGATGCTGCACCCGGTTGTCGTTGTTGTTCAGGTAAATCAGCATCGCCGGGTTTTTGCTCACCTCCAGCGTCAACTGTTTGTAATTCCCCGCCGCGTGTTTCCGGAACAGCTCGTTCTGCTGATACAGCAGGTACGTGTTCTTCACCGTTGCCGACGAGCTTACGAACAGCCCATGCCAGAACAGCGTCATCTTTTCTTCCAGCGGCCGCGTCGTGCGCACCATCCGGTCCAGCCACCACAGCTTCAGCTCCTCGAGCTTCGCCCGCTGCGCCGTCTGCTCGATCTGCTGAAACCCTTTGCGCTGCTCCGCCGACATCGATCGCAGCAGCCCGCCGCGCCCCCCGCCCCGCCGCCCACCCGCGCCGCCCTGGTCGATCGGATTCGTCAAATCCCCGAATACCAGCGGCCCCAACCCCGGATTCGCTATGTTGCCGTAACGCACGATCTGGCTGACCGCTTTTTCCGGGCCCATCTCCACCAGCGCCTGGGTCTCCCCGAGGGCCCCGCCAAATCCCGCACGCCGCAGCAGGTGCGCCGCCATCGAAAAATCCCACCGGCCCGCATCGCTCTGCCAGATCGGTTGCAGCGGATTGTCCATCGCTCGCCCTTTCCAGAAACCCCAACGCCGGGCAGGAAAACCTATGGGCTCATCGGCCTTTTGGTGCCGGGCTCTGCATCCCCCGACATCATACGAAAACACGCTCCACCACCGCACCGGTTGCACCGTTCAAACGGATTTTCCTCACATTGACGCCACCCCCTTTGCTTCGTAGCATCCCCCCGGTTATGGGCCTGCTTTCCCCCCGGCAACGCCCGCCGGTCGCAAGCCCGGCCCAATATTCCTCCTTTGCGACAAGGCCCCCATGCCCGACGATTCCCTCAAACCTCTCGCCGGCAAGTTTGTCGTGTTCGACGGCCCCGACGGCTGCGGAAAAACCACCCAGCTCAAAACCCTCATCGCCCGCATGGAGGACCAGAACATCAAGGTGCGACGCCTGCGCGAGCCCGGCGGCTCCGTTATCGGCGAACAAATCCGCGACCTCCTCCTCTCCACCAAAAACGAGGGCATGGACCTCCGCTGCGAAATGCTCCTCTATATGGCTTCCCGCGCCCAGCTCGTCCACGAACACATCAAGCCCGCACTGGCCGCCGGCGAGTGCGTCGTCGCCGACCGCTTCGCGTCCTCCACCCTCGCCTATCAGGGCGGCGGCGGCGGCATGAACCTCGAGGACATCCTCGCCGTCGCCAGAATCGCCGTCGACGACGCCTGGCCGCATTTGACCGTCATCTTCGACCTCGACATCGACGTCGCCATGGAACGCCTCAATCCCCTCTGGTCCTCCAGCAGCCGCAAAACCCGCGACGAGCGCCAGAACCCGCTATTTGCGGACGGCGATCTCAAAGACCGCATCGAACAGCGCGCCCGCGATTATTTCCAGCGCGTACGCGAAAACTACCTCTGGCAGGCCCAGCAGTGGCCCGAACGCTACCGTGTCGTCGACGCCGCCAAGTCCGTGGCGCAAGTCGAACGCCAGGTTTTCCGGACACTCTCTGACTTTTTCCGATAACAACCCGCCCGCCCCGGAAAAACCCTTCGCCTGTCGCGCGCCAACCGTTACGACCGGCGCACTTTCGCCACGTTTCCATGCTCGGCGTTTATGGGTCAACTTCTTCCCCCGCGCGTCCGAGAAGCCATCCAAATCGCTCTCCAATCGCCTTGCCCATCCTCCTCCCTGGGATAGGTTGTCATTGTCGTTCGTCGGAGCCTGTTTCGCGGGGCGGCCCCAAGAAGCACCGACACAACTGAGGATGGAGAGAAAACAATGAACGCTCGTCTTTTGCTCGCCGCACTCGCCGCCTTCGCCGCGGTTCCCGCCATGACCGCTCATGCCGTCGTCGTCCAACCCGTTCCCGATATCTTCTCTGACACCACCGCCATCACCTATACCGTCAGCGGCAACACCGGCCACCTCACCGCCACCGGCACCGCTGAACGCCTCCGCACCGTCGCCACCGACCTCTCCCTCACGCCCAACCTCACCGGCGGCAACTTCACCCTCGACGCCGACTTCACCCTCTCCGGAAACACCATCACCGGCGTCTCCGGCGATGTCACCGTCAAAGATGCCTCCACCACCTACTTCACCTCCAACACCCTCACCGGCTTCAACAACGCCAGCGACACCTTCACCTTCAACTTCGGCGGCAACTCCGGCAACTACCCCGGCCTCTTCACCGTCGTCCTCCACGGCCAGGGCAGCACCAACTTCACCAATTTTGGCACCGCCTTCAGCAACACCATCCCCATGGCCAATTCCGACACCTACTCCGTCCCTGAGCCCGCTTCGCTGAGCATGCTCGGCCTCGGCGGCATGCTCCTGCTCCGCCGCCGCAAGGCCCGTGCGTAAGCCGCGCCGCCTTCCCCTTCTTGCACAACCAACAACACCAACCACCGCCGGTCTCCTTCGTTCGAGACCGGCGGAACCTCCCGTACTCACTTGAGAAATCGCTTCAAGACTTTGGAGAGAGAGAAAATGGTCGCTACCCTTAAAAATCGTCCCGCTCGCCGCACTTCCCGCAGCCGCGCCGCTCGCGCCATCATGGAAACCCTCGAGAACCGCGAGCTCTTTTCCGGCACGCTGCTTGGCATCGGCGCTCAGCTCGGCCTTCCCGTCACCAGCGTCCTTGGCAACCCCGGCTCCCTGTCCTACACCGCCGCCACCCACTCCTTCGACGCCACCGGCGCTCCCATGTCCATCATCCTCTCGGTCAGCCCCCTGAGCGCTCCTCAGGTCCTGCCCCCCTCCAGCTTCGACCTCCACATCCAGGTCGACAACAACGGCAACCTCATCGGCAGCGGCGCCAACGCCAATGACCTCGTCGTCACCGGCTCCATCGACGTCAACAACGACGGCACGCCCGATTTCACCGGCACCCTCCTCACCGGCAAAATCACCGCCTTCGGCTCACAGGACAGCTCAGACCCCAACGGCGACCAGTTCGACTTCCGCTTCTCCGTCACCGGCGGCGCACTGGCCCCTCAGTATTTCTCCTCCAAGGACATCGGCGTCACCATGAGCGTCGAAGACTCCACCTTCAATGGCGACTTCTCCCAGGATTTCTCCGCCCTCGTCAAAGGAAACGTCGGGGCCATCCCCCAGGTCTCCGCGCCCCCCATCAGCATCTCCGGACACAAGTACATCGATCAGACCGGCAACGGCCTTACCGCCGATGACAAGTCCCATCCCATGTCGGGCGTGACCATCAATCTCTACCAGGACACCAACACCGACGGCAAACTCGATACCGGCGACACCCTCGTCACCTCCCAGAAAACCGCCGCCGACGGCTCCTACGCCTTCACCGGCCTCGCCGCCGCCACCTACTTCGTCACCGAAACTCCCGTCTCCGGTTACATCGAAACCGCTCCCGCCAGCGGCGTCTACACCGTCAACGCCGCCTCCGGCGATTACACCGGCATCGATTTCGACAACTACAAGTCCACCTGCGGCTGCCGCTGCTCCTGCGGTTGCGGGCCCACCCTCACCACCGCCACCGGCTCGCTCAGCGGCACCGTCTTCAACGACTGCCGCGCTGATGGCAAGTTCACCAGCGGCGACTCCGGTATCGCCGGCGTCAAGATCACCCTCACCGGCACCGATCTCCTCGGCAACCAGATCTCCAAAACCACCTACACCGATTCCCACGGCAGCTACAGCTTCAAAAATCTCATCGCCGGCAACTACACTCTCTCCGAATCCCAGCCCTCCGGTTACACCGACGGCAAAGACTCCCTCGGCTCCCTCGGCGGCACCCTCGGCAACGACATCATCTCCAATATCACCCTGCCCCCCTGTGCCGACGGCTCCTGCTACAACTTCGGCGAGGTCAAGAAAACCACCGTCTGCGGAAACAGCGGCCACGATTGCTGCAAGGTAATCCTCACCGGATGCGACGCCTGGGGACGCTCCTGCTCCTGGACCACCACCACCGATTGCCACGGCAATTATTCCTTCGGCAATCTCTGCGGCGGACACTTCAAAATCCAGGAATGTGATTCCCACGGAAACTGCTCCTCCTCCAAGTGCTTCGGCATCGACACCTGCAACGACCAGGGCAAGTGCTACAACCTCAACCTCACCTGCAACCACGATCACAACTACTGCGGCGCCGATCGCAATTCGTGCAACGACGATCACAACCGCAATTCCTGCGATAACGATCGCAACTCCTGCGACAACGATCGCAACCACAACTCCTGCGACGATGACCACCACGCTTCCTCGTGCGGAGACAATCACTCCAAGTCGCACTGCTAATCACAAAGCCGTCAATTCTTTAACGAGGGGTCGCCTGTCTGGCGGCCCCTCGTTATTTATCCCCCCGCGCATCACCGCTTCATCGCCGCCGCCGCCACCTCCCGAAACAACGCCACCGGCGCCTCTTTCCCCGTGAATTCCGCAAACTGCACCGCCCCCTGCCGGACGAACATCTCCATCCCCGGCACCACAGTCGCCCCCGCCTGCCGCGCCAGCTTCAAGAACTTCGTCACCGCGGGGTTGTACACCGTGTCAAACACCACCGTCTTCGACCCCCACGCGCAGGGCCCGCTCGTGATCGGCTCCATCGGCGTCTCATTCACCCGCGGATGCATCCCCACCGGCGTGCAATTGATGAACGCCTCGCAGCAAGACTGCCCCAGCTTCTCCCACGGCGCCGCCACCACTTTCCCCTCCGCCCCGCCAAACGCTTCCGCCAATGCCTCCCCCTTCGCCGGCGTCCGGTTGTACACCACCACCGTCGCCCCCTGCGCCGCCAACCCCGCCACGATCGCCCGCGCCGCACCGCCCGCCCCCAGCACCGCCACCCGCTTCCCACGCAAGCTCTCCCGCGACCCGCCCCACGCCCCAACCAGCGCATCGAGCGCCCCGCCCAAATCCGAATTCAACGCCTTGACCTTCTCCCCGCGCCACACCAGCGTATTCACCACCCCGATATGCCGCGACAACTCATCCACCGCCGCCTCATGCCGCTCCGCGTACGCCATCGCACTTTCCTTGTGCGGAATCGTCACGCTCAGCCCACGCAGGTTCATTCCCGGACAATTCCGCAGCGCTTCCACCGCCGTCCCAAACGCCTCCACTCCCGGCCGCACCACCAGCGGCACATACACCGCGTCCGCTCCCACCGCCGCAAACCCCGCATTATGAATGTCCGGACTCAACGAATGCCCCACCGGCCATCCCACCACCCCGCACACCGCCGTCTTTTCTCCCTGTGCCTCCCAACGATACCGCTCCCGCAACTCCGCCACCGTCGGCTGGCCCGGCGCCGATTCCTTCCCCCGCTCCGCCACCGCAAACGTAAACGGCGCCCCGAACTTCTTCGCCAGCACCCGCGAGATCAATCCCTCTTCCCCCATCGCCAATCCCACCAGCGGCCGCCCATCCACGCGCCCGTTCTCCCCCACCAGCCGCAGCGCCTCGATCGCGTCCACCACCGATTCCGCCTTCCACGCGATCTTCAGCACCCGCGCCTCCCGCACCGCCCGAAGCCGCCCCACCCGCTCCGCCAGATCCTTCGGCCGCCCCCCAAAACAATGGTTCGACACGATCAACCGCGTCCCGTTCTTCTCCGCCGCATCCCCGATCGCCTCCCGAATCGCCGCGCTCTTCTCCCACGCCTCCAGCTCCACATCCACGTACTCCGCCCCCGCCTCCATCGCCGCCTCCCATAGCCCGATCCGCTCCGCATCGCTCTTCTGTGAAAACCCGCCCTCCCACGTCGGCCGCACCGTCACGATCACCGGCACGCGCACCAGATCGATCGCCGCCAGCATCCCCTTCACGCTCCCCGTATCGCACCGCAATTCCACCATCCCCTCCACCCCCTCCAGCGCTTCCTCCGCCTGCGCAATCGCCTCCTCCACATCCACCCCGCCCTTCACAAACACCGGCACGCAAATCTTCGTCACCGCGCAACCCCCTTCTTCTTCCCCTTCACCTCCCGCGTCCCCGCCTTCGCCCCTTTCTTCGTTTTCGCCTTCTTCTCCCGGAAAACCTTCGGCCGCGCATCCTCCCCCGCCGCCAGCTTCCGCAGCAACTCCAGGTTCACCACATCCCAATCCCGCCCGTCCGGCGCAGGATCCTTCGGCGTCTCCAAAATCTTCGGCACACCCCGAAACCGTTCATCCCGGCAAATCACCCCGAACGCCGCCACGCCCACGCATCCCCGCCCCACATGCTCGTGCCGATCCACCCGGCTCCCCAACGGCTTCTTCGAATCGTTCAAATGCCACACCCGCACCCGCTCCAGCCCCACCGTCTTCTCCAACTCTGCCAGCGCCGCCTCCATCCCCGCCGCCGTCGTGATGTCATACCCCGCCGCCAGAATGTGGCACGTATCCACGCACACCCCCAGCCGCTCCTTCCGCTTCGTCCCCGCAATCATCTCCGCCAACTGCTCAAACCTGCACCCCAGGCAACTCCCCTGCCCCGCCGTCGTCTCCAGACAAATCCGCACCGTCCCCGTCTTGTCGGCCTCCAGCAGCACATTCAGCGCCGCGATCACCCGCCCCACCCCGCACTCCTCCCCGCTCCCGCAATGCGCCCCCGGATGCACCACCAGATCCGTCACGCCCAGCGCCTCGCACCGCTCCATCTCCCGCGCAAACGCCCGCACGCTGTTCTCCCACGCCCCCTGCTCCACCGCCGCCAGATTGATCAGATACGACGCATGCGACACCACCCGCGAAAACCCCAGCCGCCTCACATGCCCCCGAAACCCCTCCACCGCCACCGGATCCAACGGCTTACTCGCCCACTGCCGCTGATTCGCCGTAAATATCTGCACCGTCTCCATCCCCAGCTTCTCCGCCGCCAGCAGCGCATTCTCCACCCCACCCGCAATCGACAAATGCGATCCAAACAACGCCATGCTCTCCGTATTTTCTCTGTACCGGTAAATCCGCCGCGACCAATCAACACCGCTTATTTTATCATCCGGTCAACCGCCTTCACCACCACCCGCGGCCCCTGCACCCGGATCACCTGCACTTCCGTCCCCGCCGCAATCACCTCCGCCTCGCTCACGCAGTTCACCCGCTCCCCATGAATCTCCACCGCCCCCGCCGGCCGCAAAACCGTCATCGTCGTCCCCACATCTCCCACCATCACGCTCGCCGGCGCTTCGCCCGGTCCCGCCGCCGTCGCCGGCGGCGCCAGCAAAATCCGCCGCCCGATCGGCGTCTGCGGATACACCTTCGCCATCCAGAAAAATATCACCGGCGCCGCCACGATCACCGCCAGCCCCACCAGCACCCCGAAATACAGGTTTGTCAGCGACGCCACCACCACCGCCCCCAACGCGCACAAACCCGCCAGGATCGCCAGCACCCCATGCGCCGGCACCATCAACTCCGCCACCACAAATCCCACCGCCGCCAGCAGCAGCGCCACCACGCCGATGATCACGCCGTCTCCTCCGCCTCAACCACTCGCCGCGGCCGCACCGTTACCCGCGTCCCCGAAATCCCGATCACCTCGATCTCCGTCCCCACCGGTATAAATGACCCAAAACTCACCACATCCACCAGGAACTCCCCGAACCGCGCCTTCCCCGCCGGCCGCAACTGCGTATGCGCCACCCCCAGCGCTCCCACGAACACCGCATCGCTCACCGCCCGATCCGCCACGTCTCGCACCGCTGCCGCCCCGCTCGTCACCGCCCCCCCCGCCGCCCCCGCTCCCCCCGCCGGCGCCAACTGCAACTGCCGAAACGCCGGCACCATCCGCAGATACTTCGCCAGCAACGCGAAACACACCAGCGACACCCCCGTCCCGCCAATCACCACCATCAGCCCGTTTCGCAGCGCCCGCAGCCCATCCCCAAACTGCAACCCGCCCCCAACCCCTGTCGGAATAAAACTCGCCACAAGTCCCACCCCCATCACAATAAACCCCGGCACCGCCAGCATCCCCAGCGACCCCACCACAAACAAATCCGCCAGCACGATCACCAGCCCCACCACGATCGCGATGATCTCCCACGTCGTCGCCAGACCCGTCATGTATGGCCCACCCAGCAGCAACGCCAGGCACACCACCGCCAGCACCCCCGGTATCGATATCCCCGGATGCGACAGCTCCGCCCACCCGAACGTCAACGCCCCCACCAGCAGGAAAAACCGCACCCACGGCAACGCCAGAAACCGCGCCGTCTTCTCCCAGAAATCCATCTCCAGCGTCATCACATCCCCGCGCACGTTCATCACCGCCCGCAAATCCGCGGCGCTGTTCACCTCCGCTTTCGACACCCCCATCTTCACCGCTTCCGCTCCCACCAGCACCAGCGATTCCCCCTTCTTCTTCGCCTCCCCCGTCACATGCCACGGCCGCACCGCCGCTCCTCCCGGCCCCGCCGCTTTCACATCCGTCAACGCCTGCGTCCCCGCATCATCCTCATACCGCATCTCCCCGGTCGTATCATTCTTCACCTCCAGCAACGGCGCCGACGGAATCGCCATCGCCCGCACCACCGCCGCCGGATACCCATTCACCTTCGCCGAATCCTCCACATCCGCCAGCACCGCCGGCAAGGCGCCTTTCCCTGCCTCCGGCGCCGCAAACATCCCCACCGCCCCGATCGCCGCGCTGTCGCTCGTCACAATCTGCGCACACGACAAGGCCACCACCGTCGGTGCTCCGCTCGCATTCCCGCGCACCCACGCCACTGCCGGCAAATTCTCCTTCGCCAGTTGCTTGGTAAACGCGCTGATCTTCAGCGCGCTCTCCATCATCCCCCCCGTCGCATCAATCTCGTACACCACCAGCGTGCATCCCGCCTTGCGCGCCTCATCCACACGCCGCTCGATGCTCGTAAATGTCACCTGATCGATCGTCTCTTCCACCGTGATCAGCGCCGCCTTCTCATGCACCGGCTGCACCGGCTGCACCACCCCCCCCGGCCCCGCCCCCGCGCCGCCTCCGAGTCCCTGCCCCAACCCGATCAGCGCAAAAGCGGCCGCTCCCACCGCCGCCCCCACCCATCGCATCCATCCTGAACCCACCATTCTCATGTCATCCATCATACAAGAAACCGCTCCGCTCAACGCCCCGCCACTACGCGCCGACCAGCCCCCGCGTCCGCTACAATCTTTCTCCTGACAAGGAGGTCCCATGTCCAAACTCCATTTGCTCCCCCACC
>DASZZD010000020.1:0-33150 GCA_035545015.1 Phycisphaerae bacterium
CACGTGCTGGGCTATTATCCCGCGCAACCGGCTTCCTGTTTTCTCCCAAAAGGCAAGAGGACCCTCGGGCAGGGAGCGTCTCGCCCTATGGGGGGGGGGGAAAACGCCATCGCCGGCTTTCATCCCCATCTCCGTGGTTTATTTAGAAATATCTCAAACATTACATCTATCCCAATCCTGAGCCCCGGCAATATCCCCTACGGCTCGCTCGCCGCCACCCGCTCCACCTCCGCCCGCGTCATCCCGCCCCGCCACGCCTTGCCCACATCCCACCGCCCGTCAAATGCGGAATCGTCCCCTTCGTCCGCAGTCCAGTCCACCAGCTTCCCCGACCCGTCATACACATATACCGATGGCCCCGATGACAGCAAGCCCCCCATTGGCCCCACCGCCAGAACCCCCGCCTTCCCCCCAACCTCCACCTCCGCAAACCGCTGCTCCCCAGGACGCCACGCCAGAAACTCCCGCAACGTCTCTGCCCGCCCGCGCGGCTGCAAGCGCCATCCCCCCGCCACCTCCTCCCCCAAAAACCCCACCACCACCCCAATGCCCAGCACAACCCACCATCTCGTCCGCATCACCTGCCTCCACATTCCCCCGCGCCCCTCATTCTACACCCCCCCCCTCCGCCATCCGCTTCAACGCCGCCCCGCGCTGTTCCAAAAACCTCCGCAAATGCCTCCCAAGAAGCACCCGCTCCGCCACCCACCCCAGCACCCCCCACGGTGCCGCAAACCGCACCACATCCGTCATCATCGTCCCTCCCTCCCACGCCTCAACACATGATCGTGCTCCAGAAATCGAAACGCCCCACGCACCATCTGATCCTGAAAAAACGCCCCCGCCCGCATCTCCGTAATCCGGCTCGTCAACCGCCGCCGCACCCCCAGATGCCGCCCCTCCCACGTCACCTCATCCCCCACCTCCAGCAACCCCGCCGTCCTCCCCCCCACCACCCGCTCCCCGCTCCTCCCCGCCGACGCCACATGCGCCTCCACGCTCCGCGCCACATCAAAACACACCCCCGGCGCCGCCCCAACCCATATCCTCACCCGCACCTGATACATACCCGCTCCACGCCTGCGTGGCTTCACTCAAGTGGTCTTGACCGGTTTAAGCCATGCTGGAGAGTCGCCAGCCCCGTGCCCGGGACAACGACCCTTATCGATACACGTCCCGCCGGTTGCCAACTTTGACGATCATCACCATCAACCGATCATCCCTGACCTGATAGATGACCCGATACTGACCCACCCGAATCCGCCACAACTCCTGCCCGCCCGACAATTTCACACATCCATGCGGCCGCGGATTCTGCGCTAGCGACTCAATCCTGCCCACAATGCGCACCTGTTCCGCCCGCTGCAAATCGCGGATCTCCCGGCCGGCCCGCGTATCAATCTCTACCCGATAGCGCCCCTTCACAGCCCCAGTTCCGCTTTCAAATCCGCCAACGAAATCGTCTTGCGCTTGCGATCTTTCAATCGCTGCCGCGCCTCGGCCACATCCGCGGCGTCTTCCCGCGCCTGGCGCTCCTGCACACGCATCGCCGCCTGCATCTCCCGGTATTCCGCCTCCGGAATGACACGAAACTTCTTGCCGCCGATCTTCAACATTCCCGTCATCACTCACGGCCTCCAAACTTGCCCCCGACTCCACCAATTCTAGCAATTCTCTCCCGCCGGGACACCGCTCCTTTCCCCACACAACTTACGAACCCCAATTACCCCCTCGCACGTCCTACGGCCAATCGCCCCCACATTCTACCGACGCCCCCAGCCCCATCGCCCCCCATCCTCCCTGTTTCCTTCCCCCAATCGCGCGGATACCCTGCCCACATGCCCCCTCCCATCGCCTACCGCTCAACACCCCCGCTCCCCTCCGCGATCCCCGCGCCCACCGCCGCCCTCATCCTCCAACTCACCGCCATCCTCGCCCTCGTCTTCGGCGGACTCCTCTCGCTCAGTTTCATCGCCGCCGGCGCACTTACGATCCCGCGCTCCGCCCGCAACCTCGTCTTCACCCTCGCCGCCCTCTTCTTCCTCGCCCAATTCCTCCTGGGCATCCTCTACCTTCTCCGTGCCCCCGCCATCCGCCGCGGCAACCGCCGCGCGGTCTGGCACACCCTCTTCCTCCTCGCCTTCCACATCGGCATCAACACCCTCGTCACCGGTATCCTCCTCTGGCCCCGGGTCCGCTCCCACAGCCTCTTCCTCAGCGCCGACAACGACACCATCTTCCCCACCTGCCTCCTCCTCATCACCCTCCCCCTCATCGCCCTCGCATGGACCCTCGCCCGCTGCCTCCGCCGCCCCAGAATCACATGACCCGCCCCACCGCTCGCCCCGGAAGCCCTACACCCACCCAAAAATTTTCATCGCCCCCCAAAAAATCCGGGAACCAATCGCACCTCCCGTACGTTTCCCTAATAGAGAAGGAGCCTCTCATGTACCCAACCCACCAAAAATTCGCCAGCTTCACACCCCCTCCCGCATTTTCCATCCCCCAAATACCCACCAGCGCGCGCCTGTCGCGCAAAGACGTTAGTAACTCACGCCTTTCCACTAACGCCTTTCACTCACGCCTTTCCCCATACCCCTTCCCCCGCCACACCAAAAATCGACCACGGGAAATTGCAAATCCCCGCGCCTTCCCGTACAATCCCCCTTCTCTCAAACGCCGGACCACGGGCGGTAACAGTGGAAGCGCGGCACCCACCTGCCGGGCGACTCGCAAAAGTCCCACCGATCCCCCAATCGACGGACCGCGACTCCCCCCCGCTTCCCTCCCCATCCCAATCCGACGCCCTGTCAGCCGCCTGTTTCGTACTGGCCACTGACCACTGACTACTGACCACTCGTTGGAGTTCATCATGGCCGTCCAATTCCGCGGCAAACGCTACAAGGAAGCCGCCAAGCTCGTCCCCCCCGCCCCCATCACCTTCGAGCAGGCCTTCCCCGTGCTCAAGCAGATGAAAAAGGCGAAGTTCGACGAATCCGTCAACATCGTCGTCCACCTCGGCATCGACGCCAAGCAGGCCGACCAGATGGTCCGCGGCGCCGTCAGCCTCCCCAAAGGCATCGGCAAAACCAACCGCGTCATCGCCTTCGTCCAGGGCGGCAACGTCGATACCGCCAAATCCGCCGGCGCCATCGAAGCCGGCGGCGATGAACTCGTCGCCAAGGTCAACGGCGGCTGGACCGACTTCGACGTCGCCGTCGCCACCCCCGACATGATGCCCAAAATCGCCCGCCTCGGGAAGGTCCTCGGACCCCAGGGCAAAATGCCCTCCCCCAAGGCCGGCACCGTCACCACCGACGTCGCCACCGCCGTCCGCGAATACGCCGCCGGCAAAATCGAGTTCCGCAATGACGCCGGCGGCAACATCCACGCCGTCATCGGCAAGCTCTCCTTCCCCGACAACGACCTCGCCGCCAACGCCCACGCACTCGTCAACACCCTCCGCAAAATGAAACCCGTCACCGCCAAAGGCTCCTACATCAAAAAAGTCACCGTCCACTCCTCCATGTCCCCAGGCATCCAGATCGACACCACCCACCTCGACATCCACGAAGAAGAGTAACCCATATAGCCCCCGGCTTGCCGGGGATAACCGCCCGAACCCGAAAAATCTTCCCTCTTTCCAGAGGTCACCAACATGTCCAAACGCGTCAAAGCCCTCATCACCGCCGAACTCAAAAGCAAGTTCCAGGGCGCTGATTCCGTCGTCGTCGTCGATTACATCGGCATCGACTCCAAAACCACCTCCGGCATCCGCTCCGATTTCCGTAAAAAACAGGTCAAGATGACCGTCGTCCGCAACGCGCTCGCCGCCAAGGCCCTCGAAGGCGCCGGCCTTAAAGGCGTCGGCGGCCTGCTTAAGGGCACCAACGCCGTCGTCTACGGCGGCGAGTCGGTCGTCGATGTGGTCAAGGAAATCGTCGAGCAGGCCAAAAAGGTCGACAAGCTCAAAATCAAGGGCTCCATCGTCGAAGGACAGCTCCTCGACACCAAGGCCACCGAAGCCCTCGCCAAGCTCCCCAACAAGAAGGAGCTCCAGGGCATCATCGTCGGCCAGATCCTCGGCCCCGGCCGCAAGATCGCCGGCCAGCTCAAAGGCCCCGCAAGCAAAATCGCCGGCCAGATCAAAAGCGTCGAAGACAAAGCCAAAGACAAGGAAGGCGCCGCCCCTGCGGCCGCCTGATCCACATAGCCCCGGCTTTAGCCGGGATCACCCGATTTACAAGGTTTCGCTCACCAGTCGCCCAGCCTGTCTCGAGCAGTTAAAACCCGGCTTGTTGCCGGGGCTGACGAAGGTGAACAGATAGAGAAAGGTTGCCCCCATGGCAGACGTCAAACAGGAAATCAAGGACCTCGGCGACAAGATCGTTGCCCTCTCGCTGCTCGACGCCCAGGCGCTCAGCACCTACCTCAAGGACACCTACGGCATCGAAGCCGCCGCCGGCGGCGCCGTGATGATGGCCGCTCCCCAGGGCGGTGGCGGCGGCGCGGCCCCGGCCGCGGCTGAGCAGTCCACCTTCGACGTCGTCCTCAAAGCCGCCGGCGACAAGAAGATCAACGTCATCAAGGTCGTCCGTGCGGCCACCGGCCTGGGCCTCAAGGAAGCCAAGGACCTCGTCGACGGCGCTCCCAAGGCCGTCAAGACCGGCCTCGAAAAGGCCGACGCCGAGAAGCTCAAGAAAGAGCTCGAAGCCGAAGGCGCCCAGGTCGAACTCAAGTAAGTATCGATTTCAAACGTGGCATGGGCATCCTGCCCATGTTCGAACAACGCTGGTTTTTCCAACCAGGAACATTGGCGCGACGCCAATGCCGCGATGTTGAAACGGTTTCCAGGTTCTCCCGGCCGCATGCATCGGGGAGTGGGAATCATGAGAAGGACTGGCGTGCACCATCGCGCGGGGCGAGCTCCACAAGAGCCCGCCCCCGCTCTTTTTTGCCCGCCCCCGCGCTGCGTGAGCGATCCCCGCGCCGTTTTCCAATTGACCGCCCGCCACCCGCTGTGATGAAATACGCTTTCGGGGACACAAGACAGGAGAAGCGATCATGCCCGGGAAACGCTGGACCAAAGCCGACGCCGTCGCCGCCGCCATTGCCGGACTTGTCGCCGGCGCCACCGTCTTCCCGCTCGCCGCCGCCGCCATCGATCGCGCACGCGAGCTGGCCAACCGCAGCGCCTGCGCCGCCAACGCCCGCGGCATCACCCAGTCCATGATCGTCTACGCAAACGAAAACGCTGACCTCTTCCCCTACCTCCCCGCCACCTCCAACACCACCTACGATCCCTCCACCAAGGGCGAACTGAGCAAAGGCAAAACCGCCGACGACGCCCTCAGCGAAATGTACGCCGGCAACACCTTCGACAACAACCCCTGCGCGTCACTCTGGATTCTCGTGCTCAGGGGGCAGGTCGCGCCCAAGAGCTTTATGTGCCGGAGCGATCCCTTTGCCGGAAACCCCTCGCCGCAGCAGAAGGGCAACGCCTATCACCAGAATTTCGACTCCGCCAAATCGCTGAGCTATTCCGTGGCTTACATGTGGGGCCCGAAGGACGCCAAGGGCGTCATCCAGCCGCTGACCGTTTGGAAAAATACTTCCGACTCGTCGATGGCGGTCATCTCCGACGTCGCGCCTTACCTGAGCGCCAAGGCCGGCAAGGATGAAGCGATGACCCGGCCGGCGCCCGGAGCGCCCGTCGCCAGCACCAGCCCCTCCGATCCCCTCGTTCTCGGCGGCGGCGGCCCCTCCGCGGACACCATCCAGAACTCCCCGAACCACCTTTTCGACGGCCAGAACATCGGCTTCGCCGATGGCCACGCCGAATTCGCCCGCCGCCCCGACATCGGCCAGAACAACGACAACATCTGGACCCAATCCAGCCAGAATGCGCCCGCCGCCAAAGAAGCGTACCCCGACGCCGGCCAGTTGCCATTCGGCGCCATCGACGCCCACAACGGCCGAATGGGCGTGCCCATCGACGTGGTGATGATTCCCGCCCGCTCGGCAAAGGGCGATTTGAAGTAACCCCGCGCCGCGCGCCCAGCGCCGCCGCGTTTCGTTTCCCCGGAGAAGGCTTCTATAATCGTTGTTTCACGCGTTTCAGGATTCCTTGAAATGGCTTCCCCCGCGCCCGCGGCGCCGCCTGTTTCCGAACCCGCCTGGACCGATCCGCTGCTGGCCAATCCGCACGCGGTGAACGACAAGGCCGCGCGCGTAAACAAGATGTTCTCCGCCATCGCGCCTTCCTACGATCTCAACAACCGCCTCCACTCGCTGTGGATGGACCAACACTGGCGTAACGTCGCCGTGAAAATGGCAGAGGTGAAGCCCACCGACATGATCGTCGATGTCGCCTGCGGCACGGGAGACCTGACCCTCAAGTTCGCTGCATACCTTGGCCTCCACTACGATGGCCATACACCAATTCGCAAAGACCAAGTTCTCGGTATCGATTTCACTTACGAAATGCTCCCAATTGCGCAGAAGAAAGCCACCGCCCTGCTGGAAGACGTGGCTCCGCAAGACCCAAGAGAATCCAACCCCTTCGAGCAAATGGTCGGTTTCATCCAGGGCGACGCCCTGGCCCTTCCGCTTCCCGACGCCTCCGCCGACATCATTTCGATCGCTTTTGGCATTCGCAATGTCAGCGACTGGGGCCGGGCGATTGATGAATTCGCACGCGTCCTCAAGCCCGGCGGCCGGCTCATCATTCTCGAGTTCTCGCTGCCCACCAACCCGCTGATGCGCGGCCTGTACAACTTTTATTTCCGCAAAATCATGCCGCGCACCGCGACGCTGATCTCCGGCGACAAAACCGGCGCCTACAAATACCTCCCCGAAAGCGTCAACACCTTCATCAGCCGCGAAGCAATGCAGGAGCGCATGCGCGCCGCCGGCTTCACCAATGTGATCGCCCGGCCCCTGACCTTCGGCGTCTGCGTCTGCTACAAGGGCGTCAGAACGTAAAAGGCCATTTGTGTAAATTTGTGTGCATTTGTGGATAATTCCGGTGCGAGGTCCCAACAAAATCGTCCGCCACGTCATCCGCTGCGATTGGCGCTGCAAACATTGCCGCGAAGTCTTCGGTTCCGAGCGCGTCGCGCATTACGGGGAGGAATTGCCGGACCTCGTGAAACCGACATGGTTCTTCGCGAGCATGGCGCTGCTCGATCACCTGCGCGACTGCCAGGGCGAAGATCATTCCGACGAGCTGCGAAAAAAATACGGCGACGATTTCCTGAACCACGCGCAGATTTACGACTGGTACAATCAACACGCCCTGATCGAACGCCATTTCCTCGCGGAAGAGGAGGTCGAATGAGGGACCTCAGGCCCGCCCGCCAGTTTCCTCTCTGGGTCGAAGTGCCGCTGATCGCGATGTTCATCGTCGCCGCGGTGCTCGAGGTCACGCACGGCCAGTATTTCTTTTTCGCGATCTTCGCCCTTGCCGCCATCGGCTTCGGACCCGACGTCGTGCGGCGCATTCTGACGAGGAATAAAAATGGCCAAGCCTAAGCGCTATATCGTGGCGATCACCGGCGCTTCAGGCGCGCTCTACGCGAAGCGACTGATCGAGGCGCTGCACGCCGCCGGCGCGGAAATCTTCCTGATTGTCTCTCCCTACGGCCGCCGCCTGCTGCACGACGAACTCGGCATGGAAACCGTCGATCCCGCCGCCCTCGCCGGCGCCCCGGACCACAACATCACGCTGCTTCCCTACAAGGATGTCGGCGCCTCGATTGCCTCCGGCTCCTTCAAAACCGACGGCATGGTCGTCGTCCCCTGCTCCAACAACAAACTCGCCGAACTCGCCCATGGCCTCGGCGACAACCTGATCTCCCGCGCCGCCCAGGTGACGCTCAAGGAACGCCGGCGGCTCATCATTGTCCACCGGGAAATGCCGCTGGGCCTGATCGAGATCAAAAACATGCTGGAACTCGCCCAGGCCGGCGCCATCCTCTGCCCCGCGAACCCCGGTTTTTATACGCTGCCGCAAAGCATCGACGACATCGTAAATTTCGTCGTGGCGCGGATTCTGGATTTGCTGGAGGTCGAGCATCGCCTTGCCCCGCGTTGGAGCGAAGATTGCGTGCCGGGCGATTCGTCCGGCACTGCGGAGGGATAAGCTTTGCATATCGTCACCAACGGCGATAGCATGCTTAAAGCAGTAAATTTCATGAGGTTGCCATGCTTGCACCAGACGACATTCGACCGCTCTCGGATTTCCAGAGGAACGCGCGTTTGCATATTCGGCGGCTGAGCAAGACCGGAAAGCCGGAAGTGCTGACGGTGAACGGACGCGCCAGCGTCGTGATTCAGGATGCCGCGGCGTATGGAAAATTGCTGGATGAACTGGAAGCGGCGAGGCTCGGGGCCGCCCTTGAGGCTGCGGATCGGGGAGAAGGTTTGCCCGTGAAGGAAGCCTTCACGATGGCGCGTCGACAGACGGTTCGGCGGCGCAAGCGATGACCTACAAAGTCAACGTGACACCGCAGGCGATCGCGGATCTCCGCGAGATTCATGCGACTATCGTTGAGGACTCTCCATCCTCCGCGAAACGGGTGTTGGACCTTCTGGAAAAGGCGTGCGAAACGCTGGCTGACTTTCCCAAACGGCATCCCGTTGCACCGGAGTCGGCGCATGAATCCACGGAAATCCGCCAGATCGTTGTATTGCGTTATCGGGTGCTGTTTAGAATTATTGGCGATACAGTGCACGTGTTGCGGGTACGGCACGGCGCGCAGCAACACCTGAGACCCGGTGAATTGAATTGATGCCATGAACCTTCTCGCTCACGCTTTTCTTTCGCCGGCCGACGACGCGGTGCTTGCGGGGAATGTCGTTGCCGATTGGGTGAAGGGCCGGGCGCGGCGGGCGTTGCCCGCGGAGATGCAGGCCGGGCTGGAGCTGCATGGGCGGATCGATCGCTTCGCGGATGCGCATCCGGGAATGCACATGGCGGCGGCGGCGCTGGAGGAGCGGTGGGGCCGGTATTCGCCGGTGCTGGCGGATGTGTTTTTCGACCACATTCTCGCGGCCGCCTGGAGCGAGCATAGCCGGATTCCGCTTCCGGCCTTCACGCGGCGGGTGTATGACGTGCTGCTGTCCACGACGACTCTTCTGCCGGAGCGCGCGACGCACGCCGTTTGTGCGATGATCGCCGATGACTGGCTCACCAGCTATGCGACGCTCGATGGCATGCGTTTGGCCCTCACGCGCATGTCGGCGCGGCTGCGCCACGGCATCGAACTCGCCCCGGCAGTGGACGATTTCCATCACGCCCGGCCGGTGTTTGAGCGGGCGTTTGCGTCGCTGTTTCCCGCGCTGCGCCGCCACGTCGCGATGCCGCAATGGAGGATGGCCTCGTGACCGATCCCGCTTCGCCAATTTTGCAATCCACCCCCCCGCCGGCGATCGGCCGGCAGATCGCGATTTTTCTCGATCTGATCAAATTCGCGCACTCCATTTTCGCGCTGCCCTTCGCGCTGATCGCCACCTTCTGGGCGTTCCGCGCGATCGGCGTGTCGCCGCTCTCCGCGGCGGCGCTGGAGCGGCTCGCGCTCATTCTCGCGTGCATGGTCGTCGCGCGCACATGGGCGATGACGGTCAATCGCCTCGTCGATCGCCGATTCGATGCGGCCAATCCGCGCACCGCGCGGCGGCCATCGGTCACCGGCGCCGTCTCCGCGCGGTTCATGGCGGCGACGCTCGCGGCGTGCGCCGTTTCGTTCCTTGCGGCGACGGCGGCTTTCTGGCTGCTTTTCGGAAACCCCTGGCCGCTCGCGTTCGCGCTGCCGGTGCTCGCGTGGCTGGGGGCTTATTCCTTCACCAAGCGGTTCACGGCGCTGTGTCATTTCTGGCTGGGATTCTCGCTCGGGCTGGCGCCGCTCTCGGCGTGGGTCGCCATCGCGGGCAGCGACGCCGGCGGCGCGCATCTTCGCACGATCCTGCTGCTGACGTTCGGCGTCACCACATGGGTCGCCGGGTTCGACATCCTCTATGCCTTGCAGGATGAATCGTTCGACCGCGAGCAGGCGCTGCATTCGCTGCCTGCGGCGCTCGGTCGTGCCGGCGCCCTCCACATCTCACGGGCGTGCCATCTGCTGACGCTTGCGGCGTTCTTCGGCGTCGGCGTCACCGGCGGATTTCACGCGCTCTACTGGGTCGGCTTTGGCGCCGCCGCTCTCCTGATGGCGATCGAGCAGTCGCTGGTTTCGCCGCGCGACATCTCGCGCGTGAACATCGCTTTCATGACGGTCAACGGGATCGTGGGGCTGATATTCGGCGTGCTGACCATCGCGGACATTCTGCTGCTGTGAGCGCGGCGTCAGCGCATCCATGGCATCGTCGCGGCGGGAGGAGGCGCCTTCGCCGGATCGTACAGCCGCTCGAGCGACGCGCCGGACGCGGCGCGAAACACCGGTTGCTCGCCCAGTTGGGTGATGCCCGGCTGATTGGCCAAGTCGGCGGCATCCGACGGACTCAGCGGCGGCACGGGAATGATGATCGCCTCGCCCGGCCCCGCCCAGGTTGCGGGTTCGGTGCGCAGGGCCACGCCCCGGGGATAGACTTCCACCGATTGGATTTTATCGAGCCCGCGGGTATAGGCCGGCAGCTTCGTCCACTCCTCATCGGCCGGCGTGATGTCGTGGGGCGTGTTGCTGTCCTGGGGGAACAGGCGGCAGATCTCCATGGCGTCGGCGCAGAGCTGCCAGGTATTCATCCGGCGCTGCGCGACATCGCGCCCGTGCTGAAACGAATAGGGCAGAAAAAAAGTCGAGAAAGGGCCCGCGAAGATCAGGACGAAGAGGGCGATCAGCGGCACCCATCGCCAGCCTTTGGGCAGGGCGTCGCGAAACAGGATGAACAGGCCGGTGGCCAGGAAGGCGAGGAAGAGTTCCGTGCCGCCGATGGCGAAGAAATCGTGGACGTAGTGCTGGGCGCGGTGGGTCGGTTCAAGGGCGAGCCCGGCGAGATAGTTGCGATACTGCATCCACAGGATGGCGGCGATGCCCGCGAGGGCGAGCAGGTACAGGCCGACATTGACCAGGATGACCACGGCCCGATCGAAGCGGCGCTCGATGGCCGGCGCTGGCGAGCCGGCAGGCGGCAGCGGCGCGGCGTCCGAAGCGGAGGCGGGGTCGGGGCGGTACATCTCCTGGAGGAGCCGTTTTTTCTCGCCGATGGCCATGGGCGTAGTGTAGCAAAGCGCGCGGGCGAGGCGGAGGAGGGGTTCAACGGCGGCCCACGAAGGGGATCGAAACGGTCGGAGGCGCGGGGTCGAAGGCGTCGCGCAGGCGGCGGCGATGGGCGGCCAGCACGTCCGAACGCGTGATGATCCCCACGAGCATCCCCGGCTTGGCGCGGCTGATTACCGGGAGGCGTCCCACATCGTGGCGCAGCATGTGGTCGGCGGCTTCACGCAGGGATACATCGTCGTAGACGACCACCGGCGGGCGACGCAGGAGACTGCTGATGCTCGCCGTGGGATTGGCTGCGGGATCGAGCAGGCTGCGGCGGTTGACGACGCCGATGACCTGACCCTTCTCGCCGACAACGGGGAAACCCTGGTGATTGGCCTGGGAGGAGCGGGAGGCGAGAAAGGCGCGGACTTCCTCGATGGTTTGATTGTCGCGCAGGGCGGTGACATCCTTCGAGGCGGCCTCCTTCACCGAGACCATGTCGAGGTAATCGGGGGCGTATTCGGCGGGGACGCGCACGCCGCGGCGCGCGATCTTCTCGGTCATGATGGTATTGCGCATCAGCACGCAGGAGACGAAATAGGACATCGCGCATCCGCCCAGCAGTGGCAGCAGACCCAGCGGCTGGAGGGTGGTTTCAAAGGCGAAGACCACGGAGGCGAGCATCGCGCGGGCGGAGCCGGCGAAGATCGAGGCCATGCCGACGAGCGCGGCGACCCGGGGATCGATGCCCGCGTGGGGAAACAGCGCCGATCCGCCGGCGCCCATGAGCAGGCCGACGCCGCCGCCGATGGTAAACAAGGGGGCGAGCGTGCCGCCGGAGGTGCCGGAACCCAGGGCGATGGCCCAGGAGAGGAATTTGGCGCCCACGAGCAGTGCGATGACTTCGAGGGTGAATTTGGTGTTGAGGGTATCGGTGATGTTGTTGTAGCCCACGCCGAGGGTGCGCGGGACGAAGTATCCGATGACGCCGACGACGATGCCGCCGATGGCGGGCCACCACATCCAGTGGACCGGGATATGTTCAAAGCCGTCTTCGAACCAGTAGACGGCGCGGGTGACGAAGGTGGCGAGGATGCCGATCAGACCGCCGATGATGATGTAGGAAGTCAGCGCCCAGGCGGAGGGCACGGCGATGTTCTGCACCATTTTGAACACCGGGTCGGCGTTGCCGGTAAGCCAGATGCGGACGGCGGTGGCGGCGGCGGCGGCCATGGCGGTGGGGATGAGGGAGCGGGGGCGGAACTCGAAAAGGAGCAGTTCGACGGCGAGCAGGACGGCGGAGACGGGGCTGCCGAAGGTGGCGGCCATACCGGCGGCGGCGCCGGCGGCGAGGAGCGTTTTGCGTTCATCGGTGGTGGTGGAAACGACCTGTCCGATGACCGAGCCCAGGGCCCCGCCGGTGGCGATGATGGGGCCCTCAGCGCCGAAGGGGCCGCCGGTGCCGATGGCGAAGGCGGCGGAGAGGGGTTTGAGCCAGGTGACGCGTGGGAGGATGCGGGATTCGTTGGTGAGGACCATTTCCATGGCTTCAGGGATGCCGTGGCCGCGGATGGCTTTGGAGCCGTAGCGAGCCATGAAGCCGACGATGATGCCGCCGATGACGGGGATGGGGATGACCCAGAGGCCCAGGTGGGGGACCGCTTCGCCGGGCATGATGTTGAGGCTGGAAAAGCGGCCGAAGAAGGAGATGTTGGTGACGACGTTGATGAGCCAGCGGAGGAATTCGGCGATGAAGCCGGAGGCGATGCCCAGGAGCGTGGCCAGGAGGATGATCAGGACGGCGCGCCGGTCCATGAGCGTGGGCCGGGAGCCCAGGTGAACATACTGCATGGCGGGGGCCATCGAAGGCGCGACGGGGAGGCCTTCGGTGGTGGAGGCGGCTTCGACGGTCGGATGGGATCCATCTTCCGGGGGGGTGCTGGCCATGAGTCCTCCTGCAAGAGACAGCCGCCCTATGCGCCGGCCGGGCGTGGGCGAAGGGGGCGATTATAAAGGAACTCTTCGGCAGATGCAGGTCGAGCCGAAGGATTCTCCGGAAATGCGGACGGGCTTCCTCCTCCTCTTGCTCGCCGGCGCCTTGGCGGCCCCCTGGATTCCTTCGCATCTTCGTGTCTGGGGCTGGGCCAGCGCTTTTTGGCGATTCGGCGTATCCGGTGACGGCGTCGGCGCTGGAGCCGGCGGTGTTGTTGCGGTGGAGGGGTCCGGCGATTGCGACGCGGGCAGTTCAGCTGGGAGTATCTGGAACAGGGGCCGGAGTTGTGGCGGGTGCGCATCACGAGAGTGGCGAAGGGGGCGGGGCAGTCGCAGGCATGATGGGCGCGCAGTGGATCGGGAGGGGTGGGTGTTGAGGAGCGGGTCGCGACGCAGCAAAGCTTTGGCGATGCCTGGGGAACAGAGGCGAGGGGTGGGTGCGGTGGATCAGGACGTGCGAATGGGGGCGGGGACGGGGGCGGGCAGGAGGAGGGAGATGGTGAAAGTGGTGTCGGTGAGGTGGGCGGTGAGGGTGCCGTGGAGAGTGGTGGCGAGGCGTCGGCAGAGGGAGAGGCCGAGGCCGGCGTGGGCGTCGGTGGGGCTGCGGGAGGAATCAGCGCGCCAGAAGCGTTGGAAGATTTGGTCGAGCTGCTGGGGGGTGAGGGTGCAGCCGGTATTTTGGATGGAGAGTTCGACGTGGGAATCGGTGGAGGCGGTGGAGATGGCGATGGAGCCGGCGGGCGGGGTGTAAGTGACGGCGTTGTCGAGGAGGTTGCGGAGGATGAAGCGGAGGTGGTGGGGGTCGGTGGGGAGGGAGTGGCTGGGGGTGAGATTCCACGTGAGATGGAGATTGTGCGCGGCGGCGCGGTCGGCGAAAGGTTGCCAGCATTCGTGCAGGAGCGCAGGGAGGTCGACGGGTTCGGGGATGAAGGAAAGTTGGCCGGCATCGGCGCGGGAGATGGTGAGGAGGTTTTCGACGATGGCGCCCATGTGGCGGACGACGGGGTGGCAGCGTTCGAGGGCGGTGCGGTTGGCGGGATCGTTGGGCTGGCGGCGGAGGGCGACGTCGAGGGTGGTCTGGAGACTGGCGAGGGGCGTGCGGAGTTCGTGGGCGACGTCGGCGGAGAAGGAGCGTTCGCGGTCGAAGGCGTCGGCGAGGCGGGCGAGGAGGGCGTTGACGGTGTCGATGACGGGCTGGAATTCGCGCGGGGCGTCGGGGAGGTGGATGCGGCGGGAGAGGTCGGCGGCGTCTAGGGAGGAGAGCTGCGTGGAGAGACGGTCGGTGACGCGGAGCATGAAGCGGATGAGGATGGCGAGGAGGAGTGAGGAGAGGAGGATGGCAGCGGCGCAGAGAAGCAGGAGCATGGCGCCGATGGCGGTGAGGGTATGGCGGAGGGACGTGTCGTCACGGGCGAGGGTGATGGAAAGGCGCGGGGAAAGGGTGTCGCCTTCCTGGAAGGTGTCGATGTCCAGGGAGACGGCGCGGCCGGTAAGGTGGTTGGGAAGGATGACGGGCGTGTCATGGAGGCCGGGTGGGAAAGTGGAGAGATGGAGATTTTTGAGGTTGGCGGAACGGAGAGATTGATCGGGCGGGGCTTGGATTTCGTAATAGGTGTCAGCGAGGGAGGAGCTGCGGAGGGCGTCCTGGTCGAGGGAAAGGCGGTGGTGGTCGACGTCGACGATCGCGGCGAGTGCGGAGGCGTCCGCGTGGAGGCCCGCGTCGAATTCAGCGAGGAGGGTGGCACGAACCTGGAGGTAAACGGCAAAGGCGAAGGCGCCCTGAACGATGGCCATGGTGAAAGCAGAAAAGAGGATGAGGGTGGTGCGGAGGGAGCGAGGGGGCGCGGGGCGGGTCATGTCGGCAGGTCTCCAAGGAGGTAGCCCTGGCCGCGGCGGGAGTGGATGAGGCGTGGGGAACCGGGGCGTTCGATTTTGCGTCGGAGGGAGGCGATGTGGACGGCGACGACGTTGGATTCGAGGGTGGCGTTCATGTCGTAGACGTGCTGCCAGAGATCTTCCTGGGTGACAAAGCGGTTGGGGTTGTGGGCGAGGTAATTGAGGAGGGCGAATTCGCGGGCGGAGAGATAGATGGGTTGGCCGGCGCGTTTGAGTTCCCGGGTGACGGTATTGACGGTGAGATCGTGGATCTGGAGGAGGGGCGAGACATCGTATTTTCGGCGGAGCAGGGCGCGGACGCGGGCGAGGAGCTCATCGAAATCGAAGGGTTTGACGAGGTAATCATCGGCGCCGCCATCGAGGCCGCGGATGCGGTCCTGGCGGGCGTCGCGGGCGGTGAGGACGAGGATGCAGGAGGGGGATTTGCGTTTGCGGAGGGTGCGGAGGATATCCATGCCGTCGATGCCGGGGAGCATGAGGTCGAGGAGGATGACATCGTATTCGCCGGAGAGAGCGAGGCGGAGGCCGTCGGGGCCGTTGGCGGAGGCGTCGACGGCGTAACCGGATTCGGAGAGGCCTTCGCGAAGGGATTCTCTCAAGGGGGCGGCATCTTCGATGACGAGGAGTCGCATGGGGGATTTTTTTCCTGCGGGAGAGTCGGAAGTCCGGGCGGCGTGCGCCGCCCGGACGTGAGGGACGTCGAGAGGATTTCAGTCTTCGTGTTCGCCGTGTTCCTGCTTGTCGTCGTCGTCATTGTCTTCTTTTTCATGTTTGCCGTTGCCGGCGGAGGCGTGTTCGCGCGCGTCATCGTCTTTTGCTTGCGGGGATTGGGCGGGGGCGGCTGGTGCGGCCGGGGCGGCTGCGGGCGGCGTTGCGGGGGCGGCGGCGGGCGGGGAGGCGGGGGCGGGAGACGCGGGGACATCGGCGAAGGCGGAGACGGCGGCGAAGGTCGTGGCCATGGCGAGGATACCGAGGGTTGCGAGTCGGGTATACATGTTCGCTCCTTGCGAGAAGAAAGTGAACGGCGCGGCGTGCGCTGTTCTTGAGGGGGAGGCTACGGGAGGAGGATGAAGCGGGGGTTAATGGGCGGAATTTTGAGGGAGAGAGATTTGGGGGATGGGCACGCGTCGAGGATTGGGGGGTGGGTAGCGTTTCTGGCGTGGGGGAGTGGCGGGGAGCATGCACTGCTATGGTGGGTATTTGATTTCCGGGTGGGAGGTTCATTCAATGGCGGTATCTGGTGCATTGCAGAAGGAGTGTTTTATGCCGGTGTCTTTGGGAGCGCGTGGGCAGGCGAGTTTTGAGGAGCCGTTGGAGTTGCTGCAGGATTGTCATCGGCGGATCGAGCATTTTCAGGGGGTGCTGCTGCGGGTGGTGGAGGAATCGGCGGAGGGGGTGCTGGACGCGCCGCATCGGGAGGCGCTGCAGGCGGCGCTGAAGTATTTCCGGGAAGCGGCGCCGCGGCACACGATGGATGAGGAGGAATCGCTGTTTCCGCGGCTGCGGGCGTGCGGGGGCGAGGAGGTTCATGCGGCGCTGGCGCGGGTGGAGGCGCTGGAGGCGGACCACGTGCGTGCGGACGGGCTGCACCGGGAAGTCGATGCGCTGGGGGAGCGGTGGTTGCGGGAGGGGCAGTTGCCGGCGGAGGGGCGCGCGGAGATGCGGCAGCGGCTGGCGGCGCTGCGGGAGCTTTATCGGAAGCATCTGGAGGTGGAGGACCGGGAGATTTTTCCGCTGGCTGGCAAGGCGCTGACGGCGGAGGAACTGGCGAGCGTTGGGCGGGAGATGAAGGCGCGGCGGGGATGAAGGGGGGGAGGGGGGGGGCAGATTTTTTTCGCGATGCGTGATGATCGCGCGGCGGATGGAGTGCTGCGCACCGGACGCGGGATTTTCATTGTGTTTTGCATAGGGTAGAAGTAACGTTCGCGGCGTAATGCGGGAGGCTTCGTGGAGGCGATATGGAAAAGGTGACGGGGATTGGCGGAGTGTTTTTTCGGGCGCGGGATCCCAGGGCGCTGGGGCTGTGGTATTGGGAGCATTTGGGGGTTACGTTGACGCCGGGGGAGTATGGGAAGCCGCCGTGGTGGCAGGAGGCGGGACCGACGGTGTTTGGGCCGTTTGAAGAGAAGACGGAGTATTTTGGGAAAGCGTCGCAGGGGTGGATGGTTAATTTTCGGGTGCGGGATTTGGATTTGATGAAGGCGCAATTGGAGGCGGCGGGGATTGCGGTGGCGGTGGATCCGGAGACGTATCCGAATGGGCGGTTCGCGCGGATTCATGATCCGGAGGGGAATCCGATTGAGTTGTGGGAGCCGTCGGGGCGGGATCTTGTGGAGCCGGAGGGAGGTTGAGGGGAACTTTGCGCGCAGCTGTGGCATGCGGACGGGGAGTAGCCGCGGATGGGCGCGGATGGACGCAGATGCTTCCACTTTTTGCGGGAGGTTGGGACGTGTGGGGGCTGGTAAGCGGGTGGGTTATTGGGTGGTGATGATGAGGGTGGACTGGGGCGAGGCGGGGTCGGGCTGGGCGAGGCCTTTTTCGGTGAGGGTGGTGAGGGTGTCGCGGGCGGTTTTGGTGGAGTGGCCGCTGGAGACGAGGTCGCTCAAGGAGAGGCGGCCGCCGTTGGATTTGGCGAGTTCGATGGATTGGGGGATGGGGAGGGTCATGTAGTCGGGGAATTCCCAGAGGTTTTTGCGGACTTCGGTCCAGCGTTGGGAGGCGATGCCTTTTTTGGAGAGGGCCTGGAGGGTGCGGAGGGCGAGGTCGGGATCGATATCGAGGGCGGTGGCGGTTTCGCTGAGGGTGAGCAGGCCATGGCGGGCTTCGGCGAGGCGCATGACTTCCTTGGTGGGAAGCGTGCGGGAGCGGCGGAAGAGTTCGGCGAACTGGAGCAGTGAGAGGCCTGCGCAGATGAAGCCGGCGATGGCGGTGTCTTTGGAGGCGCCGGTGGCGGCGCCGGCGAGGCCCGCGTGGAGGAACTGGAGGAATGCCGGGGTGAGGAGGCCGAGGCCCACGAGCAGGAGCGTGAGGGCGCCGGAGAGGGTGAGAGGTCTTCGGGAGCGGGGCATGGGGATATTGTCCCCGGGGCAAATGCAAAACTCAAAACGCAAAATGCAAAACGGGGGGGCGCGGGGCATTTTGGCCCGTCCCGCGAAGCGGTGGGTTTGCGGTTTATCCGCGGATTGGTTTTGGCCGATAGGGAGGGCGTCCGGGAGTGTACATGATGCATAGAGTGCTGCGTTCGATGGCGCTGGCGGCGGCGATTATCGGGTCTCAGGCGGTCTGCGCGCTTGGGAGCGAGGGAAGCGTTCACGAGGATATGCAGGGGAAGAAGTGGTATCCGCTGACGGGGCATGGGCACCAGATATTTCCTTCGACGATCTTGAGCATGGCGCGCAGCGCGCATCCCCTGGGGTTCCTGGCGGTGAAGCTGTTCAACGTGAAGGCGGGGGACAAGGTGCGGGTGGAGGTGCGGGGCGATGCGTTTATCGAGCCCTCGGTGACGAAGACGACGATCAAGAAGGATGCATCGGAGTACCTATTTCCGCAGGCGGTGCGCTGGAAGATGGAGGTATTGCAGGGGATTCACCAGGAGACGCCGGCGCGCTTCACCACGAAGGTGTCGATCAACGGGGAGGACTGGGGAGAGAAGACGGACACGGCGACGATGCACTCGGTGAACGACTGCCTGTTTGCGATGCGGGGAGCGGCGGGCGAGTGGATGCCGCTGTTCGGGAATTTCGGCGCGTATGTGAATGAAGAGAGTCCGAAGCTGGATGGGTTATTGAAGGACGCTTTGGCGGCGGGGGTGGTGGAGCATTTCGACGGGTATCAGAGTGGGAATCCGCGGCAGGTGGTTCGGCAGGTGATGGCGATCTGGGAAGCGTTGCGGCAGCGGGGGATTCGGTACAGCAGCACGACGGATATTTCGGTGAAGTCGCCGGAAGTGTGGGCGCAGCATGTGCGATTTGCGTCGGAATCGATCGAGAACGGACAGGCGAATTGCGTGGACGGGTCGGTGGCGATCGCGTCGGCATTGCAGAAGATCGGGATCGACACGGGGCTGGTGATGACGCAGGACCACATGTTTGTCCTGATTTTCACGCAGCCGGGCGAGCAGGGGCCGGTGGCGCTGGAGACGACGTTGATGGGGGTGGAGGATTATCCGAAGCTAACGGGGCAGGCTCTGGCGTGGGCGGAGAAGTGCGTGGGGAAGGATGCGGCGGGGGGGAATTTTGCGGCGGCGCTGTGCGTGGGGACGGCGCAGTTAGTGAAGATGAACGAGGTGATGAAGGAGCAGGCGTCGCAGGCGCATCCGAGATTTGTCGCGGCGATCATGAAGGTATCGGACATGCGGAAGCATGATATTTTGCCGGTGCCGGAGGCGCAGGGAAAGTGAGAGGGGAGCCCGGGGGCGTGATCGGAAGGGATGAGCGGCACCCCTCAGAGGCAATCGGCGCCATGTGGCGGGAGGAGGGCTTGCCGAGGTCAGGCGGATTGGGCGTTGGGAAGGCTGGTGCTGGCGGGCAGGAGCATGGTTTCGATGCGTTCGAGCTGGGCGGCGAATTGTTCGTCGGACTGGCGGTTGTCGGAGACGGTGCGGATGGCGTGCATGACGGTGGTGTGGTCGCGGCCGCCGAAGTAGCCGCCGATTTCCTCGAGGGAATAGCGGGTTTTCTGGCGTGCGATGTACATGCAGACCTGGCGCGGGAGGGCGATGGATTTGTGGCGTTTTTTGCTTTGCAAGTCGGCGAGGCGAACGTTGTAGAAGCGGGTGACGGCGTCGATGATCTGCTGGATCGAGACGAGGCGTTCGGAGGGCGGGATGACGTCGCCGAGCGCGGCGCGGGCGACGTCCATGTCATAGGTGCCGCCGTTGAGCATGGCGTAGCCCTGGATTTTGGTGATGGCACCTTCGAGCTCGCGGGTGTTGGATTCGACGCGGCGGGCGATGTAGGCGATGACTTCCTCGGGGAGGGTGATGCCACGGAGGCGGGCCTTTTTGCTGACGATGGCGATGCGGGTTTCGTAGCAGGGGCGGTCGACGCGGGCGACGAGGCCGGAGTTGAAGCGCGAGACGAGGCGGTCTTCGAGGTCGGGGATTTCGTTGGGCGGGGCGTCGGAGGAGAGGATGATCTGCTTGCCGCCCTGGAAGAGGGTGTTGAAGGTGTGGAAGAATTCTTCCTGGGTGCGATCGCGGCGGGTGAGGAAGTGGATATCATCGATCACCAGCACGTCGACGTGGCGGTAGCGGAAGCGGAATTCGTTCATGTCGCCGTTCTGCACGCAGTCCATGAAGTGGTTGATGAAGGTGTCGCAGGAGAGGTAGAGGATGCGGGCTTCGGGGGTACGGCGGAGGATTTCCTGGCAGGTGGCCTGAAGGAGGTGGGTTTTGCCCAGGCCGCAGCCGCCGTGGATGAAGAGGGGGTTGTAGGCGCGGCCGGGTTTTTCGGCGACGGCGGAGCATGCGGCGCCGGCGAGGCGGTTGCAGGGGCCGGTGACGAAATTTTCGAAGACGTAGTCGGGGGAGAGGATGACGTCGTCGTAGGAATCACCGAGGCGTGCGAGGCCCCCGCCGGCGTTGGCGCCGGTGATGAAGTTGACGGAGACGAGGTTTCCGGTGACGGCCTGGGCGGCTTCGGTGAAGACGTCGCGGCACTTGCCCATGAGGTATTGCTGCTGGATGACCGTGGCGGCGCGGACCGTGAGTGTTCCGGCGGCAAGTTCGACGGGCACGAGTTCACCGAACCACTGCCGGACCCAGGAGGAGTGGAGTTTGGCGAGGTATTCGAGGACTTCTTTCCAGACGGCCTGGGCGTGGGCGGCGACATCGAGCGTGGCCATAACCCCTCCAAGAGGGCCCCAAGGGCAAAGCGACACCAGGGTGCGTTTGGGAACGCGCCTGGGCTCAGGGTTTAACCGCCGGTATGAATCGTGGAAGCGTCCTGCCGCCTACCGAATCACGTCTTTCGGCGTGGGTTCAGTTTTCAGTAGCACCTGCGGCAGCCAGAATGCCGCCGCCGCGAGGCTGTGGCCGGTTCAACCGACCGCGAATCGTGTTGTCGCCGGCGAGGAGCGCCGCCAACCGTCGCGCCGCCGAAGATACGGGTGTGGCGCGCGGGTGTCAATGACAATTCGCGCGTCGCGGGCATGCGTGCGCCGGCCCATCATTACAAGCCGATTCATGCCTCCCACTTATCGCCCGCGCGCGAGTTTGTCGTACAACCTTTTTTCCCCCGGCAATGCACGCCCCGCACACTTTTTTCGTCCACGGATTGTGCACCCCGCGTCCCGGCGGCGCCCACGCACTTTGCTCAATCGCTACAACCCCTACTTCGGGGATTCGCCGGGGCGGTCCGCGGATGCCGGCGATTGTGCGTCGGCGTTCTTGCGGATGATCACGCGCGCGGGAATTCCCACGGCGGTCGCGCCGGCGGGCACATCGCAGAGCACGACGGCGTTGGCGCCGATCTTTGCGTGGTCGCCGATGGTCACGCCGCCGAGAATCTTCGCGCCCGCCCCGACATCCACATGGCCACCGAGGACCGGCGCGCCGGGCTTGGGGCCATTGCCCAGGGTGACGCCCTGGAAGATCATGCAATTGATGCCGACCTTCGCGTCGGGGTGGATCACGATGCCGCAGGGATGTGGCAGCATGAGCCCGCGGCCCAATTGCGCCTCCACGGGGACATCGCATCCGCAGATGATGTTCCAGAAGCGCGCCCGCACGATGGCCTGCTTGCGCAGCGGCCACGCCCACCATCCGTGCCTCCGCCAGCGCTGATAGCCGCGAATCGCGCGCAGCATCCGCGCCGATGGCCACCATTGCAGCCATCCGACCCGGTCCCGCCGCACGTCCACCGCTTCCGCCGACACATCCTCCGGCATAGGCACCTCAATCGCGTCCTCCCACCCTTTTACGGTCGACCGTTCCGCCGGGTTTTCCATCCTCTTTTTCGCCGCCGCCGTATCATCTCCGCCGCCAAAGCCGCTCGCTTCCCCGGCCGATAATCTCCATAATGAACGCTGGAAACCTTTCAAGGAACCCCTCATGGATCAACGCCACGCCAAACGCGCCCTCATCACCGGCATCACCGGCCAGGATGGTTCCTACCTGGCCGAACTGCTTCTGAATAAAGGTTACGACGTTCACGGCATCATCCGCCGCTCCTCGACCTTCAACACCGACCGCATCGAACATCTCTACCAGGACCCCCACACGCCGCGTCCCAACCTGACGCTCCACTACGGCGATCTCACCGACGGCGCCTGCCTCCGCGATATCCTCTCGAAGGTCAAACCCTCCGAAGTGTATAACCTGGGCGCTCAATCCCACGTCCGCGTCTCCTTCGACATGCCCGCCTACACCGTGCAGACCGATGCGCTGGGCACCATCTTCATCCTCGAAGCCATCCGCGACCTCGAACAGGCCACCGGCTATCCGGTGAAGTTCTACCAGGCGTCCAGCTCAGAGATGTTCGGCAAAGTGGTGGAAACGCCGCAAAAAGAAACCACGCCGTTTCATCCGCGCTCGCCCTATGCGTGCGCCAAGGTGTATTCGTTCTGGCAGGTGGTCAACTACCGCGAAAGCTACTCGATGTTTGCCGTCAATGGCATTCTGTTCAACCATGAATCGCCGCGCCGCGGAGAAACGTTCGTCACGCGCAAGGTGACCCGGGCGGCCACCCGGATCAAGCTGGGGCTTCAGGACAAGCTGTTCATGGGCAACCTGGACGCGAAGCGCGACTGGGGCTTTGCCGGCGATTACGTCGAGGCGATGTGGCTGATGCTCCAGCAGGAAAACCCGGAGGATTTCGTCATCGCCACGGGCGAAACGCACAGCGTCCGCGAGTGGATCGAGGAGTGCTTCAACCTGCTGGGGCTGGATTACAGAAAACATGTGGAGACGGACCCTCGCTATTTGCGGCCGGCGGAAGTGGACCTGCTTTTGGGCGATTGCTCGAAAGCCAAACGCATCCTGAAATGGGAACCGAAGGTGAAGTTCAAGGACCTGGCCAGGATGATGATTGAAGCGGACCTGAAACTTGCCCAGCGGGAAAAGGTGCTTAAGGAGCACGACCATTCGCAGGAAGCCGGGGACCTGGCCAAACAAGCGGCCGCGCACCTTCAATCCCCCGCCGCCGCGGGCAGGTGAAGTATTCACGAGGTCCGCGGGGTAAAATGGATTCATGCTGACGGCGAACATCGACATTCCCCTCGACAAGGTCCGCGACTTCTGCCGGCGCTGGAAGATCACGGAATTCGCCCTTTTCGGCTCCGTCCTGCGCGACGACTTCCGTCCCGATTCCGACGTGGACGTTCTCGTCACCTTCGAGCCTAACGACCCTTGGAGCTACGGCCACGAGTGGTTCACCATGATTGACGAACTAGAAAAACTTTTCGGCCGTCCCGTGGATTTTGTAGAGAAGGAAACGTTGGTCAACCCTTATCGCCGTCACGAAATCCTGGGCACCATGCAGGTGATCTATGCCGCCTGAACAGCGAGATCCCGGTCTCGTTGAAGACATGGTGAGCGCCGCTGAGTCTGCCATTGCCTACCTCAACGGTGTCGACCTCTCCCGTTATCTCGCGGAAGATATGATTCAGGCGGCGGTCGAACGTCGTCTGTTAACCTTGGGAGAGGCTGCCAGTCGCATTTCTCGCACTTTCAGAGACGCTCATCCCCAGATTCCGTGGCAGGACATAATCAAGCAGCGACATATTTTCGTTCACGTCTACGATCGCATCAACAACCGCCGCACGTGGGATTATGTAACTGACAAACTGCCACCACTTGTCGCCGCGCTCCGGCTCCTCATGCCGCCTCCACCAACCCTCAAGGACAACTCATGAAATACCTCCTCACCGGCGGCGCCGGTTTCCTTGGCTCTTTTGTCACCGAAAAACTCCGCCAGCGCGGCATCAGCGACATCGTCATCCCGCGCTCCAGGGACTATGACCTCACGCACGAAGCCGCCGCGGAAAAACTCTACCGCGATCACAAGCCCGACGTCGTCATTCACCTCGCGGCGCAGGTCGGCGGCATCGGCGCCAACCGTGATAACCCCGGACGCTACTTCTTCGCCAACATGGCGATGGGCCTCCACCTCATCGAGCAGGCGCGCATCCACAAAATTCACAAGTTCGTCCAGGTCGGGACCATTTGCGCTTATCCCAAGTTCACGCCCGTTCCCTTCAAGGAAGACGATCTGTGGAACGGGTTTCCGGAAGAAACCAACGCGCCCTATGGCATCGCCAAGAAAGCGCTGCTGACCATGTGCCAGGCCTATCGCCAGCAGTACGGCCTCAACGCGATTTACCTGCTGCCGGTGAATCTGTATGGTCCGCGCGACAATTTCGACCTGCACACGTCGCATGTCATTCCGGCGCTCATTAGAAAGTGCGTCGAAGCCAAACGCCGCAACGCGGATCACATCGAGGCCTGGGGCACAGGGAGCGCTTCGCGGGAATTCCTTTACGTCGAAGACGCGGCGGAAGGCATCGTCCTGGCGACCGAAAAGTACAACGATCCGGATCCCGTCAACCTCGGCGCGGGCCGCGAAATCACCATCAAGAATCTCACCGAGCTCGTGGCCACGCTCACCGGTTTCCATGGCAAAATCGTGTGGGACCCGAGCAAGCCCGACGGCCAACCCCGCCGCTGCCTCGACACCACGCGCGCCCGCGAACGTTTCGGTTTTGTCGCCACAACCTCGCTGGAAGAGGGGCTGAAAAAAACCATTGCATGGTATGAAGAAACCCATCCCTGATGCCCTCGGCCGACGCCCGCGAAGTTGCAACGCCGCTCGTTCGACCAGGCGGTGCGGATGTGGTCCCCTTTTCAGGGCAACCCTGGTCCTGCGGCCCTGAACCTTTCGCATTATCCGACCGCCTTGAGGTTCTTTTCTTGCTTTCATGGCGACCCCGCGGCACACTATTTTGATCCGGCGGGAGAAGTACGGTTACCCCCGAATCCATGTTCACGTGTGATATCTCCCTTCCGGTTCGGCGCGCCCGTGGCGCGCTGAAGCGGGTTGCCTGTGGCAAAGAACCAATCCGCCGCACGTGGGGATCGCTCGTGGAGTCAGCTCTCATGCCTGTTGATGCCCTCTGCACTGCCTGCGACAAGAACTATCGCGTGAGCCGGAAACTTGCGGGCAAGACCGTCACCTGCCCCACCTGTGGCGGTCCGATCAAGGTGGCGCCGGCGCCGAGCGCCCCGGTCCCCGCGGCCCTTGCCAAACATCCCGCCGTTAGACGCATCGCACCGCCGCCACGGCCCGCTCCAGAACCAGAGCCCGATCCGATTGCCGGCGACTACGATCTGGCCGCGCTGGCCGCCGCCGAAGAAAGCGCCGCGCCGCTGGAAGACCGCGTGTACGTTCCCCCGACCGTCATGGAAGCGCCGCCGCCGCCACGTGAGACGAGCCGGTTCGTCCGGGTCAAAAACAACACGCCGCGCGAGGCCGCCGGGGATCTTTCTTTCACGCGGCTGTTTCTCTATTCTCCGCTGTTCTACATGCATGTGCTGGTCGTGCTGGGCGCCATGCTCGCGTTTGCCGGCTCTGCCGTTCTTACCGTGGTGGTGTTCGCGTACGCGGCGGTGCTGTTGTCCATCACTTTTTTTGCGGGATACTTTCGCGCGCTGCTCATCACCGGCAAGCGCTGGCCGATCTTCGGCATCACGGGCATTCCCTTGCCGATTTACCTCGCTGTCACGACTACCATGAAAACTCAAGGCATGGTGGATGACCTGCAAGTCCTTCAACAGTACCAGGTGCCGGGCATCGTCACCGTCCTCACCCTCATCACGTTGGCCGCCTTCACGATCCATGCCATCCTGGACTTCAAAACGATGGCCCGCGCCGCTATTACCGGTTGCTATTTCATCCTGGACCTTTTCATCATCATTGGGCTCGCCGTGCAAGCCGCAGCCTTCTTGCACAGGATCCGCGGCTGATTCCACGGTGCATGGTTGGCCCTGGGCTGCTGCGTCGCTGGCTGCTCTCACCCCCGGCACGCAGGCAACCGATAATCGATAACGCTTATTTCCTGTGGTCCCTGAGAACTCACCCCGATGCCCATCGCCGCCACGTGTCCTCATTGCCGCGCCTCCTATCGCCTTCGCGATGCCATGGCGGGAAAGACTGTGGAGTGCGCGCAATGCGGAGACACCTTCCGCGTCGGGCTCGCGGACGATCCTCCTGCGCTTCCTCAGGCTCCGCGGCAACCGCGGCCACCCCAGCGCGTTGCGCGCCCCGCTCCACCGCCGGTGCTCTATCCGCCGCAGCAGCCGCTCGTGCACTTTGAGCCGCGGCAGCCGCGGCAACCGCTCAACCTGTCCAATCCGTACACCTACGCCATCGGCGCCGGCGCCGTGATGTTGCTCTTCCTTCTTTTCATTGCCATCAACAACCATCTCGAATCCCAGCACGCCAGGGAAGCCGCCATCGCGGCGGCCACCCCGCCGCGGACCCGGCAATCGGCCGCCGATGCGGAATCTCCGCAAGACCACTACGCCCCATCCCCCGATGCCCCTCCCGCGCCTCCATCCGCCGACGACTTCCCTCCGCTCGGCCCTGCCGAAAGCCCGGCCCCGGGCATCACGCTCTACGCCCCCGGACGCTTTCCCACCGGCGCTCCGTCGGCCCAATCGATGAACGTCCTCGTGCTCATCCCCGAGAAGAATCCGCGCAGTCCCCTGCCCTGCGTTTTCGTCGGCCCCGCCGGGACACCGCTGATCACGGGCAACACGTTTAGCCTGGCCGGCGATTCGCCCGAACTCTATCCCTACGTCCGCGCGGGTTTTGCAGTCTGCATGTATTCGCTCGATGGCCCCAAACCCGATCACCCCACCAACGACCAGGTCTTCGACGCCTACGACAAATTCCGCACGGCGGATGCGGGCCTGCTCAATGCCCGGCGCGCCATGGATTTCATCACGGCGCGTGCGCCCATGATCGACGCGAACCGCTTTTTTGTTGCCGGTCACTCTTCGGCCGCCACGCTGGCGCTGCTGGTCGCCGCGCATGAGCCCCGGGTCAAAGCCTGCGCCGCTTATTGCCCGATCCTGGACATCACCGGCCAGAATCCCCAGGCATGGCCGGTCATGGAACACTATCGCCCCGGCTTCATGAGCTTCATCACCGATCACTCGCCGATCACCTTCGCCGCTCGCCTCACGTCGATCCCGGTGCTCGTCTTCGGCTCGCGCGAGGACCATGTGGCGGACACGGCGAACTTCCCCGGCTTCATCAACCGCATCAACGCCGCGGGCGGCCACGGGTCGATTGCCATCGTTGCGACGGGCGATCATTACCAGGCGATGATCCAGCAGGGGATCCCGCGGGGCGTTGCGTTGTTTGAGCAAGTGCTCCGGAGCATGGGACAGTCGCCGTAAGGAATCGGGCAGGAGGCACTTGGCGTCAGGCAGCGTTTGGGTTGCGCAGGTGCGCAAATTTCCATGGTTGTGAATGTTTTGCAGGAGATTGTGGCTGCGTGGGTTATGAATGGGTGGGGGAGAGGCGCTCAAGATGCTCATGGTTTTTTGCGCAAGGGCAAATGGGGAGAGGTGAGGGCGGGAGGGGCGGGCGTGCGGGTGCGGGGTGTGGATGGATGGGGGGTGCATGATTCTTCTCCCTGGGCATGGCGGACCAAGTCGGCCAAGGCCGACCGCTAAAAGATTTTGGCGGTCGCATCAGAGAGAACGGATGGGAGAGGGGAAAGGTTCCCGGAAAGTTTGGGGAATTTTTGGTGGGGGATTTGGCCCCGCGCGATCGTTGGGATCCGCTTCGGGTACAATGGCGGCGGTGGGGTCACGGGGGTTGGAGGTTGGATGGGGAAATGCTGGATTGCGGGTTTGTTGGTTTTGGGTTTGCTCTGCGCTTTCGGGTGCCATGATACGCCCGCACGCCTGTCGGGAAGTCATCCGGACATCGTGTTTTCTCCAGAGCCTCCCGACGATTACGTAAACGGCGTTTACAGTCTGCATTGCGACCCCTTCTTGCCCCAGGCCGGTCCAGTCATCAAAGTTGGCGCAGTCGTTGAAGGGACTGTCCAATCCATCGAGGCGCTCCCGGGGCCGGTTTTGGTCCAGGAGTCAGTTCTCTTTGACGACCGAAAATCGACGATTGGTAACATCACGGTGTTGCGTGGGAAATTCGACCAGTCGACCTTTGCCGCTCGTTATTCGACCGAGGGGCCGCTGGTTCTCAAAACAAGGCAGACGTACCTTTTTATTTTCAATCCCGATGCGAGCGCCCTTCTGGACTGTCTCGATATACAGGGTGACCGATGCGGCTTCGAGGGTTCAAACCAATGGATGAATACCAATGATCTTCTCAGGAAGATTCGCGGGAGTGGCCAATTGCCGAAGGAGATTCCCAAACCGATCTGAGCGAATGCAAGGGGCGGTACAGCGGCGCGGGGTCATTGGCCGGTGGTGGCGTTGCGGACGGGGTACATGACGATGTCGAAGGGGGGTTGGTTGTTGGTGAGGGCGGGGCCGTGGGAGCGGCTGGCGGGGATTCCGCCGTAGGGGGCGGGGCCGGTGGAGGGGGTGGCGGAGGTGGTCCAGATGTTGTCGGTTGGAGAGGCGAGGGGGGTGCGGCAGAATTCGGCGTGGCCATCGGCGAAGGCGACGTTCTGGCCGTCACCGAGGTGGTTGACGGAGTTCCAGGTGTGATAGTTGGCGGGGGGTGCGAGGGGGTTGAGGTTGCGCGGGGGGGAGCCGGTGCCATCTTCGGGGGCCATGTCGGCGGCGAGGGGGATGTTTTCGTCGCCGGTGTTTTTCCACCAGCCCCCTACCGCGCCGTCGGCTTTCCAGGGGTAGGCGAAGGAGTAACTGAGCTGGGAGAGGGACTGGAAGTTGTCGTAGGCGCGGCCGTCGGGGTCGTTGGCGGCGGCGGGACGGGTGACGAAGGGGTCGTCTCGGCAGATGAAGCCTTTGGGGGCGACCTGGCCGCGGAGGACGAGGATCCAGGCGCAGGCGGTGACGCTGCCGGCCTGGGCGGGGGCGCGGGTGTAGTAGCTGGCGAGGGCGGCGTCGGGGGTTGGGGCGGTGGAGGCGGTGGGGGAATTGAGGGCGGCGGTGTAGGGGGCGTAGGAGACGACTGGGAAGGCGTCATCGTTTTCGTTGGCGTAGACGATCATGGATTGGGCGATGCCTTTAAGGTTGGCGGCGCAGGCGCTGCGGGCGGAGGGGCCGCTGCGCGAGCCAGGACCCATTGTCAGGACGAAGAGGTCGAGGAGGATGCCGATGCAGAAGCTAGTGAGGCCGATGGTTCCGGCCCATTCGGCGTAACCGAGGCCGCCGAGTTTTCCGCGGCTGCGTTTGATGCGCATTTCCGCGAGGACGCCCAGGCCGAGGGCGAGGAGTCCGGGGAGGATGAGGAATGAGAGGAGGAAGAGGGCGATGCTTGCGATGAACGCCGCGACGGCGAGGCGGCTGACGCGACCTGGGGATTGGTAGTTCACGAATTCGGTGTGGGACATGAGAAGCCTCCTCCAGCACGGAGGTTGTACGGTGAGGGGCGTGGAAGGTTCGGATTTTTTGACGACGGAGGGACGTGGGCGGGAGGCGTGTGGCGTGGTGGCGTGGCTGATAATGGGGGTGGTTTTGAGGGTGGGAAGTTGTTTTGCGGGTGAGGGAGGGTTTGGGGGGAGCAAGTTCGATGTTGGGGGTGGGATTTGGTCGAAGAAGAGGGGCTCATCGTGGTTTTTTGCGTCACTGACAGCGAGAGGGCTTTCATCCGCATGCCGATACCGCCGCGACCGTTTGGCAGTCCGTCACCGTCACCGGGTCAGCCGCAGCCGGCGCCGCCACCGCCGCGGCCGATGCCGGTGCGGGGTAATTTCTCCGCCGCCCCTACCGCCGCCCCCGCCGCCACGCTCCCTCATGGTCGCGTCTCGGAATGCCGGGTGGAAGGAGTGGTTGGCGCGCGGAGCGAACGGGTAGCGGTAAAAGCGGCGGGGGCGCTAACACCCCCACCCCCTGTGCCTGATAAAATCCCGGGTCTGCAAATATGCGGCTGAGTTCTGGTTTCTGACGATGTGGTGCGCCCTTGCCGATTGAACGTCCGACATTTCATGAATCGTGGTATCGGGTGGCGGAGCTGCATCCGCGGTTGCGCTCGACGGTGCAGATTTCGCGGCAGCATTTTCGTTCGCAGCCATGGCATGTGGTGCAGGACCACACGAACAATGCGTTTTTCCGACTGGCGGAACCGGCGTATCGGTTCATCGGGCTGCTGGATGGGAAGCGGTCGGTGGCGGACGCGTGGAAACTGGTGAACGAGCAGCTTGGGGATGAGGCGCCGACACAGGGGGAAGTGATTCAGTTGCTGGGGCAGTTGTACACGGCGAACCTTTTGCAGGCGGAAGTGCCGGCGGATACGCACACGTTGTTTTTGCGGTACAAGAAGCGGCGTTCGCGGGAGGTGTCATCGTACTTGATGAACATCATGTTTGCGCGGGTGCCGCTGGTGGATCCGGATGCGTTTCTGGAGAAGTGGCTGCCGCTATTGGGGTGGATCTTTTCGCCGATCGGGTTCATTGTGTGGGCGTTGTTGATCGGGGGCGGGTGTTACGCGATTTCGGAAGTGCCGAACTGGCCGACGCGGATATTGGATTCGGCGGGCGGGATTTTGAATGCGGACAATTTGATTCTGCTGTACATCGCGTTTGCGTGCATCAAGGCATGCCACGAGATGGGGCATGCGATTTCGTGCAAGAAGTTCGGGAGGCAGAGCGGGACGGGGGGCGAGGTGCACACGATCGGGATCATGTTTTTGATTTTCACGCCGGTGCCGTACGTGGATGCGTCATCATCGTGGGCGCTGACGAACAAGTGGCACCGTGCGATCGTGGGGGCGGCGGGGATGTGGGTGGAGCTGGCGATCGCGTCGGTGGCGGCGATGGTGTGGGCGAACACGTCGGGGGACAACGGCCAATGGGGGTGGATGCATGCGTTTGCGTACAACGTGATGTTCGTGGCGGGCTTTTCGACGATCCTGTTCAACGCGAACCCGCTGCTGCGGTATGACGGCTATTACATGCTGTCGGACGTGCTGGAGATTCCGAATCTGGGGCAGCGGGCGAAGGAGTACATTTTTTATCTGGTGAAGAAGTATGTGTGGAACGTGCGGTTCGCGCGGAACCCGGCGTATTCGGCGTCGGAGCAGGTGTGGCTGTTCTGGTATGCGATCGCGTCGTTTCTGATGCGTGCGGTGGTGTCGTTCGGGATTATGTTTTACCTGGCGCGGGTGCTCAATGGGGTCTTGATCGTGCTGGCGGTGGCGATGGGGGTGGCGGCGATCATCACGTGGGTGCTGATGCCGATCGGGAAGTTTGTGCATTACCTGGCGACGAACAGCGAGCTGGCGCGGGTGCGGACGCGTGCGATCGGGACGACGGCGGTGGCGGTGGGAGCGATGCTGGTGGGGATCGGTGCGATTCCGCTGCCGGACCGTTCGCGGGCGCAGGGGGTAGTGGAGCCGGTGGAGATGCGGGAGGTATTTGCGGGAGCGGACGGGTTTGTGGAATCGACGCCGGCGCTGGAGCTGGCACCGGCGAAGGATGGTCTCGACGTGCCCTATGCGGGGGCGAAGACGACGCTGGTTGCGCAATACAGCCCGGAGATGACGGCGGAGCGAGCGGGATTGGCGGCGGATCTGGAATATTACCGGGTGCGGCGGGACATCGAGCAGCCGACGGATCCGGGGAAGGCGAAGGGGGAACAGGACCAGATGGAGGGGTATGCGCAGCAGATCAGGGAGCTGGACCAGCGGATGGCGGCATTGAAGGTGGAGGCGCCGATTTCGGGGGAGCTGGTGTTGCCGGGGCTGGAGAGCAAGGAGCACGCATATTTGAACCGGGGGGAGAGCCTGGGGTATATCGCGTCGCTGGATCATCTGATCATTCGGGCGGCGGCGGCGAACGATCTGGCGGGGCCGATTGCGAAGGAGGCGAATCGGGAGGTGGAGATTCGGGTGAAGGGGCGTCCGGACATTGTGTTGAGCGGGCGGATCAAGGAGATACCGACGGCGGGGTCGAACCAGTTACCATCGGCGGCGCTGGGGTATACGCTGGGCGGAGACCTGAACACGGCGCCGGACGATCGGCAGGGGACGAAGACGGTGGAGAATTTCTTCGAGGTGAGGATCGACGATTTGAAGCTGGTATGGGCGCCGCCGGAGGTGCAGTCGGCGTACACGGCGTCGCACAAATTGCCGCTGTATCCGGGGCAGCGGGTGGTGGTGCGGTTTACGTTTGCGAAGAAGCCGCTGGCGGCGCAGGTGTGGACGGCGTTGTTGCAGTTGTTCCAGAAGAAATTCAGGATGTGAGTGGAATGACAAATGTCAAATGACAAATGACAAATGACAATGGCTACTTGGGATGAAAGGGCATGTGATGCGGGATAGACGGCAAATGACGATACCGCGGGCGAATGAGCGCGGCGCGGGACCGGCGGAGAAGGTGGTTTGGGAAAAACCGCCGTATGACCTGCTTGAAAGGACGGCAAGGTTTGGGGAAGCGGTGTTGCGGTTTGCGATGACGCTACCGCGGAACGTGGTCACTTCACCGCTGATCGTGCAGCTCGTGAAAGCGGGGACTAGTGTCGGGTCGAACTACGGAGAGGCGGACGAGGCGTCGTCGAAGAAAGATTTTCGGCATCGGATTACTATTGCGCGGAGGGAGGCGAGGGAGTCGAAATACTGGCTGCGCATGGTCGTTGTGCCGTGTCCTGATCGTCGTGATGAGGCGGCGGTGTTGTGGGACGAGGCGCATCAGCTCCACAAGATTTTTTCGCGGATCGTGCACACATGCGACGGAAAACCTCGGCCTGGCGAAGCGAGAAGCCGATGAAGGCGCCGGGGACCGTCATTTGTCATTTGTTATTTGTCATTGATCATTGGTAAGCGCATGGCGACGAATGTTTCATTGTTTCCGGGGTCGGAGTCGACGGAGGAGACGCCGGCGTTGAATACGCGGGCGACGGGGCCGGCGGTGACGGTGGGGATACCGTCGGCGACGTGGCGGATGCTGGCGTCGCAGATAAGGA
>DASZZD010000021.1:0-150669 GCA_035545015.1 Phycisphaerae bacterium
CCCGCCCCCGTAATCCCCTGCGTAATCACCTTCGTGTTCTTATTGACGAGTATGGACACAACGCCTCCCAAGGTCAGATCAAGAAATTGACGAGATTGTCCACGAGCCACAGGAGCTTCGCCACTTGTGGGTTTCGAGGATCGAATTCCGGAAAGGTAAAGTCTGCCGGCGCAATCGCATGCTGCCCGCTGGCGGGAGCCCAGGGATACTCGGCATTGGGGTTCCTTTTTCCCGCAAAAGCCGGCGCAAGCCTTTCGACGCGGCCGGCAAGGGGAAGAAGCGAGTTGATGAACGCGGCAAAATGAGCGTCGTCCTTGAATCCCAATCTCCTCCACATGTGCGGTAAGCGCCTGATCGCCCGCAGCCCATTGACAAAGGCCGCATGCGTGAACTCCGGTGGGTCTCGGTTAACGTCGTTCGCCCGCATCCCCTTGGCAAGTTTTTCCGTGGCCATCTGAAGGTAGTGCAGTTGGTGGCATTGCTCGACGCCCACCCGCGCAAAATGTTGCCGCGCCGCGTTATCACTTCGCGCCTGACGGAGAAATGCCGACCGCCACTTCACTTGCCAACCTCGATTTCTATGGCGTCTTTCCACTCGCCCCAGGCCGCCGGCAATTCGACCTTTCCGTCCTCGTCAGGATTGATCAGCGCCACTGCCGTCGTCGCAGGAAGCTCATCCTGCGGAGACGGTTGAAAATAATAGGGATGCACCCTCTTGTCCTGGCTTGCGGGGACAGTGCCGTCCAGCTCCAGAAGACGCACTTCCTCTCCATCCGGAAACCAATACACCTTCGTAATCGCCGGCTCCGCCAGCCGGTTCTCCCGCGCCAGCAGCCGCGCCTGGCGCTCGATTTCCGCCCGCCCGACATGATTCCCATTCGTTTGAGTCATCGCTCATTCTCCAGGTGACGCGCCCCGCCCTCCCGCCATTCTACCCAATCGCCGCCACCACCTTCTTCGCCGCATCGTTCAAATCGTTCGCCGTCTGCAACGTCGGCAAATCCTTCTTCGCCCCATCCAGCAGCACCTTCGCCTCCGCCACGTTCGTCCCCTCCAGCCGCACCACCAGTGGCACCTTGAACCCGATCTCCTTCCCCGCGTCAATCAGCGCCGCCGCGATCAAATCACATTTCGCAATCCCCCCGAATATATTAACCATGATCCCCTTCACCTTCGGATCCGACAAAATAATCCGAAACGCCTCCTTCGCCCCCTCCGCAGTCACCCCGCCGCCCACATCCAGAAAATTCGCCGGGCTTCCGCCGAACAGCTTGATCACATCCATCGTCGCCATCGCCAGCCCCGCCCCGTTCACCAGGCACCCGATCGACCCGTCCAGCTTGATGTAATTCAAGCTCGCCTTCTGCGCCCGCAGCTCCAGCGGATCCGTCTCCGCGTCATCCTTCATCTCCACCAGGTCCTGGTGCCGGAACAGCGCGTTGTCGTCAAATTGCACCTTCGCGTCAATCGCCATCACCTCGCCGGTCTTCGTGACCACCAGCGGGTTGATCTCCACCAGCGAGCAATCATACGCAAAATAAAACTTGCTCAGGTTCACCAGCAGCTTCGCCACCTGCGACGCCTGCTTCCCCGAAAAACCGATCCGCTTCGCCACCTTCAGCCCCGCAAACGGCAGCAACCCCAGATGCGGATGCAGCGGCTCTTTAATCAGCGCCACCGGGTTCTTCTTCGCCACTTCCTCAATTTCCATCCCCCCCTCCGCCGACGCAATCAAAATCGGCGCCCCCCGTGTCCGATCCAGCGTGATCGACACGTAATACTCCTTGGCGATGTCCACCCCCGCCGCGATCAGTAGCTTGTTGACCTCGATTCCCTCCGGACCCGTCTGCACCGACACCATCCGGTGCGTTAGCATGAACTTCGCCTTCTCCGCCGCCTCCTCCGCGCTCTTCACCAGCGCCACGAACCCCGCCTTCCCACGCCCGCCCGCAAACACCTGCGCCTTCACCACTTGCATCGGCGCCCCGTTCATCTTGAACGCCGCCGCCGCCGCATCCGGCGTGTCCACCACCGTCGCCGGCGGCACCGGCACCCCCGCCTTGCCCAAAAGCTCCCGCGCCTGATACTCGTGAATCTTCATCTTGCCATCACTTCCACAAATACACGTCTCACCCGCCAAACATACGCAAATCCCGCCAAATTGCAAAAATGCCTCCCCCATCCCCTTTTCCCGTATCCCCTCAAGTCACCCCCGCCCATAACCGATCCCTTCCAAGTCCCATCTATCCCGGCGGGATCGATCCCCCTGAGGTCCGGTCATGCTGGCCGTTTATCGACTGCTTTCCTTCCACCCCCTGTCACGCCCGAACCTCGCTGTCGGACAACAGGCCTCCCGTGCACAGCGCATCGCCCTCCTCCTCGCACTCCTGGCCGTCCTCAACCTCGTGGACCTCTACTGCACCCTCTTTGCCTATCATTTAGGCATGCTCCAGGAGCTCAACCCCGTCGCCGCCGCCTTCCTCATCGCCGGCCTCAAGCCCTCCTTCATCTGCTACAAGCTCGTCATGCTCATCGCCGGTTCCACCATGCTCTGGAAACTCCGCTCCAGCGGATGGGCGCTTCCCGCCTGCTGGCTCCTGGTGGGCGCTTACGGCTGGCTGGCCATCGTCTGGTATCGCTGGATGCACGAGATTACCCCCTTCCTCGAGGCCGCCGGCTATCACCGCCGGTAACCCCCTCCACGCCGGCACCCCCGGCAAGCCCCCGCCGAATCACGCTTTGCCGCGCATCCGCGGCCCGTGCGACGTAAATCCCAACAGCGGCGTGAACCGGAAGAACACCCAGAAAATCGCCGGCGCCACCACCGCCGAATACACCGCGTCCCCCGTCAAAATCCAGAAATGCGTCCACACGCTGTGCCCCTCCAGCGGGGCCTGCACCAGCACGCGCATCACCACCGACAGCACCGCAAACAGCAGCAGCGCCACCAGCACCACCAGCCCCTGCGACACCACATGCTCCCGAAAAATCGACAACCGGATCTTCACCACCAGGATGCTCACCAGCGCCAGCGGCACCAGATTCGTCCCGAGAAGATCGTTGGGATAATTTCCCAGATCGTAAACCGCCCCGCACACCAGCGCCGCCAACGGCGCCGACGCATCCACCGCAAACAGCGAATAGAAAACCGCCAGGATCGGCAGATACTCAATCGCAGGCCACGCCGGGCCCCCCCCGCCCGCCGCTGTCATCCCATGCGGAATTGCCCCCAACTGCGCCATTTGCAGCGCGGCCATCAGATAGAGAAGGATAAAGAACGTGGTCCATCGCATCCGCCGCGGACGCCTCGCTTTCCATTAGGGGTCGGCGGATCGTAAACGAAAGCCGCCGCTCACGCATCGTGGCGCGCTTCACGCCCGATTTGCCGCCGCCTGCACATCCGCCCGCACCTCCGAAAGCGTCGGCGCCGGCCGCTGGGCCTGCCAGTCAATATGCACCCGCCACCGTTGATCATCGGTCGCAGGGAAGTCCGTCCGATAATGAACCCCGCGCGATTCCGTCCGCAACGCCGCCGAACGCGTCACCAGCGTCGCCACCTCCAGCATGTTCTGCAGTTCCCACCCCGCCGGATTGTCAAACGTCTTGTCCAGCACGTACCGCGACCAGAAATCAATGATCTCCCCCGCCTCCTCCAGGTGCGTCCCGTTCCGCTCGATGCCCACGTTCCGCCACATCAGCGACCGCAAGCTGCTGCGCACGTCTGACATATCCAGCTCGGTGCGCGACGACGACTCGATCTCCACCGTAAGCCGCGGCGGAATCAGGTCCTCCGCCTCCTCCGCGATCAGCTTCCCCGCATGCTCCCCAGCCCGTTTGCCAAACACCAGCGCCTCGATCAGCGAATTCGACGCCAGCCGGTTCGCCCCATGCAACCCCGTATTGGATACCTCCCCCACCGCATACAGATTCTCGATGCTGGTCCGCCCGTCCAGATCCGTCACCACCCCCCCAACCATGTAATGCGCACTGGGATGCACCGGGATCGGCTTGACCGCCGGGTTGATCGAGAACGACATGCACATCTCGTAAATGCCGGGAAACCGTGCCTTGAACGCCTCCTCGCTCATGTGCCGGGCGTCCAGGAAGACGTGCGTGAACTGCGTCTTGGCCATCTGCGCCAGCATCGCCCGCGACACGATGTCGCGCGGGGCCAGCTCCGCCATCGGGTGATAGTCCGGCATGAACCGGTAGCCGTTCTTATCAATCAACTTCGCCCCCTCTCCACGCACCGCCTCCGTCACCAGCGCCCGCGTCGCCCCCGCGATGTAAATGGTCGTCGGATGGAACTGCACCATTTCCATGTCGCGCATCACCGCCCCCGCACGATACGCCATCGCATGCCCGTCCGCTGTCGCCACCGGCGGGTTGGTCGTTTCCCGATACAGCACCCCCGCCCCGCCGGACGCCAGCAGCGTCTTGCGCGCCAGCACGACAAACAGCCCCCGGTCCTTCTGCCACACCACCGCCCCGGCACATCCGCCGCCAACCGTCAACAGGTCCAGCACGAACGCATGCTCCATCACATCGATGTCCGCATGGCTCCGCACCTTCCGCGTAAGTGAATTGGCAAGCTCCCTGCCTGTCGCATCGCCCAGCGCGTGAATAATTCGCGCATACGAATGCCCGCCCTCCCGCCCGATTGCCAGCGCCCCGTCGATCTCCCGGTCAAAATTCGCCCCCCACTGCACCAGCTCCTCGATCCGCGCCGGTGCGTCCCGCACCACCGTCTCAATCGCCGCCCGATTCCCCAGCCCGCAGCCCACCGTTACCGTGTCCTGGATGTGCGATTCGAATGAATCCTCCGGCGTCGTCACGCTCGCGATCCCGCCCTGCGCGTAATACGTATTCGATTCCCGCAGCTCCGCCTTGGTCACCAGCAGGACATCGCCATACTCCGCGGCCTCCAGGGCGGCCCGCAAGCCGCCCACGCCGCCGCCGATCACCAGCGCGTCCGTCAGCACGTGCGGCAAGCGGTGGGCTTTGAAAGGAACAAGATAGCGTCTGAACATACACCAGGACGAAAAAGATCAGCGCGGGGGCGCGGGAACCACGGATGCCGCCGGCGGGACGGCCTTTAACGCTTCCGGCGAATCGGGGTATTTGTCTTTGATCTCCTTGAGCAGTCGGTCCGCCTCGGCGACGTGGCCCAACTGCCGCTGGAGGTCGGCCGCGGCGGCCAGCGCGCCGGGCGCTTCCTTGCTGGCGGAATAGTGAATCGCCACGCGCAGGTAATTCGCCACCGCCAATTCCGGTTGCTTCTCGCCCGCATACGCGCGGGCCTTCGCCAGAAACAGCGCCACCGCGCCGTCGGCGTTGGCGTGATCCATCAGTTTGTCGGCCTGGCTGATCGCGGCGTCATAGTGACCCGTCTTGATCGCGTCCTCGATCGGCGCCATTTCCACGACCGTGATTTCCCCGTTGTGCGCCGCGGGCGCCGCCGACGCCGCGCCGGCCGCATCATCATCCGGCGCACCGCCCGCCAGCACCCGTGCCAGCCGTGCCGCCGTATCCGTTTCGCCCGCGCGCGTATACAGATCCACCTGCCAGGTTTGCAGGCGCTTCCGGACATCCGTCCAGTTCAAATCCCCGGCCGCCCCCCCCACCGGCCCGGCTTGAGGCAGTGCGGCCACCTTCTTGCCGATCAGGTCGGCCGATTCCTTGAGCATGCTCGAACCCTTCGCGGGCACGTGCGTCGGGCGCAGCTTCCAGATCGTGTCGGTCGGGCAGGTTGCATACAAATTGAGGAACAGGCTCACGGCGTCCGTCCATCTGCCGTCGGCATCCGTGGGGCCGATCGCCCGCCACCACGCCATTGGCCGGAGGGTTGCGGCGTTCATTTCCTGGCTGAGGGCCTCCCGATAAAGGGCCGCCGCCTTTTTCGCATCGCTGTCCCGGGATTCCTCCGCGCCGTTAAAATTCGGAGCCTTATCCAGGAGGATTTTGGACACCGTGTTCAGAGCGACGGTGACGTCTTTGCCTTGCTGGGTGCGGAAAACGAATTTGTCGCCGCGCAGGCCCAGGACGAGGGTCCAATCGTACGTAAACCCATCCGCCACCACGGTATCCGCCCACGCCCCGGCCGTCGCCGCCAGCAGCAGCGCCGCTGCGATCCCCGCCATCCGCTCATACCGGCCAAGCACCATCGCCTTTTTCCATTGCCCAGTTGCAGTGCCTAAGCCTACCATGACGCTCCCGCCCCGGCCAACATTCCGGCCGGCGACGGTCGTCGTGATGGCGTGTTCTCGTTGGGAGCCCCGCATGAATCGTTCCGCCCGTGGCCTCACCCTTTTTGCCGCACTCGCCCTGCTCACCCCGACGGCCCTCGCGCAGACGTCCGCCGCGGCGCAGGCCGGAGCCTCCGGGGATGATGTGCTCTACGAGGATCCGAGCGCCATGTCCTCGGCCAACGTGATTCAGATTTACCCCAACTCCAACAAGGAAACCACGATCTACACCAACGTGCGCCGCATCCGCGTGAAGGGGGACATCCTGATTGTCGAATGGGGCGGAACCGCCGTGACGCTGCTGCCTCGCCAGTTTGTCGGCGCGATCACCTTGAATCGGCACATGAACCCGGCCAACGGCGGCGCCACGATGCCAGCGTCCGACGCCGGTCGCGCCCCGGAAAGCGCTTCCCCCGTGCGCAACGCTCCCGTCCGGTGACCGCCAAATGTCATCCCGTAAGGGCTCAGATTATTCGCTGGCTTACCACTTCTCGCCACAATCCCCCCGGCGCCCATCCCACGCGGAAACTATCGCGTCCACCGAACCGGGCGCCTCAGGCCCGCCGCTCGTCGCACCGCTTCCTTTGGCGGCCGGGGTCGTTTACTGCGTGACCACCGGAGCCCCGAGGCGTTTGACGTTCGTCGCCTTCAACCCTTTCGGACCCGGCTCGCAATCGAATTCGACCGGCTCGCCTTCCTTCAGCGTCCGAAAGCCTTCCGCGACGATCGCCGTGTGATGCACGAAGATGTCCTGACCATCCTGGCCGCTGATGAACCCGAATCCCTTCTGGTCATTGAACCACTTGACCTTCCCCGTTGCACGTCCCACGACTGCACTCCCAAACGACCGCACGTAAACACATAAAGAACCCTCGATACCGGCGGCGGACAATTCCGTTATCGCGGGGACACTGCCACAGACGCCCCATGGATCACTAAGTTGCAAACTGAATCCCGATCGAACCAGACAGGCTGAATGTAGATTGCTCGATGTTGAACACTATGCCTGCCCCATAGGCGCTTGTCAATATGCCGTTCACCGAGGATTTACAATTGGGCGCCAAGTGGCGAAACAGCAAAAAGGGTCACTTGGATTCCGTTGCACGCAGCCATGCTCATCGAGCCCTCATACAGGACATGCATCATTTCCCAGTTTCACATGGCCTCGCCACGCCGGCGTTTATTGATCTTTACCCAACAAATATCCAAAAATGTTTAGCCCCGGCCCTTGGGCCGGGTCCCCCGCCGATGCGCGGCGAGGCTGCGGGGGACATTGGCAACGTGAAGATCAATAGCTTGCGGAGGATGGCGCCCCCACCGCGCCCCCGGCGGGATTGGCCGTGACACAGCCGGATGGAAAACGCTATGATGAAATGACGTTGGGTGTAACCGACCAGGAGCGACGCGTTGTGCGGAACCTTCGAGGGACCCGCCGGCGCGCGTGGAGAGGCATTGACGACGCCCGTGACAACTTCGCCACCTTCCCAGGCGCCTGCGCCTGAACCCGCGCCGCCGGCACCCCTGCCGCTGCGCGAACTGGGCGTGGCGGAAATTACCGAGCCGTTGACCGACGGTCCGCCGCCAGGGCCCGCGCGGGCGCGGATTCTGGTCGCCGGCGCTTCGGCGGCGGCGATGCGGCTGGCGATTCCGGGAGTGACGGTGGAAGAATGCCCCACCCTGATCGATGCGGTGCTGTCGGCCGGGGATCCGCGGATGGTCTCCGTGGAGATCGTGGCGGCGGCTGTGTCGCAGGAAATCGAGCAGCTTGAATCGGCGACCCGGGCCCTGCGGAAGGTGTACCCGGCGGCGCGGATTTATCTGCTGTGCGAGCCGGCCGATGAAGTGCGCTGCCGGAAGGGGCGGGCGTGGGGAGCGACCGATTACCTGATTCTGCCGCTGGATGATGCGGACGCCGCCATGTTGGCGGCAGCGGCCGCTCCGACACGGCAGCCACCGGCGCGAGCGATCGAAGCGGTTCGCCCGCCGGCGCGTCAAAGCGGAGAGTCGCCGCTCTCGGAGACCATCGCCAGCGCGGTGCAGTTGCCGGATTTTGCGGCCCTGCTCCAGGACCTCGCGGCCGGACATCTCGACGTGCCGGCCCAGGCACTGGCGCTGATGCAAAGCCATTTTGCATGGAACGGCACGCTGCGATTTGTGCCGGCGGACCCGGGGCAGACGGAAATCCTGCCGCCGGATGCGCCGGGCCAGCTTCGCGCCGGCGTCTCCTCACCCGATTCGGCGGCGATCTTTGGCACGCTGATCCTGGATGCGCCCGGCGATTCGCAGGCGTCTGCGGACCAGCAGGAGGCGCTGGAGGAGGCGGCCGGTTTTCTCAGTGCGGTGCATGCGGTGGCGCGGCGCTTCGAGCAACTGCGGACGCTCGCGATCACGGACGAACTTTCCGGCGCGTACAACCGGCGCTACTTCTCGCGATTCGTCTCCAACCTGCTCGATCGCGCGCGCGAGCAGCGCTTCCGCGTGACGGTGCTGCTGTTCGATATCGACGATTTCAAGCATTACAACGACCGCTTCGGTCATGCGGCCGGGGATGCGATCATTCGCGAGTTGATCAAGCTGCTGCGCGCATGCACGCGGCCGCATGATCTGGTGGCCCGGGTGGGAGGCGACGAGTTTGCGGTCGTGTTCTGGGACAACGAAGCGCCGCGGCAGCCGAACTCGGAACATCCGCGCGACGCCGTGGCCGCCGCCGACCGTTTCCGCAAGGCCATTCAGAATCACCAGTGGCCGGCGACCTGCCACATCCAGGGGCAGGTCTCGATTTCCGGCGGCCTGGCTAGCTTCCCCTGGGACGCGGACACGCTTCCCGACCTGCTCGCCAAAGCGGACGAAGCGCTGCTTCGGGCCAAGGCGGCCGGAAAAAATGCGATCCTTCTGCACGGCGCCCCCTGCCCCGACGCCGGGCCCGACCAGACGTAACCTTTTTTTCAAAACGCGATTCACTTGCCCGGCTGGGTTGCCGCCTGCGCCTCCCGCAGGCGCGCCTGGAGCTGCGCCTGGCGCGCCTTCAGGGAGGGAACGTCGGGATCGTTGTCGATGCCCTCGCGCTTGGAAAGCTCAAAGGCGACATCGGCGAGCTGCACCTGCAACTGTGCGATGGTCACGGCCACCTGCGATTGCGCCCAGCGGCTCTCCAGAGCGACCCGGTCGCCGGTCCCGGTTTCGAGCGCCTTGCCATACGCCACGCCGGCATCGCCGGAAACCTGCTCGGCGTGCAGCAGCGCCAGTTGCAGACGGATGCCGTTGACCCAGTCGGTGCGCGGATCGTCGGGATCGAGGCGTTTCTGCTCGAAGGTCCATTTGTCGAGCGGCTGCTTGATTTCGGCGATCAGCGCGGCGGAGCGGGCGCTGATCTCCTGGCCGCGCAGTTGTGGCTTCTCGCCGTTCGGATCGGGCTTGCCTTGCAGGCCGTGGAGCACATAGGCGGCTTCCTCCGCCGTGGCCAGTTGCGACGCGCGCTCTTTCATCAGCTCGCCGTGCTCTTTCCACAGCTTCGCCTGCTGGCGCAGTTCGTCGATGTCTTCATCCTTGGGATCGAACTGTGCGTGGTCGGCCGCCCAGGAAGACCACGCGGCATCCAGCGCGGCATAACCCTTCTCCACTTCGGCGGCCTTCATCGCCGCCTGCGCGAAGACCTCCGAATTGGACGCATCCTCCGCCGGAAGCGCTTTGAGCCGCTGCACCAGGTCCCAGAGATTTTTTTTGTCGGCATCGATCTGCCTGGCGACCGGAATCTGCTGAAGCATGTATTGCTTGAATGCCGCATCGTGCCACACGGCCGCGGCGCGCTGGAGATACTGCTCCTCATTCACCTTTTCGATGCGCAGCGTCACCGGCATCGTGCCGTTGGAATCGAACACCGCCTGCGGAAGCACCGTGGTGTTGCGCCAGTAATCCATCATCGGAAAACACCAGTCGTCATACGCCAGCGGCAAGTCGATGAAGGACTGGGAGGTGTGCTGCAATCCCTGAAACTGCAAAGCCACCTGCGGATCGTCGCGCAGGATTTTGCCGGCATCGGTAAGCGGTTCACCGGTCACGGGATCTTTGCTCGGCGCGGTGGCGGGGCGCTGATGTTCCGGATCGCCCTTGAACATCCAGCCGTAAGGGCCGATCGGCACGTTCCATTTGTAAAATGTGAGCAGCTCGTCGAGCGCGAAGGTTTGAATGGTGTGATCATGTTCGACGGTGACCAGCATGAGCGCCTTGTCGCCGCGGATGCGGGGGAAATCGCGGACGCTCGAGACCCAGGCGTCGGCATCGTGAAAGCCGGCGTCGCGCATCGCTTTGATGAGCATGTCCTGCGTGGCCGTGACGGAGAGGATCGTTTCGTGGAGAAAATCGGAAGGCCGGCCGCAGAGGGCGACTTCGACGGGGCCGCGCATCTGTTGATTCCAGAAGGCGGCGGCAATGGTGACGGTCTGCTGGTCCTTGTCGACCTCCGGCTTCGTGAGCACGATCTTGTCTTCCGCCGCCAGAGGAACGCGAGGCTGCGTCGCCTGGCTCCACGCCTGCCCGGCAGCCGCCAGCAGCAGCATCACGCCTCCCGCCCCCACAAGCATCACCCGCATGGCGCCCGCCTCCGTTTGGTTGCCAACGACCGTCCATCGATTATAACTGCCCGGCGACTCGTGAGCGCATATTTCGGCTTTTTCCCGAGGGTTTCATGCAATACGCAGTCATCATGGCCGGCGGTGCCGGCACCCGCTTGTGGCCGATGTCGCGCTCCGGAACGCCCAAGCAGCTCCTGCGGTTCATCCCCGGAAATGCCGGCGAAGCGCCGCGCTCGCTTCTGCAGATCGCCGCGGGGCGATTGCGCGGGCTCGTGGACGCGCGAAACGTCTACATCTGCACCGGGGCCGCATATGCGGCGCCAATTCTCGCCGACCTGCCTCTGCTCGCGCCCGGCCAGCTCCTGGGCGAGCCGCAGGGACGTGACACGGCCAACGCCGTGGGATTTTCAGCGGCGATCTTGCACAAGCGCGATCCCGATGCCGCCTTCGCCGTTCTGACGGCCGATCACATCATCGAGCCGTTGGACCTCTTCCAGGCCGCGCTCCAAAAAGGTTTCGAGGCGGTGGAAAAGCATCCGGAATTGCTGGTGACGTTCGGCATCACGCCCACCTATCCGGCGACCGGGTTTGGCTATGTGCAGCGCGGAACGGAATTCTCAGATTGTCCCGGCGTCTTCAAGGTTCAGGCGTTCAAGGAAAAGCCGCCCGAGGAACTCGCCCGGCAGTATCTGGCGACGGGGAATTTCGCGTGGAATTCAGGCATGTTCGTGTGGAAGGCGCGCACCATCCTGGAGCAGCTCCGACACCATTTGCCGGCGGCCTATGATGGGTTGATGAAGATCGCCGACGCCTGGGATACGCCGCGCCAGCAGGAGGTGCTCAAAGCGGTGTATCCGACGCTGCCCAAGGTGTCGATCGATATTGCGGTGATGGAGAAAGCGCCGCAGGTGGCGACGATCGCCATGCCGGTCCGCTGGCTGGATGTGGGAAGCTGGCCGGCGTTTGCGGAGACCCTCTCCGCGGACGGCGCGGGAAACCGTTCGAACACGCGCACGACGCATCTGGAATCGAAAAACGTGATCGCGGTAAGCGAAGACCCGCAGCACCTGATTGCGACCATCAACTGCGAGGGATTGCTGATCATCCAGACGCCGCGCGCGACACTGGTCTGCCCGGCCAAGGATGCCGAGAAGATCAAGCAGCTTGTGGCGGCGGTGGAAAAGACGCAGGGAAAAGAGTATGTCTGACGACGAGCGATGTGATTGCCATGAATGATTCAATTCCCGATCGCTATGAGCGCAATCCCATGCTGGCGGTGCTGGAAAACTACGTGCTGGACACGCTGGGGCTGCTGCCTGCGGAGAAATCGAAAATGCTCGCGACTATCCTCTCACGCACCTTCGGCGGAAATGACTGGAAGCAAGCGGTGCGCGAGCAGTTCAATTTGCCCGCCGACACCGATGACACGTTGCGGCTGTTGTGGAAGCAGCTGCTGGAAGAAGCGGACGCGACGCAATCCCAGGAACCGCCCGATCCGGAAACATTTGCCCGCGAGACGGTGGATGAAATGTTCAAAGGATTGGGGCAATAATGGATCGGCGGGCGACGCCATGCGGCTGATCGGAATTGATTACGGCGGCCGGCGCACGGGAATCGCCATCGGCGAAACCGAGACCCGCCTGGCATTGCCATTCGAAATGTACGAAGGCCTCACCGACGACCAACTCGCCCAGGCCATCGCCGCGCTCGTGGCGCGCGAACACATCGACACCGTCGTCATCGGCATCCCCCTCCACGCCGATGGCTCCATCTCGCGGCAATCCAAACTTACCGAACGCTTCCTCCTCACCCTTCGCCAAACCCTCGACCCCGCCATCCCCATCCACCGCGCCTCCGAATACCTCTCCACCCACGGCGCCGAAGGAAAACTCGCCGGCCACTTCACCCGCAACCAGAAACGCCAACGCGTCGACGCCCTCGCCGCCGCCAACATCCTCCAGGATTTCCTCGATGCCCTCCCTCCCACTCAGCTATAATGCGGTCATGACCACCACAGGCACCATGTCCTCCGCAACTGACGATGATGTACCACATCACCGCTTCACACGCGAGCAGTATTACCAGATGGCCGACGCCGGCTACTTCGAGGGCAAGCGCGTCGAGTTAATCAATGGGGAGATTCTCGACATGGCCGCCCAGAAAAACTCGCACGTTCTTGGAGTCAGCCTCGCGACGGAGGCGCTTTCCAAGGCATTTGGCCAGGGATTCTGGATCCGGGTTCAAGCACCCCTCAACCTTGCCGATGACAGCGATCCAGAGCCTGACGTCGCCATCGTCGCCGGCCGCATGCGCGACTATACCGCCCACCCGCAGTCTGCACTCCTCGTCGTGGAAGTTTCGGACACAACGCTGCGTCTCGACCGCCGAGACAAAGCCGCCCTCTACGCCGCCGCGGACATCCGCGACTATTGGATCATCAACCTCATCGATAACTGCGTCGAAATCCTGCGCGATCCCGCGCCGGATGCCTTGTTTCCCCGAACTCACCGCTATACCACCCGCGCGATCTTCCGCGCAGGCGACGCCGTTTCCCCCCTCGCCGCCCCCGCTGCCCAAATCCCCGTCGCCGACCTCCTCCCCTGATTCCCTCCCGCCCTCACTCCCCACGATACACGCACCGGCTCGTGCATGTCTCATGCACCGTCACTGCAAACAGCAGCGGCACCTCCCCCTTCAACCTCTCCCATATCCACCGCGCAATGTTCTCGCTCGTCGAATTCTCCAGCCCCGCCACCTCGTTCAAATACCGATGATCCAACGCCTCCTCCAACGGCCGAAACTTCTCCTTCAACTCCCCGAAATCCATCAGCCACCCGCTCCCCTCCACCACCGCCCCCCGAACCGTCACCTCCACCCGAAACGAATGCCCATGCAGCCGCCCGCACTTGTGCCCCGCCGGCACCCGCGGCAAAAAATGCGCCGCCTCAAACCGAAATTCCTTCGTAAGCTCGACAATGAACGGTTCCGTTTTCACCATGTCACCAGTCTCAGCCTTCGCCCGCATCGTTGCAAGCGGCGCCGCGCACCACTGATACGGAACTCAATTGATTCTTGTGCTGAAATACGTTATCGAGGTAGGAAGGACCGGTTAGTCCCGGTCCCTCCCCCCGCCGAACCGGACGGGCGGATTTCCCGCATCCGGCTCTCCAGTTGGCAGTTCACCTCCGAGAGGATCGCAGCGCCACGGCATGGGCAGCCTTCAGCGAGAAGTACCCCCGCCGCGCAAAGTAATCGTTGGGCCACCGCTGATGGTCACTGCCCCGGCCACGCCCGCGCTTGCCCGAACGCCGCCGCAGTATGCTTCGCAGACGCATCCGTATCCACCCGTCTATCGGGCCGAACGTCGTCGCCTTGGAATGTTTGAAGTACGCAAACCATCCCCGCAACATCCCATTGATCTCGCCGATGATCTGCTCCAGACTCCTCCCATTGGCGCGCCTGGTCCGGCTGCGAATCGCTTCCCGCAGCTTCATCACGCTCTTTTCACGCGGCCACTTCATGCCTCGCTCAAAGTGATAGCCCAGAAAGTCAAATCCGCCCCGCTCGTCCGAATCCACGATCCGCGTCTTGCCCGCATGCACCGTCAACCCGTTCGCACGGGCCCATTCCATAAGCCGCGCCAATGCCTCTTGCGCTTCCCGCTCGCTCCGGCACAACATCACCAGATCGTCGGCATACCTCACCATCTCCCGGCCTTCCCGAACCATCATCTGATCCAGGTCGTCCAGATAGATGTTCGACAGCAAGGGACTGATCACGGCGCCCTGCGGCGAACCCGATTCAGGCTCCTCGCATGCGCCCTCATCCTCCACCGGCTGCTTTAAGTACATGCCGACCAGCTGCAGCAGATCGCCGTCGGAGATCTTCAGCGACCAGACCTTGTCCATCAGGCTGAACCATCGACCTCCTTTGACGCACTCATCGAGCGCCCGCAACATGCGACTGGTCCATACGCAGGGTTCCACCCAGTTCCATCGCGCGGATGGAAGCTCCCGGGCTTCTCCGGCGTGCTTAGCCGCGGCTTCCCCGGTGGGGAGCGGCACCTTTGCCGGTCGATCTTCCTTGTGCATGTCCCTCACGCCATCTGCCTTCCTGCATCCCTTCGCTCCGCGCCCGTTATGACGCTTCTTCGCTACTATGGATGCTCTGACTCCCGCCGGGCGGCTCTTCGTGCCCATTTAAGGACAATGAACACCGTCGCTTCCCCGGTTCGGGTCTCCTTGATTCACGCCTCTTGCCTTCCGACCGTGCCGCCTCCAAACACCTGATGCCCACGCGGCGTCATGTTCGCTTGTCCGCCGCGCGTTGCCTCAAGGGCGAGGGGTTGGGCTTCACCAGTGGCTAGCAGGCTCGCCTGAGCACCCGGCCGAATCGAGTTCGTATCCTGCGGCCCGGTCGTTCCTCATTCCGTTGCTCTTCACCTTGCCTTTCGACAACGCAATTACGGACAATTACAGGCCGGAACATCGACCCGAAGGGGACTTTCACCCCTCTGACAAAACGCGCTTTCAAGCGCACTAGCCCCTGCCCTTGGGCCGGGTTCCACTGGCGCGAATTTCACATGGAAACCGTATGAAAGACCGGAAACAGATTCCGCGAGCGCCAAAGACCAAAACACGAAGGCGCGAAGGGATGAAGGGCCACAGCGCGGCGAAGCCGCAACAGAGGGCCGCGCCCGGGGCGGAGGGCGCGGATTGTTGTGATGCGGTCAGGGCACGGGATACTTGAAGCCGGCGTTGCCAGCGGTGAGGGTTGTGGCCGTATTCTGCTTGGGTTGGACGTCGACGCCGGGGCACCACATGAAGAAGTTGTTACCGTCCTTGGCGGCGGCGAAGAGCGCCCAGCCGCCCTTGGGGCAGTGCTGGAGGGTGACTTTTCCGGAGGCGTCGGTGACGCCTTCGGTGATGACGGTGCTGCCGGTGGAGTGTTCCAAGGTGGGGATGACGACGGTCTTGGTGTAGTTTTCGAGGATGCCGGCGCCGGAGTTGACGCTGTTTGGGGAATTGGCCATATACATGTGAGGCATCTGATCGCGGATTTGAACGGCGGTGTCAGGCGCCGCCCCATGGGGTTCGCGCATGTAGCTCTGGGCCTGCTGGAAAGCGGTGGGGGGATAATAGGTGTGAGGCGGCGGCGGGTCCTTCCAGGCGGTGTTGCCGGCGTTGTAGGCCGTGAGGACGTCGAGGGTCTTCTGGTAAGCGGGGTCGATGATGGGGCCGAAATCCCTGCGGGGCATGGTGTCGCGGAGGAGCAGGACCTGCACACCGGCGAGGGGCCCGGCGGAGCCTTTGATGGTGACGGTAACGGTGCCTTCGGTCTCCTTGTATTCGCGGTGGGGGTACTGGGTCGCCGCGAGTGCGGTGAAGGGCTTGTCGGCGGCGACGGAGCCCAGGTCAGCGCGGGCGAGTCCCTTGACTTCGAGGACCTGTGGCTTCTCCCCGGGATCGATCTGGAAGACCCAATCGGTGATGTCCTTGCCGTTGGGTTCATCGTCCACGACGTTTCCATTGGTGAGGTTGAGGGGGGTGAAGGCGGTGCCTTTTTCCATGTAGCCGATGGGATAATACTGTTTGTTTTTGTCGGTCACGAGGCGAATTTCGGTGGCGGAGAGGCGGAAGAAGGTATCCTGGTCGGCGCCGCCTTCGATTTCGCTGCGGACGAGATAACCGACCTTTCCATCCTGAATGTGGTAGCGGTCCATGGCGGACTTGTCATCGGGCGTGATGAGGTAGGCGGCGCCGACGGTGAGGCCGCCGACGAGGGTTTGCTGCTGGCCGAACTGCACAACGTTGCGGTAGCCGTAGGATTCATTGGCGAGGTTGGGGTGGATGGAGGCGAACTCGCGATTTCCGCCGAGGCTTCGGCCGGAGGCGAGGTTCCACAAGGTCATGGAGACGGCCTCCGGGGCGAGCCAAAGGTTCTTGGGTTGGGCGACGGTTCCAGGGGCGGGCCCCTGCATGTGCTCAGGGGTGGCGAAGCGGTCGTAGCCCAGGAGGTCGGTATGGAGAGGCAGCATCTGGACGCCCAGGGCGGTGGTGCCGACGGCGACAAGGCCGGTAAGGAACCCGAAAATCGCGCCAATGCCGCGATCGGCGCCTTTGGGGAGACGGATATTTTTGGGCACGAGGTTGTCGCCGAGCAGCTTGCAGATCAGAAAGGCGACGAGAAAGATCGCGAGGAAAGCCAGCCCGCGGGCATAGTCCGGTTTCCATTTGGCGATGGTGAGGGCCAGGGTTTCATAGGCGCCCATGGCGACGAGGGAGGCGAAGCTGGCGGCGATGAGCGTCCAGAGGGCGGAAAGCGTGCCCTGGGTGGCCAGGTAGGAGGTCATGATCAGGATCAGGACAAGGACGATGCCATCGAAAATCATAAGTCACCCGGGTGGTGGAAAGGGGACGTGAACGCGACGGGGATGGGAACGCCGGCTATTTTTTGACCGGGGCGGGTTTGCCGCGCTGTTGCGCGGGGGAAGGCTTTTCGCCGACGACGCGCGTGACCTCGTTGATGGCGGTGATTCCGGCGGCGAACTTGCGGATGCCATGCTCGACGAGGAGGATCATGTTGTGCTTGCGGGCGATGGCTTTGAGCTGGGTCACGTTGGCATTGGCGGCGAGTGCCTTGCGCATTTCGTCGTTGACGATGAGGACTTCGAAGATGCCGGTGCGACCGCGGAAGCCGACGCCGCCGCAATCGGGGCACATGATCTTGTTGCCCTTTTTGTCGAGGATGGGCCCGGTGTTGGCCTTGAAGGCCTGGATATTTTTGCCGATGGGCAGGTTCAGGCGTTTGAGGGTGGACTCATCCGCCTGGTAGGGCACCTTGCAGGTGGGGCAGAGCATGCGCACGAGCCGCTCGGCGACGACGGCGCGGATGGTGTCCACGGCCTGTTCCCGATCGGTGGCCATCGACAGCCAGCGTTCGAGGCCGGCGAAGCTGTCGACGGCGGAAAGGCCGACGTAGACCCGGCCTTCGGCGGCGAAACGCACGACCTGGTCGGCGGCGGCCGCGTCGTTCACATCGGCGGCCATGAGAATGGTGGGGTCCTTGAGGATGATCGAACCGAGCATCTTGGCGTAGGAAGTGTCGCCGGTGGGCTCGAACTTCACGGAGGAAACGCCCTCGATGTCGGCCTGGGGGTTGGATTCGAACATGTAGATGGAGTTGGTGAACGCGTCGTGGCCGCGTACGAGGGCGTAGAGGGTGGAGGTGCGGCCGTGACCTTTGGGCGTGGCGACGACGACGACGCCCTTGGTGTCGGAGGTAAGCGTTTTGAGCTGCGCGAGCTGGTCGGTGCTCAGGCCGATGGTTTCGAGCTTGAATTCCCACTGGCTCTTCTCGTTGGCGGAGAGGCTGACGCGTTCACCGGCGGTGGAGCCGGAGGTGCGGACGGTCCAGGTGGTTGAGGCGCCCTCGGGATCGCGCGTTTTGAAGAGACCGATCTGGGGTTTGCGGCGTTCTTCGAGGGAAAGGCCTGCGAGGGTTTTGAAGAATTGAACCGCGGACTCGCCGGTCTGGCGTGTCTGGGCGGGCTGTGGGGAGGGGAACCCGTCGGTGATCATCATGCAGCTATAGCCGGCATCGGTGGGTGCGAGTTCGACGAGTTCGGCGCGGCGGTTGAGTGCGGCGGTCATAAGCTGGTCGCCGGCGGCGAGACCCGCGGCGAGGGGATCGTCGGCGCGGGGCAGGGGGAACTGCTGATCGTTCTTGCGGAAGTACATAAGCTGCGCCTGGGCGGCGTTTTTCTTGAGGGCGCTTTTTTCCCGCCGCGCGTTCATGGAGGCCATGAATCCCTTGAGCAGATGGCCTTCGACGGGGCCGAGCGCTTCGACGCGGACCTTCCAGTAAATCGCGATGAAAACGCCGACGATGATGAGGTTGAGGGGCAGGGCGATCCAGAAGGAAGGCATCGAGACCCAGACGACGAACATGAGGAGGAGAATTCCCATGACGCCGAGGTTCCAGGGGACTTCCTTCTGCTTGACGAGATTTTTGTTCACGTCTTCGCTGACGAAGGTCGAGAAGCGTGCCCAGATGACCAGTGACGCCAGCGCCACTGCCCATTCGATGAGATTGAGATAGTCGAACATGCGCCACTTCCAGTTGGGGTTGAGCCTGTCCACCTGCGGGGATGCCATCGTTGCCCGCCGCCCCCGTCGCCATCACGAGAAACCGTTTTAGTGTGCGCTGATGCCCTTCAATCGCATGCGCAGCTCGTCGGGGTTGGGCGAGGCGAGCAGCGCTTCCTTGGAGGTAATCGTTTCGCTCATGACGTACTCGGCGAGCATCTCGTTGAAGTCGATGGAGCCGGTGCCTTTTTCTTTGCGGATGATGGCGCCGAGTTCGGCTTCGCGTTCTTCGAGGATGTATTTGCGCACGGAGGGGGAATTGAGCATGACCTCGACCACCGGCACGCGCTTGCGTTTAAGTCCGGGGACGAGCTTCTGGAACGCGACGCAGACGATGTTGGCGGCGAGGGCCTGACGGATGTTGTCGTGGAGTTCCTGGGGGAAAAGCTCGAGGATGCGGGTGATGCAGCCGGGGGCGGAGGAGGCGTGGATGGTGGAGAATACGAGGTGGCCGGTTTCGGCAGCGGTGATGGCGGCGGAGAAAGTGGCGCGGTCGCGCATTTCGCCGATGAGGATGACGTCGGGGTCTTCACGCATCATCGCGCGGATGCCGGCTTCCCAGGAATCGACATCGAGGCCGATCTCGCGCTGGTTGATGATGGATTTGTTGTCGGTGTAGGAGTATTCGATGGGGTCTTCGAGGGTCACGATGTGGACGGCCTTGGAATCGTTGATCTGGCCGAGCATGGCGGCGATGGTGGTGGATTTACCCGAGCCGGTGATGCCGGCGAGGATGACGAGGCCCTGTTCGACCTCGGCGACCTTGGAGAAGATCGCGGGGATGCCCAGGTCCTTGTAGTTGGGGATCTTGGGGTTGATGCGGCGGGCGACGAGGGAAGTGGTGCCGCGCTGGCGGAAGATGTTCACGCGGAAGCGGTCCACTTTGTTGATGGCGTAGGCGAGATCGACGGTGCCATGCTCGCGGAAATGGTGGAGCTGCTCGGGGTTGAGCATTTCCTCGATCATGGAATCCATGTCGGCGGGGTCGATGGGGTCGGTCTTCATGTACTGGAGATCGCCGTGGATGCGGATGCGCGGGACGACCTCGGACTTGAGGTGGAGGTCGGAGCCGTCGTTGGTGACGACGGATTTGAAGAATTTGTCGATGCGATTTTTTTTGCGTCGTTCGCCCAGGCCTGGGGTGGGTCCTTCCGAGGGGTCGGAGGGAGCCGGAGGGGGAACGGAAGCGCCGGCCGCAGCCGCCGGCGACTGGTCCACCGGGGAGGGGGAGGGCATTGTGTCAGACATATTTCCTCACCTGCCGCTGTTGGAATGTTTACGGAATCACGCCACTAACGAGCAGTATGCCTTAATTCTAGCCACGCGACAAGACCGAAGGTGAAGCTGTGCGGGGGCATAGGAAAACCGGTGGAGGGGGGAGCCTCCCGACGGCGGTGAGGGACCAGGCGCGGGGCGGCGACGCACCCCGGTTGGGCGGGCATTTCCGGCAGACGGTGCGGGCTTTGCGGGATGGGGCATGGCGCGAGAATGCCGGGAGGTTGCCATGTCGGTCATGCATGGGGCAAAAGTATTGATGGGCAAGTTGCTCGGGGCGGTGCATGCCGGGGACGACAAGTTGGCGGCCAACAAGGTGGACGGGCCGCCCTCGATCGTGGTGAAAAGTCCCGCGTTTGGCAAGGGGCAGGCCATGGCGAAGAAGTACACGCAGGAGGGGGAGAATGTCTCGCCGCCGCTGAGCTGGACGGGCATTCCGATGAGCGCAGTGGAGCTGGTGCTGGTGGTTGAGGATCCTGATGCGCCGCATCCGCAGCCGGTGCTGCACTGGGTGGCCTACCACATTCCACCGCAGCTCACCGGCCTGGAGGAGGGCGTGGCGACCTGGCCAGAGGTGCCCGTCGGCGTGGGTCCCGGCAAGATGATGCGCCAGGGTCAGAACAATTCCAAGAAAGTCGGTTACACCGGTCCGATGCCGCCCCTCGGCCATGGGGTACACCACTATCACTTTCAGCTTTTTGCGGTGGATCGGCTTTTGAACCTCAGCGACAAACCCGAACGGGAACAATTGATCGAGGCGATGAAGGGCCATGTGGTGGCGCAGGGGGAACTGGTGGGAACGTACGAACGAAAATGATGCGGAGCCGGCGATGCTGAAGGATTATCCATGGGTGGGGGCGGGGATGGACCGTGTCGATGGGCGGGCGAAGGTGACCGGGACCGCGAAGTACACCGGCGATTATTTCACCGATCGTGACGGGCGAGGGACATTGCATGCGGTGCTGGTGGGCAGCGAGGCGGCGCGGGGGCGGATCGTCGAGATCGACGCGCGGGAAGCGTGGGGCATGCCCGGCGTGGTGAGCGTACTGACGCACGAAAACATGCCCCGGCTGGCGAAACTGGATGCGGACGATGAGCAGGGAACCCCCGGCCAGGAGCGGATGCCGCTGCAAGGCACCGAAGTCGAGTACGCGGGAGAACCGGTCGCGCTGGTGCTGGCGGAGACGCTCGAACGGGCGCAGGCGGCGGCGGGCAAGATCAGGGTGAGCTATGAGGAGAAACAGGGTTGGACCTGGAATGCGCAGGCGGGCGAGGTGACGGGACGCGAGTATCGCCCGAAGGAAATCGGGGGCGGCGACGCGGCGGATTCCGAGCGCGGCGATGGCTCGGGCGCTTTGGCCGCCGCCACGGTGCAGGTGCGCGAACGGTATGTGATGGGCCAGGAGAATCACAATCCGATGGAGATGTCCGCGACGGTCGCCGCATGGGAAACGGTGGAGGGCCAGGAGCGGCTTACGGTTTATACCGCGACGCAGCATGTCTATGGCGCCCGGCACGTGGTGGCGCGGGCGCTGGGGCTCAAGGACGAGCAGGTGCGCGTGATCTGCCCGTTCGTCGGCGGGGCGTTTGGCTGCAAGGGCTCGACCTGGCCGCACGAATATCTGGCTGCCGCGGCGGCGAAAGCGGTCGGGCGTCCCGTGAAACTGGTCCTCTCGCGGCGGCAGATGTTCACCAGCGTGGGCTGCCGGCCCGAGTTGTCGCAGAAGGTGTGCCTGGGCGCGGAACTGAATGGCCGGCTTGCGGGGATGGTTCATGACTCCGTCAATCACACGGCCGCCTCGGATGAGTGGGCCGAGCCGGCGGCGGTACAGACGCGGATGCTTTACTCCTGCCCGAACGTGCGAACGACGCATCGCCTCGTGCCGGTGCATCGGAACAATCCCACGCAGATGCGGGCCCCGGGCCACGCGCCCGGCTCGTGGGCGCTGGAAGTGGCGATGGATGAACTGGCGTGGAAAGTGGGCATCGACCCGATTGAGTTGCGGCTGCGGAATTATGCCGAGCGCGATGAGGAACTGGACAAGGACTGGAGCTCGAAAAGTTTGCGGGAATGCTATCGCGAGGCGGCGACGCGCTTCGGCTGGGAACGCTACCGGCAGCGCGTAGGTTCCCTTCGCGAGGGGAACACGCTGATCGGGTGGGGCATGGCGACAGCGCTTTATCCGACCAATCGCGAAGCGGCGCAGGCGCGCGTGCGGCTCCTGCCTGATGGAACGGCGATCGTCACTTCCGCCACGCACGACCTGGGGACCGGAACGTACACGATCATGACGCAAGTGGCGGCCGACGTTCTGGGGCTGCCGGTGGACAGCGTGGTTTTCCTGCTGGGGGATACGGACATGCCGCAGAGTCCGGTCGCGGGCGGAAGCCAGTCCGCGGCAAGCGTGGGCACGGCGGTGCGCGCGGCGTGCGAGGCGGCGCGGAAAAAACTGCTGACCGAAGCGCATGCCGGCGATGGCGAGAAGACCGAAGACGTGTTGCGTCGTCACGGCAAAGTTGTGGAGGCCGACGGAGGGGCGGCGTCGCCGGATAAGAAGGCTTATTCAGCGTATGCGTTCGGGGCGCAGTTCGTGGAGGTGCGGGTGGATGAGGATTTGCGTGAAATCCGTGTGAGCCGCGCTGTCGGGGCGTTCGCGGCAGGACGAATCCTGAACGAGAAAACCGCGCGGAGCCAACTGCTGGGCGGCATGGTGATGGGCATGGGAATGGCGCTGATGGAGCACACCGTCTACGACCGCCGCCGGCTGAAGGTCGTCACCGACAACCTGGCGGATTACCTGGTTCCGGTGAACCCGGACGTGCCGGAGATCGATGTGATTCTGGTGCCGGAGCACGATGAGCGGGTGAATGAAATCGGCGCCAAGGGCGTGGGCGAGCTGGGAACGACGGGCATCGCGGCGGCGGTGACCAATGCGGTTTTTCACGCCACGGGCATGCGCGTGCGGGAGCTGCCCATGACGCTGGACAAAATCATGCAATAGACATCACACGAGCACCGGCCTGGCGGGCTCCGAGGCGTTCGATTCGTGCGGCCACGCGGGAGCGCGCCGGAGGATATCTTCGTAATACGCACGCAAGACTTCCGCGACCGACCACGCCTGCGCCGGACAGCCCCGCGGCGTGAACGGCGCGTCGCCATCCGCGATTTCCGAAATCGACCCCAGGCCAAAGTGCTTGAGGTGGTCGTTGAACGGCATGATGAACGCCCGCGCCTCCTGCCGCGCGATGTCGTTGTTGCCGCGAATTTTCACATACGCCGATACAAACGGCCCGATCAGCCACGGCCACACGGTGCCCTGGTGATACGCCATGTCGCGATTCCGCTGGTCGCCCTGGCAACGGCCATGATATTGCGGCGATCCCGGCGCCAGCGTGCGCAGGCCCATGGGCGTGAGCAGCAATTTCTGGCACGCGGCCACCACGCCGATTTTGCTTTCGGTCGTCAGCGGCGAAAACGGGAGGCTGACCGCGAGAAGCTGGTTCGGCCGAATCGATGCGTCCGCCTGCCCATCGTCCGAAATGACATCGTTCAGGCACTTGGTCGTCGTGTTGAAATAGGTCTGCTCGAAAACTTTGACGACCTTGTCCGCCAGCCCGGCGAATGTCGCGGCCCGCGCCGCGTCGCCGGCGTGGTGCGCCACGAGGGCCATGACGCGCAGGTTGGAATACCAGAGGGCGTTAATCTCGACCGGCTTGCCGTGCCGCGGCGTGACGACCCAATCGCCGATCTTCGCATCCATCCAGGTCGGCTGGTGGTTGCCGTCGCCGGCGCGGATGAGGCCATCCTCGGTCATGCGAATGCCGAAGTCCGTCCCATCGCGATAGGACTCCATGATCTCACACAATTTCGGATACAGGTATTTGGTGAGGAACGCCGCATCGTTCGTGTAGCGCCAATACTGATACGCCGCGTGCACGTACCACAGGGAAGCGTCCACCGTGTTGTAATCCGGCGTGAACGATTTATCGGGGAAACGATTCGGCAGCAGCCCGCGGCGCAAATGGTCCGCGAAGGTGGCCAGGATATTGCGCGCCGCATCGAAAAGCCCGGTCGTCAGCGTGAGCCCCGGCAGCGAGATGAACGTGTCCCGGCCCCAATCTTCGAACCACGGATAGCCCGCGATCACCGACGCCCCGCCGCTGGCCCCCCCCCCCGCCCCACCGGTCGCGCCGGCATGGGTCTTGGAAGAATCAGGCGCGGCGCGGCGCACGACGAACTGATCCGCCGCCTGCGCCAGGCATGCCGGGAAATCATCTTTCGCATCGGTCTTGCTGAACGTGGCGGCCAGCCGTTCGTAGCGGCTTTGCGCCTGGGCGATCAGCTCGGAGGATTTCGCCCACGGAATCGGTCGCGTCGAAGCGATAAACCCCACCGGCGTGTCGGGCGTGAGCGTGAATTCCAGCACCCCCGGCGTCCAGAGGTCCTCGCGATCGGGGTATCCCCGCTGGCGCTCCACGCGATAGGTGAAGTTGTACCACCAGCAGGCGTTGGTGGTGAACCGGTCGGCGTTGTGAGAGATGTGCAGCTTGACGGGGCATTCCGGAGCGCTCATCGCCAGCGTGCCGTCGTCGTTGGCGTCCACCGTCCACCATGGCCGCTGATATAAATTGATGGTGGCGTGAAAGTCGCGCCCGGCCAGCATCGGCTGCACGAGCAGCTTCACCGGCCCATTTCCCGTGCGCGACACCAGCGTGTAGCGCACCACCACCGCATCGGTGCCATGCACCAGCGTGAGCGATTTTTCGACAACCGCATCCCCCACCTGGAACCGCCACGTCGGCCCGTGCCCCAGGCTGAACGAAATCAGGTTTTTGTATCCCTGCGGATGGATGATGTCGGAAAATTCGTCCGTGGAAAGATCGTATACCCCCCCGCCGGCCGGGGCATTCGCCGCCCCTCCGCCTGTTCCGGCGGTCGGCTCGTCGCCCGGCCCGCCCACGATGACGGAATCCTCCACGCGCGAAAGCACGACGAACCGCTGCACGGGAGGTTTGGCCGCCACCACGAGATAGCCGTGATACTTGCGCGAATTCGCGCCGGCGACGGTGCCCGACGCATAGCCGCCCAGGCCATTGGTCGCGAGCCATTCGTTCTGAATCGCGTTGTCAAAATTGCGGCAGGCTTCGGTATCGAAGGAAATCGGCAAGCGGCACCTGAAAAACCAGAGGAGGGCGAGGGCGTCATGGACGCCGCCGCCGGTGAAACGGAGATTATCGGCTGTTACCGCGGATTCGCCAACCGTCCGAGACTTACCACGAGGGGGAATGATGAGTTTGCCGGCGTCTTCCGCTTGTACACGCGCGGGGCGGGGTTTATTGTTGGGAAACGCGGGGCGGTGAAGGGGTTTACGCAACGCGGGCGGAGTCGGAGAGATGATGGATGATGTGGCCGGTCCGCTGGCGCAGACGTACGCGGGATTGGAATTGCCTGGCGAACATCGGGTCTGGGCGCTGATGGCGGCGCTGCCGGCGGCTTTTCTGCGGGGGCCGTCGGGGGGAAATCTTGCGGGGGCGAAGCGCGTCCTGGAGGCGGCGGTGGGAATGGGCGACGCCCTGCTGCCCCGGCGCGACGGAGTCCGTGCGGGGAGCGAAGAAAACGACATCGGAGCAAGCTTGTGGTTCATTCACGCCGCAGATGCGTACGCCGCCGCCGGAGGAGATGAAGCATTTGTCCGCGAAGTGCTGATGCCCCGGGGCAGGAAGATCGTGCAGGCGGTCATCTCCGGCGCCGGGGAATCGTCCGGCGCGCAGGAAACGGTGCGGATGGACGACAGCGGCATGCTCGGGGGCATTTCCGGCGCCCGCGGGCTGCGCCTCAACGCCCTCTGGTATGCCGGCCTGGAAATCATGGCCGAGCGGCTCCACGCCCTGCGCGATCCCGCCGGGGATCATTTCGAGCGCCTTGCCGGCCGCTTCCGCCGCAGCTTTACCAAAGCCTATTGGTGTGACGATCACGCCTGCGTCTGCCTGCCCAGCCAGAATGGCGAAGCGCACCGCCCGCTCCCCGTGGCGGACCAGGTGGTGCTGAGCATCCTGGGCGCTTCGCCCATTCCACGCACCAAGCAGCGCCAGGCGCTCCTGCGCGTCAAAGAGGCGGCGCTGGGCGACTTCGGCGTGAAGCTGGAACAATCCGGCGAGGTGGTCGAGAGCGTCGTGCATCGCGTGTGGCTTGCCCGCGCCCTGGAGGCGACCGCGGACAACCCCGCCAGCGGCAAGATCGAGGCGGCGGAGGTCCTGCTCGGGCTGCCCGGGCGCGTCGGCCGTGAGGTGGCCGCCTTCTACCGGCAGGGAACGCCCGTGGGCGGCGCCGATTTGCTGGCGACGGCAGAGGTGTGGGGAAGGTGAATGCGGCCCCGAGCGGTCGGCCATCAAAAGTTGCGGGCGGTGACACTGCTTTGACGGGTCACGGTATCGCCTTCGGGGCTGGTGAGGGTAAGGGTGATCTGGAACATCGTGGGCTTGGTGGATTGGACGATGGTGGGGGTGAAGGTCGTGACGTTGCTGGCGAGGACGTTCAGGCCGTAGCGGTCGTCGTTTTCGATGAGCTGGCTGCCCATCAGGAAGTATTTCACGTTATAGACGGGGTTGCCGGGCTGCGAGGTGTCGGGCTGGGTCACCAGATCGATTTCCGACGGGGCGACGATGCCGGCCTGGGAGGCGGAGCGGATGTTTTCGACGATGCGGCGGAAGGCGATCTCCGCCTGGGAGAGCGTATCGGTGTTCTGGACCACGTATTTCCGGGTTTGCGCGGAGGTAGCGACCAGGGAGAAGCCAGCGGTGGCGACGAGGCTCAGGATGATCAGAGAAGCCATCAGTTCAACGAGGGTGAGCGCCCGCGCGCGGGCTGCGCGGGAAACGCAGGGTGGGAGGGGACGCCTCTTGGTTTTCATGGCATCTCCTCTTATGGCTCGTTGGCCAGAGAGATCAGGGAACGGCTGTTGGCGGTGATGGTGATGCGCACCATGTGGGTGGCGATCGGGGAGAATGCGCCGGTGCTCGGCGTCACGTACCAGATGGCGACGGTCCTCACGACGGGCGACCCATGGATGACGGGGGCGCCGGCGGAAGTGTCGGTGTAATTGGATGGGGAGCGGCCGACGTCCGCGGCGAGACTCGAAAAGGGCAGCGAACGGAGATATTCCATCTTGTCGACCAGGATGGTGTCCAGCACGCAGGAATCGTCGCTCTGCTTCGGGGAATCGACGACCGCGGTCAGGGCCTGGCCGGTGGCGGCGCCGGTGATGCCCAGCATGGTCACCAGCAGAAGGGCTTCCACATAAGAGAAGCCTCGGGACCTTCCGGAGGTTTGACGGGCGGTGATGTTCATTGGGGGTCACCCACGTTGGGAATCGTGAGGGAAGCGGCGCCTGCGCCGCATGCAAACGAGACGACGGCGGAAGATGCGTACGAGGGGGGATTGACGCGGGTGCCCAGAACGCCATAGGTGATGCGCGCGGGGGTTCCGGCGTTGGTGACGCCCGTGATGCAGACGCCGGCGACGCCGGGGTCCGTGTGCAGGTTCAGCGAGCACGCGCCGCCGTTGAACAGCGAATTCGAGACCGGCGTCGTCGCTGATCCGAGATACACATTGATGATCTGTGTGGTCGCGTTGAACTCCACGGTGCACTGCTGTCCGGAAGACATGGCCAGCATGCGGGCGTAGCGAATCAGGGCGGTGGAGCGTTTGACGGCGGCATCGAGCCGGGTGGAGTCGTTGACGGAACTCAGCGGACAGATCACCAGCGACGTGAGCACTGCCAGCACCGAGACCACCACGAGCGCCTCGACGAGCGAGTAAGCTCCCCGCCCCCGCGCCCGGGGCGGCCGGGTCTTGTGGAAGTTGCGCGTGGCGAGAGTCATCCGCGAAGTCCTCTGGCCGCATCAAGTGAGGCGGCCATGGAGGGTCATCGGTGGACGAAGGGGCCGGGGTGAGCGGAAATCCGGGAGGAACGGAACCGCCGGCGAACCCGCGAAAAAAGTTGCCGCGGCACGGGACATATCGTACGTCAGAGGAGGGCGGGGCGCGATCACAAGGCGGGCGTGCGCGGGCGACGCGCCGCCGCCGATGCAGGTGAGGTTGCAGCATGCCGCGGCGAACGAGCGATAATCGGTGTGCTCGCAGAAAGCGGGGATCGGCGGGGATGTTCATGCTGGTGCTGCTGACGACAGTGACGGTCGCCACGGCCTCGACGCTGTCGATGCTCGCGGGGGTGCAGAGCGAGCTGAGCGACCTGACGCTGCACCGCGATCAGGCCTTCTACGCCGCCGAGGCGGGGATCCAGCGGGCGCAATATGAAGCGGAATATGGGGCCTGGGTGAATCCGCCGATCGTGAACGGCAAGCCTTCGTACACCTCCTTCACCGCGACGGTGGCCGGCTGCACCTACACGATCTCCGCCGTCGGTTCGGGGTTCAACACCCCGGCCGTCATCACCTCGATCGGGACCTACACCGCGGATACCCGGATCACCAGCAAGATCACCGTGACCTTGCAGCCCGCCTCTTTCATTCCGGCGCTTTCGCTGGGGAGCGGCATCTCCGAGGCGGGCAACATCACCATCGACGGCAACGTGCTGGTCCGGGGAAACGTCAACCTCAAGGGAAGCGTGGCCATCAATGGCACGATCGCATACGCCGGCACCCAGAGCAACCTGAGCTACGCCGTCTATGACCCCGACGTACCCACGCCGCCGCAGGTCTGGTACGACCCGACCGGCGGCAAAATTCCGCCTGCCAACGTGATCAACGTCAACAGCCTCATCAGCCAAGACTCCGCAAGCCGGTTCTCCGACACCTCCCCGAATTCGCTGGATTTTACCAACCACGGCGTGCTGTACATCGTCGTGCCGGCCGGGCAATCGCTGACCCTCAAGAACGTCAACGTGTACGGCTCCGGAACGCTGGTGGTGATCGGGGATGTCAACATTCAAAACGGCGTGGGCGACCAGACCGATTCGGTGAATATCGTCGCGACGGGAACGATCGCCACCAAGGGAAATTTTCGCATCTTCGGAAGCATGTACGCCGGTGGGGACATGACCCACCAGGGGCAATTCCAGGTCACGGGGGTGTTGTCGGCGGCGGGCGAAATGTATGCGACGGTCAGCGGCAATGGCGCGGGCGGGGCGACCATCGTGCGGGCGCTGCCGCCGGACTTCGATCCGCGGCAGGCGCAGGGGTCCGGTTCCGTGTTGCTGCAGAATTTCACCGGGCCAACGCTGTGAGTGCGTCACTCGATTTCCACAAGTAAATCCCCCGTCGCAATCTGCGCGTTCGGCTGCACGTCGATCTTCGCGATCTTCCCGTCGCGCGGGCTGTACACCGCCGTCTCCATCTTCATCGCTTCGATCGTCAGCAGCTTCGCGCCCTTGGCAATCGCCTGCCCCAGCGACACCGCCACGGATGTCACCTTCCCCGGCATCGGCGCGCCCACGTGCCTGGGATTCTGCGGATCGGCCTTCGGACGCTCCGTTTTCACCACCCCGCGCTTTCGATCCGGAACCTTCACCTCCCGCGGCTGGCCGTTGAGCTCGAAGAACACCGTCACCATGCCGTCGGCGTCCGGGTCCCCCACCGTCAGGAACCGCACCAGCAGAATTTTCCCCGGCTCAATCTCGATCGGAATTTCCTGGTACGGCTGCAGCCCATAGAAAAACGCCTGCGTCGGAATCACCGACACATCCGAGTAATGCTTGCGAAACCGATCGAACTCCAGGAACACCTGCGGATAAAGCAGGTAGCTCGCAAGATCCGTCTCCGAGGGCTCGCGATGGATTTTCTCCTCCAGCTCCTCGCGCGTTTTCTCCATGTTGACCTTCGGCAGCGACGCCCCGGGCCGGCCTTTCAAAGGCTTTTCCTTGCCAAGGATGATCTTCTGCAGCGGCTTGGGGAAGCCGCCGGTCGGCTGTCCGATGTCCCCGCGGAAAAACTCCACCACCGATTTCGGAAACGCCAGGTGCCGATTCGGATCCAGCACATCCGCCGGCGTCAGGTTGTTGGTCACCATGAACAGCGCCATGTCGCCGACCACTTTCGACGACGGCGTCACCTTCACGATATCGCCGAAAAGCCGGTTCACATCCGCATACGCCTTGGCGATGTCGGGCCAGCGATTTTCAAGCCCCAGCGATTTCGCCTGCACGCGCAGATTCGTGTACTGCCCGCCGGGCATCTCATGCTGATACACGCTCGCCGTCGGCGCCAGCATGCTTTCCTCGAAAGGCGCGTAATAGCGCCGCACCCCTTCCCAGTAATCCGAGTATTGCTGCAGCGATTCTTCCGAAAGCCGCGTATCCCGCGGCGTGTTCTTCAATGCCGCCACGATCGCATTCATGTTCGGCTGCGACGTCATCCCGGACATCGATGAAACCGCGCAATCCACGATCGACGCCCCCGCTTCCGCCGCCATCAGATAGGATGCCGCCTGCATGCCCGCGGTGTCGTGCGTGTGGAAATGGATCGGCACGCCGATCTCGTCGCGCAGCGCCTTGACCAGCTTCCGCGCCGCCAGCGGCTTGAGCAGCCCCGCCATGTCCTTGATGCACAAAATGTGCGTGCCCATCCGCTCCAGCTCTTTGGCCAGCTTCACGTAATAGCTCAGCGAATACTTGTCGCGCTTGGGGTTGAGAATGTCGCCGGTGTAGCAGATCGCCGCCTCGCAGAGGGCGCCCGTTTCCAGCACCGCCTCCATCGCCACCTTCATGTTTTCCAGCCAGTTCAGGCTGTCGAAAATGCGGAACACATCCATCCCGTGTCCCGCCGCGAGCTTTGCAAAATCCCGCACCACGTTGTCCGGATAATTCGTATATCCCAGCGCGTTGCTCGCCCGGAACAGCATCTGGAAAAGGACGTTGGGAATCGCCTTGCGCAGTTGCCCCAGCCGCTCCCACGGATCCTCCGAAAGAAACCGCAGCGAGCTGTCAAAGGTCGCTCCGCCCCACATCTCCAGCGAAAACAGGCCGGCCAACTGATGCGCCACGAACGGCGCGCTCCCCAGCAAATCGATCGTCCGCACGCGCGTCGCCAGCAGCGACTGATGCGCGTCCCGCATCGTCGTATCGGTGATCAGCAGCGGCTTCTGCTTCAGAATCCACGCCGAGAACTTCTCCGCCCCCATCTCCTTGAACCGGTCGCGCGTGCCCTGCGGCAACTCCGCCAGCGATTCCGGCAACGCCCGCGGCGGCGTCATCACCGACAGGTCCGGCTTCTTCTTGATCTCCGGCCGCCCATTGACGATCACATCGCCCAGATACGTCAGCAGCTTCGTCGCCCGATCGCGCCGCGTCGGAAACTTGAACAGCGACGGATTCGTGTCGATGAACGTCGTCGTCGCCTTGCCCGACTGAAAATCCGGATGCGCCACCAGGTTCTGCAAAAACGGAATGTTCGTCTTCACCCCGCGAATCCGAAACTCCGCCAGCGCCCGCTGCGTCCGGTCGATCACATCCTCAAACGTCGAGCCGAAACAGGTCAGCTTCACCAGCAGCGAATCGAAATAGGGCGTGATCACCGCCCCCGAATACGCCGTCCCACCGTCGAGCCGCACGCCGTAACCCCCCGGCGACCGGTAGGATGAAATCCGCCCGTAGTCCGGCGTGAAGTTGTTCGCCGGATCCTCCGACGTGATCCGCGATTGCAGCGCCACTCCCCGGAACGTCATCTCCGCCTGCCTCGGCAGACTCAACGGCGGCTCGTGCAGACCATGCCCCTCGGCAATGTAAATCTGCGACTTCACCAAATCGATCCCGGTGATAAGTTCCGTCACCGTGTGCTCCACCTGGATGCGCGGATTCACCTCGATGAAGAAAAATTCGTGCGACTCCGCATCCACCAGGAATTCCACCGTCCCCGCATTCTTGTAATGCACCTGCCGGCCGATCTGTAGCGCCGCCTCGCAGATTCTCCGCCGCACGTCCAGCGGCAGCGACACCGCCGGCGCCAGCTCCACCACCTTCTGGTGCCGCCGCTGAATCGTGCAATCGCGCTCAAACAAGTGCAGCAGGTTCCCGTGCGAATCCCCGAGAAGCTGCACTTCAATATGCTTGGCGTGCTGGATGTACCGCTCGAGAAACACCTCCCCCTTCCCGAATGCCGCCCCCGCCTCGCGCGACGCCTCGCCGAGTTTCTCCTCCAGCTCCTCCATCGCCCGCACCACGCGCATCCCTCTGCCCCCCCCACCGTGCGCCGCCTTGATGATCAGCGGAAATCCGATCCGCTTCGCCTCGCGCTGCACATCCTTCCAGTTGCTGACCGCATCCTCCGTCCCGGGCACGATCGGCACGCCCGCCTTCTCCGCAATTTTGCGCGCCGCCGTCTTGTCGCCGAAGCTCCGCAGCATCTCCGGCGACGGCCCCACGAAGGTGATCCCCGCATCCGCGCACGCCTGCGCAAAATCCGCATTCTCCGACAAAAAACCATACCCCGGATGAATGAACTCCACCCCCACTTCCTTGGCGATCCGGATGATCTCCGGGATGTTCAGGTAATTCTTCACCGGCGCATCGGGCCCCCCTACCTGATACGACTCGTCCGCCTTGAACCGGTGCAGCGAATAGCGGTCTTCATGCGAATAGATGGCCACCGTGCGGAAACCCAGTTCCGTAGCGGCACGCATCACGCGAATGGCGATTTCGGAGCGGTTGGCGACGAGCAGTTTTTTCATTGCGACTTCCTGGGGAGCGGACAAATGAGCGCCAGAGGATACCGGGAATGACCCCCGTTGTCAGGGAACCGCGGACGATGCCGGAAAGTCCACGCCCCGGCCTATAATGTGGCGTATGTCGGAGACATCACCCACCAACGCACCCGATGAGGACTCGCTCGCAGAGGAACTGCTCGCCGAGTACCAACCCTTGCAAGCCGAAGGTGAGCCGGAAGATGCCGGCAAAGATTCCTTCGACACCGATCCGGTGTTTGAAGAACCCAAGGACAACGTCCATCTTCCCCGCCCCACCGAGCCCGATTCCATCCGCCTCTCCCGCCTCCGCGAAAAAGCAAGGGAACTCCCCGGAACCCCGGGCGTCTATCTCATGAAAGACACGCGTGGGGTCGTCATTTACGTTGGCAAGTCCCGCTCGCTCCGCGATCGCGTCGGCTCTTACTTCGTCCCCTCCACCGATCTCGGCCGCTTCGGCAAACAGCTCCTCCTCGATTACGTCGTCGATTTCGACACGCTCCCCTGCGATACCGAAGTCGAAGCGCTCCTGATGGAAAACCGCCTCATCAAGGACATCCAGCCGCGCTTCAACGCCCGCCTCACCGACGACAAAACCTTCCCCTACCTCGAAATCACCACCCGCGACGATTACCCCGGCGTCTACATCACCCGCCAGCCCTCTTCCACCGGCACCAAACTCTACGGCCCCTTCACCAGTTCCTCCGCCCTCAAGGAAGCCATCCAGCACCTCCAGCGCGTTTTCAAATTCCGCACCTGCCACCTCGAAATCATGGAAGACGATTCGCGCAAGCGTTTCTTCCGTCCCTGCCTGCTCTACGCCATCCGGCAATGCACCGCTCCCTGCGCCGACAAAATCTCGCGCGACGCCTACCGCCAGGACATTGATCGCCTCAAACGCTTCCTCGACTCGAAGGGTTCGGACGTCTTGCGTGAAATGACCGCCGAGATGGAACAGGCCAGCAAGAATCTCGAGTTCGAAAAAGCCGCCACGCTGCGCGATCAGATCAAGGCCCTCCGTGCCCTTTCCGAGCGTTCCCGCTTCGCCGCCGACAAAACCATCCAGACCGAAGTCTTTTTCCAGGACCACCGCCAAGGTCTCAAAAACCTCCAGGACCTTCTCGAACTCCCCGAACCCATCCGCAGCATCGAGTGCATCGACATCGCCCATTTCCAGGGCGAAGCCACCGTGGGTTCGCTCGTCTGCTTCATCGACGGCCGGCCCTTCAAGAACGGCTATCGCCGCTTCCGCATCCGCACCGTCACCGGCGTTGACGATTACAAATCCATCGCCGAAGTCGTGTCGCGCCGCTATCGCGACGCCGGCCACAATGCCGAGCTTTTCCCCGACGTCATCGTCATCGACGGCGGCCTGGGGCAACTCCACGCCGCCCAGGACGCCTTCTCCCAAATGGACGCCCGCCCTCCTATGGTCATCTCGCTCGCCAAACGCGAAGAAGAAATCTACGTGCAGGCCCGCTCCGGCCCCGCCAAACTTTCCCGCACCAATCCCGCCCTCAAACTGCTCCAGCACATCCGCGACGAAGCCCACCGCTTCGGCCAGTCCTACCACCACCTGCTCATCTCCAAAAAACGGTTCACCGAAGAAATCTCCTCCGGCAAACGCCCGCCCAAGGCCCCGCGCAAACGCAAGCAGAATCCGGCCGTGCCCGCCAGCGAACGCCCGCCCTGCCCCGACCCCGATTTCAAAGTCCTCACCGTCGATGAAATCAAAGGGCTGGCCAAGGCTGACAAACCCCAGAGCCCGCAACCTCCCGAACCCGGCGACCAGGTCTCGCCGACGATGACGTGATGGACACCGCGGCGGAGTGAGGAAAGTTCCATGCTGATGGCTTTGACGCGCGACGTGAGCGCCAGGATCGTCGAATGCGAACTGACGCACCTTGCCCGGGAACCCGTCGACGTGCAACGCGCCCGGTTGCAACACGCCGCATACGAGCAAACACTCCGCGAGTTGGGCGTACACGTGAAACGAGTGGACGACGGTGAGGACTTTCCCGATTCCGTCTTCATCGAAGACACGGCCGTCGTCGTCGACGAAGTCGCGATCATCACGTGGCCGGGAGCGGCGACTCGCCGAGGAGAAACCGACGCGGTGGCGGCGGCGCTCGGCAAATACCGGCCGCTGGTGCGCCTCACGGAACCGGCAACGCTCGACGGCGGGGATGTCCTGTGCGTCGGCAAGCGCGTATGGGTGGGACGCTCGGCACGCACCAATGCGGAGGGAATCGGGCAGCTTTCGGCGGCATTGAAACCGTTCGGATACAAGGTCGAATCGCTCGACATCCGCGGGTGCCTCCATCTGAAATCCGCCGTTACGGCCATTGGCGACTCCGTCGTGTTGATCAACCCGGCGTGGGTGGATCGGCAGGCGTTTGCGGGAATGGAATTCATCGACGTTCATCCCGAGGAAGCGATGGCGGCCAATGCGCTCCTTGTCGGTCAGACGGTGTTGTTTCCGCGGCACTTTCCGCGCACGGCGGAGCGGTTGGAGCGGCGCGGGGTGAAGCTGGTGCGCGTGGCGTGCGACGAGCTGGCGAAGGCGGAGGGGGCGCTCACGTGTTGCAGCCTCCTGTTTCACGCGGACGGTGTTACGGCAGCGGGGTGAGCCAGTCTTCCTTGGCTTCGTCAGACCAGCCGGCGCTCAGGATCTTGTCGGAGCCGTCGGCCATGTTGTGGAGCACGACTTCGCGCTCGAGCGAGCCGGGCTGGGTGATGCGCACGAAAGTGATTTCCGTGTTGTTGCGCCAGGTGGGAACGGAGACGAGTGAGAAATCGTCGCCTTTTTCGCCGCGGCGGTCCGCGAGCGGCTGGACGTGGATGACCTTTTGCGTTTGCAGGTCGAGCACTGAGACCTGGCCCTGGTCGGAGGGCACATCAAGGTAATGCGCATCGGGGCTGAGCGAAAAAAGCTGCTGCTGATTGCCCAGCGAGGTCTGCACGGCGGCCGGCGCGAGCAGTTGCGGGGCGGCGCCGATCTTCGGCAAGACGTACAGGGCGTGCTGGTCCTTCGCAATGGACACGGCGGCGGGGGCATCGAGGGCCTGGGCGGCGAAGAAAATGCGGCCGTCCGCAGCGACGCGAATGCGCGTCAGCGGATCGTAGGACGCGGTGGCGAGGAGTTGCTCGCGCGTGGCTCCCGGCGCGATGTCGCGGGCGACGATCGCCCCTGGATGCGGGTCGGGGCTGTCGGCGGTGAATCGCACCGAGGTAATCGTGCGGTCTGTGCCGGTCAAATGGACATCGGCGAGAACGGGGTTGGGAAGCGAATGCATGTAGATGAGCGTTTTGCCGTCGGGCGTGAAGTCGGGGTAAGCGCAGCCTTCGCCAAGCGCGACGGGCGCGGCTTTGGGGTCGCTGGTGGAAACCAGGAAAAGGAGGGCTCGCGGCGGCTTGACCGAGGTGTTCCAGTAGGAGATGGCCACGGCGTCACCGGCGGGAGACGGGCGGAGTTCGGTGGTCCATCCGACGGCGCCGGTGAGCAGCGTGGCGGTCAGGCGCGGCGTATCGGTGGAGACGTCGTAGAGCTCGCAAATGGGCAGGTCGTAGGTGAGATCGGCGAGAGTGGCCCATTTGTCGGGACCGAGATCTTGCTGCAGGGCGGGATCGTTGTCGCGGAGGTACATCGCGACCAGGCGGGCGTCGCTGTCGGCGAAGAGCGGATCGGCGAGGGATTTTAGGGCGGCCTCGTCGGCGCCGGCCTGCACGAATTTCGGTCGCCAGGCTTTGGCTTTTTCGGGGATGCCGTCGGTGAGGCCGGCGCCGAATTTGACGAGTTCCTTCCAGGTCGCCAGTTCGGCGGTGCGGACGACGACGATGTGTTTGCCGTCCGGCAGCCAGGCGACGCGGTCGATGGGTTTGGCGATGGCGATCGGGGAAAGTTTGCCGGCCGGGTCGCAGAAATAGAGGCCGTATTTTCCGAGGACGGCGGCGCGGGAGCCGTCGGGAGACCAGGAGACGCGCTCGGGAACGCAGGCGGGAAGCACGAGCGTTGCGGCGAGCAGCAGGAGGAGGATGGGACGATGGAGACGCATCGGGCCTCCGGGAGTCAGGGGAGGGGGTTGGGTTTGCCGAAGAGGTCGAGCGCGGGGAGCTCTTTGCCGCAGTACATGCATTTGGCGTGATTGGGGGCGATGGTGCGCCCGCAGGCGGGGCAGGTGCGGACGGTGCGGTCGATTTTGCCATCGAGCTTTCCGTCGCGGAGATCGATCTGGCGGATGCGGTCGCCGAGCTGTTCGGGCGTGATGCCGGTCTTTTCCTGGAGGAGTTCCCACATGGCGGCGCAGACGAGGGTGAGGCGGTTGAGGCGTGCTTCGAGGGAGAAGGCGCGGCTGCTGGCGTCGTCGGCGGTTTCCTGGGCGGCGTAGGCGCGGGAGGTGGCGTAGGAATAGGCGGGGGCGTTGGCGAGATTGTTGAAAAAATCCATGAAACGCTCCTTTTAGTGGGCGGAGGAAATCACCGTGAGCAGGTCGCGGGGATGGGCGATGACGGCCTTGGCGCCGGTGGATTCGAGTTCGGCACGGTCGCGGAGGCCCCAGAGCACGCCGGTGGCGAACATGCCGGCGCGGGTGGCGGTTTGCATGTCGGTGTTGGTGTCGCCGAGGTAGACGAAATCCGCGGGAGGGATTTCGAGGCGGCGGGCGATGTCGAGGGCGGCGGCGGGATCGGGCTTGTTGGGGAATCCCCCCCCACCGTTGTCGGCGCCCCTCACGATGTCGAAGGGGGTGTCGGGGAGGAAATGGGCGACGCACTGCCGGGTGAATTCGTGGGGTTTGTTGGAGAGGACGGCGAGCCTGAGCTGGCGGGCGCTGAGGGCTGCGAGCATTTCCGGGATGCCGTCGTAGACGCGGGATTCGACGGCCCAGTGGTCTGCGTAGAGGGTTTTGAATTCCTGGGCGAGGGAGGCGATGAGGTCGTCGCGGCGGGCGTCTTCGGGGAGCATCCGGCGGACGAGGTTGATGACGCCGTCGCCGATGAAGCGGTTGAAGTGGTCGAGCGGGTGGGTGGGGAAGTTGTGGCGGCGCATGAGTTCATTGCCGCACCAGGCGATGTCGGCGGTAGAGTCCATGAGGGTGCCGTCGAGGTCGAATAATGCTGCGCGGAACATAAATGGCCACGAAAAACACGAAGGACACGAAACGGACTACAGGAGGTATTTGGAGCGGTCGTCTTCGGCGGCGATTTTGGTGAGGCGGTCTTTGACCATGCGGGCATTGATGGAGTGTTTTTCGCCGCGGCGTTCGGAGGCGGTGAAGCTCAGTTCCTCGCAGACTTTTTCGACGATGGAATTGAGGCGGCGGGCGCCGATGTTCTGGGTTTTGCGGTTGACGTTGTAGGCGAACTCGGCGATGGCGTCGATGGCATCCTCGGTGAACTGGATTTCGACCTCTTCGGTGGAGAGGAGGGCCATGGTTTGTTTCATGAGGGAGTTTTCGGGTTCGGTGAGGATGCGGACGAAATCGTCCTTGGTGAGGTCGGAGAGCTCGACGCGGATGGGGAAGCGGCCCTGGAGTTCGGGCATGAGGTCGGAGGGTTTGGCGTTGTGGAAGGCGCCGGCGGCGATGAAGAGGATGTGGTCGGTTTTGACGGGGCCGTGCTTGGTGGAGACGGTGGAGCCTTCGACGATGGGGAGGAGGTCGCGTTGGACGCCGCCGCGGGAGACGTCGGGGCCGGATTTGGATTCAGCGCCGGCGATTTTGTCGATTTCGTCGATGAAGATGATGCCGGAGTTTTCGGTGCGTTCGATGGCCTGTGCGATGACGGATTCGCGGTCGATGAGTTTTTCGGCTTCCTGGGCCATGAGGAATTCGCGGGCGTCGCGGACGCGGAGTTTGCGGCGGAGCGTTTTGCCGGGCATGAGGCGTTCGAACATTTCGGAGAGACCGCCGCCGCCCATGGCGTCCATCTGGTCCATGCCCATCATGCCGAGCATGTTTCCGGTTTGGGATTTTTCCTGCATGGTGACTTCGACGGAGGCCTGGTCGAAGGTTCCGGCGTTGAGGCCTGAGCGGATTTTCTCGCGGGAGCGTTTTTTGCGTTCCTCGGCTTCGGGGTCGCTGGAATAGCCCTGGTCTTCGAGGGGGAGGAGGAGGTCGATGAGGCGTTCTTCGGCGGCGGCCTGGGCTTTTTCGCGGAGGGTGGCGGCCTGTTCCTGCTGGACCATGCGGATGGCGATTTCGACGAGGTCGCGGACCATGGATTCGACATCGCGGCCGACGTAGCCGACCTCGGTGTACTTGGTGGCTTCGACCTTGATGAAGGGTGCGCCGGTGAGGGAGGCGAGGCGGCGTGCGATTTCGGTTTTGCCGACGCCTGTGGGACCGATCATGAGGATATTTTTGGGGATGACGGCGGCGGCGAGGGCCTGGGGGAGCTGCTGGCGTCGCCAGCGGTTGCGGACGGCGATGGCGACGGCGCGTTTGCCTGCGGCCTGGCCGACGATGTGCTTGTCGAGTTCGGCGACGATCTGCTGGGGGGTGAGGGAGATTTGGGGCATGATGAGGGTTCCGGAAAAGGTTCGTTCAGTCCCGCATCTTAGCGGGATGGTGGAGGGAATGGTACGAGGGGGATGGACGTGGAATTTTCCACAAATGCGCACGAATGGACACGAATGGGAGATTTTTGGGAGTGGAGTTTGGGGTTTTGCTCGTAGATTTTGGGGTGTTTGGCGAAAAAGGGTGAGTTTTTGCCGTTGTGTTTTTGCAAATGTGGGGTGTTTGTGCTTGTGTATGAGGGTTTTGGGGGAATTCGATACACACTCCCCCCCGACGTAAATACGAAGTCACGAAGAGGTGAAGGACCACGAAGGTTTTTTGGGGTTTGGGTCATGGCGCAGTGTTCCTTCTTGCTTGTCTATAGAGGGGTTGTGCGCCCAGTCCTTCCCCCCGCGCGCACAACCTGGCGCGCCCCGGTTTTCTACAACCCCAAAAATTCCCACCCCAACTCCCGAACCCACAACCCCTTACCCAAAATTTCGCAAAGCTGTGTGCGCACAATATTTATTTTTTTACGACAGTGAAGGAATTTTGGAAGTATCGGGGTTGCCAAATTTGGAAGTGGGGGTAGTTTTTATCGAGCGATCGTGACGTTTATCGTGACGTTTGAGGATGGAGCGTCCACTATGAAAGTGCGTGTGCTGGCGGCGGTGGTGATGGCGGGAGCGGTTGTGGGGGGTGCGGGGGGCATTGGCGGGGCGGCGCGGGGGGATTCGTTGTATAGCACGACGGTGGAGAGTTTTGATCCGGTGGCGTATTGGGAGTTTTCGACGTCGTCGGGGGGGCAGACGAACAGCAGCGTGAATGGGTATGTGGGGACGCTGGAGAATGGGGCGACGGTGGGCGGGGTGGGTCCGCTGACGAATGATTCGAACAATACGGCGCTGGTGTTGAACAATCCGGCGGGGTCAACGGAGTTTTTGAACACGAATTATCCATCGGGGGCGAACGAGATCAGCAATGCGGGGACGATGCTGGCGTGGATCAACCTGGCGCAGTTGCCATCGGATGCGGGGAGGTTTTTTGAGATTGGGGCGCAGTCGGCATTTGGGGACGATTTTGATCTTCAGATTGAGACGGGGAACAATTTGAAGTTTTATACGGATACAGGGACGGCGACGGTGGACTCCACGCCATTCACGTCGGCGGATCTGAACCAGTGGATATTCGTGGCGGGGACATTCGAGGCGAACGGGGCGCGGGATTTGTATGTGAACGGGTCGCTGGTGGAGACGGGGACGGCGGGGAATCACTCGGCGAGCAACAACGATTTTTCGGTGGGGGCGAGCGATGTGTTCGGGGGGCGGTATTTCAATGGGGCGATCGACGAGGTGACGGTGTATGACACGGCGTTGACGGGGGCGGATATTGCGGAGATTTATGCGTCGCGGGATGAGGGGGTGAATGTGACGCCGCTGCCGGCGGCGGTGGAGATGGGGTTGCCGGTGGTGGTGCTGGCAGGGTTGATGGGGTGGCGGCGGCGGCGGGTTTGCTGAGGGAGGGAGTGCTGTTGGGTGCGCGTGGGGGGATGCAGGGGGGAGGGATTTCCGCGAAAAGCAAAGCCCGTTCGAGGGTCAGTACCGAGTTCGGGGGCGGGTTCGCGCGAGAGCATGCAGGGGGGCGAGGGTTCGGGGGAAAGGAAGGCCCGTTCGAGAGGGTTGTGAACAGAGGCGAGGGGTGTTGCGCGCTGCGGGCAATGGGGGGAGGGGTGGGGCGTTCTGGGAGAGCAGGAGGTGCGTGTGAAGATTGTGGATGTGCGGGAAAAGACGGTGTCGATTGCGTCGCCGATGGCGAATGCGTACATCGATTTTTCGAAGATGACGTGTTCGGTGGTGGCGGTGGTGACGGATGTGGTGCGGGAGGGGAGGCGGGTGGTGGGGTATGGGTTTAATTCGAATGGGCGGTATGGGCAGGGGGCGCTGATGCGGGAGCGGTTTTTTCCGCGGTTGATGGCGGCGGCGGATCGGGTGGCGGATGCGAGCGGGGAGAATCTGGATCCGTTTGCGGTGTGGAAGGCGTTGATGGCGAATGAGAAGCCGGGGGGACATGGGGAGCGGAGCGTGGCGGTGGGGACGATTGATATGGCGGTGTGGGATGCAGCGGGGAAGATTGCGGGGGCGCCGTTGTATCGGTTGCTGGCGGAGCGGTATGGCAACGGGGAGAAGCCGGATGATCGGGTGTGGGTGTATGCGGCGGGTGGGTATTACTATCCGGGGAAGGATTTGAAGGCGTTGCAGGCGGAGATGCGGGGGTATTGGGAGATGGGGTATCGGGTGGTAAAGATGAAGATTGGCAATGGGCTGGAGGAGGATATTCCGCGGATCGAGGCGGTGCTGGAGGTGGTGGGGAGCGGGGAGCATCTGGCGGTGGATGCGAATGGGCGGTTTGATGTGGAGACGGCGCTCGCGTATGCGGAGGCGTTGAAGCCGTACAAATTGTTCTGGTATGAGGAGGCGGGGGATCCGCTGGATTACGCGTTGCAGGCGGAGGTATCGAAGGTGTATCCGTATGCGATGGCGACGGGGGAGAATTTGTTTTCGCACCAGGATGCGCGGAATCTTTTGCGGTATGGGGGGATGCATCGGGAGCGGGATTATTTGCAATTTGATTGTGCGTTGTCGTATGGGCTGGTGGAGTATTTGCGGACGCTTTCGGTGATGAAGGAGATGGGGTGGTCGACGCGGCGGGTGGTGCCGCACGGGGGGCATCAGATGTCGCTGAACATTGCGGCGGGGCTGCATCTGGGGGGGAACGAGAGTTATCCGGGGATTTTTCAGCCATTTGGAGGATTTGCGGATGGGTATCCGGTGGAGGAGGGGTATGTGGGGTTACCGGAGGCGCCGGGGATTGGGTTTGAGGCGAAGGGGGAGTTGTATAGGTTGATGAGAAGTTTGGGAGAGACGTAAATTAGCCACGAAAAGCACGAGAGACACGAAAGACGACGACGGGAATTGTCCACGAATGTACACAAATTCACACGAATGGACGTGGTGGGGTTGCCTGGAACGGGAAGTGGCCGCGGATGGACGCCGATGATTGGATCGCGTCGGGAAAATCTTGTCAGCAAAGGACGACGTTTCGAAGTCGTCATACGAAAGGCATGAAATTCTAACTGATTTGAGATCTATGGATGCGGGTTTGGGTAGCGAGGCGGCGGCGAGGGCGGGGGCACGGCGGCGGCCGTTTTATGCGCATTTGTATTTTCAGGTGGTGATGGGGTTTTTGCTGGGGGCGGTTGTGGGGTGGATGTTTCCGGGGGCGGCAGGGGAATTGAAGCTGCTGGCGGATGCGTTTATCAAGCTGATTCGGATGGTGCTGGCGCCGGTGATATTCGGGACGGTGGTGGTGGGGATTGCGCAGATGGGGAGCTTGAAGGAGGTGGGGCGCGTTGGGGTGAAGGCGCTGTTGTATTTTGAGGGGGTGACGACGGTGGCGTTGCTGCTGGGGCTGGCGGTGGTGAATGTGATCAAGCCGGGGGCGGGGTTTCATGCGGACCTGGGGGCGTTGTCGGTGAAGGATGTGGCGGCGTATACGCAGCCGGGGGCGGAGCAGACGGTATCGGGGTTTTTGATGAACATCATACCGACGAGCATCGGGGAGATGTTCGTGACGGGGAACATGCTGCAGGTGATCTTTTTTTCGGTGCTGTTCGGGTTTGCGGCGACGCGGCTGGGGAAGCGTGGGCGGCCGCTGATCGAGGTGATCGAGGCGGCGCTGGGGGCGTTGTTCGGGGTGGTGGAGCTGATCATGAAGCTGGCGCCGGTGGCGGCGTTTGGTGCGATGGCGTTCACAGTTGGCAAGTTTCACGGAAGCAGCTTGTGGGCGTATGGGAAGCTGATGGTGTGTTTGTATATAACGAGCGGGGTGTTTGTGTTCGGGGTGCTGGGGGCAGTGGCATGGCTGAACGGGATATCGATGTGGAAGTTTCTGGGATACATCTGGGACGAGATATTGATCACGTTTGCGACGGCGTCGACGGAGGCGGTGTTGCCGCGGATGATGGAGAAGATGGAGGCGATGGGGTGCGAGAAGGCGGTGGTGGGGCTGGTTTTGCCGGCGGGATACACGTTTAATGCGGATGGGGGGTGCATTTATATGACTATGGGGGCGCTATTTTTGGCGCAGGCGACGGGGACGCATCTGTCGTGGATGGACCAGATTGTGGTGCTGGCGGTGTGTTTGTTTACGTCGAAGGGATCGGCGGGGGTGGCGGGTGCGGCGTTTGTGGCTTTGGCGGCGACGTTGTCGTCGATGAGCAAGATACCGGTGGCGAGCCTGGTGCTGCTGGTGGGGGTGGATCGGTTTTTGAATGAGGCGCGGGCGGTGACGAATTTGATTGGGAATGGGATTGCGACGGTGACGGTGGCGCGGTGGGAGGGGGCGTTGGATGTTGGGAGGGCGCGGGGGGTGCTGGAGGGACGGAGGGATAAAACCACGGAGGACACGGAGGACACAGAGTCGACGACGGGATTGGAGACGGGGATGGGAGAGGTTGGGGATGCGCGGGTATGATGGGGGGATGAGTGATGAGGTGGACATGCGGGATGGGCGGCGGGTGGGGTTGCCGGTGCATGCGGAGGCGGGGGCGCGGCGGGCGTTTGGGATGCATTCGCGGGTGTGGCAGGGGAATCGGTATGTGTATCCGGTGGTGTCGCGGCGGTCGAAGGGGATTTCGATCGGGGTGAATTTGAATCCGGACAAGGTGTGCAATTTTGATTGTATTTATTGTTCGGTGGATCGGCGCGGAGGCGTGGGGGCGGCGGTGGGGGCGCGGGATGTGGAACTTTCGGTGTTGCGCGGGGAGTTGGAGCGGATGGTGGAGGTGGTGCGGACGGGGGAGATTTATCGGTTTGATCCGTTTGAGGGGATACCGGAGGGGTTGCGGCGGGTGAACGATATTGCGTTTTCGGGGGATGGGGAGCCGACGACGTGTCCGCAGTTTGATGGGGCGGTGCGGGTGGCGGCGGAGGTGAAGGATAGCGCGGGGATGGGTGGGGTGAAGCTGGTGTTGATTACGAATGCGACGATGTTTCATCGGGCGGGGGTGCGGGAGACGCTGGCGTTTATGGATGAACATGAGGGGGAAGTGTGGGCGAAGCTGGATGCGGGGACGGCGGGGTATTACGAGGTGGTGGATCGGTCGGGGGTGGGGTTTGAGCGGGTGCTGGAGAATGTGGGGTGGTGTTGCCGGGAGAGGGCGACGGTGATTCAGTCGTTGTTCATGCGGGTGCATGGGGAGAAGCCGGCGGAGGCGGAGGTGGGGGCGTATGCGGGGAGGTTGCGGGGGATTGTGGAGAGCGGCGGGCGGATCAAGCTGGTGCAGTTGTATACGGTGGCGCGGGGGACGACGGAGGCGTATGCGACGGCGCTGAGCGAGGGGGAGTTGGAGGATATTGCGCGGGTGGTGAGGAGGGAGGTGGAGGTGCGGGTGGAGGTTTATCCGTAGCGCGGGGGAGGCCGAGGCGGGATGCAAGGTGTTATTGCGCGGGTCGCGACGACGCAAGCGTTGGCGGGGGCACGTTTGTTTTTGCGAGGGTTGGTTGGTGGTGGGGTGGGCGCGTGGGGGGTTGGGGGTATGCTGGTGCGCGTAAGAGGAGGTGCGTGCATGGGTGTGATGCGTGGGCTGGTGGAGGCGGAGAAGCAGGCGGTGTTGCGGCCGCTGGCGCGGGATTTTCCGAATGTGGATTCGGCGATTGCGGAGATCACGCGGCTGGCGGCGGTGCTGACGTTGCCGAAGGGGACGATTCATGTGATTTCGGATATTCACGGGGAGGACAAGAAACTGCGGCACATTATCAACAATGCGTCGGGGACACTGCGGCCGCTGGTGGAGAGTTTGTTTGCGGGGATACCGGCGGGCGAGCTGCAGGAGTTTTTGACGTTGACGTTTTATCCGGCGGAGGTGACGGAGCGGCTGGCGGAGACGATGACGGATGAAAGTGCGCTGCGGGCGTATGCGAAGAAGACGCTGCAGCGGCAGTTCGTGCTGGTGCGGGCGCTGGCGGCGCGGTATTCGCTGAAGCGGGCGCTGGCGGTGTTTCCGCAGGAGTATGAGCAGTTGCTGTCGGAGCTGCTGTTTGCGCCGACGACGGAGCGCGGGGATGTGTTCGAGGAGGCGATTGTCGATGAATTGTGCCGGCGGGGGTCGGCGCTGCATTTGATCCATTTGACGGGGCGGGTGATACGGAATTTGGCGGTGGCGGAGCTGGTGATCGGGGGGGATTTGTGGGACCGGGGGCCACGGGGGGACCGGGTGGTGGAGTATTTGAAGCAGCAGCCGAACGTGAAGTTTGTGTATGGGAACCATGATGTGTCGTGGCTGGGGGCGGCGCTGGGGTGCGAGGCGTTGATCTGCAATGTGCTGCGGATATCGCTGCGGTATCGGCGGCTGGCGCAGATTGATGAGGGGTATTCGATACCGTTGACGCCGCTGGAGCATCTGGCGCGGACGGTGTATGCGGAAGATCCGGCGACGTTTTTCATGCCGAGCGAGGAGGGGATGCGGCCGATGGAGGTGATCGCGCGGATGCAGAAGGCGGCGGCGATCATGCAGTTCAAGCTGGAGGGGCAGATGATCGATCGGAATCCGCAGTGGGGGATGGAGCATCGGAAACTGCTGCACCGGATCGATCTGAAGAAGGGGACGGTGGAGGTGGATGGGGTGGTGTATACGCTGCGGGACACGAGGTTTCCGACGCTGGATCCGGCGAATCCGTATGCGCTTTCGGCGGAGGAGCGGGCGTGCATGGAGCGGCTGCGGCATTCGTTTCTGGAGAGCCAGAAGCTGTGGGAGCATATGAAATATATGGTTTCGCATGGGTCGATGTATGTGGTGCGGGATGGGCATTTGATATTTCATGGGTGCATACCGTGTGATGCGAAGGGGGAGTTTCTGGCGATGCCGGTGAAGGAGGGGGCGGCGGCGCCGCGGGGGAAGGCGATGTTCGATCATATCAATGGGTTTATTTTGCGGGCGTTGCATGAGAGGCGGGGGGAGGATTTGGATTGTTTATGGTATTTGTGGTCCGGGCCGCGGTCGCCGCTGTTTGGGAAGGACAAGATTGCGACGTTTGAGCGGGATTTTATCGCGGACAAGGCGCCGCATGAGGAGCATAAGGATGCGTATTTTGCGTTGATTCATGAGGCGTGGTTTTGCGACAAGGTGCTGCGGGAGTTTGGGGTGGATGTGGAGAAGGGGTTGATCGTGAACGGGCATGTGCCGGTGAAAATTGAGAAGGGGGAATCGCCGTTGAAGCGGTCGGGGAAGGCGATCACGATCGATGGGGCATTTTCGGAGGCGTATGGGGATCACGGGTATACGCTGGTGCTGGAGGCGGATCGGACGGTGCTGGCGTTGCACCATCATTTTGAGAGCGTGGAGGCGGCGGTGAAGGAGGGGATTGATATTGTTCCGCAGGTGACGCTGATTCGGGAGACGAGGCCGGCGCGGCGGGTGGGGGACACGGAGCGAGGGGCGGAGTTGCGTGCGCGGATGGGGTTGCTGGAGAGGCTGGTGGAGGCGTATGGGGAGAATCGGATGGCGCAGGGGGCGTTGCCGGCGCCGGAGCGGTATTGAGGAGGACGTAAAAGGCCACGAAAAACACGAAGAACACGAAAGAAGGTTGACGGGAAGGGGTTGGCGCGGGGGCAGTTGTTTTCGTAGGGGAACGGTGTAGGATGGGGGATGGTTGTTGTAACGAGTAATGGTGTGCTTGTGGGAGTGATGTGATGAAGGTGCAGATTATTTTTCATAGCGTGTATGGGCATGTGTGGAAGTTGGCGGAGGCGGTGGCGGAGGGAGCGCGGGGGGTGAGCGGAGCAGAGGTGGAGGTGATGCAGGTGCGGGAGATTTTGACGGAGGAGATTCTGGCGAAGATGGGTGCGACGGAGGCGAAGAAGGCGTTTGCACACGTGCCGTTCGCGGAGCCGGCGAAGTTGGCGGAGGCGGATGCGATCATTCTTGGGGTGGGGACGCGGTATGGGTTGATCACGGCATCGATGCAGGCGTTCATCGATGCGACGGGCGGGTTGTGGGGGAGCGGGGCGCTGGTGGGGAAAGTGGGGTCGGCGTTTTCGTCGACGGCCTCGCAGCATGGGGGGCAGGAGACGACGCTGGCGCGGCTGCACACGTTCTTTTTGCACCAGGGGATGGTGGTGGCGGGGTGTCCGTATGCGGCGCAGGAGCTGTTGACGATAAGCGAGATGTCGGGCGGGACGCCGTATGGGGCGACGACGATCACGGGGCCGCGCGGGGAGCGGATGCCCAGCGCGAATGAGCTGGCGATTGCGCGGTTTCAGGGGAAGTTCGTGGCGGGGGTGGCGGGGAAGCTTTCCCGATGACGTAAATGGCCACGAAAAACACGAAAGGCACGAAACGACGACGGTCCGGTCCACAAATTTGCACGAATGGGCACGAATGGGTTGTGGGTGATTTGCGCGTTCCCATCGGGATGATGGATTTAATTCATGTTTATGTATTAGAATTTATATTTTATTTTTTTGGGGGGGGATGACGTTCGGACGCGGTGGATTTGTGGGCATTTGAGTGGATTTGTGGATAATTTTCCGTCGTTTTTCGTGCGTTTTGTGCTTTTCGTGGCTATTTGGTGAGGGTCAGTGGGTGAGGGCGTTGAGGTTGGTGAGGCCGAGCATTTCGGGGGTGTGGAAGGGTTCGGCGTAGGGGGTGTTGATGGTGCCGCCGAAGTAGCGGGAGATGGTGGTGATGTATTGGACGACGGCGCCGCTTTCCGCGCCGGTGCGGCCGGCGTAGAACTGGGATTGGTAGCAGTCGATGGCGGCGAGTTTTTTTTCCCAGACGGGGGTGATGTCGAGGCAGAAGGTTGCGGGGAAATTGAAGCGGAGGTGGGTGCAGAAATAGTAGATGATGCGGCGGCAGTACCAGGGGTCGCCGGGGATGGCGGACTTGGTGAGTTTGCCATCGAAGCGGGCGTCTTCGGCGATGCGGGTGACGGCGAGGTGATCGGGGTGGGCGTCCTGGGGGTAGGGGACGAAGAGGATGTCGGGGCGGAGCCGGCGATAGAGGGCGGCGACGCGGTGGCGGGACTCGATATTGTGGACGACCTCACGGTTTTTGAGACCGGCGGAGACGCGCTGGACGCCGAGGACCTGCGCGGCGGCGGCGGCTTCTTTGGCGCGGGTTTCCTCGGAACCGAAGGGGGTGGGCTCGCCGGTGGTCATGTCGATGAGAGTGACGGTGTGTCCGGCGGCGACGAAGGAGGCGATGGCGCCGCCCATGGCGAGTTCCTGATCATCCGGATGGGGGCCGACGACGGCGATGCGCACGGGGGATCCTCCGAGAGATTATGGGGAATGGTTGGTGAAGGCGCCGGCGGGGGCATTGGCGGCGGCGGCAAGGTTGTCGTGGACGGCGGCGGGGGACCAGCTCCAGACGAGGCGGTTTCCGGCCCACCCCCAGGCGGGCCCGACGAGGCCGAACTGCATATACATGACGCCGTCGGAATCGGTGCGGAGTTTGAAGATGCCTTTGGGGCGTTTGTCGAGGGATTGCTGGGCGTCTTTGAGCATGCGGTCGAGGTCGGCTTTGATGACGGGGCCGTTGGTACCGGCGGAGGCGATGGCGGTGACCATCAGGGGGATGCCAAGCGGATGCTGGGGCCAATCGTGAACGAGAATGAGGGGGGAGGCTTTGGTGAGGACATCTTTTTGCAGATCGACGTGGTGGAGGGCGGCGAAGCGGCGGACTTTCTGGTCGACGGAGGGTTCGCCTTCATCGGTGAGGATGGCGTCGAGGACGGCGGTGATGCGGGTGTAAAGGGTGGGCCAATCGACGTTGAGGACGAGGTAGCTGGTGGCGTCATCGGGGACGAGTTTGGTGAGGGCGGGGGCGGCGTTGGGCGGGAGTGTCCAGGGGGTGACGGTGATGTTTTGCCGCCCGCCGCCTTGTTTGGAGGCACCGTAGTCGAGGCTGACGGCGCGGCCGTTGCGGCGGGCGGAGAAGAGTGCTTTGTCGGTGGTGTTGAGGTCCATGGCGGCGAAGACGCGGCCGAGGAGGGTGCGTTTCATGGCGTCGGGGAAGCGTTGGCGGAAGGCGTCGGGGTTGACGTAGATGCGGGCGAAGACTATGCCGGCGGATCCGGCGGCGGGGGCTTGATGATCGATGGCATCGACGGTGGGCTGCCAGGCGCTGCCGGGGGACCCCCCTACCGGATGATCGGCGAGGTAATGGGCCATGGCGCCGTCGCCCATAGCCATGACGAAGACATCTTTTTCCTGGGTCCACCCAAGCTTGAGCCAGGCGGGCCAGCGGGAGTCGGTGAACTCGACATATTCGCGGCCATTGTCGGCGGCTTTTTTGACGACCTGGTGGGAGGTTTCCCTGGTGGAGAGGTGATCGAGGAGGGCGGTGATGCGGTGGAGCATTTCGTCGGGGCGGCCGTGGGTATCGACGAGCCAGACGAGCTGGAAGGAGTTGCACATGAGGCCGTCGTGGGGTCCGGGCTGGAGGTCGGCGTCGAGCCAGCCGATGCAGAAGTGGCGGTTGCCGGCCATAGCGGCGAGACCGAAGGCGTCGCCGGCGACGGTGACATCGCGCGGGAGGATGCCGAGAGATTGGAGGGCCTGGAAGCCCATATCCATGATGTTGGGGGAGCTGTCGGCGTCGGGGGAATTGGGGCGTCCGGCGGCGGGGTCGACTTCGATGAAGCCGAGGGTGTCTTCGGGGAGGCGGGAGCTGTAGGGCTGGGCGGGGGGGGGGAGGGGGGGATTGGCGGCGCGGGCGGAGGCGAGGGGGAGGAGAAGGCAGAGGGAAATGAGGAGGCGCGGGGGGATCATGGGGGAATTGTCCCGGGGTGGGGCGGCAAGTCAACCGGGAGGACGACGATAAATGGCCACGAAAAGCACGAAAGGCACGAAAGACGACGACGGGAATTGTCCACGAATGCACACGAATGTGCACTAATGTTTTGTGGTTGGATCACGATCGGGCGCGGTGGTTTATTGGGCAACGCGTCCGGGCGCTCTGTTGACGCATTCATAAGGGCGGCGGCTGCGTTTTACTGGTTGGCGGGGGCGGTGGTAGTGTTTGAGGACCAGAGGGGTTGGATGGGGCGTGTGGGGGTTTCGATCATGTTGGGGACGCCGGTGATGGAAGGTTGGGCGGGGGCGGGACCGAGTTCAAGGACGGTGATCTGGTTTTCGCCTTGTTTTTCCCAGGGGCTGGGGAGGTAGATGCAGCGGGAGGCGCCGACATCCCAGTAACGGCCGAGGTTGTGGCCGTTGACCCACACGACACCGAAATGGAAGTTGGACATATCGAGGTAGGTCTCGCCGGGCTCGGAGATGTTGAAGGTGCCGGTGTAGAAGGTAGGGCCGGTGGAGGCGGAGGTTTTGTCGGAGGGGGGGAGCTGAGCGGGATCGTCGAGGGGGAGGGAGTAGATTTGCCAGCCGGTGAGAGGGGTGCCGTTGAGGGAGGGGTTGGAGATGAGGCCTTTGCGTTCGTTGTCGCCGGAGCGGATGAGGCTGTTGCGGCCGAGGTTGTGGACGAGGATGTCGAGGGTGGCGGGGCCGGCGACATCGACGGAGAGGGGAGCGGCGGCGGGACCGCCTCTGCCCCTGCCGCGGCCGCGTCCGCCGCCAAAGCTGGCGCCGACGCCGCTGAATTTATCCTGGATGACTTTGCCGTTGACCATGATGGTGATGTAGTCGCGGCCCTGTCCGGAATCGAGGTTGCCGTGGAGGCCATCGGGGAAGGTTTTGCGATAATCGATGAAGCCGAAATTTTGATCGAGTTGCTCCATGGGCTCAACGTTTTCATTTTCGACGGGCCTGGCGGGGAGGCGATCGAGAAGCGCGGGGCCGATTTTCAGCGTGAATTGCGGGATTTCGATGATCTTGGGGTCGGCGGGAATTGGGGGGAGGGTGAGGTCGAGATACTTGGCGTACATATCGCGGAGCATGCGGTACTTGGGCGTGATGCGGCCGAGTTCGTCCACGGGGGCGTCGTAGTCGTAGCTGGTGGTGACGGGGCGATTGTTGCTGGGACCGGCGATGTAGCCGAAGTTGGTTCCACCGTCGAAGAGGTAGAGGCACCAGGAGAGGTCGGGGCGTCCGCTGGCGTCTTTGTGGTCGAAGAGGAACTGGATGCGTTTTTTCTGGGTGTCGAGGTCGACCTTGGGCGACTTGCCGAAACCGCTGCCCCAGGCGGGGAACCAGCCGGTATATACTTCGGGGGAGAAGACGGGATAGCCGGTTTTGGCGGTGTCGGCGATGGATTGGTCGTAGCGCATCTGGAAGCGGTCGTTGGGGTCGAAGCCGTTGTAGCCGCGCAGGACGTTGGGGAGATAGTCGGGATTATTCCAGGGGCCGCCGGAGGGATCGCAGGTCATCAACTGGCCATCGAAGCCGGCATCGATATATATTTTTTGGAGAGCGGCGAGGTAGTCGTCAAGTTTTTGATATTCGTTTTCGAACTGGGTCATGATGATGGGGCCGCCGTGGGCGACCTGGAGATCGGCGACTTGTTTAGCGATCTGCTGGACGTAGAGTTTGCAGTAGTTGAGGAACTGCGGTTCATTGGAGCGGATTTTGAGGCCGGGGTGTTTGAGGAGCCAGGCGGGGAGTCCGCCGAAATCGATTTCGCCGCAGACGTAGGGACCGGAGCGGAGGATGACCCACATGCCGTTGTCCTGGCAGAGTTTGATGAAGCGGCGGATGTCGGTCTGGTCTTTGAAGACGAAGTTGCCTTCGGTGGGTTCGATCTCGTTCCAAAAGAGGTAGACGCTGACGGTGTTGAGGCCCATGGCCTTGGCTTTTTTGATGCGGTCGTCCCAGAACTGCGGGAGGATGCGGCCGGGGTGCATTTCGCCGGCCATGACGCGCATGGGGGTGTTGTCGATCCAGAACTGGCGGTCATGGAGGGAGAGCTGGTGGGGCTTGCCGTCGGGCTCCGGGGGATTGGCGGCGAGGGCCGGGGCGGCGAGGGACAGGAGCATGGCGATCACGCTGACGTGTTTCATGGCGGCTCTCGCAAGAAGGGCAGTGGGATTGCGCGGGGATTGTACTGCGCGTGGCGGGAGGGCACAAAGGGAGGGGAGGAAGACGGCGGGGTGCAAGTTGGCGGGGAAGCGGTAAAGTAGTGGCCGCTTCGCGGAAGGCGGCGGAGCATGCAGCAGGAGTGACGTTATGGCTGGATATCGTGGGATGATCATGGGAGCGGGGATTGCGGGGGCGGTGGCGGCGGCGGCATGCTCGCAGCGGTTGGGCGGGCGGGGCGCCGGCGGGGAGGATGCGAAACCTTTGCCGAAGGCGGCGATGGCGCACTGGACGGCGGACAACGGGAACGGGACGTACTCGAATCCTTTGTTTTATGAGGAGTTCGAGGATCCGGATGTGATCCGGGTGGGGAGCGATTATTACCTGGCGGGGACGACGATGCATATGAATCCGGCGGTGCAGATCATGCATTCGCGGGACCTGGTGAACTGGGAGCTGGCGGGGTATTGCGCGGAGCGGCTGGATTTCGGCCCGGCGTATCGGCTGGAGGGTGGGAACATTTACGGGCAGGGGATATGGGCGCCGTGCATTCGGCATCACGACGGCATGTGGTATGTGTTTTCGAATGTGAATGGGGCGGGATTGCAGGTGTTTCGGTCGACATCGATCAAGGGGCCGTGGGAGCGTAATCAACTTCCAGGGAGGCATGATTTGTCGGTGCTTTTTGATGATGATGGGAAAGTATATATCATTTCCGGGAACAGGGCGCCGTATCCGATCGAGGAATTGAACGCGGATTTGCGGTCGTTCAAGGCGGACGCGCCGAAGCGGTCGTTGCCGGAGCGCATGGGGGAGGGGCATCATTTGTACAAAATCAACGGGAAATACGTGGATGTGTCGGCGATTCCGGGGGCGTCGACGGATCAGATGGCGGCGGTGGCGGATTCGATCGATGGGCCATGGAAGACGACGAAGATGGTGGAGAGCGAGTCTCTGGGGGTGACGGTGGCGGCGCCGTCCAAGGCACGTGCGGACGATCGGGGGTTGTGGATACACCAGGGGGGAATAGTGGATACGCCGTCGGGGCAGTGGTGGAGCATCATTATGTCGGATCACCGGAGCGCGGGGCGGATGGTGAATCTGGCGCCGGTGACGTGGGATGGTGGATTTCCGCTGATCGGTTTGCCGGGGAATTTGCGGAAGGCGCCCAACACGTGGGTGAAGCCGGACACGGGGTTTGTGCAGGCGCCATCGCCGGCGTTCGTGCATGATGATGCGTTTGATGGGAAGCTGAATCCGCTGGCGCAGTGGAACCACGTACCGGATGACAGCAAGTGGTCGCTGACGGAGAAGCCGGGGGTGTTGCGGCTGCATTCACTTCCGGCGGCGGATTTTTATCATGCGCGGGATACGCTGTGCGAGCGTCCGCCGGGGCCGGAATCAGTAATGACGGTGGAGATGGATACGTCGGGGATGGTTGCGGGGGATAGGGCGGGATTGGGGCTGCTGAGCACGCCGTATGCGTGGATTGGGCTGGCGAAAAGTTCGGAAGGGACGGCGCTGGAGATGGTGACGGGGAGCGCGGGGGGGCGCGGCGGAGGCGGAGGAGGGGAGACAGCGCTGGCGCGGGTGGCGGATCCGCCGGGGCATTTGTGGCTGCGGGTGCATTGCAATTTTGATACGGACGATGCGACGTTTAGTTGGAGTGCGGACGGGAAGGCGTTCGCGGCGCTGGGGCCAGTGTTCACGATGACGTATCAGTTGACGACATTCCAGGGCGTGCGGCCGGGGTTGTTTGATTACAACACGGCGGGGCATGCGGGCGGGTATGCGGATTTTGATAATTACCGAGTGGAGGAGCCGCGGGCGCGGGGCATTGAGCGGGAGATTCCAACGGGGAAAAGGGTGATTTTGACGAGCGGGGCGGATGGGAGCGTGCTGTGCGCGGATACGGAGAAGAATGTGTTGATCAACGTTGCGGAGGGGACGGACGCGAATTTGGCGAATGAGCGGTTTGAGGTGGTTGATCTGGGGTTGGGGCGCGTGGGGTTGAGGGCGGCGAACGGGCGATATGTTTCTGTCGGGGAGGGCGGCGTGGTGCTGAAGGATCTTGCGGGCGGGCGGTGCGGGGATGCGGAGACGTTGGAGTGGGTGAACCTGATGCGGGGGGACACGATGTTGATGTCGCTGACGAACCATCGGTATCTGGCGACGCAGCCGAATGCGCCGGGGGCGGTGACGGCTTCGGCGCGGGGGCCGAGTCCGGCGCGCAAGAGCGGGGCGGAGTTCAAGTGGAGGGCGGCGGAGTGAGGGGTCGTAAGACACGCGTCGTGCCGCCGGTGGCGGTAAACGAGACGATGTGCAGGCGGCTCAGCGAATCGCCGGTGCGGGAATTGTGGGCGTAGCTGATGATGAGTCGGCGTTCCTCTGACAGGTGGGGCGCGGTTCAGGTATTCTGTGCGCCCGGAAGGAAGGTCCACATGGCAAAGGATGCGTTCCCGTCTCTCAGTGGTGTGGGCGGCCGTTGGTCCTGTGGCAGCGCGCCTGCGGGCCGGTGGCGGGCGCGCGGGGTGTCGCTGTTTATTCTACTGGGCGCGGGGGTTTTCATGAGCTGCTCTGCCTTTCGCGGCGGCTCTGGAGCGTCTTCGGCGGGGATGTCCGGTCCGCTGGAAGCGGGAGAAATCGCCCCGGACTTTTCCCTGCGCGATGCGCAGCGAGGCGCCGATGCAAAGCCCGTGGCGCTTTCGCAGCTCCTTGATCAAGGGCCGGTCGTTCTGATCTTCAACATGGGTCTTCATTGTCCGGCGTGCGCGGGCGAGCTTTGGGCTTTTGGCGCGCGGATTGAAGATTTCCGGGCCGCGGGGATCCAGGTCGCGGCGGTCAGCGACGAAGACCCCGCGGACATTCGCGAAGATCTCAAATCGCTGCCTGGCGTTCCCTTCCCGCTGCTTTACGACCCCGGCGACGCCACCGCCCGGGCCTATGGGCTGGTTGGGGCCAACGGCGTTGAAGAGCGCACTTTTTATATTGACCAAACCGGGCGCGTCCGCGACGCTTACAGACCAGATCAGCCCGGCGGCGGCATTCCGCGGCTGCTGGCGCTGAAGGGTCACCCGGGCGCGCAGCTTGAACCCTCCAAGGAGGCCACGCGCAATCGGCAGTAGCGGCGTGCGCTTTGCGTCGCGCCGGCGAGCCAAAACACGTGGCGCCGCGGGGAGCGAACTTTCCCGTGGCGGCCATTGCAAAGCGTTCCATGAAAGGATGGCGCCCATGAAAAGAAATCGAGCGAGGGTGTTGAGCGTCAGCGTGAGTGCCGGGGTGATGGCGGCCGCATGCGCCGTCCATGCCCAGAATGCGCCGGGTCGCGGCGGCGGGCGCGGTCCCGCGCCAACCCCCAAGCCCACCATTGTGGCGCCCGGGTCCGATCAAGGGGACAGCTCGAAGTCGAAGGAACTGCCCACGATGTTCCCCGAGGAGAACAGCGGCGCGAACCTGCCCCAGCCGACGACATTTCCGACGATGGAAAGCGCCACCGTCATCAAGCCGTTCCCGGATCCCTTCGCTTACATGAGCGACCCGACGGGCAAGACGCGCAGCACGGCGTACGCGGACTGGGAAAAGCACCGCCAGGAAATGATGGCGATGATCGAGCATTACGAAATCGGCGACAAGCCGGTGGTGGATGTGGCCAAGCAGGTGACGGCGACGTTCACGCCGGCGCCGCCACCGAACGCTCAGGCTGCGACGGCTGCGGCTCCGGCACGCGGCGCGCGAGGGCCCTTCGGCGGTCGCGGCCGCGGCATAACGCCCGGTGGCCCCGGCAGCGGGACGCTGGTCGTGAAGGTGACCGGCCCCGGCGAACCTCTGACGCTGACCTGCAACATCAACGTGCCCATCGGCGCCAAGGCCCCCTATCCCGTGCTGATCACCATGGGCGGAAGCAGTCTGCCTCCCGCGGCATTCTCGAGCCGGGGCATCGCCGTCGTGACTTACAATTACAACTCGGTGACGCAGGACGGCCGGCCTTCCGCGAACGATCCTTACCACAAGCTCTATCCGGATCAAAAGTTCAGCAGCAACAGCGTGGAAGGCAACAGCGGCCAGTACTCCGCCTGGGCCTGGGGAGCCAGCCGGGTGATCGACGGTCTGGAGCTCACCAAGGACAAGTTCCCCGTGGACCTGAAGCACATTGCGGTGACGGGGTGTTCGCGTGCTGGCAAGCTGGCGCTTTTTGCCGGGGCGTTCGATGAACGGGTGGCGCTGACGGTGGCGCAGGAATCCGGCGGGGGCGGCGCGACGAACTGGCGGTTTTCGGCGACGGAACCGCGTGATCCAAGCGATCCGTCGGGGAAGAAGCTGTCGGTGGAAGGCATCACCAACACGGACCATGCGTGGTTCGCGTCGCAGATGTTCAAGTGGGGCGCCGGGTCGCTGGACAAACTGCCGGAAGACCACAACATGCTGACCGCGCTGGTGGCGCCGCGCGCGTTGTATGTGACGGGCAACACCGATTATACGTGGTTGTCGAATCCCTCGCTGTATGTGAACAGCCAGGCGACCGCGAAGGTCTACAGCACGCTGGGGATTGCCGACCGCTTCGGATATGTGGTGAACGGGCAGCACGCGCACTGCAATTTTCCGGCGAGCCAGAACGAGCAGCTTGCGTACTTTCTCGATCGGTTCATGAAGGACGACACGAGTTTGAGCAAGATCGTGGCGGCGGTGCCGGAGGAATTTGCGAAGATCGATTACGCGCGCTGGACGCAGTGGTGGGGCACGGGCGACCCGGTGTTGCCGCCGCTCAAGGAGGGCGCCATCAAGTAGGCGCTGGGAACGCGAAGGGTGTTTTGGGTGAATGCTTCATCGGCGGCGTTTGCCGGGCGCGGCAGGGCGGATGTCATTCTTTTTTGTTCGAGAGGTCGCCCCCGCGCTCCTCACCCCCTTCAGGCTTTCGCGTCGTCTCGGCCGTTGCCTCTCATCCACAGGGCGGTGGTGATGACCCGCGGATAGTACCGGCTGCCAATGGCCTTTCCATTGATGAACTGATCCGAGCACGCCCAGTATCCGCTCCCATCGGTTTGCCACGCCGCATGTGCGATGTCGGCCTGCCGAAACAGCGCCGCGATATCCGGATCTTGATCCAGGTGCAACACTTGGCGGGCCACATGCATGAAGATCGCGATCTTGCTTTGCCACGAATTGTTCGATGTGGAAGACAGCCTGATCCCGCCATCCGGGAAGAGGTTCCGCTTCGCCGGATCCTTCAGCAGCGCCGACGCATGCCTGCGCAGCGCCTCCACCAGTTCTCCATGCCGCGACAAATCATGTCCCCACGCCCATGGATACAACAGGCCCTCCGCCGCCGGCAGGATGCGCGAATGATATCCGCTGCTCTGTTTTTCAAATACCGCCGGGATGACGCCCTCCTCGCCCACCTGCGCCAGGACCGTCCGCTCCACGCGCCGCATCTGTTCCCGCGCCCGCTCCGCCGCCCCCGCATCGCCCAAGCGCTCAAACACGATTGCCAGACCCAGGCACGCCGCCCAGAATTTCACCGCCATGTAGAGGCTGTTGCGCGTCTGCGCCAGGGAGTGATCCAGCGAGTCATACGTCGTAATCTCCGCCCCCGTGCCGCAGCGCGAGCTGTCATATTCCGGAATGCCCGAGTTTCCGCCGCGCCGCTGAAGGCTTTCCAGGCACGCCTCCAGAATCACGCCGTTCTGCGACGCCCACCCGGCATCTTCCGTCAGGCTCACATAGGTCGCCCCCATCAACACCCAGTTGCACAATTGCTCGGCGGTCATGTGGCTGAAGCACACCCCCGGCAGGTCCGCCAGCTCATAACTGCTTTCGCCCGGCGGGCTGAAATTATTGTGCACGCCCATATCGTGCGTGAAGCTGATCCCGCCGGGCAGCGATTCCGCCGCTGCCGCCCCGCCCGGCTTCAAACGGTCCATGAAACGATAGCGGCGCACAAAATTCCCCAGAAGATTCTTCACGACCCACGGGTTGTGCTCGAGCTCCCAGAACATGTGATCCACGCTCAAATCCAGCGTGTTCATCATGCAATATTCGCCCTCGTTGACCACCCAGAAAGGCTCGCCGCCCACTTCCAGAAGCTGCGTGCTCCCGTAATAGCCGCGCGTCGCGTGCGCGATCAAAAACTGCTGGTCTTCCGACAACCCCGACCGACGCAGGCGGGCATCGATGGCCGCGCACGCCACCGCCGGATCGCCAAAATCCAGCGCCGTGTGCAGCACGTCCTCCAGCCCGCCAAAATACTTCGTATACAAATACCGCCCCTCGAGCCCCGTGGTCACAATTCCCTCCAGGTAGCATCCCAGCGCCAGCCGCAGCATGCGGCGCTCCCCCGGCGGAACTTCCATCGCCAGTCCCGGACATGATCCCAGCAGATGCGCCCCGGGCTCCATCACCCCCTGCTCCGGCGACCAGCGGCAAAACAGCGTCGGCGCAGCTGCTCCCGCCGCCTCCCCAAGAATCCCATACTGCCGCCGCAAACCGAACCCGCCGCGCGACGCTCCGCCGGCAATCGGCCGCCATCCGGGCTCATTGAAATTCACCGCGAAAATCGCCGTCCGCGTGTCCCTGCCGCTGCGATTGTCCACCTCCAGTTCCGCCAGCACCGCCGGCAGCAACTGCCGCCGCAGTTCCGCCGCCGTCGCCGCCTCCGGGTCTGCAATCTCGCCGAAAGGGGTGTAGATTGAAAACGCAAAATCCGCCGTCTCCCAGCGATCGGTCGCCCATCCGTACCGCCGCTGGATGTCCTCCCGTTTGTAGGCGAGCACGCGGGGCTGGGCGTTCTGCTCCGCGGGGCCCGCCTGCTCGCCCACGAAATCCGCCGCATCCACTCCGCCCGGCGCCGCGCTTCCAAAAAACGGCAGACACTTGAGCGGCGCGTGCGCCCGTCGCCCGCCCTCCTTGATGCCGATGAACAAATCCTGGTTGGCGGGCTTCCCCAGTTCGGCCGCCATCCCGCCGCGCGTTGCAAAATGCCCGCAGGTGAAACTGAAAAATGCTCCCATCGGTGAATGCTGCGCATTGAAACTGATATTCCCCCCAAAGGCCGGCACGGACGAAGCCTCGATAGACACATGCTTCTCGATGCAAACAGGCAGAAAAACAGGACGAATGGTGCGGGAAAACGGACCGGTAAGCAGAACGCCGGCTTAACCTAGACCCCGCTGTCCACAGTGTCAAGGCACACCTCCGCGCACACATGCCGCCGCGCCGGCCGCTGCGCCCTCTCCAATTGACACCTTTCCGACCCTCCACTAAAAGACGCAGATAATCGTTTACCACAAGCCCCGGCGCTTTCTGCCTCGCTACGTACGCCCCCGCCCCATCAGTCTGGCGGCCCGTACATCGCTTCCGCCGCCTCTCGCATTCGCGCCGCTCATCCGGCACCGCCTGCGCAGTGCGCCGGATCCTCTCTCTGCGAGGCCCCATGACAGACCCTTCCCAGCGCATCCCCCTCCACGAAAAGCTCGGCTACAGCGCCGCCGACGCCGCGGCCAATTTTGTCTTCATGTCCATGATCCTGTTTCAGGGCGCCTTCTATACCGACGTCATGGGCCTTGGCTCCGGCGTCGCCGCGCTCGTCATCCTCGTCCCGCGCCTCTGGGACGCCTTCTTCGATCCCATCATGGGCGCTCTCGCCGACCGCACACGCACCCGCTGGGGACGTTTCCGCCCATGGATCCTCTGGACGGCTCTCCCCTGGGGCGTCGTGCTCTACCTTTCCTACACCGTTCCCTCTTTCAGCGGCGGCGCCCTGGTCGCCTACGCGGTTCTCACCAATTCGCTCCTCATGACCCTCTACTCCGCCAACAACATGCCCTATTCCGCGCTCGGCGGCGTCATGTCCGCCGACATCCAGGAGCGCGCGAAACTCAACAGCTTCCGCTTCATCGCCGTCAACGCCGCACAGTTCATCGTCCAGGGGTTCACCCTCGTCTGGGTCTCCAAGTTCGCCGGCCTCCCGAGCCCGGGGCACCCCAAGGGGGATCTCGCGCACGGCTGGTCCGTGGTGTACGCTTTTTACGCGATCCTCTGCGTCACATGCTTCCTCATTACCTTCGCCACCACACGCGAACGCGTTCAACCCGTGCAACCGCAGGAATCCTCCATCCGGCAGGACTTCCGCGACCTTCTCCGCAACAGCCCCTGGGCCGTCATGTTCTTCATGACGCTCATCCACTTTACCATTCTCGCCTTCCGCGGAGGCGCCGAGTATCAGTATTATCAGCTCTACGCCGACAAACAGGCCATGTTCGATTTCATTAAGCCCCTCGGCCTCACCGCCCCAGCCCTCGCCCCCAACCAGCCCGCCCCCGGCGGCTTCCTCGAAATGCTCGGCTACGTCGTCCATGCAGACCCCGCCCACATCGCCTCCTCCAACGTCGCCAACGCCGTCTATGGCCTCGCCGGCATGATCGGCAAACTTGTCACCATCCTCGCGATCCTCTTCTCCGCCCCCCTCGCCAAACGCTTCGGCAAAAAATCCATCTGCGTCGCGGGCTTCGCCCTCATGATCGTCAACTCCTTCGCCTTCTATTTCCTCAAGCCCGCCGATATCGGCCTCATGATCCTCCTCACCATCACCGGCTCTCTGTTCTACGCCCCCACCATCCCCCTGCTCTGGGCCATCTTCGCCGACGTCGCCGACTATTCCGAATGGAAAACCGGCCGTCGCGCCACCGGCACCATCTTCGCCACCATCGGTTTTGCCCTCAAAGCCGGCCTCGCCATCGGGGCCTATGGCCTCCTCGAGGTCCAGGCCTCCCTCCACTACGATCCCAACGCCATTACTCCGGAAATCGTCTCCATGTTCCGCATCTGCACCAGCCTCGTCCCGGCTATTCTCTTCGCCATGTGCACCCTGCTCCTGTTGGCCTACCGGCTCGACAAAGAGCGAACCCTCCAGATGGCAGACGAACTCGCAGCGCGCCGCGTGATCAGCCCTTCTTTCATACCAGACGAACAGCAGCCGCTTTGAGCAACTCGACAATCTCCGGCTTACAGGAACCGCAGCCCGTCCCGGCCTTCGTGGCGGAGCACACCTTCGCAAGGTCACACTGGTGAACCGCGGCAGCCTCGCGGATCGTCTCCGCGCCCACGCCGTGGCAGGAACAGACGATGGGGCCTTGAGAGTCGCTGGCGCCGGCGGCGGGACGCAACAGCGTCTCGCGGAGCCCATCCAGCTCCATGCCGGTGGAAATCCAATCGAGGTACTGGCTGAAGCGCCGGGTATCCCCCACACAGATCACGCCGACAAGCCGGTCGTTGCGGAGCACGCATTTCTGGTAGTAGCGCTTGCGGGCATCGTACAGCGTGACGACTTCGGCGCTCTCATCCAGGGGGTCGGGGTCGGTTTCGCCGGCGGCGGCCAGTTGGAATCCGTGGAGTTTCAGGATGTTGGCGGTGGTGGTCGGCTTGTACGGGGCGTGGTCGTTGCCGCGGAGGTGTTCGGCGAGGGCTCTCGCCTGTTCCGTGGCGGCCGACGTTGTGCCGAAGGTATGGCCCTGGAACTCCGCGCATTCGCCGATCGCATAGATGGCGGGATCGGACGTTTGAAGATGCTCGTTGACCAGCACGCCCCGGTTGCAGTCAAGAAGCGCCGCGCCGGCAAGCTCTTTGTTGGGCACGATGCCGGTGGCGAAGATCAGGAGATCGGCGGGAATCGCCGACAATTCACTCGAGGCTTCCGACCGCGTCTGGACCCGCACGCCTTTGAGGCGCTGCTCCCCCACCGCTTCCACCAGCGTCGTGTTGAAGCGAATGTCGATGCGGCGGTTGGCGAGCTCCCGGGCGAGGCAGGCGCTGGCGACCGCGTCGAGTTGCCTGCCCATCAGACGATCAGAGCGCTGAAGAATCGTGACGCGGCAGCCGCGGCGATTGAGCGCGTCCGCCAGTTCGAGGCCGAGAAGTCCGGCGCCCTGAATGATCACATTTTTCCCCGGCGCGGCGGCCGCCAGGATGGCGTCGGCGTCGTTGCGGGAACGCAGCGTGTGGCTGCCTGACGCCGGCAGAGGCCCATCGTACTGCAGGGCCGGCCGCGAGCCCGTGGCCAGAATCAGAAGATCGTAACATGAAGCGCGACCGCGGAAATCGTGCAGGGTCCGCTGCTCCCGGTCGATGCGGTACACCAGGGTGTTGCGATGGAAAATGACCCGGTGCGGAAGAAGCGAGCCGGCGTCGGCCCGGATCAGCGATTCCCACGGGGCGGGGCCTCCCCCCTGCTCGATGTAGTGCGGAAGCATGACGCGGTTGTAGAGGGGAAGGTCTTCCGCGCCGAAGATCACGATATCGTCCCGCGGATTGTGCGGGCGGTGGTGTTCGACAAAGGCAAGGGCCGCGGCGCCCGCGCCGATGATCGCAATGCGCCGCTTGCCCGGAGTGAATTTCTCCGCCTGCACCGCCGCAAATTTCAAATCCGGCTCTTTCGATACCGGGTCCAGGCGCGGCGACGTCACGTTATTCGTGCGCCGCCGATCTTCTCCGCCCTGTCGCCCGGCCAGCGTCTTGCCAAAGTGCATCGGTAAAAACAGGACGCCGGGACGAATATCCGCCGTCACTCTGGCCGCCACACGAACTTCGCCGCGGGCGCTTCTGACTGTCAGGATGTCCCCGTCGCGGATCTGTCTCGCAGCAGCATCGTCGGGATGGATTTCGCAGAATGGAGCGCTGATGTGCGCGCTCAGCCGATTTACCTGCCCCGTCTTGGTCATGTAATGCCAGTGGTCTCGAATGCGGCCGGTCGTCAGAACGAGCGGGAACTCGGGCGAAAGCGGCTCTGACCGGTTTTCAAAAACAAGCGGGTGCAGGCGGGCACGGCCCGTAGGCGTGGGAAAGACGTGAGTTGTGTACAGGCGTGGACCCCCCGGCGCCTGCTCCGGCTGGCCGATTTCCCGGCGCCCGGGCGCCGGCCATTGCGTGGGACCGTGGGACTTCAGCACGTCGTGAGAAAGCGCCGTGATGTCAATATCGGTGCCAGCGGTCAGCGCCGCGTGCTCGGCGAAAATCTCCGCCGCCGTCGTGTACGGAAAATGCGATCGCCACCCCATTTCATGGGCGAATCGCAGGAGAATCTCCGCGTCGGGAAGCGCCTCCCCGGGAGGCTTCACCGCCTGTTCCAGGAGCGAGAGCCGGCGGTCAGCGCTGGTCATCGTGCCGGTCTTTTCAAGCCATCCCGCGGCGGGCAGCACCACGTGGGCGAGGTCCGTCGTTTCCGTGGGATAGATATCCTGTGCGACCACGAGTTCCGCCTTCGCCAAGGCCCGCTCCACGTTCCAGGCCGCCGGCAGCGAGGCCGCCGGATTCGTGGCGATAATCCAGACCGCCTTCACCTTGCCTGCGTCAATCGCGTCAAACAGCTCGACGGCGGTGAGGCCGGGCTTCTCCGGCAGGGTGGGAACGTTCCAGAATCGCGCGACCTCCGCCCGATGGGTCGGATTCGCCAAATCCCGATGCGCCGGCAGAAGGTTCGCCATGCCGCCCACTTCGCGTCCCCCCATCGCGTTGGGCTGTCCCGTGAGCGAGAACGGCCCGCAGCCGGGCTTCCCGATCTTTCCCGTCAGGAGAGACAACGAAATCAGCGCGATGTTCTTGTTGGTCCCCACGGCCGACTGATTAAGCCCCATCGTCCACATCGACAGAAACCGGCGATCCCCGCCGAGCAGGTCCGCGGCACGGGCCACATCCGCTTCCGCAACCCCCGTCGTCTCCGCAGTGCGCGCCAACGTCCAGGGCTCGGCCGACTCGAGAAACGCGTCCGCCCCCTCCGTGTGTTGAGCGAGAAACGCGTGGTCGGCCTGTCCCGTCTGCGCAAGCCGGCGCGCCATCCCCAGGAACAGCGGAACATCCGTGCCGGGACGCAGTTGAAGATGCAGGTTCGCACTTGACGCCGTCGCGGTTCTGCGGGGATCCACCACGATCACCGCCGTATCCGGAGCCGCTTCCTTGCGCGCCTCGATCCGGCGGAAAAGAATGGGATGGCACCATGCCGGGTTGGCGCCCGCGATCAAAAATGTGTCCGCCTGCTCGATGTCCTCGTAGCAGGTCGGCGGCGCGTCGGCGCCAAGCGTCGCCTTGTACCCCGCAACCGCCGAAGACATGCACAGACGCGAGTTCGTGTCGATGTTGTTCGTCCCCAGAAACCCCTTCACAATCTTGTTCGCGAGGTAATACTCCTCGGTCAGGCACTGGCCGGAAATGTAGAACGCCACGGCATCCGGGCCGTGCGTCTGCACGATGCGCCGAAACGCCGCGGCAACGTGCGCCATGGCCGCCGCCCAGGAGACGCGTTCCGGGCACGCGCCGCGACCGCTCCGAATCGCCGGAAAATGAAGCCGCGGGGCCGTCGCGCGCACCGTATGAAGCAGCGAGCGTCCCTTCGAGCACAGCATCCCCCGGTTTGCCGGATGCGAAGGATCGCCGCGAAGTTCAAGCTGTCCATCCGCATGCCGCAGGATGTCGATGCCGCAACCCACCCCGCAGTACGAGCAGGTCGACTTGAAACTCTCAGCAAGGGGAAGGTGCATGAACGCGCCCACGATTCCAAAACGCCCGACCAACACCCGCGGCCACTCGGCGCGCGGAAAGACCATCGCGGTCAGCGCCTCTCATTGAGCGGCGTCGGATTGACAAACACCTGCCCATCGCGGATTTCAAGCGGATAGACCGCGATCGGGCACATGCCTTCCTGATCGCACCTGCCGCTGGCGCTCTCGAAGCGAAAGCTGTGGAGCGGGCACACCGCCTGGTCGCCCGCCAGCATGCCCTCCGCCATCGGACCGCCCTTGTGCGGACACCGGTTGTCGATGGCGAATACGTGGTCCCGCCGCGTCCGGAAGATCGCGATCGCTGCCGGCCCCACCTGAAACGCCCGGCCCAAACCGATGGGAAGTTCTTCAACATCGCAGACCGCCACGAACTCCGCGGGCGCAGCAGGCGTCATGTGGATTGAAGGCATGGATCACTCCTTTCTCAGGAAACATCGGAAGCGCCGCCGCTTGGCGCTCACGCAAGCACGGGAAGCGCAACCCTGCGCAACCCCTCAAACTGGCCGGGGTACTTGGCCCCGGCGCGGGTGTCCTCGACCCACGGATCAACCGCCGCCTCCAGGGAGGCGTGAACCCGCTCGTCCAGGCCCGCACACAACCCCTCGGCATCCTCGATGAGAATCGCCCGAAGCCGCTCTAGCCCGATGCGCGGCACAAAGTCGTAGGTGCGTTCGAGGTACCGCGCATGCTCCTGGTAATACTGCATGAACCGCGCGACCATGCGGATCGCCTCATCCTGGGATTTCACCCGGCAAAGCACATCCCCCTTGCGCACGGAAACGCCGCAGGCGCCGCCCACGAAGAGTTCCCACTCTCCCCCCTCGGTGGCGATGATGCCCACATCCTTCGTGGTCGCCTCCGCGCAATTGCGCGGACATCCCGAGACCGCCATCTTCACCTTGGCCGGCGTTTCGAGTCCCTGGAATTTCTTCTCAATGGCAATCCCCAGCGCCGTCGAATCATTCGTCCCAAAGCGGCACCAGTCGGAGCCCACGCAGGTCTTGCACGTGCGAAACGCCTTGGTATACGCATACCCGCAGGTCATGCCGAGGTCCGACCACACCGCCGGCAGGTCCTCCTTCTTAATTCCCAGCAAATCGATTCGCTGCCCGCCCGTCAGCTTCACCGTCGGAACGTTGTACTTCCTGGCGACGGTCGCAATCTTCATGAGTTCGTCCGCCGTCGTGACGCCGCCGTAAATCCGCGGAATCACCGAAAACGTGCCGTCCTTCTGAATGTTGCCATGCAGACGATCGTTGACGAATCGACAGTCCCGTTCATCAATGTACTCCCGGCCCCAGATGGACCGGAGCAGGATCGCCAGCCCCATCTTCGACTTCTCATCCTCCCGGGTCGCCAGCGCCTCCATCACCGCCGACACCGCCCGAAGGCCGCGCTTCTTCACTTCCGCCGCAAGCGCCGGCTTATCCATCGGAATCGCCGGAACGTAATAAGCCTCCGCCGGATCCGCCTTCAACTCCCCGGCAACCGCTTCAATCAGCCCGGCGATCATCTTCCTGCACGAGCCGCAACCGGTGCCCGCACGGGTCGCCTTGCCCACCGAATGCACCGTCGTCTTTCCCGCCTGAATCGCCTCGACGATCTTCCCCTTGCAGACGCCGTTGCAGTCACACACCTGCTTGTCGTCCGGCAGGCCGGCAAGGGAGAAGTCGGCCGCCGGCGCCGCCCCAAACAGCAGCTCCGCACGCCGCGCCGGAAGCGCCGCGCCCGACCGCAACTTCCCCAGCAGCTCGTCGTACGCCTCCGTGTCCCCCACCAGAATCGCCCCCGCCAATCTGCCATCGCGGATGATCAGCTTCTTGTAAATCCCACGCTCCGCCTCTTCATAACGCACCACTTCATCCATGGGCTGCGCGTCGCGCTCGCCCATGGAGCCCACGTTCACCCCCATTACCTTGAGCTTCGTGGCGATCAGCGAACCGCTGTAAGCGCCGGCAACTTTCACGCCCGTGATATGGTCGGCCAGCGCGGCGCACTGGTCCCAGATCGGCGCCACCAGCCCGTAAACCTTTCCCGCATGCTGCGCGCACTCCCCTACCGCATACACCCGCGGATCGCTCGTTTTCAGGTGATCGTCCACCACGATCGCCCGTTCAACAACCAGCCCGGCCTCCTTCGCCAGCTCCGCGTTGGGCCGGATCCCCGCCGAGATCACCACCATGTCGCATGCCAGTTCGCTTCCGTCCTTGAACTTCAGGCCGCGCACGCGGCTGCCTTCATCCGACAAAATCTCGACGGTCGCCTTGTTGCAGTGCGCGGTGACCCCCAGCCCCGCCACCGTCCTGCCCAGGATCGTGCCGCCGGCGGAATCCACCTGGACCGCCATCAGGTGCGGAGCCATTTCCACCACGTGCACGGCCGGGCCATGCGTCAGCAGTCCCTTCGCCGCTTCAAGTCCCAGAAGCCCGCCGCCGATCACCGCCGCCACCCCCGACTGCCGCGCGAACCGTGCGATCGACTTGCAATCCTCCAGCGTGCGAAAGGTGTAAACGCCGTACAGATCAATGCCCGGAATGGGCGGAACAAAGGGCCGCGATCCCGTGGCGACAATGAGCTTGTCATAAGGAATCTGCCGGCCGTCGAGCAGCATCACCCGCCGCTTCGCGAGGTTGATCCCGATGGCGGGCGTGCCGATCAGAAGCTGGATGCCATTCGCCGCATACCAGCCGATCGGGTTCATCGTGATTTCCTCCTCGGTTTGTGAACCGTTGAGGATGTTCGAAAGCAGAATGCGGTTGTAGTTCCCGTGCGGCTCCGCGCCGATCACGGTGATGTCGAACAGTGCCCCCGCCGGATCACGCTTAAGGATTTCCTCCGCCACCCGCGCTCCCGCCATGCCGTTGCCCAGGATGACCAGTTTCTGCCGGTTCACATCGTCCATCTTCGTTGACTCTCCGGGATAAGGAACTGCGTTCTCGAACATCAAAGCGTCGGTTGAACCTCAAACCTCGACCGCACCTCTGGAGCGGCCGCACGGACAATCCGCAGCACCACCATGTGCAGCCAGAGAAATGACGCCGCGGTGAGCACAAGAAGAATGCCGAACGTCGTCTGCGGCACATGCGTCAGCGACTCGCCCAGCCCAAACAGCGGCGGTAGAAAAAATCCCCCCAGTCCCCCGAGCAGCCCCACCAGCCCCCCCACCGCTCCCACATCCTGCGGAAAGTATTCGGGAATGTACTTGTAGACCGCGGCCTTGCCGATCCCCATGCCCATGCCGAGGAGGAACACGACCCCCGTAAATGCGGTCACGCCCAAGTGAAAGTGAAACGTCCGTGCCGAGCCCTCCAGGCCGATGTGGAGCGGCGGAAGCGCCAGCAGGAAACACGCCATCGTCATAAGCGTGAACACCGCGTACAGGGCGCGGCGTGCGCCAAATTGATCGGCCAGGTAGCCCCCCACCGGACGCAGCAGCGACGCGGGAAAAATGAACAATGCCGTCAGCAGCGCCGCGGAAGCCAGCGGCAGGTGATACACATCTTCGTAATACTTGGGTAGCCAGACCGACAGCGCGACATACGCCCCGAACATCACCACATAGTAGAGACCGAAACGCCAGACCCGCACGCTCGCCAACGGGTGCAGCCGATCCGCAAGCGAGCGCCCCCGGCCCGGCGTCCGGTCAGCGGCCGGCGCGAGCAACAGCGTGATCCCGCTCATCACCAGAAGCATCGCCGCATAAATCAACGGAATCGATCGCCATCCGCCCGGCAGGTGAAGGCCCAGCAACGTAACGCCTGCGACCGGAGTAACCGCAATCAGCGCCGGCCCGATCAACTTCGTAACCGAAGCGCCGACGTTGCCCGCCCCGAAAATCCCCAGCGCAAAGCCCTGCGTTCTCTTCGGAAACCACGCCGAGTTCCACGCAATGCCCACCGAAAATCCGTTCCCGGCCAGCCCCACGAGAAAAGCATACGTGAGCAGCTCCCCATAGCTGTGGGCGTACGCCACCAGAATGGCCGGGGCCGCGCAAAATGCTAAAAGGCCCGCCATTACCAACCGCCCACCAAACCGATCCGCCAGCATTCCAAAGGAAAGCCGCCAGATCGAGCCATTGAGAATCGCGATCGCCGTCAGCCACGAAAACTGCGCGTTGCTCAGGTGCAGCTCCGTGCGGATCGGAATGGCCAGAAGGCCAAACATCAGCCACACCGCGAACAAAAGCGTGAAGCCCGCGGTGGACAGCGACAGAATCACCCGCCGGGCCCTCGCCGTCTCCAGCGAACTCTCCACCTTCTCAACGGCGCGGTGCATGCCGGGGGACGATGACTCGGCGAACTCGGTGGTCATGATGAATACACTCCTTCTCGGCAACGAGAAATCGGACTCCAACGCGGAGGCTGGTGCGAAACCAAACCTGCCCCCGCGGCCGGCGCCGAAGGGAGCTCGCTGCCCTCGCGCCAGGTGCTCGAGGAGTATGCGCTTGCCTGTTCGATTAATAAAACTCATAATCAAGATATGTTAGATGAATCTATTTCATGGAGACTGCATGAAAGATGTGCAGGGATTGAGGGTTTTCGCGGCCGTTGCCCAACATTTAAGCTTTACCCGCGCAGCCGCCGCCCTCGGACTCACCCAGTCCGCCGTCAGCCATCAGATTGCCGCCCTTGAGGCCGCCTTCGACGCCCCCCTGCTCCGCCGCGAGGGCCGCCGCGTCTCCCTCACCGACGCCGGCCGCATCCTGCGGGAACACTCCGTGCGCGTCTTTGCCGTCCTCCAGGAAACCCGCAACGCCGTCAAACGCGCCGCTCGCCCCGGCCTGGGCTCTCTCCGCATCGGCGCCTCCCCCGCCGCCTGCCAGTACATTGTCCCCGAAGCCCTGCGCAAATTCCGCGACAGTTACCCCGATTACGAATTGTCCATCGCCGTCGGCGATTCCCCCGAAATGGCGCGCCAGCTCCGCGACGGCGCCACCGACCTCGCCATCATGCTCCGCACCGAACGCGACAAACAACTCGCCTTTCACCCCCTCTTTACCGATGACATGGGAATACTCCTGAGCCCCCTCCACCCCTGGGCGCGCGCCGGCCGCGTCGATCGCCATCAACTCCACGAACAGCACTTTGTCCTCTACACCCGCACCTCCGCCACCTTCCGCCTCATCGAGCGGCACCTCCTCAAACTCCACACGCCCCTGCGCACCTTCACCGAACTCGGTTCCCTGGAAGCCATCAAAGAACTCGTCACACTCGGGCTCGGCATCAGCGTCGTCGCCCCCTGGATCGCCTCCGCCGAAATCGCCCGCCGCGACCTCGTCTGGATGCGAATCCCCGGCCCTCCCCTCCGCCGAAACTGGAGCATCGGCTGCCGCGCCGGACGACACTTTTCCATCGCCGAACAAACCTTCCTCGGCCTCTGCCGAACCGCCACGCACAACCTGCTGTCCTCCTCAGCGAAGCTCCTGTCCTCCTGAGCTCCTCCCCTCAAGACCCCAATGGACCCCGCCTCCCCACGGTCGGAATAGCGGCCCCAAAAAAGAGCCGCCGCCGCGCGCCAAGGTGATCGCGCTCGCCGCAAAAATGAGAAAGCCTTCAACATGCTCGCTGAAGGGCATTCCGTCTCACTGAATCGGGGCGAAAGGACACCAGTTGAACTTTTTCTCAGGACCTTAGTCTCAGAGGAGCTCACCTACATTCATTGGTCAGATACCGGTCGCCCTCTTTGAAGTGGCGCGGGAAAGCGGTATTCCCGCGAAGCGCCTGCGATTTTGCATCGCCTTACCGGACGGGTGTAAGGGCCAGCCGAAATCCGCGGTAAGCGCTGGCTTCCGCGGGTGGATTCCTGGCGCGCGCTGCCGATCGTTCTGAGGCCGGCCCACTGCCAAAACTGCCGCCCTTATTCACGCAATCGGTTCCGGTTGCCGGGCCAAGCGGATCCACGACGCTGCCGCCGGGCAGCGGGCCGTAGAAATCGCGACACCATTGCCAGATGTTTCCTGTCATGTCGTAGAGTCCCCAGGCATTGGGTTGTTTCAGGGAGACCGGGTGGGGACCGCCGGTCTTGCCGCCGACGTTGAAGCCTTTGCCGGTGTAGCTGTCGGCGCTGTTGCCGGCATACCATGCGATCTTGTCGATGGTGGGCGAGGTCCTTCCCTGCATGACCAGCGGCCCGATGTAGGTGGCGCCGGTGGTGCCGGCGCGGCAGGCATATTCAAACTGTGCTTCGGTCGGCAGGGAGTATTCATAGCCCGCGGGCAATCGCCCGGCGGCCCTTTCCCGCGCGGTGAGCTGGGCGCAGAATTCCATCGCGTCGTTCCAGCTCACGAAATACATGGGCAGATCAAGGCCTTCGCGCGCAAGATACCGACCGGGGTCGGCTTGGCGCGAGAAGTGCATGAAGTCACGAATCGTCTGTTTTTTGCCTCCCAACTCATAAAGGGTGTCGTCATCGATTACCTTCATTAACTGGGCCCGGACGTCGCGGCCGGTGAGCTGCTTCCATTGACCGATGGTGACCATCGTTTGGCCAAGCCAAAATCCCTTCGTGAGCGTGACATGCGTCTGGGGATGTTCGTCGGCGGCCGCCATCGGCTCGGATGGCGGGCTTCCCATCAGGAATTCACCCGGCGGAATCCAGATCATCTTCACGGTGGCGTGATCGCCCAGGGGCAGATTCCAGTTCGCTCCGCTCTGCGCGCGGGTGCCGTCACCCCTTTGCGTCTGACATGCGGCAAGTGCGGAACAAAAGATCATGCCCGCGAGCAAGCCGGCGTGACCGGTCGTTATCCGCTTGGTCATCGTGGCAAACTCCCAGGAAGCCAGGAAGTAAACGTTCGTGTCACCGCGCGTCGATCTGGGCCGAGACATCCTTGAAGCCATCGGCATGTGCGGTGATGCGGATGGGGCCGGGCTGGCGGGTGGTCTGGAGAATAGCGAGGCACATGCCATTGGCGGTGGAGCGTTGATCGGTTTTGAAGCCCTCATCGATTGTGGCGGCGCCGTTGTCGACGCCGATGATGCTGGCGGGGCCGGTGACTTGAAAATGGACGACGGGGTTGCCGCTGGTGGGTGTATTGGTGACGAGGTGTCCCTTGGCATCCAGGAGGCGGATGACACAGTGGATGACGTCGCGGCCATCGGCGGCGGCGGCATTTTTGTCCACCTGCATGTCGAGGTTTGTTGGATCACCGGTGGTGTAGATGACATCGGTGGCGACGACCTTCCCGCCGGACATACCGACGGCTTTGAGGGTGCCGGGCTGATAGGTGACATCCCAGCTCAGATGGAGGTCGCTGGTACTCGCGACAGCGCCGTTGCCGCCGAAGCCGCGAAAGCCGAAGCCACCGCGTCCGGCTCCGCGTCCCGGGCCACCAGCGCCGGCGGCGACGCGTCCGAGAACCGGGTATTTTGCGACGGCCTTATTGGCGTAGGGCTTGTCGTTGACGAACAACTGGACGGAATCGCAATTGGAATAGGCGTAGACCGTGAGGGTTTGACCTTCATGTCCGGGCCAGGTCCATGTGGGGAAGATGTGGACCATCGGCTTGGTGGTCCACTGGCTTTGATAAAAGTAGTAACCATCCTTGGGGAAGCCGCAGCGATCGATGACGCCGGAATTGGCGCCGGGGACGCCCTCGCCGAGGTAATCGATACCGGTCCACATGTAATCACCGATGACGTAGTCGTTGGCGCGGACGGCCTTCCAGAGATTTTCGACGGAAAGGTTGGGAGTGCTGCCGCGGCCGGCGAAGGCGAATCCCGCGGGGCCGCGCCCGGGACCGCGACCGGGGCCTCTTCCCGCGCCGCGTCCGAAGGCCGGTGCGGGTCCAGCGCCGGGGGGCGGCGCGGCCGGTTCAGTGGACGGAACAGCGGTGGCGGCAAAGGGATCGCCATAGGCGCCGCGGCTTCCGCCCATGGATCCATCTTCGGTGCCAATGAACTTGCGGTTGGGGTAGAGCGCGCGATCGGGGGCGAAGTAGAGATAGGCGTACTGGTCCCAGCGGTTCACGTAGTTGTAGCCGGCGATGTCCAACTGGTTGACGAAATCGAGGGTGGTGCTTCGGGGCTCGGCGTGCATGTTGTCGCAGGCGGAGGTGACGGGGCGGCCTCCGGTCTGGAGCGGGTCTTCGGCGTGGATGACGTCGACGATTCCCTTGAGCTCTTTCCATCCATCGGGGCTGGTTTGTTCGTTGTGAATTTCGTTGCCTGCGCTCCAGATGACGATGCTGGGATGATTGCGGTCGCGGTCGATGAAATCGCGGGTATCGCGTTCCCACCACTGGTTGAAATAGAGGCTGTAGTCATTGCGGTTTTTGCCCTGGCTCCACTGGTCGAATGCTTCGGCGAAGACAGTGATGCCCAACTGGTCGCAAAGGTCGAGGACATCCGGATCGGGCGGGGAATGGCTCCAGCGGATGGAGTTGCAGCCCATTTCCTTGAGGAGTTTGAGGCGGCGGATCCAGACGCCTTCGGGCACGGCGACGCCGACGGGGCCGCCATCGGAATGGAGGCAGACGCCATTGAGCTTGACATGTTCGCCGTTGATGAGGAGGCCCTTGTTGACGTCATAATCGAGCGAGCGGATGCCGATGGGGGTGTCATACTGATCGACATCGACGCCGCCGGTCCGCACGACGGTGCGGACGGTGTACATGTTGGGATGGTCGATGGACCAGAGAGCGGGGTGAGTCACCTCGGCGGACTGATTGATGACATTTTGCGCGCCGGCGTTGATCTGCCCTGTGGAGGTGGCGGTCGCGACGGCGTTGCCATCCTTATCGAGAATCGTGGAGACAAGCTCGTAGGGTGCGGCGGCGTCGCGCTGGTTGAGAAGCTTGACCTGGACGTTGACGGCGGCGGTGTCGGCGGAGACCTTGGGCGTGGTGACGTAGGTGCCCCATTGAGGGATATGCAGGCCGTCGGTCACGATGAGGAAGGTGTGCCGGTAAATGCCGGAACCGGGGTACCAGCGGGAATTGGGTTGAACGCTGTTGTCGACCTGGACGGCGATGGTGTTGTCGGCGCCGAAGTTCACGAGGGGGGTCACATCGTAACAAACGCTGGAGTAGCCATAGGGCCGCTTGCCGGCGAGCTTTCCGTTGACGAAGACGGAACCGTTTTCATAGATGCCGTCAAATTCGAGGAAGACGCGTTTGCCCCGATCCTCGGCGGGGATGTTCATCACCTTGCGATACCAGCCGATGCCCATGGGGAGGGCGCCTTCGGAGCGTTGGTTGTTCTGAAGGTCAAAGGGCCCGTAGATGCTCCAATCGTGCGGGAGGTTGACGGACTGCCAGGCGGAATCGTTGTAACCGGGGGCCTGGGCGCCGGTTTGATCGCCGCGGGTGAATTTCCAGTCGAAATCATTGGTTTGCCGGAGGCGGGGGGACTCTGCGGACCAGGCTGGCGAGGATACTCCAACCAAAGCGATGATGACGGGCAAGAACCGGATCTTCATGGGTTAAGCCTTTCTGAGGAATTGCACGGGCAAGCTTTCGGGATCACGCGCGTGCGAAGTGGGCGGGCGGCGCCGTCGACATGGAGCAGCAGCGCGCTGCTATCCGGGATGATGCGCATCGTGCGGCACTCCCAACTGTCTGTCGGCCGATCGCTGGAGGTGTTCCGGCCAGAGAACGCGAACTTACTTGCTGCCCGAATAACGCTGTCGCCAGTCTGGACATTGCTCGCCACGGGATAATTGTGCTACCGGTCTGAAGCGGCTTGCCGCCTTCCGGTTGGAGTCTGTTGCTTGAACCGGGCGGATCCGGTTGGGCTGGTTAACCGCCAACTCCTGGCCTCATACCGTGGCGAACCGAAATTCGGTATCCGCTCGTCATCGACCGGCGTATAGGCGTCCGCTTCCAGGTGCAGCCAATGGGACGGAAGGATATCCCGGAACCGTCCGCCGCCCAGAAGTTTCAGCAGCACGGGTGGAATGATCCAGCGCGCCCGGCGATCGTTTCCATTGGCACGCCGCGGTGGTAAACCAGCCCGTGCAAGGCCAGCGGCAAAAATGCGTTATATCGAGCAAACCACGGCCATACCCGAAAGGATCGCGATGAACAGCGCCACGCCCTGTTGCATTCCGAAGAAACCGTGGTCAATCGCCCTGGCCGTCTTGATGGCCACATGGTCGCCGCACGGGGCATGCGCGCAAGCGGTCAACGGCGGGGGAAATGTGCCTGCCAGCGGTCCTGTGATGACCTGGGGAACGCCCGGGATCGAACTCAAACCTTTTGTCATCGATCACCGCCACGCCATGGATTCGGTCATCGATCTGTCTTTTTTGCATGAGGGGCCTGCCGGCAAGGACGGATTCATTGGTGTGCGGGACGGGCGGCTGGTGACGACCAACAACGGCAAACCCATTCATTTCTGGGGCTTCTGCCTGACGGCCTGGAGCAATCCGGGCATTTCCACGGAAATCCCATCGAAAGAGGATGCGCCGCTTTTTGCCGCGGCGCTCTCGCGCTATGGCGTCAATTTCGTGCGATTGCACTTTCTGGACCAGGTCGCACGGAACGTCAACGGCGGCCTGATTGATGGAACGCGCGACGACAGCCAGCACTTCGACGCCAAGGCGCTGGATGATGAAGATTTTTTCATCGCGGAATTGCTCAAGCGCGGCATCTACATCGATTTCAATCTCTTTGTCGGCCGCCGGTTCAAAAACGGCGATAACCTCCTGACTTCGACCCCACCCGGCACGACGCGTCCGGCCGCCGGGCGCGGCCGGGGCGGGGGATTCGGCGGCGGGCTCATCGGAAAGCCCGAGCTGTTCTTCGATAAACGCGGCATTGAACTGGAAAAGGACTATGCCCGGCAGTGGCTTACGCACGTCAATCCTTATACCGGCAGAAAGTACGTCGATGAACCGGGCATGGCCTTGGTCGAAATCATCAACGAAGCTTCGATTGACGTGGGTTACAACGGGAATCCCCTCTACAACCAGGAACTCAATGGCCTGTACAACGCATGGCTGGTCAAGACGCAGACGCCGGCGACCCTGGCGCGGCTGCGCGAGATCACCGGCGTTGGGGCGGACCAGCCGATTCCGCGGTTGACGGCGCAGGCGGTTCGGCAGGCCCCGAAGGACCAGTATTACGTGGAATGCGATTTCTATCATGACCTAAAAACCGGCTTTTTCCGGGACATGGACGACTACCTCAAGAAGACGCTGGGCGTCAAATGCCTGGTCATGGGGACGGCGGATCACAACCATGCCGCGAGCGGCTATCCCATCACGTGGGCGAATTCGGCGCTGGATCTGGTGGACGGCCATGATTACTGGCAGGCCTATCATCCGATTTCCGATGCCCGGTCGAATGAATCGATGCTGAATCATCCGCTGGTGTCGACAATCGTGGAGCTGGCGCGGACGCCTGTCGCCGGAAAGCCCTATTCGGTCAGCGAGATGGGGCACACCTGGCCCAACCAGTACGCGGCGGAGGGGGCGCCATTGCTGGCGGCGTATGGCGCTTTTCAGGGGTGGGATATTCTCTGCTGGTACACCTGGGAGTGGAAACGCGACCCGCATTTCGCGCCGATGGTGGGGGACCGTTTCGACAGCCATCTCGATCCCACGAAAATGGCCACCATGGCCGCCAGCGCCGTGATGTTCACGCGCGGCGACATTGCGCAGGCGAAGCAGACCATCACGCGGACTTACACGCGGCAGCAGGTGTGGGACGGCCGGTTATTGCCCGGACCGGCCAATCGGCCGTGGTTTACGCCGGGCTACCCGCTGAGCACGGCGCTGATCCATGGCGTGCGCGCCCAGTTCGATGGGCCGCCCACGCAGATTCCGACGGATATCAGCACCCAGTCGCCGTTCGTCAGCGACACGGGACAGCTTGTGTGGGACACGGGCGCCGGCGCGGACCAGATGTCCGCGACGTTCACCGTCGATGCGCCCAGCTCGCAGGCGCTGGTGGGATTCCTGAAGAACAGCCCGAAGAGCGTTTCCAACCTGGCGGTCGATGTGAAGAACAACTTCTGCACGGTCATGTTGACGTCGCTGACGAGCAAGCCGATCGCGAGCACGGACCGGATGCTGCTGGTGGCGGCCGTGCGGACGGAGAACAGCGGCATGCAATGGGATGCGCGGCGCGTGGGGGCGCGCGGGGGAGAGTCGCCGACGCTCATCGAGCCGGTGGAGGGCACGATCACGCTGAAGAACCTGGAGGACGCGGAAAGCGTGCTGGTAAAACCGCTGGATGGGGCGGGACACGTGATCGGCCAGCCCCTTGCGGTCAAGCGCTCACCCGCGGGCTGGAACATCGCGGTGGGCGATCCCGTGACGGATTGGTACGAGATCACGGTGCAGCGGCCGGCGGGACGTTGAGAGGCATGGGGCGTCGGGCGTGGGCCATTGCGGCGATTGTCGATTTCTCACTTTTGACCGGGGACCGCGGCAGGCGATTCAAAGGGAGCATTGAATGCGCGCTCGGTCTGGTTGGCCGGGTCGGAATCGCGCGGATAGTCGCGCCAGAGCCAGCGCATCATTTCGGGGAGCATGGCGCCTCCCTGTTTCTGTCCGTGAAGCCCAATGCCGAACGAGTAGCTGATGTCGTAGCCCTTGTCCGTCATGGCATTGACCAGACGAACGTTCTGGGTGTGCCAATCTCTGGCCGGGTCGGCGTTGCGATTGTCGTTGACGCCATCCTGAAAAAAGACACGCAGCGGTTTTTTATCCGCGGCCTTGATCTGTTCGGGGTAGGAATCGCCCTGGCCGCCACGAATCCGTGTAAAACTGCCGACAATGGAGATGACTTTCCGAAAGGTATCAGGCCGATCCCAGGCGACCGTGAAGGCGGCAATTCCGCCGGAAGAGGCGCCCATGATCGCATGCATGTTCGGGTCCTTCGAGATGTTGAAGTCCTTGGCGACGGCCGGGAGGATTTCATCGCAAACGACCTTGGAATACTTCCCGTCAAGCCACTGGTACTCCCAGGGACGGAGGGTCGTGTTGTCCCCCCAGTTTCGCGTCAGATCGGGCTCGGGCGTCCCCGCCGGGCGCCCGGGATCAAGAAAAACCGTGATGGCGACGGGCATCTCGCGCCGCCAGGTCAGGTTGTCGATGACATTCATCGCCCGGATGTCTCCCCGGGGATTCATCATGGGCTGACCGTCATTGAACACGATAAGAGCCGCGGGTTTGGAAGGGTCGTATTGGGCGGGGACGTAGATCCAATAGCCATGCGTGTAGTGCATGGGGGACTTTGCGGCTGCGGAAAGTGACGTGAGCGAATCCGCGCCGGTCTGCTGTGTCGATTGCGGCACTGGACCGGAGTAGACCGTGGTTGCACATTCCAGCGGTCCGATCAGCTTGCCGTGCGGGACGCCATCGTGCGGCAAGGAATCCGGTCCGAGCTGGTAGAACGAGTCCATGTTACGGGCAGGCCGGCGGTCCGCAGCCGGAGCGGTCTGTCCGGCCGCCGGCCGCAAGGCGATGCCTGCGGCAAGAGCTGCGCACAGTGCAAGTCCGATCCTGAATGCCGGCCCACGATTCTGCATAATCGGTCCCTTCGCAGTTATTTCGCAGTGAGGGTCGCCGTGGCTGTCGTCAGTCCTTCAGATTTGGCCGTCAGAACGATCTGGCCGGACTGGCCGCGCTTGGCGCGCACGATGGCAAGCGCAAGCCCATTGAAGGCTTTGCGCTGCGGGGAGGAGAAGATGTTGAGATCGGTCGGGTCGCCATTGTCCGTGGCGACGATTTCGCCCGGGCCCGAAATCTCAAATTGAATCGTGTTGTGCGTGGCGGGAACCATCCGGCCGTCCTTGTCGGCGACGGTCAGCGTCACGAAACTCAAGTCGCTTCCGTCACCGGCAATCGTGGCGCGGTCTGGCGTGAGAAGCAGCTTTTCGGCTGGGCCGGTGGTTCTGACCGATTCTGTCGCCCACTCCTTGCCGTCCTTGTAGGTGACGACCTTCAATTCGCCGGGTTCATACTTCACGTCGTCCCAGCGCAGGCGATACTCATACTGGCCCTTGGTCTTTTTGCCCAGGGACCGACCGTTCAAAAAGAGCTCGCCGGAGTCTCCCGACGTATAAACATGCACCGGCGTGACCTGTCCCACGCGGTCGGGCCAGTTCCAGTGGGGGAGAATGTGCGCCATGGGCAGGTCGGGACGCCAACGCGACTGATACAGATAGAAACGGTCCTTGGGAAAGCCGGCCAGATCAATGATGCCAAAATAAGAGCTCCGCGCCGGGTTGGCCCCGCCGCCGCCGCGCCCTCCGCGGCCGCCGCCGCCCGCCCCGTTGCGCGTCGGTTCGCCGAGATAATCAAAGCCGGTCCAGACGAATTCGCCCGCCACGACGCCGCAGATGTCTTCCGCCTTCCATTCCCAATCGGGAGGGCTGGCCCAGGGCGGGGCAAACAGATCGTAAGAACTCATCTGGCCGTCCGCTGTGCCCCCTCCGCCCTTGACGTCCAGATTCGCCGGGAAGGCATACACCCCGCGGGAACTGATGGTCGAGCAGCTCTCACTGCTGAAGACCATCTTCTGGGGATTGGCCTCATGAAAGGCGGCGAACATCTGGAAGTTGTTCGCCGCCGCGCGCAGGTAATTGAAGCCGAACGCATCCATGATGTTCTGGTAGCCGTTGAATCCCGAATTGTAACTATTCCGCGCCGAGGTCACCGCGCGGGTCGGATCCTCCTCGTGGCAGATGTCGGTCAGCCGGCGTGCGGTGGCCTGTCCCTGGGCAGAATCCGCCTCGCCAATTTCGTTGCCGATGCTCCAGAAAATCACGCTCGGGTGATTGCGGTCGCGGCGCAGAAGCATGCGCGCGTCCTTTTCAGACCAGTCGCCGAAAAGAAGATGGTAGTCGTTCGGCGTCTTTTGCCGCGACCAGGAATCAAACATCTCGTCCATCACCAGGAACCCCATCTTGTCGGCCAGATCCAGGAGTTCCGGGGCGGGAGGATTGTGACTGGTGCGAATGGCGTTTCCCCCCATCGCCTGCAGCATCTCAAGCTGCCGCTGCAAACCGCGCACATTCGCCACCGTCCCCAACGCTCCAAGGTCGGCATGGTCACACACCCCCTGGATCCTGGTCGGCTGACCGTTCAGCAACAGCCCCTTGTTTGGATCGTACGCCAGCGAGCGAACGCCAAAAGGCGTGTCGTACGTATCGACGACCTTGCCGTCCTGTTCAACAGTCACGGCGGCCACGTAGCGGTTGGGCGCCTTGGTGCTCCACAACGCCGGGCGGGCGATGGAGGTATCGAGGGAAATCGTCATGGTCTGGCCCGCATCCACGCTCAAGGCAGTCGGCGCGGTGTTGGCGACCGCGGGACCGGTGCGCCGGTCATTGATGTCGATCGGGTAAATCGCCATGCGCACGGACAGGCCCGCGCTGGCCTTGGAGTCATTTTCCACGCTCGTGCGAAGGATCACCGAAGCCGAGTCCGCAGTCACGCTTGGCGTCGTAACGTAGGTCCCCCACTGGCCGACATGCACAGGATTGGTTTTCACAAGCCAGACGTTTCGATAAATCCCGCCGCCTGGGTACCAGCGCGACGAAGCCGGCGGATTCTCCACCCGAATGGCCAGGACGTTCTCGCCGCCGTACTTGATGTAGGGCGTCAGGTCCACGCGAAAGGAGGAATACCCATATCCCCATCCGCCCGCATACTGGCCGTTGCACCAGACGCTGGCGTAGGACATGGCGCCGTCCATGTCCAGATAAACCTGTTTGCCTTGCTCGGCCGCGGGAATTTCAAGGTGTTTGCGATACCAGCCGATGCCGGCGAACGGCAGCATCGCGGTGGACCCTGAGGCTTGCGGGTTGAACGGACCTTCGATGCCCCAATCATGCGGAAGATCGAGTTGGCGCCAGGAGCCATCGGAGAAATCCGGACGGGTATAAGAAACATCCCCGCCAATGTTCCCTGCGGGCCGCGCATGGTGAGGAGCATCAGGCGTAACAACCAGGGATTCGCCGCTTGCCATCGTCCATTGCTTGATCGCGCTATAAGCCAGGCGCCCCTCCGTGCCGGCAGGATCGCCCTTTGCAAAGCGCCAGTCAGGATCGATGGAAATACGCTCGCGGGGAGAAACCTGCGCAAAAGTATTCGCAGCCGCGGCGGTTAAGAGCCACCCGATCAAAATGGGAAGCACCGGTTTCGGCAAACGGCTCAATTTCATGGACCCCTCGCAGAGAGTGACATGCGTTTCACAAGACGACCGCAAACGCCCCCGCCGGAAAACTCCTCCAATCCCGCCATGCCCGCGCAAAAGTTCCGCCGGCCTTGGCGTTGCCGGGACGATCGCATGACCGACCAATGCAACGCGTCCACCATCGCGCTATTGCACCCGTGTACTCTTTTTTATGCGTTCATCAGAACCCGCGCGCCGGAGGGAGGGCGCAGGGCTGCATGTCTGCGCGGCGGGGGGATGGCAGTGCTTTCTGGCCAACTCGGATCATCAGGCGTGGAGCTCCAGGGAGAGTGCCAGAACGCCATCAAGGCGTTTGAACTCTCGCAAACGTTGAAGGAAATGGGTTGTCTCAGATTACCGCACCAGGCTGCAATTGCTGGAAACGGTCTGTTTGAACTTTACGCTTGATGGCGTAACTCTCGTTCCCACAATGAGAAAGCCCTTCAGCGTGTGCGCTGAAGGGCTTTCTGTCCCGTGGAATCGGGGCGACAGGATTTGAACCTGCGACTTCCTGGTCCCAAACCAGGCGCTCTAGCCAGGCTGAGCTACGCCCCGAGTGTGTTGCAGTATAGCAAGTGTCGCGCGCGGTCGCGAGGGCCCCCGGCCGGCGCGAGGCGTCGCGCGTGTGGCCGAAAACTGCCGCTCGCACCGTCTGTGGCAACGACGCTTCATGCGGGCTGCGTATTGGGCGGCAGCGATCCTCCGCTCGGGCCGGGTCCGAGCTGGGCCAGTTCCGCTTCGGCAAGATCGCGCTCCTGCGCATTGTGCAGGTGCGGCAGGATTCCGGTTAAAAGCTCCCGCGCGCGCACCGGGTTGGGCACATAGCGAATGTAAATCAGCGCCAGGACCAGCGTGATCTGTTCGTGCTGCGGACGCTTCGGATAGGCGCGCAGGTAATCTTCATACGCCACCGCTGCATCGGTGTAGCGTTGCTCGCTCATCAATTGGTTGGCGATGTCGAGCTGGTCTTGCGGCGTGAGAATCTGGCGGGGATCCAGGACCCGCAGCTCGAGATATTTCCGGGTGGCCGCGGGCAGCTCGTGATTGCGGATCAGGGTGGCGATTTCATCGCGCAGCGCCGCCACGCGCGGGTCTTCATGTGCCGGAGCCACGGAAATACCGGGCGCCGCTTTTCCGCCGCCGGTGGCGCCGAACGGATCGTAGCCGTGTGAAACGAGCGATTCGTATTGCTTGCGCCGCCGGTAGCGATTGATCATCGCCAAAAGATCGTAATGATCCCGCTGCACCAGCCCCCCGAACAGCAGCAGCAGCCCGATCAGAACGCCCGCCGCCGTCCCGGAAATGTGCGCCATGTGGGCCACGTTGCTCGGCCCCAGCAGCGGCTCGATCACATCCTGCCCCACCTTGAACAGGATGAAATACATCGACGGAATTTCCCACACGTCGACGTACACGAAGAAAAAGATGAACATGCGGATATTCGTCCGCGGCAACAACACGAAGAACAGCCCCGTCACCGCGGAAATGGCGCCGCTCGCCCCCAGCGTCGGCGCGGATGAGGTCAGCAGTTGCCCGCAACCCGCCAGCACCCCGCCCGTGAGATAGAACAACAGATACGCGATGTTGCCGAGCTTCTCGTTCAGGTTGTTGCCGAAGACCCAGAGAAAAAGCATGTTGAAGAGAATATGCGTGAAATTCTCGTGCAGGAATTGATAGGTGATGAATTGCTGCAGGGTCGGATGCGTCGGATAGAGCATCCACTTCTCCCACCCCGGCGCCAGCCCCGCCACCGAGGCCGGCCCATGCCCGCTGGTCTGGTGGCTGAACACATAGCAGACGACATTTGCCCCGATGATCAGAACGTTCATCCACGGAAAGCGGCGCCTCGGGCGATCGGTGCCGATGGGAATGGGAAGCATGCATCATCCTGACAAAGGGGAACATGGTCATTATTGGCGATGCCGTCCCGCGGTTCAAACCGCCCCGACGAGGGGCGCACGGCCCGGGGTGGCGAGACCCGGGAGATTCTGTAGAATGGGGCTATGAGCAGATTTGATGAAATTCTCGCATTTAATCAGCAGTTCGTGGCGTCCAGGGCGTATGAAGCGTTTTTGACCGATCGCTATCCGGATAAGCGCATGGTGATCGTCACGTGCATGGACACGCGGCTGACGGAACTCCTGCCCAAAGCCATGAATCTACGCAATGGCGATGCGAAGATCATCAAGATTGCCGGGGCCGTGGTGGCGGCGCCCTTCGGCTCGGTGATGCGCTCGATTCTCATGGCGATTTATTCGCTGGGGGCGGAAGAAATCTACGTGGTGGGGCACCATGACTGCGGGATGACCGGGATGGGACACGGAGCCATCCTGGCCCAGGCGCGCGAGGCCGGGATTCCGGAAACGACGCTGGCCACGCTGTCGCACGCGGGGATCGATCTGGAAGGGTGGCTCACCGGTTTTTCATCGCCGGCGGCAGGGGTGGAAGCCTCGGTGAAGATGATCCGGCACCACCCGCTGTTGCCGGGGCGGGTAAAGGTATATGGAATGGTCATCCATCCGGAGACAGGAAAGCTGGAAGTGGTGGATCTGGGGTAGGTTGAAAAAACTGCGGGATCGATTCAATGGCTTCAATGAGGGTTTGCGGTGGAAGCGGGGCTGTTGTCTTGTGCGATCATGCGATGATGGTGATGGTTTGGCTGCCGCTGAGAACGTTGGCGCTGTTGAAGACATAGAAAGTGATGCGATGGGCGCCCGGCGAGAGTGAGGGGAGGGAGAGGGTGAAGGCGTGGGGGCCGCCGCCGATCGAGGGGGTGCCGAGGCGACTTTGTGAGGCGTTGACGATGATGTTGGCTTTGCCGTCAACCAGGACATCGAGGAGGAGGTCGGCGGAGGGGGCATCGGGGTCGTAGGCCCAGCCGATGGCGCCTTTGGCGTTGGCGGCCTGGATCACCATGACGGGCGGGAGGTGAGAAAGTTTTCCGGTGGCGATGAGGACGGCAGTCGGAGTGGCGGCGCTGGGGAAGTTGTAGGCGTAGAGCTGGACGAGATAGGTGCCGAAAGCGTGGAGAGCGGGGGTATACGAGAAGCCGTGGTTGGCCAAGGGGATGTTGTCGAGATCTATACCGGCGTTGAGGTAGGCGACAGGTTTGCCGTTGATGTCGATCCGCAGGAATTCGGCGGCGGCGGGGACGTCGGCGTCGTAGGCCCAGCCGCGGATACCGGAGGGGGAGATCGTGGAGAGGACCCCCATTGGGGCACGATTGGTAGTGGCCGTAACGGCCAGCTCGTTGGAGAGGGCGGAGGTGTATCCGGGAGCGGCGGCGAAGATGGCGGTGTAGTGGTGGATTCCCAGTGCGGGGTGAAGGGTGAGGGAGGCGTGGCCGTTGGAGAGGGCTGCCGTGCCGAGAAAGACGCCGCTATCCAGGAAGATGAGGGAGCCATCGGGGAGGGAACCGGAGGCGGAGAGCGTGGCGGTGAGAGTGACGGGAGAACCGGCGACGAGCGAGGAGGCAGAGGCGGCGAGCGACGCGGTGACGGAGGAGACGGAAGGCGTGTCCGTTTGGATGGTGATATCGAAATTGTAGGCGTCGGGGGCGACATTTCCGGCGGGGTCGAGGTAATCGATCGTGAAGTGGTGCGTGCCTGCGGAGAGCTGGCTGAAGGTATAGGTGATATCCGGATCGGGGAAGCCGAACGTATTTCTGTCAATGGTGGTGATGAGGGTGGAGCCTTCGTAAAGCTGCATGTGAAGGTGGCTCAGGAAATTGAGGGAGATGGTGGGTGTGGCGATGGAGGTGATGTTGTCGCCGGGGGTGCCGGTATCGGTGGCGGGGGTGAGCAGGATAGGCGCGAGTTGGGCGGGGCTGGTGAGGATGCGGGTGAGATAGTAGGCGGTGTCGGGGAAGTTGTTGGTGGCGACGATCGAGCCATCGGCGAGGAACGCGGCAGGAGCGCTCGGGGTGGTGGAGTCGGCAAGTGGCACGGCCCCGTCGGGCGCGTAAGCAGAGAGAAAATTGGTGTCGAGGACGCCCACGTCGGAGAGGTGGTAGAGATTGCCGTTGACGTTCACCAGCGGTGTACCGTCCGCGGCAAAGTCGATGAAGGTGATGCTGAGCGGAGCGATGTTGGTGGGCAACGCAACGGCGCCTGCGGTGCCGAAGCTGGTGTCGAGCGAGCCATCGGCATTGAAGCGGCTGACAAAAGCGGCGTCGGAGGCGAGGGTGTTGGTGTTGATGACGAGATACGAGGCGATGAGCAGGTGACCGGCGGAATCGACGGCGATGGCGCCGATGTTGGTGGTGGTGCTGGGATCGGTGGGCAGGGTGAGATAGCCGCTGTCGGCGAAGGAGGTATCGAGCGAGCCATCGGCGTTCAGGCGGAGGGTGGTGGGGCCGTTGTCGCCGTTGCTGGCGACGTAGATGTGGCCATCGGAAGTGAGGGCGACGCCGACGACGTTCTGAAGCGCATGGTCGCCGGGATTCTGATCGAAGAAGGTGCCGAAGGGACCGAAGGTGGTGTCGGGCTGCCCATTGGCGGAGAGCTGGAGGACGCCGGCGTTGAAGCCTGCGAGGATGTTGCCGTTGGAGAGGACGTGAATGGAGGTGACGTCGAAGCCATTTTCGAGGACATAGCCGTTGGTGGCGAAGGAGGTGTCGAGTTGACCGCCGGCGGTGAGGCGGGCGAGAGCCTGGGTCGGATCGGCCAGGCCGGCGAGGATGGAACCATTGGATTGGAGGGCCAGTGAGCGAACGGGGCCCTGGCCGGAGAGAACGGCGAAACCTTGGGAACCGAAGGAGGTATCGAGAGTGCCATCGGCATTGAGGCGTGCGACGACGGGGTGAACGCCTCCGGCGAGGGAGCTTCCGACGAGGATCTTGCCGGAGGCCAAGGGAAGGATGGCGGTGATTTCGCTGAGGGTGGAGAGAGCGAGGAGGGAATTATTTGCGAAGAGGATATCCTGGGTGCCGAGGACGGAGGCGTGGGTTTCGATGACGATTTGCTGGGGGGAGGAAGGATCGCTGAGATCCTCGCCGGCGATTTGGGCCCGAACGGTGACCGTGTGGGCGCCGTCGGCGAGGAGGGTGTGGCCATCGGTGGTGACGCGATCATTATGGACGGCGGTGGAGGGGGTGAAGCCGGCCAGAACGCCATCAATATAAAGGTAAATATCGGCGTGGTTGCTATTCTGCACCGCGAAGAGCAGCGCATGGTCGGCGTCGGCATTGTTATAGCTGGTGACTCTGTCAGAGGCGCTTTCGCCGGTGTCGCTGGACGGCTGCAAGCCCATCAGAACCGGCGTGGGCGTGACGGTGAGAAGGACACGGGATTCGAGGGATTCGATGAGGGCGCGGGGGGCGGAACGGGTACGCTTACACATGGGCAGACCTCCTCCGGGGGCTTGAAAGTGTCCTGATTTTCTGACCCCGGCTCAACCGTAGCGCCGGAATTGCCGGCATGCGAATGTTGAGTCATCCGAATCCATTTTTCCGCAAAGCATGGCCATCGTGAACGGCGCGGGCTCGTTTTCCCGGTCCGGGGCGATCGGGCGATCAGATGCGGATCGTCAGGGATTGGCCCCAGGTGATGCCGGCGCCTGAGGTATCGAAGGCGTAGAGCGTGATGTGATGGGTGCCGGAGGGGAGGGCAGTGAGGGTGTAGGTGAAGCCGTGGGCGCCGTTGCCCAGGACGGCGGTGTCGGGGCGGGCGGGGGCGGCGGAGAGGACGGTGCCGGGGTGGTTGTCGATCTGGAGGTAAAGCATGACGGGGGCGGCGGGGGCATCGGCGTCGTAGGCCCAGCCGATGATTTTTTGGGCGTTGACCATCTGGATGCCGGCGCTGGCGGGGTGGTTGGTGACCCAGGTGTCGGCGATGAGGATGGCGGCGGGCGTGGCGGGAGTGGGGAAGTTGTAGGCGTAAATTTGAACGTGGTGGCGGCCGAGGGAGAGGGAGGAAAAGTTGTAGGAGAAGCCGTGGTGGGTGGAGGGGAGGGTCGAGGCGAGTGCGGGGGTGTCGAGGCTGGCGTTGAGGAAGGCGGTGGGCTTGCCGTCGATGTCGATGCGGATGAAGTCGGCGGCGGCGGTGAGATCGGGGTCATAGGCCCATCCGGTGACGTTGGCGGCGGAGAGGGAAGTGATGGTGCCAAAGGGGGCGTGGTTGGGGGCGACGGTGACGGCGAGAGGAGCGGAAGAAGAAGCCGTGGAGGTGGGGGTGGCGGAGAAGATGGCGGTGTAGTGGTGGGCGCCGGAGGCGGGGGCGGCGAGGGTGAGGACGGCGGAGTTGCCGGTGAGTGCGCTTGCGCCGAGGAAGATGTTGTTGTCGAGGAAGATGACGGCGCCGGCGGGAGGATCGCCGAGGTCGGCGGAGACGGTGGCCGTGAGGGTGAGGGAATGGCCGGGGAGCAGGGAGGTGGCGGAGGCGGCGAGGGTGGTGGTGATATGGGTGAGGGTGGGGGCGAAACTGCGGACGGTGATGTGGAAGGGGGTGGTGGTGGCGGCGGGGTTTCCGGCGGCGTCGAGGTATTGGAGGGTGTAGGCGTAGGTGCCGTCGGCGAGGTGGCCGAGGGCGAAGTTGCCGGAGGGGATATTGTCGGCGACGACCGTGGAGCCGGAGAGGATGCGGCCGTAGAAGCCGGGGAACATCTGGAGGGCGAGGGAGGGGGAGGTATCGGAGGTGATGTTGTCGCCGGGGGTGTCGGAATCGGAATCGGCGGAGAGGAGGATGGGGGGAAGCTGGGACACATCGGTGATGAGGCGGGAGAGCGCGACGGCGTGGGTGAGAGTGTTGGTGTCGGGGACGAGGATGGCGCCGTCCGCGGCGGAGAGCGGAGCGCCGGCGGAATGATTGTCGGGGGCGAGGGTGAGCAGGCCGGTGGAGAGGTAGGCGTTATCGAGGGCGCCGTCGGCGGAGAGGTGGTAGAGGGTGTTGCTGGAGCGGACAAGGAGTGAGTCGTCGGGGAGGAGGGCAATGCTGTCGGCGAAGGAACCCGGGAGGTCGGCGATGCCGCCGTTGCCGAAAGATGTATCGAGTTGACCGGAGTCGTTGAGGCGCATGATGACGGCGTGATTGGCGGAGGTATTGGTGGGATCGAGGCAGGCGGCGACGAGGAGGTTGCCGGAGGAATCGAAGGCGAGATCGTGAATGGCGACGGCGGAGAGGGGGTCATCGGCGGAGAGCGTGAAGTAGCCGTTGTCGGCGAAGGAGGTGTCGAGGGAGCCGTCGGCGTTGAGACGGAGGACGGAGAAGCTGCCGGGGGAAGAAGTGGCGAGCAGGATTTGGCCGGAGGGGGAGAGGGCCATGGCGGAGAAGAAGGGGTTGGCGTTGGCGGGGAGCGAGAGCAGGGCGAGGCCCTGGCTGGCGAAGGAGGGGTCGGGGAGACCGTTGGGCGTGAGGCGGAGGACGCCCTGGGAAACGGCGGCGAGGATGTTGCCATCGGAGAGCTGCTGGAGGAAGCGGATGCCCCGCACAAAGCTGAGGGCGGGGACATAGCCGGCGGTGGCGAAAGAGGTATCCAGGAGGCCATCGGCGGAGAGGCGAGCGATGGCGAAGTCATCGGTTTCGAGGCCGATGAGGATTTGGCCGTCGGATTGGAGGGCGATGGTGCGTGCAGCGCCGGCTTCGGGGAAGATGAAGAGGCCGGCGGCGGCGAAGGAAGTGTCGAGGGAGCCGTCGGAATTGAGGCGTGCGAGGGCGGGGTGGTTGCCGGCGGCGGCGGTGAGCTCGCCGGCGACGAGGATTTTTCCCGAGGAGAGGATGCGCGTGGCGGAGATGGAGGAAAAGGTGGCGAGCGCGGCCTGGGAGTTGGCGGTGAAGCGGAGGTCCTGGGCGCCGATGAGGGTGGGGGCCTGAGTGGCGACCGTGATGGTGAGGATATTGCTGGAAGGGCCGGGATTGCCGGCGAGATCGCGGGTGAGGATTTGATAGGAATGGGTGCCGGCGGTGAGGGTGGGCGGCATGAAGTTGAGGGAGCTGAAATAGCCGGAGGAAAATAGGAGTTGTCCGGAGTTGACGTCGAGGATTTGATACCACTTCTGGCCCGTGAGCGCGACATCGAGGATGGGGTTGGTTGTGTTGGTGAGCCGGTCGGAGTTGCTGACGCCGGAGTCGGAGGCGGAGTCGAGGGAGAGCGCGGCGGTTCCGCCGGCGGTGTTGGCGGTGACGATCTGGATGGTGAGGGGCGCGGAGAAGGGGGATTGCACTCCGGCGGGATCGACATAAGAGATCTGGACGGTGTGGGTGCCGGAGGTGAAGTGGGTCGGGATGAATTGGGACTGCTGGAGCTGGGGGTTCAGGGCGCCGTCGATCATGACGTAATAATTGTCGCTGACGCTGGAGAGGACCTGGGTCACCTGGGCGCGGGTGATGCCGTCGGAGCTGAAAACTCCGGTATCGGAGCCGGGAGGAAGCGTGGGAGCGTCCGGGGCGATGGGGGGCGTGGCCTGGATGGTGACGGTGAGAGCGCCAGATTGTGCGCTGAGGTCCTCGCCATCGAGTTGTTGGCGGAGGGTGAAATCGTGATGGCCGTCGGCGAGGGGAATGGTGCCGTCGGTGGTGATGGAAGTGAGGGCCGTGGCGGCAACGGCGGCGCGGGTGGCAATCAGGGCGCCGTCGGCATAGAGGAAGAGGGAAGCGCCGGGGAGGGCGTTCTGGACACGGAAGGTGAGTTCGCCGGCCGGGGAGGCGTTGTTGTTGGCGGTGTAATCGTCCACGTTGGAGAAGCCAGTGTCGCTGGCGGGATCGAGGTCGGGAGATAACAAGCTTGGGGTAACGGTGAGCAGGAGGCGTGGTTCGAGGTGCTCGAAGAGTTCACGGCGGTGCGAGCGTCGCGATGGGTACATGGAATCTCCGAACAACAGGGGCGACGAGGGCGATGGGAAAAAGAAGGGATTCCTTCTCCACGCATCAGGATAACATGGGTCAGCTCAGGCGTGAAAGAGGAAAGATTTTCGTGTTTGAGGAAGGGTCCGAGAAAAGTGGGGGCGACATAGACCGCGTGCGGAGACGGGGTAGACGATGCGGGAAGCGGAGAGGCAGGGTGCAGAAATCTGGCAAGCTGGGGGGAGAAAGCCGCGTTGCAACCGGGCGAGACCGCTGGCCGGAGACTCAGAGGGCCGGCCAGGGGGGTGGAGGGCTGTCCGGAGGGGAGGAAGCCGCTTGGTTCAGGAACGATTCCACACCCGTGATGAAATTCGGGGTGAGGCTGTAGGGAATGTCGGAGGTGAGGGGCAGGGATTTGGCGCCGGCCTTGATGGCGAAGAAGTTGGCGGGGGTGGGTTCGCCAACGAGGATGTCGACCCAGCCGGCGGAGGGAGGCGAGGGAGGCGTGGTGGCGGGGCCGGTGACGGCGGGGTCGGCGGCGAGCAGGAGGATGGGGGTGGCTTCGTCGAGCAGGGAGAGCGACACGCGGAGCCAGAAGGCCAGGGCGTCGGCGGGGCACAGGCCGGCGAGGGGGACGCGGATTTGTTCGGGGCGTTTGCCGCCATTGGCGGCGGCGCCGGGGCGATAGGCGGCGAAGGTCTGGTGGAAGGCGTAGAGGATGCGATGGAAACCCCCGCCGGCGCCGCCTTCGGCGCCCGAGTGCATGTCGGGATGGCGGGCGACGGCGGCGACCTGATTGGCCGTGAGGGCTTCGGCCGGCGGTGATTCATGGAGGCGGGAGCGCAGCGCGTTTCGGGCGGCGTCCAGCGTCTGGCGCACAAGGGCGGCGTCATTCGTGGCGGCGCAGCGGTCGTGGACTTTGGCCAGGGTGGGCAGGACCATGCGCAGGGCGAAGGAATCAGGAAGGGAGACCGTCTGCGCGGCGAGGACCATCGGATACTTCGCGCGACCCTTGCCATCGACCGAGGACCACATGCGGCCGGCGACGAGCGCGGGATCGGCGTGGCCCGTCCAGGAGGGCGGGAGATACCACAGGAACTCGTGCCGGAAACCAGCGAGACGCGCGCCGGCTTCACCGCCCACGCTTCCCCCCCCCCCACCGGCCGTGGCTACCACGTCGGGGTTTTCCCAGGCGCCCGCGTCGATATTCTGGTTAATACCCTGGACGTAAAGCAGGCGTTTGACGGCGATGAGCGCCTGGGTGTCCAGGCCCATGTCGTCGATGTGGTCATTCCAACCCGGATGCTTGCCGAAGGCGGCGAGATAGAGCTGGGGGTCAGCCTTGCCCCCGAACAGGCGGGAGAGGCTCTTGAGGAATGCGGCCACTAAGGGTCCTTTCGGGGAGAACGCGAAAACGCCGGGGAGGCGATCAGGTAGTCCTCACTGATTGGCAGGCGGAACGGGCCAGTTCTTGAGGTCGGGCACTTCGGCCTTGAATTCCAGGCCGACCCAGAGGGGGTAGGCGGTGGTGGAGCCCGTGGGAGTGATGCTGAGTTCGACCGTCCACTTCGAGCCCGTGTGATCCACGGATTTGACCAGGGGGTCTTTGAGCATGCGCAGCGGCGACCAGGGACCGGGGAAAGTGACGGTCTGGCGGATGGGTCCGCCGGGCACATCACGGAACTGGAAGACAAGATCGTCGCCGGCGTATTTGACGTCGAACTGGTCGACGACGTTGGCGCCGCCAAGGAACGCTTCCCGCGCCGGGGCGTTGCCCTGGGTGATGTTCATGTAGGTGTACTTGAGGGCGATCGAGTCGGAGTCCTTCATCTTGTCTTTGAGCACGGTGAGGGTGCAGGTCATGGGCTGCTGGCCGGTGGGCAGGGCATTGAACATTTTGGAGAGGTTATCGAGATAGGTCAGGTAGGGGCGAAGCGTCTGGGTGCCGCGGAGCCGATCGAGCTGCGCATCGACTTCCTTATCGCGGGTGTTGGCGCCCTGGGCGATGGTTTTGGCGGCATCGGCGGAGGTCGCGGTCAGGCCGGGGACCGCGCCGCGGATGCGTTCGACGGCGGCGCGGGCGTTGAGCAGGTCCTGCAGGGACAGATCGGGATGCGCATTGGTGGGGTCGGCGAGGGGGAAGTGCTCGTACTGCCGAAGCTGCGTGAGGCCGGCGGTGATGTCATCCTGGCCGGCATCTGCGAGGACGCGCAGGCCTTCCACACAGACGCTATGCCAGTAGCGGTAGATGAAGTTGTCGAGGTCTTTGCTGGTGCCCAGGACATAGTTGTCGCTGAAGTTGCCGGGCTCCATGACGAGGATGGTGCGGCGGGCCTGGACGGAATTGTCGCCGAGGTTTTTCCAGGCGGTGAGGACGGCCTGGGCCTCATCCTGGAAACCGGAGGCGTCCTGTTTCTGGAGATCGAGCTTCACGGCGTTGGCTTCGGTGTGGAAGTTTCCGTTGTCCAGGGACTGCGCGACCTTCGTGCCGTAGTCTTTGAGAGCGCCGCGGAGGGTCCTTTCGCGCATCGCGGCGATGTTCTGGGAGAAATCGGCCCAGTCCCTGGCGTGGGGGACCAGCTCATCATGGAAAACCGTTTCGGTCCAATAGGTGCGGTAGGAATCGCGATAGATGTTGAAGGGTTTCTGGATGGCTTCATCCTCCGCGCGCACGGCGGATGAATCGAGCACCTTGGCGGGATCGGCGGTGATCTTGGTCGTCGAGTCGAGGACTTCGGTCACGGCGCCCACCGCATCCGGTGAATACTGGGCGCTGAAGTATTTGTTGGCCGCCTTGGGATCGGGCTTCGATGGGTCCGGCTCGTTGACCAGCGGGAGCTCGGGCCGCAAGAGGTTGTCCTTGGGGAACTTGGCGGCAAGCTGCTGGATGTAGGGGGTCCAGAGGCCGGGACTGGCGGCATCGTCGGGCATGCCCTTCATGGCGCCCATGGTCAGCATCCAGCGCTTGTTGCGCGTGCCCGTATCGACGGCAAAGGTGGCGGCGGCGCAATCGAGGGCCAGGCGGTCGGCGGCGTCGCCGGTTTCAAGGGTGATCTTCTGGATGACATTGTCCGCGTCGGTCAGGGAGTGGTCCGCCTGATCGAGGGCGGCCGAGAGGGGGCCGGTGATGGGCGTGGGATCGGAGGGCGGGCCCTTCTGGAGGATGAACGGGTTGGCGATCTGGAAGACCTGGGCGGCGACTTCAAAGCGGTGGTGGCGGGTATCGTCGGTGCCTTTGATCATGTCCAGGCAGGACTTGTCCAGATCGGTGTAGGCGGCGAGTTTGGTCTTGCTGTCGGGGAGACTTTTCCAGTTTTCGAGCTGGTCCCGCGCGGCTTTGAGCTTGACGTTGTAGCTGTAGAGATCGTTGGCGGCGCGCGAAGCGTCGGCGGCGGGCTGCTTGTCGATGGTGTAGCGGAGCAGCGTGTCGTAATCCTTCTCAGCGTTGGCGGCCACGCGGTTGATCTCGGCGGAATAGAGGCCGGAAAGCGTGGCCTTCTCCGGATCCGCGCCCGTGGCCTTCGTGGCGGCGATCCACGCGGCGGCGGCGTCCGCTTTGGCCTGCTGAAGCGCGTCGTAATTCGCCTTCCAGGAGGCGGCGAAGGGGAAGTAGGTCTCGCGGCTTTCGATGGGGTGCGCCTTGAGCGCGACCAGGTTGTCCTCGGCGGTGCGGAAGGCTTCGAGGGCGGTTTTCACTTTGTCGATGGCCGCGATGGCGGCGCCGTTCCCGCTGGTCTGATGGTCCCAGTAGTCCAGCGTTTTCTTGATGCCGTCATCCACGGCGTTGAGGGCGTCGCCGCCGCCGGCGGCAACCGCCGCGGGCGGCCATTCGGCCGTGCCGTTGGCGTCCGGGGAGTAAATCCAGTCCGCGACACTCTGAAGCGCCTGGGAATCGGGCTGGTATTTCGCGACTTCCTTGGGGTCGGCCAGGGCGAATTTGAAGAGCGGATCGAGATCAATGGCGGGATGGACTTCCCCCGTGGGAGTTCCGCCTTTGGTCGCCACGGCGTACTGCGCCCGCATGAGCTGCGCGAGCGCGGCCACCGCCGATTCGTTCCAGTTGGAAGCATCCGTGTTTTTGACCTGCGCCCGCGCGGCCTCGAACACGGGATAGAGGACCGTCGCTTCGTACAGCGCGCGGTAGGCTTTGAGACGCTCCTTGTTCGGATCGCCCGAGAGCTTGGCCAGCGGCGCGTAAATGATCGGGATACGAATGGGGGATTGCATGAGCGGGAGATTTCTGGCGAACATCTGCGCGGTGTCGCCGTGGACATGCCCCACATTGACGTCGTTGTTCTGGTAGGTGTCGTTCGTGGGATTCACGACGGCCAGGGTCTTGATGCTGTCGCTTGCGGCGTCGGCCCAGAAGTCGCGGTGCTTGCCGATGGTGTTCTCGAGTTGCCGCGCGCCGAACCAGGTGAAAACGCCCAGCGCGATCACGGCGAGAAAGCCGGAGGTAAGGACGATCAGCCGGCGCGTGCGCTGCTGCTTGTTGGCATTGGAGGCTCGCGTGACCAGGCCCCGTTCACGGAAGACTTTTTCGATGAAGAGATCGCGCAGAAAATAGGCGCGGTCGCGGCGCCACACCCGGCCTTCGGGCAGGGAATCGACGGCCACGCCGAGCACTTCGGCGAGCTCCGCGTCGAGAGCGGAACCCTCGGTCATCGACGAGGTGAAATAAATGCCGCGGAGAAAGAGGGGCTTGGGGGACCATTCGCCGGCCACGAAAATCATTTCGAGGTAGCGCTTGAGGCGCGGGGCGATCTTCATGAGCGCGTCGGGCAGGGCGTAGAGCGCATCGACCTGGTCGGTGCGGCGGGCGTTGGCGTCCTCGGTATTGACGGGATCGAGCAGGAGCTGGCGGCGACGTTCCAGGAGCCGCTGCTTGACGGTTTCGAGGTGATTGACCACGGCGCTGGATTCGAACTTGGCGTCGAGGTCGGCGGGGTTCGACCAGCCCATCATCTGGTGCTGGAGCTGCGGGTCGTTGAGGTCGTCGAAAAATTCGCGGAAGCCGTTGAGCAGGTCGCACTTGGTGATGATGACGAAGACCGGGAAGCGCACGCCCAGGGTGCGCTGGATCTGGTCGAACTGTTGGGCGATTTTGCCGGCCTTTTTCTCGATCTGGTCGGCGGTGTCCTTGATGAGCGTGTCGACGGGGATCACCAGCAGCATGCCGTTGATGGGGCAGTTGGGGCGATTTCTCTTGAGGAGATTGAGGAATTCATTCCATTCGTTGGTGGATCCGGGGACGACCTCTTCAAACATGAGGCGGCCGGCGGTGTCGAGAATGATCGCGGAGTTGGTGAACCACCAGTTCATGTTGAGGGTGCCGCCGGCGCCCTGGAGCTGGTCCTGAAGGCCGGGGGGGAATCCGACGTTGCAGTGGCGGATGGCTTCGGTTTTTCCGGAGCCGGGCTCGCCGACGAGGACATACCAGGGGACGGAGTACATGTTTTTGCCGGCGGCGCGGAATTTTTCGACGCCCTGGTCGAAGTTGCGGCGGAGGTCGTCGAGGCGGGCGCGGCGGGCGGGCTCGGAGATGCCCTGGGGAGCGGCGGCGGCATTGCCGGCAAGACCTTGTGCGAGCGGGGCGGCGCGGCGTTTCTGGAACCAGCCGAGGACGGCTTTATAAGCGGCGACGAGGATGGCGACGGCCACCAGTCCCAGTCCCACAATGAGCATGGCGGTGGTGTTGCCGTTGGTGCCGAACCAGACGGCCGTCATGATGCCGCCGCCGGAGAGAATAGCCAGACCGCCCCTGGCGGGACCCGGGAGATTGCCGAGGTGTGATGGGCTGACGCTCTTGGGGAGGATGGAATTCATTTGGCAGCATCCTTTGCCTGGGTGGTGAACTTGAGGGAGTTGGTCTGGACGGCTTGGAGGGAGTTGGACAGCTTGTTGGCGGCGTCGTGATAGAGCCAACCGTAAGCGAAAAAGAGAGTGACGATGAGTCCGATAAGAACGATGGCGATGCCGATCAATTTGGTCCCGGGAGGCTCAATGAGATCACGGGTGTCCACTTTTTCGTAAGCGTCGGGGCAGATGCGCTGCGTGTCGACGAACTGGCCCGTGGCCTGGAGACGGGCGGCGATTTCCTTCATCTTGCGCCGCAGGTATTCGGGCTGTCCCGTGTACCAGCCGGTGAAGCCCAACCCCATGCAGACGTAAAAAACCGCGAGACGCTCGTTGGCGGTGGGCGAACGGTCCTTCAGCGTTTCTTCGAGCAGATCGAAGAATTTCTCATCGCCGGCCATTTCGTGGCGCTCGAAGGCGAGCTCTTTCCATTCCCGCGCCCAGGGAAGGGAAGATTCCTTAATCATGAAATCGCAGAAAAAGATGAGAACCAGCTCGATTTTTTCCCAGGCTTCGGCGTGATTCGCCGCCAGGGCCTGGTTGCGGGCCTGGGACAGAAGGGTGCGGACTTCGGACTGGACCTGGGCGAGGTCGTAGTTGCCGCCCTTGCGTGCGGAGCGATTGAGCCGGCAGATGTACTGGAAGAGCGGTTCGCAGATGTCCAGGAGGGACAGGGCGCGGGCCTGAGTGGGCAGCAGGGAGGAGCCGGTGGGAGAGGCGAAGGTGGTCATGCGGGGTCGTAGTAATTGGTAAATGGTAATTGGTAATTGGCCGTCGCGTGGGCGAGAAGACCGGCGTAAGTGCTGGTCCAATTACAAATTACAAATTACAAATTACCTCCTTTCGAATGCGGCACGGGTCACGGTCAGGGGATGGGCATATATAACGCGAGTTGGAAGTCGGAAGTCTGCATATCGGGCCAGCGGGCGGCCATCATTTTTTCGTCTTTGATGCGATCCCACATACGCTGAGATTCGCCGCGCATGAGGCGATAGTAATAAAGGTCGCCCTTGGCCGGGAGCGTGAGGGGGGGATGCCGCTCTTCCTGAAGCTTGATGCCCCATATCCGCTGCTGGATCATGGACTTGGCCATGAGCTTGAACTTGTCGCCATCCTCGACAAGCTTGGCGACGGCGGCATGGTCTTCGTGGGTCTTGATGCCCAGGAAGTAATCGGTGGGTTTTTCGAGTGTTTCCTGGTCGAGCGGTTTCTGGAGGACCAGCACACCGCCTTCCAGGACGAAGTCGATTTTGAGGAAGCGTTCCTGGACGGTGCCGCCGAGGAGGGAGCGGATTTTGTCGATGAGATCGTTGAAGGAGTTGGCGAGGTTGTCGTGGTCGTATTCGGGGACCTGGAATTCCTTGTCGCGGGCGGGCTGGCCGGCGGCAAGCTCGCCGAGAAGCTCGCGGAGGTCGAGGTAGAACTCGAAGGGGCGGATCTGGTTGGCGACGTTGATGAGCGAGCCGAGGCGGGCGGCATAGCGGTTGAGGGTGCGAAGGCGCATGGCCTGTTCGAACTGGACGCCGCGCATGGCGTCGATGGTGAAGCCTCCGGCGGTGATCTGCTGGACGAGGGTGGAACGGGAGGCCTGGACCTGGTTGCTGAGGTCACGGAGGCGTTCGCGGAGAGTGGCCGAGCCGCCGGTGACGAGGCAGGGGGGAATGTAGGAGGGCTCCTGGCGGGCGGTGCCGACATCCTGTCCGGTGGCATGGGCGATGCGGAGCAGGGGAAGAACTTCGAGATCGGTGTGGTCGTCATCGTCGAGGATGAGGCGGGCGTTGAGCCTGCGGATCATCATGGGCTGCTGGTTTTCGCCGGTGTTTTCGTCGGTGCGTTGGATTTCGGCGACTTTGTAGATGCGTTTGACGCGCCAATCGGCGTTGCCTCCCCCGGAGCCGCCCGCGCCCCCGGCCGCCGCGCCGTCGCCATTGAGGGTGGGGTCGATGGAGTTGGCCCGGGAATCGTACCAGAGGGGGATGGCCAGGGAGACGGTGAAGGGATTGGAGGAGGCTTCAAAAGCCTGTTTGATGTCGAGGGAGGGCAGGTCGGCATTTTCCGGGAAGTTGACTTCGATGCCGGAGGGCATGACGGCGCGGAGGCGGTCGAAGCGGACGAGCATGTTTTCGAGGGCGTCGGCGGAGACTTTCAGCTCGATGACGCCGTAGGGAAAGGTGAAAGAGAGGCGGCGTTCGCCGTCGATGCGGTCGAGGACGACGTGCTGCATGGTCTGCAGGTGGTGGGGCTGAAGGAAAAGGCCTTCGTGCCAATGGACGGGACCGGGCATGGGGGGGTGTCCTTTTACGGGCGGTCCGAGCGGGGACCGGTAGGTTTCTGTTTCTCGAAGTAATTAGTAACTGGTAATTGGTAATTCGCTGTCGCGTGGGTCGGGGCTCCCGGTGCCGGCGGCAGCCAATTACGAATTACTAATTACCAATTACTCGTTTCATCACGTGCGGCTGCGTCCTTTGATAAGCGTTTCGGTGTACTCGGCGATGGCGTTCTGGATTTCGATTTCGATGGTTTGCACGTCCATGGCGGTGGACAGCTCTTTGTACTGGCGCCAGCATTTGACTTCTTTACCGACCAACATGCCGGGCATTTTGTCGGCATAGGCTTCGATGTTGGCGACGGAGAACTTGGCGACGTGGCGCTGGGCGAAGAGCGAGCCGGCCTGGGCGATGGCGGAGATGACGCCGGCGCAGAGCTGGCGGAGACGATCGACATCGCCGGCGAGCTGGGTCGGGGAGACTTCGTTGTCGCCCGCGACGAAACGGCCCATGGAACGCTGGACGGGCGTGGGGCGTTTCATGTCGGACTTGGGCGCAACCTGCTTCCAGGTGGCCCAGACGAGCTGATCGAGGGAGATGATGAAGGCGACGAGCTGGCCGGTCAGCTCGAGGAGTTTGGCGGCATCGACCTGGTCGCGATCGGTGAGCTGGAGCCTGGTTTTGAGCGCTTTGAGCGCGGCCGCGGGCCAGTCGGGACCGCCGCTTTGATCGGCCAGACCCGCTTCCGCGAGGCGGACGATGGCGGTTTTGCGTTGTTCTTCGGTGAGCGAGGGGGCAAGATCGATGAGGCGGGCGATGAGGAAGGTGTAGTCCTGGAGTTCCTTGGCGTCGAGGGCGGAGTGGGCGGCGCCGTTGGCGCTGGGGGCGGTGATGTCGACTTGGCGGTCCCAGGTGGGGAAGCGGGCTTTGAGCTCGGTGAGGAATTGGGGGCGCTGTTCGGGCAGGACTTTGGCCAGCGCGTGTTCGACTTCATCGGCGAGGTAGGTTTCGCGGGTCTCGGCGGGCTGGTCGGCAAAATCCACCTGGATGAGGCGCAGGCGGTTGACGGTGGCGGCGACGAGGCGCGAAAGATCGGTCAGCAGTTCCGGCAAGGTGAGGCTCCCTTCACACGACGCGCGGGGTCGGGACGGTATGTGTATGAGTTGAGCGGTTTTGACGCGATTATAAGGGTGGGCGCGCGGAGGAACAAGGCGGGAGGGCGGTTGGAAAAATTGGGGTATGGGTTCAACGGGCTCAATTGAGACAGGAGCACGTGCAGGTCGTTGAGGTGCGGAGCGGCGGGGTGGGTCGGGCGTTTTATGGGGTGGGTTTGGCGTTGGGGCCGGGAAGGTAGGGAGGTTTCTGGAAGATGCCGTCGAGGACTTCCTTGAGGGTGGCGATGGGAGCGGTGTAGGCGAGGCGGATGCCGACATCGCAGAAACCATCGTCCGCCATGGTGAGGTCGACATTTTCGGGTTTGTCGAGCGGGAGTTGGGGCGGGGAAAGGGAGGAGCCGCCGATGACGAATAGCTGCATAGACGCGGCGCCGAGAGCAGCATCGATGGCGTCAGTGGAGACGTTGGTGTCCTTGATGGGGGCTTCGGCGGAGGGAGCGTCGAAGACGTATTCGGCGACGTTGCCGACGAGGTCATGGATGTAGCCGGCGCCGAGGGAAGTGGGAAAACCGGGCTCGTGGCCGACATCGCGAAACCAAAGCGTCGAGCCATTGTAGGTTCCGGAAGCGGAGGATACGCGGCTGGGGAAAAGTTTAGCAAGGGCGTCGCTGGACCAGGGCGTCGCGTTTTTTCCAGTGGTGCTATTATCGAACGATAGCGATCCAGCGAATACACCCTGGTCGGGGAAGGGCAAATGGTGTTCGTCATGGATCTGATTGGCGTATTTCTGTTGAGCAACCCAGCTTAGCCCGGACGACGATGTTCCGCGGAGGTTCCACGCATCGCGACTGGTGGCGGTGGATTCAAACTGAAGGAACGCGGTGTGCCACTCGTCGGAAGTGGGAAGGCGACAGCCGAGCAAGCGTGCAAAGTACATTGCGGTGTAGGGACTTATTGCCTGTACCGGAGCGTTGGCCGAGGGATTGGGCACGTGGGTTCCGGCCGGGTATGGCGGCTCGTAGGCATCGGTGTTGCCGATTTGCATCTCGGGGAAGGTCGTATATGTCCATAGGTCATTAATGGAGAAATTTGCGCCGACAATTTTCCAGGAACGCGGCCCCACATCGACCCACTGGTCACCGCCCGCGGGGGGGAACTTCACCCAATGCTGTTTTTCCTTGGGGAAATTCGCGTCATTGAGGGCGGCGACTTTTCCACTACGGTTCATGACGTCGATGAACACGCCCACGGGGATTTCGGTGCTCGATAGGAAGATTTGCTTGTCGCCGACGGTGACGCGGTCGAATTCCAGGGCGAGGGTGTGGGTGGCTTTGCTGGGGTAGTAGAAAACGTTGACGCCGTCTTTGACTTTGTCCTGTTCCCAGCCGGCAAGTTTGGGGCCGGCGCCGGCGGCGGAGGCTTCTGCGGCGGCGTTCTGGTGGATGGTCTTGTCGAGATTGGCGAGCATGCCTTTGATCAGCGGGTTGCCGGCGGCGGGCAACGCGGAGGCCTGGGTGACGAAGGTGGTGGCGATGGGTTTGAGCTGATCCTCCTTGAGGTTCTGCTCGTTGGCTTTGCGCAGGTCGTAGAGAAGCTGGTTGTACATCATGCGCGGGTTGGATTGGGCGCTCAGGGCGACGTTGAAATCCTTGACGTGGTCGAGGGCCCATTGAATCGTTTCGGGGGTGGAGAGGGTGTCGGTCCAGGACTTCCAGCGGGTGGGGAGGGCTTGGGCGAGAGATTGCCGCAGGGCGTCGGCGTGGGCGTCGGTGAGGCGCTTGTCCTGGGTGAGGGTGGAGAACAGGTCCTTGAGGTGGGACTGGATTTTCAACTCGTCTTCGAGAGCCGGATTTTTCTCGGTGATCGGGATGGTGGCGAGCTTTCGCCAGGCGGAGAGGGCGAGTTCGGGAGCGGGTGATTCGGCGTCGGCGACGACGGGGGCGTAATCATTTTGGGTGTCGAGAGCGAGCAGGGCCTGCACGCGGTCGGTGATGGGCTTGAGAGCGGTGAGGATGGTTTCATCGGAGAGCAGCGGGGAGTGTGCGTCCCCTCCCCCAGCCCATTTTTTGAACAGGTCGCGCCAGGTCTGGGCGCCGGGGGTGGGCTCGTTGGGCAGCAGATCGAGGTGGTCGAGGCGCGTCTGGATGGTGGTGTAGTCGGCGATGAGATCGAGCGTGGATTTGCGGAGATCGTCGAACTGCTGGAGGCGCTGGCGCTGGTAGGACTGGTAGGAGGCATCGGAGAATTGCGGGAGATCGTCAACCCATTTGAGGGCGGGGTTGGTCATGAGGTCGGTCAGCGCGCGGTCGCGGTAAACGGTGGCGACGTGGGCGGCGATCACCTTTTGCCAGCCGGCTCCATTGGCGGCGCCGGCGGCCAGATCGGAAAGGCCGGGGACGGCGGCGGGCAGGGTCCTGGTGTCGAGCGTGATGTAAGCCTGTTCGAGGTCGTTGAACTTTTTGTCGATGGCTTTGAAGGTCTGGTATTTTTTGAGATCGGGGCCGAGGGCCTGCGCCTTGGCAACCAGCGCGGCCTGGTGGGTTTTCCACTCGTTGTAGACGACGGGGGTGGCTTTGGCGAGCGGGGATTTGGTGATGCGCTCGGTCTGCTGGGCGATGTAGACGGGCGGATCGATGATGTAGGGAGCGACCCAGGCGCCGCCCTCTTCGCGGAGCTTGTCGAGATTGGTTTTGGCCTGGGAGACGAGGGTGGCGAGCCGGTCGTGATTTTTTTCGATCGGCGGGATGTCGCGCCAGTTGTTGACGAAGGTGATGAGGGCCTGGTGGTCTTTCTGGAGCGTGGGGAGGTTGGGGTCCTGGGGATTCTGCTCGTTGATGACGGCGATCATGTCGTGCTGGATTTCGTCGAGCGATTTTTGCCAGGCCACGGAATCGCGGGGATCGGTGGGGAGCTTCACGTAACCCTTGGCCAGCGCGGGCAGGGCGGCATAGCTGTCGAACGTGGGGCCATCGGCGGGGACCTGGGCGGCGGGGTCTTTGGCGAGCTGGTCGAAGAGGATGGTCTGATCCTTGCGATTGAGCTCGGTGTCGAGCTGATCGACGACGGATTGAACTTTGGCGAAGGCGGCGGCGAGGGCAGTGACGTCCTGGAGCGTGCCGGGCTCATCGGGCGAGCGGGCGACGGAGATCGCGAAATCGGGAAGTTTCAGAAGGAGCGGGACATCGGTTTTAGGCAGTTTGGCAAGGCCATCCTGAATGTGGGTCCAGCGGGCCTCGATGTCGCTCACGGCGTTGGCGGCGGCGATGGTGGCGTTGACGCGCGCGAACTCATTGACTGGCTCGACCTGGGGAGGATCGGCGTTTTCGGTGGGCAGCTTGGAGAACTCGGGCGGCCTGGCGGCGGCGATCAGAGCAGCGATGGCGTTGGCGGGTTTGAGCCACCCGCGATCGCGGTAGGATTTTTCGGTTTTGTCGAGGGAGGTGAGCAGGGGCCATTGGCCGGGGGATAGCGCCGCGGCGACCGCATCGACCATCTGGAGAGACTCGCGGGTGCGGTAGGCGTTGACGCCGGATTTGGCGTCGGGGGTGGGATGCACGGCGAGGTCTTCGAGCGTGTGGGCGGATTTGGCGAGAGACTGGGGCTTGTAAGAACTGAGGTCGTGCTTTTTGGCGGCGGCATCGAGGATGGCGATGACCTGGGCGGGATATTTGGGATTCGAGGTGAAAAGCTGGCGGTTCTTTTCGGCGGTGGCGTCGTCGAGGAACTGGCCAAACCAGGAATCGTAATCGAGGCACAGGCGCGCCCAGATGGGCTGATCGAAATTGGCGGTGGGCGCTCGCAGGAGGAAATAGAGGCCGATGCCGCCGGCGGCAATAAGGACAGCGGCGGCGATGGCGATGGGGACAACGGGGGCCTTTTTCGGCTGTGCGGTCCAGGTGGCGATGCGCGGGAGGATTTTTTCGAGATCGCGCTCGTCGGGGGTGGTGGCTTCGCCGACGTCGAGGAGATTGGCGGCGAGCTTGCGCCAGTCTTCGCCATTGGGGCCGAGGGCTTTCCATTCGCGGGAGGGACCGATGGTGCCGCCATCGAAGGGACGGCGCATCACCAAGGCGTAAATGAGGCGGCCGAGATCGTGCAGGTCCTTTTCGAAGGGCAGTTTGGCGGGCAATGCTCCGTCGGCGGCGGGGTCGGAGAGATGGACGGTGGCGGCGGCGAGGTTTGCGGAATTAGAGAGCAGGACGTTGGCGGGCTTGAGGTTGCCGTGGGGACGATTGAGGGATTTTTTGGCGTCGAGCAGGCCGGTGATAATCTGGGTAAACAGGTTTCGCAGATCGTTGTTCGAGATGTGGATGTGGGAGTCGAGGAGGGATTGGAGGGAGCGCTCGTGCTTGTCGGTGACGGCATAGGCGCCCGAGGCGCGGTAGGCGCGGGGATAGGGAATGTCGGCAGGAACTTCGCCCTTGATCGCGGAAAGGTTGTGAACGGGGGCCCAGTGCCGGGAGCTTTTGGCGAGGAGTCGCTGGATTTTGTGGCGGAGGAGGAAGGCGTCGATTTCGTGGCGGAGATAGGTTTCCGACCAGACGCCATCGGTGGGCTGGAGGATTTTCAGGACGCGGGAGTGATCGGAGGCAAGCAGGTAGAGGGCGCCCACACCGGAGAGGTGTAGGCGGTCGGCGGTGTGGTGTGGGCCAAAGGTGGGCATGGCGGAGCGGTTGGTAGAGGGGTCACTGGCGGTTAGTAACGGGTAATTGACAAAGTATAAGGGATTGGCGCGGTCGGATGCGACGCGCCAATCCCCGTTTTTGTTCTTACGACCAGGGCGGGAGATTATTTCTTGTGGGGCTTGGGGGTGGTGACGGTGATGACGCCGGTCGGCTCGATCTTCAGGAGGATGTCCTTGGTGCCGTTGGGCCATTCTTCCTGGTTGAGGGGCAGGATCTGGCGGCGTGGGTCACGGTCGCCGGGCTGATCGGCGATGATGCCCGGAAGCAGGGCCAGGACATAGAGATGGTACACGGACTTGTCGTTTTTGTTGGCGTACCACTTGTCCCAGATGGGGTCGGTGGCGGAGAGGGTTTCGGAATAACCGGAGGGCTGGGTGGCGGCCTGGGAAGCGGTCTGGCCGGGCTTGGCCGGATTGGTGGTGGCGGCGGCCTGAGCTTGCTTGGAGTTGAAGTACATGACCTTCGTGGGGACAGAGCCCTTGAGCGGGTCGCCGGGCTGCCAGTAGGAGGTCATGGAGGCGTTTTCCCAGCGGTCGTTTTCGACGCTGTTGACGGCGACCAGATCGACTTCGATGTTGCGGTCGCCGAGCTGCGCGAGGCGCTGGCGCATGGCCTCATCAAGCTGGACCGTGACGTTGTACCGGCCGGGACCATGGGCGCATCCGGCGGCGAAGGCGGCGACAGAGAGAGCGGCGATCGCGGAAAGGCGCTTGAGCATGAATGTCTCCTTGAAGACGGGATGTTCTTCCTGTTTACGAATCCGGCGAAGGATGCCGGGAATTTTCGCGCGCGTCAATGGGCCGGGACCGTGGCGGAGAACTGGCGGAGGACGGCGTGGATTTCGCGGTTGAAGCGCCAGTCGATGACGATGAGCGAGCGGGTGCGGACGAGGAGCTTTTCGAGATGGGCCAGGGCGGGGTCGTAAACTTTGTGCAAACCGCCGCGCGGGGCATCGCCGAAATCGCGGCAGATGGAATCGGCGCCGATGCCCGGGAGCATGCGGATGAGCAGGCCGAGGGTGTCGAACCAGAGGTCGGCGGGGACGAGGTCGAAGGCCTGCTGGGGGGAAAGCTCTTCTTCTTTATCGCGCGTGAGCCGGTGCGGGCCGAGGGCGTTGAGCCAGCGGGAATCGGCCTGGAAGATGGAGCGGATGCGCTCGGGGAGGTCGATATCGTCGCGGTGTTCGAGGGAAACCTGGCGGGCGAGGGAAATCAGCTCGTCGGCGACGATGGCGAGGGTGGTGTCATGGTTCACCAGCAGGGCGCGGGCGCCGAGAATGGCCAGGGAGTAGAGATCGCAAGGGGAGGAGAGCAGCGGGATGACGTCGAAGAGGGTTTCGGGAATAGGAACGCCCTCGGCGGCTTTGAGCTGGGCGACGGTTTCTTCGGGCAGCTTCTGGCGTTCGGTGCGGAAGCGCCATTCGCCGGCGGCCAGGGCGGGTTCTTTTTCGACGTGGCCGAAGAGATCGAGCCGTTTGGAGCCGACCGGAGCACGGAGCCAGACGAGGTCATTGCGCGCGGGGCCGGAAGCGTCGCCGAGTCGGGCGGTGGTGGAGAGGGTGGCTTCGAGGATCAGGCCGGCGGCTTCGGCGAGGGTTTTGCGGATGCGGAGGGTGCCGGCGCCGGAGGCGGGCTTGGAGACGGATTCGGGCTGGTAGACATTCGCGGGTGCGGAGAGGCCGCGGAGAAAGTATTGGGCTTCGGAGGCTTCCATTTTGAGCACGACGGCATCGCCGGGATCGACGAGCTCGGCGTGGGCGGTCCAGAGGAAGGGGAGGCCAACGGCATTGCCGGCGCCGGCGGCGCCGATGTCCACCTGAAAGGAGCCGGAGGTGAGATTCAGGAACGGGCGCTGGGTTGCGGCCGTGAGGGCGCGGACGGCGGCGAGGCAATCGGCCAGGAGTCGCAGCTTGAGGTGGAAAGTTTCGATCAGCCGGCCCCACTTGCCATGCTTGCCCAGGAAGAGGCGGCCGTCGGCGATGGTGGTCCCGCCCCCGGTGGCGGCGGCGTCGGATTTTTCTTCGAGGGCGGTGTTGAGGCCGTCGAGATGGACGGCGGAGCGTCCGGCGAGGATGCCGTCCCAGGTGGCGCCGGCGAGCAGATCGAAGAAGGCTTCGAGATTGGCCGGGGCATACGCGCGCACGAGCATGAGGCCGCCGGGGTTGAAGGGCCGCTGGGGCGATTTTGGCGCGATGGTGCCGGCGTTGGTCGGGGCGTCGGGGGTAATGGGAACCAGGGGGGCTTTGTCGTCGCCGGGGACATAGAGGTAGCGATGAAGCGACGACGAATAGGGAGGCAGGCCCTTGGAGACGAGAAGGGCGTCATCGGTGCAGAGGGCGGGCGTGCCGGAGGAGAAGACCGCGGGGGTATGAACCATCTCGCGTTTTTCGGGGTCATAGTAAAAGGGGCGTGGGTGGGTGGTTTCGTAGCCGGTGCGATAGAGGGTGGAGCCGGGAGCGTCGTCGAGGGCGTCGAAGGATTTGAAAAGTTTCACCCAGCGATCATCGAGAGTTTTGTTGGAGAGCGCTTCGCGCGCGGCGGCGGGCGAATTGGCCAGGCCATCGGCGGTTTGCACCCAGATTTCGACGTACCCGTGCACGCGATTGGCGGCGTCGGTGATGCAGCCCAGGTACACGACGGCGTCGAGCAGGTTGCGCAGGATGATGAAGTGCCCGGCCACCGGATCGGGCTCGGGGCGGGTAATCACCGCGAGCTGCACGGGTGCGGTTTTCATCTCCGGAAACAGGGCGACGGGGACGTAACCGGCGGGGAGTGCGCGCGGTGCGGAGAGGACGGGGTCAGGCTGGGTGGAAGGCATCGGGGACCTCGCGGCGGTGATCGGCGGGACGCGGGCCGCTCGATGCAGCGGCGGGCCGAGCACGCGGGGCACGGAATCGTCTCAATGGCGAAAGTCTAAAGGCGGGAGGCGGGGAGGTAAAGAGAAACTCAAAAACGCAACACCCAAAGCCGGGAGGCAATGGCGGCGACCCGGCAGAAGGTTACATCGGCATGTTCGCCCAGGGTTGGGTGATGACGTTGTCGTCGGTATAGGACAGGGGAATGAGCTTCCAGTCGAAATCAAGTTTGCAGTGGAGGAGTTCGGTGGGGGATTCGCCGCCGCGCTGCCCGGTGACAATGAACTCCAGTTTGCCGGCGGAGGCGACGGGAAGGAGATCGGGAAGGCGGAAATAGGTTTTCCAGGAGCCCAGGGGTTTGAAGGTGAGCGTGGTCTGGCCCCTGGAAGCGGATTTTTGCTGGTCGGCGAAGGTGAGCACGGCATGGGGCGCGATGGTGGGATTGTCATTGATCCACTGGGCGGAGTATTCCAGCGGGAAAGTACCGAAGCCGCACGTAACGGAGATCGTGGCTTTCCAGGGTTCGGGGTTATCGCCGGGCGGGAAAACGGGAGTGACGGTGGGCGCGTGGAGGGCTTCAAAGGGGGGGAAAACGTCGGGATGCTCGGGCGCGTGGGGGGAATCATTGCGCGGGGTGGTTTCGAGGGGCAGGGCGATTTCAAGGCCGTAGGGTTTTCTGGGGGAAGCCCAGCGGGCGCGGTGTTCCTTGAGCAGCGCGCTTCTGGCCATGACCGGATTGGAGCGCAGGGTTTTGATGAACGGGTCGCTGAGGATGTACTGAATAAGCACGCGTTGGATGGCGGGAGGTTTGTTCGCCGAATCGACGAAATACAGGCCGCACTGCGTGGTGGTGTCGCGGAGGACGGGAGCGTCGGGCGTGGACCGGCCGGCGGATTCGATGGTTTCCTTGAACCAGTAGGCGGCGCGGGAGGTGAGAATGGTCTGGATCACGGGTGCACCTTGCATTGGGCGTGGAAGCGGGGCGGTCAGTCGTCGAAGTCAAACTGGATGCGGACGAGGTCGGGAGAATGCGTGTGGCCGACGACGACGATGCCGAAGGGGAGCACGGTCTTTTTTCCGTCGCGGCTCTTGTACGTGTTACGGGCGATGTTGACCAGAAGATACCACTGGGCGGCGCCGGGAGTGAAGGATTTCTGTTCCTGGGGGAAAATCTTGGCGAGCTTGCTCTCTTTGCTCATCTCGATGAGCTTTTTGTTGTAGTAATAAACAAGATTGGTCATGCCCGCGCCCATGGCGACGCCGTCGCGGTTGTATTCGTCCCACCGGTGCCCATGCTCGACCCAGATGCCCGGGAACGAGAGCCATTCTTCCGACGTGATGGTGCACGCGGAATTGATGAGCGGATCGGAGCGGTAGCCATCGTGATTGCCGTGGATGTTCTGGAAGCCGCAGTCGCCGAAGAGGTCGAAGACCAGCTTGTTCCAGCGGATGTCGGCGGAATCGGTGGGCTGGTCGCGGCGTTTGTAGGAATTCAGATCGAATCCGGCGTCGGCGAGGCATTCGCGGAGGGTATTAGCCAGGGGCGTGGCCGGCAGCGGAAGCGCAAAGCGTTCGACGGCGGAGACGCGCTCATGGAGGAGGGATTTGATGCGATTGAGCTTGTCGGCGACGCCGTCGGAGGTGACCTTCGCGTTGTTGATGCCGCCCTTGGGTGAGAAATAGTCCCAGCCGGTGGCGTGGCGATCGAGCAGTTCGCCCTTGGGCCATTTGTGATAGATGTACTTGGGGATCGGGTGGGGCTGCGTGGCGATGCCGAGCCAGTTGCTGACCTTCTGCTTGGCGCCGGCCATCAGGCCCTCGTCCATCCAGTTCATGCCGAGGCGATACTGAAGTTCGTCATTCACGCCCTGCGAGCCCGACTGCACGGCCATCATGATGACATACGCCTGGCTGGCGTAGCCGAAGGAGGCCACCGTGGGGAAATCCTTGTACAGGAATTCGCGTCCCATCCAGAGTTCGTAAAGATCGCCGCACTGCACGACTTTGATCTTGGCGCCGTTTTTCTGCGCCACGCGCACGGAGGAGAGAAGCAGCGCCAGATCGAGCGCGGGCGCCGGGTCGCCGGCGGCGACATCGGCCTTGTCCTCGTGCTCGCCATCCTCTGAGTTGCCGGTCGCCGGCGGATAGAACCATGTCGAGCGGGAGCGGATCGTCCGATCGAGAATATTTTTTTCGGCCGTCACCTGGGCGGGCGTGAAGGTGCGCGCCGGGCCTGAATCGTCCTTGGGAATGATGAACGAACCGGCGCCATCGTCGTTGAGGTAAACATTTTCGAGGTACTGCTGGATGTCACCTTGGCGGCCGGTGCTCATCGGGTTGTCAGCGAAGTATCCGTCCTGGTGCTGGGCGCGGCGCATCTCCAGGCGCAGGCGCTGGCGGGCATTGGAAGCGGCGGGGCGATCGCTTTCCTGCGGCGGATCGGGCCACTGCTCGGGAAGATGGAGATCCGGAATGAACAGGTACAGCGTGTCGTCGGAGAGATCGGCGGTGAAGGGCGTGGCGCTCACGACCGCGTGCGTTTTGAACTGGATGCCCAGACCCACCGAGGCCAGACGATCGAGCAGGCGGGCGAGCGGCGTGCCTTTGTCGGGCAGGTCGCTGGAATTCTTGTAGGCCGTGTTTTTGAAATCGCAAAGCCAGACATCATGGCCCTGAACGAGACCGAAATTGCGTTGCGGCTTGCTGCGGTCGTAATTTCCCCAGTAACCGCAATCGAGCTTGATGACTTCCGGCGTCACCGGGGCGAGCGTGTTGAAATGCGTGGTATCGTCGGGCTTGTTCGTGCAGACGTCGATGACTTCCGGAAAGACGGGGATGAAATCGACGCCCTTGTCGAGATCGGGCTTGAGCGTCCAGCCGTAATGCTCCTGCTTGATGGCGGTATCGAGGTCCGAGTCCGGACGCCAGAGGTCGGAAAAGTCGAAATTGGGATCGTCGACCTTGGTGACTTTGCCCTTGTCGTCGAGGATCGCTGTGACGATGCGTGCTTCAATGTCGCTCATGGCGTGGTCCAGGTTTCAGGCGCCGAAATAAGTAATGAGAGCTTTGCGCGTCTTGGGGCCGAGGATGCCGTCGACGGGGCCCGGGTCGGTGACGTGCGGCAGATTAGGGTTGTCCTTGCAAAACTGCTGGAACGCTTTGATCGCGCCGCGCGTCGAGGCGTTGTCGTCGCTGTTGATCGGGCCGGGGTTGAAGCCGATCGCGAGAAGCCGCTGCTGCGCCCCGCGGAAGAGCAATTCCTTGTTGTTCAGGTCCATCGGCGTGAGATAGCCGAAGCGCAGGCGGATGGTTTGCTTGAGGCGCGGGAGTTTGAGCCAGCCGACGGTGGTGGTGGAGGGGATCGTTTCCTGAAGCTGCCCGCTGCCGTCGGTTTTGGTGTTGGCCTGCTTATAGCTGCCGCCGCCGGGATCGTAGCGGAGGGTAAGTTCGTACTGCTCGTTTTTCAGGGCGATTTTATTCTCGTCGACGATGCGCAGGCGGAAGATTTCCGTGGGAGCTTTGAGCTGGAAAGTGTGGCGCTGGGCGGTGGCGCAGGCGGCCTGTTTGTCCTGCCAGGGCGGGATGAAGAGGATATCGCCGGGCGCTAGGACGTGCGGATCGCCGCGCAGCTCCCGCAGGTCGCTGTTTTCGGAGCGCATCCAGACGTCATGCTCCCAGTCGGTGTAGCCGAATTCCACGGCGATGCTGCCGGCCCACTCGCCTTCGCGGACTTTGTAGCGGCCATCATCGGGGGGACGTGTGGGCATGGGTCACCTTGCGGAGCGAACGGATGCGAAGCGGGCGTCGGATGCACGGAGCGCCATCATTTTTTCTCCCAGGAGCGGCCATCCATGTTCGGAAAAGTCACCTGGCAGGTGCCATCGGGAATGCCTTCGATGCGGGCGAAGCCTTTGGCGTCCAGCGTTCCGACCTTGACGCGGTTGTCGGGCAGGACGCATTTGTAGGTTTCGCCGGGGACGGGATTGTTGTTTTTGTCGACGAGCACGATTTCGATCCAACTGGTTTGGACCAGCTTGTCTTCGGGCGTTTGCGGCGGCGTGTAAGGCGTGACCGGCGTGGAGCCGTATTTTCCGGTGCCGGTCTGGCGCTGCTGCTGCTTGATGGTTTCCACTTCGCCGGGGCTGGCATCGTCGGCGTCCTGGGCCTCGGTGGGGTCGGAGGCCGCGAGAGGATCACACTCGGTTCCATCTTTGGGGGAGGGCATGACACGCTCCGGGGAAGGGACAACCTGATCAACCGATGAGAACGGTGGGGCAGCCCACGACGATGCTGCCTCCATGGGCCGTCATATCGCCCATGCGCGCCGCGGGCATGTTATTGATCAGAACCGTGAAGGACCCCAGCGCGATAGTGTCCGGCGGGCCGACGCAGGTCAGCATGTCGCCAACGCGGGCGGCGGGCATGTTGCCGATGAGAACGGTCACCCCGCCGGGCGGCAGGATCGGCCCGCCGACATGGGGAACAACCCCGGTCACCATCGGGCAAACGTGTGAATCGGTCACACGAGCGGCGGGTTGTCCCATGACAAGCTCCTTGCATCAGGTCTTGGCGAAATACTCGAGGGCGTACAGCGGATCCTCGGGCTTTTTCGGCGGCATTTTTTCCGAGCGCAGGTACGCCGGCTTCTTGCCCATCCCCAAAAAACCGGTCGCCTTGGGATGATCCATATCGATATCGCGCCCATTCACGACCCGCACCGGCGAGGCGAAATCCACCGTCACCAGGAAGGGCTGCGGATTCTCGGCGGTCTTCGGATTGTGCACGGAAATAAAATCCATGATGACCGTGCGCCGCGCCGCCGTGTGCTCCGCCGAATTACCCTTGGCCATCGCCAGCTCGTACGTTCGCTGGCGCTGCTGGGCCCACTCGACGGTGCCTGGCTGCGGCGGCGGCGCATCGGCGTTGAGCGTGTGCTCGTTCACGGACACATCCTGAAAAACGTCAGGTCAAGGGTTCCAGCGTGACCCGATCGGGAAGTTGCGTCAAGAAATAAGTCGCTCGGCTCATCGCGGCGAGCTGGAGCGGCACGACCGGAATGCCAAAGGGCTTCATGGGCTCGTTGTCGGCGAGGGAGTTGACGATCTTCCCGTTGATCATGAGCACCGCCCAATCGCGGCGCTGCGGATAGTTCGGAAGAATCGTGTAAGTGAGGGCGGCGGCCAGAGGCTTGGCCGACAGCTTTTTGGCGGCGCCCGGCTTCACCTGCGGCGGATTCTGCGGACTGGCCGGAAACACAATGTCCGCGAGCGAGAGATTCGTCGGCGTGGCGGGATTGGCGAGCAGAACGGCGGCCTGGGTGTTGCCGTCGTCATCGACGCGCAGCGCCGGCTGCTGGTTGGGCAGCAGGAACTCGTTAGGAATATGCGCGATGACGGGCGGTCCGGGCTGCTTGCCATCGGCGAGATCGTAAAGATGCAGGGCCACGCCTTCTTTTTCCTGAAAGCCCAGCAGCACGCGCCGCGGGGATTTGGCCCGCACCGGCCCGAGCGCGGCGCGCGTGACCACCGGTTTGGCGGCGAGCGGAATTTTCCACAGGATCGACCCTTTGGGAGTGGCTCCATCCTGCCCGGGGACGAACCGGGCGAACTGCAGATCCCGGCCCTGTTCGCCGGTGAAAACGATGTCGAATTCGCCCGTCGACACCGTCATCGGCGGATGCACCAGCACGGGGCGCGAATCGGCCTGCACCGCGGCCACCGGCGAGATCGAGGAAGTCTTCGCCAGAAGCTGGTTCGATTGCGTCCATCCGAACCACAGCCACAGCGATTCCATGCGCGAGTAGTTGGCGTGCGGGACCAGGATGTCCTGGACATCGCCGGCGATCGAAGCGAAGACCTCATCCGAAACGGTCTTGAGCTCCCCGAGGTCCGGACGCTCTTCATGCAGCAGGATTGACGCAAGATCGGCGCGGCCCTCCTTGGGCGGACGCAGCGCGAACACCCAGAGGTTCAGGGAATTGAGGATCAGATCGAGGCCAAGGGCGGCGGGCATAAACGAAAACTCCTGGGTTGGGGCGCGGGTCAGGGATGGGAGTTCTGCGTACCGTCATTCTTGATTGTCGTTTTGTCCCATCCGCGCAGCCGTAGCAGGCAGTAACCGCACCAGCGGCGCTCCGCGGAGAAGTTGTACGACATCGTGCAGTTGTGATCGTCCTTGTCGTGGATTTCCGGATGTGGAACGTTGGCCGGGTCGGTGGCGGAAACCCCGTCGGGAGCGTGCGGCATGAAGAGCTGATGCCCGATCTCGTGGGTGGTCGTCTGCTCGAGGCGGTTGGCGTTCCCGGTGTAGGCGTTCGGCAGGGCGCAGGTGACGAACGCGCAGCGCTGGCGCGTCGCATGTGGAACGTTGCCCGCGGCGCCGTTGAGGCCGCCCTGCCCGCCGATATTGTGCACGCCCACAAAATGCGTCAACGTGACGCCGTCCGTCAGGGGCAGGTAGTGGTCCATGATCGACACGACGAACGACCAGCCCCAGGAATCGCAAAACTTTTCGTACTTGGCGGCCGTGTTGACGCCCGCGCCCGATCCCGCCAGCCAGGTGTTGAGCTGCGCGGCGGACCAGCCCTGCGCCGCGCGCAGCGCCGCAAGGAAAGCGTTGTACGCCCGGTACGTGATGCACGCATCGCCCGCCGTGAACTGATTGATCGCAGGATCGACGGCCGCCTGCGCCAAAGCGCCCAGGGCGGTCCGCTCCGTCGTGATCGTCGCGTTGTAGTCCGCCTCCGTCATGGTGTCGATCTGGTTGTACACCTTGAACATGTCCACGTAGGCCTTCTCGTAATAGGCCTGCACGGCGGGCACGGGGATTTCCGCGGCAAACGCGTGCTTCTTGATGTAGCGGTTGATGTGGTGACGCCGCCAGATCTGAAACGTCCCCGTGGCCGCCTTCAGGTCCGTGGAAACCTTGTCCTTGATGTCGTCGAGGATGTCCAGGACGTACTTCTGGTCCTTGTCTTTTTCCCAGGCGACGTACACCGTCACCTTATAGGCGTCGCCCCCCATGCGGCACGGGCGGAACATCACCCCGGTCTTGTTGACGTATTTGCCCGTGCGCCACGCCTGGGAGAGAGCCGCCCAGTCGCGCGTGGATGCCGGTTCCACGGGGAAAGGAAAGACGTCGTCATAGCCTGCCTGATTGGGAAAGATCGGATGGGACGATCCCGAAGCGCCGCGCTTCCCGCCGCGCGTTTCGTAACAGTTGTCGCCCTTGGGATGGGTCGAGCCGATGTCGAAGTTTTCCGAGCGGATCACGAATGTCGCCGGCGGCGCGGCAAGCTGCGTCGTGTCGTCCTTCATGTCCTCAAAGTCCCACAGGCAGCGCAACTTGCCCAGGGCCCACGGCGCTTCGACGGCCGTGTCATCCGACTTGCGCACGCGCAGCTTCGCGAATATCGGAATCATTGGCCCTTCCCCCCACTGCGTCTGATACGTGGTGAACGACGTCTGGTCGCTCATGTCGGCGTTGCCCGTCGAAAAAAGATTGCTCAACAGCACGACCTTGAGCGTCTTATCCTCCGCCGGCAAGGCGTTCTTGAACGAGTCGTACACGTCGCGGTGGCTGCCTTTTTTCACCCCCCCCACCGCCAGAGAATCCTCGGGGACCACATCGCGATCGCCCAGTTCCAGCTTGATGTCCTTGATGAGAATTTGGAAGTAGGTCCACGCCAGGGGCGACTGCGGCCGGCGTTCCGAATTGACCAGGATGCGCAGCTTGTAAGGCGAATGTTCCGCCGTCGGAACCAGATCCGGAAATTTGTCGTTCGTCTGCGTGCCCATGTTGAAGGTGAAGGAGTGCTCGCCGTCCGTGATTTCGTCTTCGGTCAGATCGCGCTCCCACAGCGGCGAGGAATCGAAACGGCGGTAGAGTTGGATTTTCGCGCCCGTGATCCCGCCCCGCGCGTTGTTCATCTTGTATTTGACCGTGGCATCTTCGACGCCCGACGCATAGTGAAAATCGTCCGAGCCGTCTTTGTCTTCCGTGCCGCCGTAGGACTTCGACATTTTTCCGTTGCACGTGAGCTGGAGCCACACGATGCCATGGTTCGGCGGCACGAGGGTGTTGTAGTGCAGCGGGGAAGCGTCGCTCGCCGTGCGCGCCACCTTCGCAGTCGGCGGCGAGCCGGTATCGGGATTCTCGGGAGGATCCAGAAAATCCTCGGGCTTGATGACGGGCGGATAGGCGGGGGCGGCCATGGGGGCGATCTCCTGGGCGAGGATTTTTCAGCAGCCGTACTGGTCTTTCAGCTTGCCGCGGGTGATGGGGCCAACGATGCCATCGACGACCAGTCCATACTTCGTCTGGAAACGTTTGATGGCGGCCTCGGTCAGCGGACCCTTGATGTTGTCCACCGGGCCCGAATCGAAATCGAGATTGTTGAAGCGCGCCTGATACCCCGCAACCTCCTCGATCGGGGCAAGTCCCCCGATGTCGAGATTCCAGATCATCGGCGGCGCGGAGGCGCCGTTGTGATAAACCGTCAGCACGCCATTGGCCGCATTCGGGGGAATTTCCGTCTCCACCATGCCGTCGCCGCCCGTCGTTTTGTCGATCAGCGGCACGCCCGGTATCTCCAGCGTGTAACGCTTTCCCGCGACCGCCTGCCCCTTGGTGTCCATGATGACGATCCGCAGAAGCGTCGTTTTCGTCGTCAGGTTGAAAACGTTGGTCGTTTCCGTGGCGCCCGACTGGTGGCCCGAATCGAAATCCGGAATGTTGATGATGTCGCCGGGAAATATGAGGTTCGGATTCGGACGGAGCTGCCGGAAGTCGGCGTTGCTTCCGTCGTAATAAATGGTGCGCCAGTCGTCGAAATTGAAGTCGGAGGCGATGCTCGACAGGCATTCACCGGGTGCAACTGAGTGTGGCGTAGCCATAGCGGAACCTCGGGGGGGGCGGCGGGGCAACAACGGTGGACAGCGTGACAGGCGTCAGCGGCGACTCAGCCGGATGACCAGACGGTTTTGTAGCGCCGCGGAAACGTGATCTTGCATTGCCCGGGCTTGATTCCTTCGACGCGCACGAAACCCTTGCCGTCAAGCGTCCCGGACCACACGGTGTTGTCGGGAAGCGTGATGGTGCACATTTCGCCGGGCACAGGCTTGCCGTTCTGATCCTTCAGTTTCACTTCGATCCAACTGAATTTCTCCTGCTGATCCTCGGGCGTCTGTGGCGGCGTGTAGGGCGTCACGGGCGTGGTGCCGTATTTCCCCGTGCCCGTTTGCCGCTGCTGCTCCTTGATGCTTTCGACTTCCCCGGGATTGGCGTCATCGGCGTCCTTGGCTTCGGTGGCGTCGGCCGGCGGGCAGATGTCGCACGTGGTTCCATCTTGAGGGCTTGGCATGGCGGTTCTCCGGCTGGCGGAAACGAATCAGTCAACAGCGGTGGGGCTCGATCAGTTGATCATCGTCGTGGCGCCCTTGAGCGTCAGCACCCCGTCGGCGTTGACGTTCACCAGCGACCCCTTGATCGCCGTCGTGGCGGGCGATTCCACGGTGATCCCGGCGGTGCCCTTGAAGTCGGCGTTCTGCGTCGCGGCAACATTGAAATTCATGGTGGCCTTGCAGGTCGTGTCGCCGTTGGAAACTGTGTCGATCGTGCCGGTCGCTTCCTCGGCCCCGATCTTGATGCCGTCTTTGTCGATCGCGATATAGTTGCTGCCCACCTTGACCGTCACCGTTTCCTTGCCCTCGATGACCACGTTCTTCGCGACAAGATAATAATCGCTCGTGGTCTGCTCTTCGTGATTCGATTCGAATTTCTCCGCCACGTCGCCCGTGACCTTCAGGCTCAGCGACCCGGTCACTTCCTTGCACTCCTTGCCCTTGACCTTCAAATGCCGGTCGCCCTTGATCAATTCCATATGATCGACATCCACAATCTCGTGGCGCTTCTGTTTGACGTGCTCGAATTTCTCGTTTTCCACCACCAGGTGGCGGTCGTGCATGATCGTTTCGAACCGGTCGTTCTTCACGCGAATGTCCATGTTCTTTTCCGCGTGAATGAACAGTTGCTCCTCGCCCTTCTTGTCCTCGAAGCGCACCTCATTGAACCCCTGCCCGCCCTTGGAAGAGTTCGATTTCATCGTCGAGATCGTCGCCATCGACGGCAGATCGTACGGCGGCGCGTTTTCCCCGTTGTATACCCGCCCCGTGATGATCGGCCGGTCCGGATCGCCCTCCAGAAAATCCACGATCACTTCCTGCCCGATCCGCGGCGTGAAAATGATGCCCCAGTTCTTGCCCGCCCAGTTCTGCGATACCCGCACCCAGCACGAAGAAGTCTCATTCTTCGCGGGATCGCGGTCCCAGAAGAATTTCACCTTCACGCGCCCGTATTTGTCCGTCCAAATCTCTTCGCCGGCCTTGCCGACGACCACCGCTGTCTGCGGCCCCTGCACGATCGGCTTGGGCGTGATGCGGTCCGGCCGGAACGTCCACTTGTTGGGAATGGCGCTGATCTGGCAGAGGAATCCCTGCCCGCCGCCGCCGCGACCCAGCCCCGCCCCCATGTCGTCGCCGTGAAACTGATAGGTGATTCCGGTGATGAGATAGTCCTCTTCCGGACACACCGGATGCTGGACGAGGGTGAAGGTGACGCCGGCCTGAAGACCGCGCGCCGAGGACGTGCCGTTGGCCACCTCATAATCGGTCAGGTACTCCTGGAGGCGGACGTTGGCATAGAACTTGGCGTCGTCGGTGGTCACGTACGCGCCCGGGTAGTCGAAAATCTCGAAAGTGCCCGGATCGTGCGGATGCTCCACGTTCAGCGACTTGCCCAGATCGGTCTTGGGATTCAGTGGGTCATAATCGGTGTGCGCGTACTGGTTGGGCGTGATCTCGGTGCCATAGGTCCAGTTCCACACAAAGTTGTCATTCTTTGAGCCAAGATCGGGGCGATCGAACACGAGCTGATCGTATCCGTCCGCTGGTTTGTGATTCGTGGGGCCGTCGCAATAGTGCAGGACATGCTTGCCGTTTTCATGCGTGAAGTAGAAGTAAATGCCCTCATTCTCCATCAGCCGGCAGATGAAGTTGAAGTCCGTCTCCCGGTATTGAACGCAGTATTCCCACGTGCGGTACGTTTCCGTGGTGTCCCGTTGAAAATCCGTCATCTGGTGGCCGCGGAAAACCGCCTCGATGATGTCCGGAACCGTCATGTTCTGGAAAATCCGGCAATCGGAGGTGCGCGTCAGAAACCACGTCCATGGAACCATTGTCGCGCGATACGTGAAAATCTTGCGCGTCTCTTTTGATTCGTCGATGCCCAGCAGCGTGAACTTGGAAATGAAGCCGTTGAAGTAGCGGCTCTTCTGCTGCGGCATGTTCATGCGGATCGTGACGTTCTGGCCCAGAATCTTGTTCGGGTCCACCGGCGAGCCTTCGGAAAACACATCAAGCTCAAACTGGAAAAGCCTGCCGAGGGCCTCGTTGCCGTGCACGCTCATGATGAAGAGCTTGTCCTCGCCCAGCGGCGTATCCAGGGACAAAGCCCGCGTTTTCATCGTCCGCATCGTTTCTGTCATGGCACGATCCTTTGTTCCCCTTCTTCCGCCGGCTGCGGATTACCTCGAGCGGCAGCGGAAGGAAAGGGCGTTGGGAGTCAGCAAAATACGCGATATCCGTCAGTCATATGCGTAAGCGAAATTACCCTCCGGCGCCGAGACATGCACGCGCGAAACCGGCTTATTTTCCACCATCCGGGCAAGGAATTCCTGGCCAATCTCCGGCAACATGGTGTTGGTGATCAGCGACTCGACCATCCGGGCCCCACGCTCCAGCTCCGTGCAACGCGTCGCGATAAGTTCCGGCACCGCCTCATCATACGTAAAGGGAACCCGGTGGTTTTCCTGCACCCGCTTCTGCACGCGCGTGAGGTTTAACTTAATGATCTGTTTGAGCATTTCCTTGCTGATTGGATAAAACGGCACCACCACCAGCCGGTTCAACAGCGCATCCGGAAATACCTTCACCAAATGCGGACGCATCGCCTTTTCCAGCGATTCGGCATCCGGCATCAGCTCCGGATCCTTGCACATGCTCGTCACCACATCCTGCGACGCGTTGCTCGTCAAAATAATGATCGTGTTCTTGAAGTCGATGTCCCGGCCTTCTCCGTCCTCCATGTGCCCGCGGTCGAATACTTCGAAAAAGATTTCGTGAACGTCCGGATGGGCCTTCTCCACCTCGTCCAGCAGCACCACCGAATACGGACGACGCCGCACCGCCTCCGTCAGCACGCCGCCCTCTCCATATCCCACGTATCCCGGCGGCGAGCCTTTCAGCGTGCTCACCGTGTGCGCTTCCTGGAACTCCGCCATGTTGATCTTGATCAAATTCTGCTCGCCGCCATAGAGCGATTCGGCAAGCGTGAGCGCCGTTTCCGTTTTGCCCGTGCCCGAAGGCCCGACCAGCATGAACACGCCCACCGGCCGATTCGGATTATCCAGCCGCGCCCGCGACGTGCGAATGCGCTTCGCGATCGCCTCCAGCGCATGCCGCTGGCCGATGACCCGCCGCTCCAAAATGTCCGCCAGCTTGAGCACCTGCTCGATCTCGTTCTTGGCCATGCGTCCGACCGGAATCCCTGTCCAATCCGCGACCACCGACGCCACGGACTGCGCATCCACGCACGGAAAAATCAGCGGATTCTCCCCTTGAAGCGCCGCCACCTTCGCCTGCAACGTCTGAAGCTCCGCCAGCAGCTTGTCACGCTCCTCCGGCTTCATCGGCGCCGCCAGCGATGCCGCGGCTTTCTCCACAATCGTCTTGTCCGGAGTAGTATCCCCAAGCTTGATGTCCACCGCTTCCCCGGCAGCGCGAAGCTTCGAACGAATCTCGATCACCTTCGCCACCAGTTCCTTTTCCTCGTTCCAGCGCTTCTCCAGCCCCGCCAGCCGATCCTTCTCCGACTTCAACCGCTCCCCAAGTTCCGCCGCGCGGTTCTTGTGATCCACGCCGACCGCCGTCTCCTTGGTGATGATGTTCATCTCGGTTTCCAGCGCCTCAATGCGCTTGCGCGTGTCATCCACTTCCGCAGGCACCGCGTGCTGCGAAATCGCCACCCGCGCCGCCGCCGTGTCGATCAGCTTGATCGATTTATCCGGCAACTGGCTCGCCGGGATGTACCGCGCCGAGAGCTTCACCGACGCCTCGATCGCCTCATCCAGAATCTGCACCTTGTGATGCTTTTCAAACGACGCCGCCACCCCGCGCATCATCAGGATCGCTTTCTTTTCGTCCGGCTCATCGATCTTGATGACCTGGAACCGCCGCACCAGCGCCGGGTCCTTCTCAATATGCTTCTTGTACTCATCCCACGTCGTCGCCGCGATCGTCCGCAGCGTCCCGCGAGCCAGCGCCGGTTTGAGCAATTGCGCCGCGTCCCCCGTTCCCGCCCCCCCGCCGGCGCCCATTAACTGATGGGCTTCATCAATGAACAAAATGATCGGCTTCGGCGAGGACTGCACTTCATCAATGATCGCCTTCAGCCGGTTCTCAAACTCCCCCTTCATCGACGCCCCCGCCTGCAGCACCCCCATCTCCAGCGAACGCAGCGTCACATCCTTCAACTGCGGCGGCACATCGCCGCGCGCGATCCGCAGCGCGAAACCCTCCACCACCGCCGTCTTCCCGACGCCCGCCTCGCCCGTCAAAATCGGGTTGTTCTGCCGCCGCCGCATCAGCACATCCACGATCTGCCGAATCTCATCGTCGCGCCCCACGATCGGATCGATCTCTCCCTTGCGCGCCTTGTCCGTCAGGTCCGTGGTGAATTTCTTGAGCGCTTCCTGCTTGCCCATCTGCGCCGGAGCCACCGCGCCGGACGCTTCGCCCGGTGATACCCCCCCGCCGACATCCCCCTCCTTGGAAACAATATCTTCCTCCGGGCTCTTGGACGTGATCTTCGCCAGATCGTCAGAAAGCAGGTCCGGCTTGATCTTCTCGAACTCCCGGCTGACCGCGTATAGGTAGTTCCGCAACGTGCTGTTCTTCACCATCGCCACCATCATGTGCCCCGTGCGAATCTTGGCGCTGTTGTAAAGCAGTGACGCGTACTTCCACGATTCCTCCATGAGCATCTGAATCCGCTCGGAGAAATCGACGTACGACCCGCCCCCGCCCCGCGGCAGCTTGCCCATCGCCGAATTCAGGTCCGCCGCCAGCCGCGCGTGATTGATCCCGAACGCGTTCAGGATGTGATGCACATCCGTGTCCTGGAGCGTCAGAATCTGGTTTAGCACGTGAATGACGTCGATGTAGGGGTTCCCCGCCATTTTCGCAGCGGTTGCCGAAGCCTCGAAGCACTTGTACCCCACGGAATCCAGCTTCCGGAACATGCTGACCGGTTTGATGTCTGCCATCGCTACATCCTTTCAGTGGACCGCGGTGAAGCGGCGGGTGAGAGGGTTCTTCCTTCCAGCGTGCGTCAATTCTGCCGCGGGTCGAGGATCAGGTTGTCCGCGTCCCGGGGCATCGGTTTGGCTTTGGTCCAGGTGCTCCAGCCCAGAAGCCCGCTCTTGCCAAGCTGCGCCGCGGGCACTTCCTCTTTCTTCAAAATAAGCTGGACATCCCACGCCAGTTCCTGCCCGACGTAATTCTTGACCCAGTCCTTGAGCCGGCGAAGCGAATCGCCCCCCGGCAGCATACGCTGATAATCGCGATACGTCATCGGTCCCATCACGATCCGGAATTTATACTGGCATTCCCAAATGCGCGAGCCCACGATCGCCGTCGAGCCCAGCAGCCCCGTATGCCGCGATTCCCCCAGCCGGCAACGCGAGTCCTGCGGCAGCTCGATCCACTCCCCCACGAACGTCTCCACCCGCGTCTTGATCTGGAAAAAATCCCCCACCACCGCCTCCAAGCCCTCCGCATTCCGCTGCGTCCCCACCAGCCGGCCCGAATAATGCAGCTTCGCCGAATCCGGAACGCTGTCCCGCCCATGGAAACTCCCTATCCCCTGCCCGAACAGCGAGGCGATGTACTCCGCGAACCGGTCCGTGCCCTCGTGCTCGTACGAAACGTGCTGCTGGTTGACCGCCCACGCCCGGTAAAACAGCGACACCATGCGGTGATGAAACACATCCAGGAAGCGCGCCAGCGTGTGATCGTTGTGGTGAAGGATCCGCTCCCGCGCAAACTCCGTCAGATACAGCGGCATCGGACCGTTCGGGCCGAACATCCCCATGAAATTGACATACACGCGCGGCACGTTCGTGAGCGCATCGCCCGTCACCCGCCCGATCGGCCCCAGCGCAAAAGTAAGATAGGGCTCCTCGCAAAACCGCACCGGGTCGTCGCCGGGCTTGTGCGAGGTGCCGATCTTGGGCACGTCCGGATTGACGCACTCCACCAGCCGGATGGCCGCGAAAAAATCGTACGCCGGCGCGCTTTCCTGAAGTTTCAAAATGAGCTCGTGGGCCGCTTGCGAGGAGCGCTCTTCGGGCGCCTGGTCCTCTACAGCGTATGCCGCAGGCCCAGCCGTGCTGGCCATCGCATGATCTCTCCCCGTTCGACGGTCCGCACGACCGCCTCGGTAAACGAATTGATCGACACATATTTGCTGAAAAAACGATCCAGCACGGCGCCCAGCAAAAACACTCCCGTGCCTTCGAAATTCAATTCATCCAGCGTCACCGTCACTTCCAGCCCGCGCGCAAAGGATATTGGCCCCGGCTTGTTCACCCGCCGGATGATCTGCCGCGTCCCTATCGACTTCACCCCCTCCACCTGCTTCCGGATGTGCGTGAAATCCGCCGAGTCGCTCCCGGCCTTCCCCTCCAGCGGACCCGTGTACAACCTCAGCAGGTCCCGCAACGCCATCGCCCCCTGGTCCCCCTGCGTATCCGTCAGCGACAGATAGTTCAGCGTCAGATGCGAGATGATCCGCCACGCCGTGTCGCCCTCCGCATAGCTCGGATGCGGCGGCGTCGGCTGCCCGGACACCGACTTGATCGCCAAAATCGGCGCGCCCGCCTCCATCGTGAAATCCGATTCCCCGCGACCGATCGGCACCGTCAGCGGCAAGTCCCGGTTCGTGCAGTAAACCTCCACCGCTAGCTGCTTCAGATCCGTCGAAAACGGCGCATTCTTCGCATCCACCAGCGACAGATACACCTCCGACCCCGGATACCTCGTCCGCGTCCCGAACCGCTGCTCCTTCGCCGACGCCACTCGCGGCACCCGATTCACCGTGTAATACGCCCCTCCCTCCTCCGCATCCCGCGCGCGATAGAATGGCATGAACTCCGTCACCGTCTCGTTCCCCGCCCCGATCCCCGACACCTTCTGCACGCTGAACACTTCGAAATCCAGCGGCCGCGTGCGATCGGGTATGACCTGAAACTCCGAAAGCTTTTCCGACAAATGGATGCGGTCGGCGTGCACGGGAAACAGATTCACGCACGGCGTGCAGAACAGCGCGAAGTGCCCGCCCTCCACCGCATTTTCCAGATTCAAATCCGCATGATTCAGCAGCAGTATGACATCGAGCTGCGTGTCCGTCGCCCGTTTGAACGCCGTCTGCAGCCCCGGCAGTTCAAACTGGTAAAACCGCTGCGGAAACGCAAAGTATTCCTGCAGCAGCCGATACCCCTGGAATGATCGCGGCCCGTACGGCAGGAGCGCCTCATTGTCCTCATATCCGGCGACCCGCACCGCCCCGCCCGCCGCGCCCGCCGTACCGGAATTGCCCGAAGTGACCTCGCGCCACCGCGCCGGCCGCGTGATCGGCTGCACCACCACCGACGTCGTGTGCCCCAGTATCTGCTCGTACAGCCGCGCCTGCACATCCGGCGTGCCCTGCAGATAAAACAGCAGCGAATCCGCCTTGATCTGGTTGAACTTCACCCCCGCCGTCGTCTGCAGCCTGATGCGAATCCCCGCCTTCACGTGCGCCACCAACGGCTGCGGAATCTCCAGCGCCGCCAGCTCGCGCGTGTGATATTTCGCCTCCACGATCTTCAGCGGAAATAGCCGCACGTCCTGCGCCGTCACATACGTCGCCGCCGTCTGGTCCCCCTTGCCGATCAGCGAGCGAATCTGCGTCCCGCGCGCGATCCTGTGCCCCGCCGCCAGCCCCGGCTCATCGAGCTGCGGCTGAAACTGCGCCATGCACATCGACGGCGTCGGCGCCAGATAGTGCGGATACACCGTCTCCAGCAGCGACTGCGTGAACCGCGGAAACTCCGCGTCCAGCTTCAAATGCACCCGCGCCGCCAGAAACGCCACCCCCTCCAGCAATCGCTCCACGAACGGATCCGCACACGTGAATCCTTCCAGCCCAAGCCGCCCGGCGATCTTCGGAAATTCACGCGCAAACTCCGCCCCCATCCCGCGGAGATGCTGGAGCTCCAGATCGTAAAAACGCAGGAGACGCCTATCCATGCGGGCGATCCTTCAGCGAAAACTGGCCGGTCTCAAGGTCGATTTCTGTCTTGATGTATAACGGATCCGCAAGCTGGTTGGCCATGATTTCGCCCGAGATTTCCAGCGCAATGACGTTCGGAGAGCCCGATTCCACCGAGTCCAGCAGCTTCACCGACAGCCCATGCCGCTCCAGCCGCGGCTCAAATAGCTGGATCGCCTTGTATATCGAACGCTCCAACGCCGCCCCCGGTATCGACGATGACGTCGTCCCCGTCAAATCCGGTATCCCATAATTGAGCACCGAACTCGCCGCCTGCGTGAACTCCCCAATCCCTTCCTCCGCGATCGGCGCAGGCGTATTCAGCAGCCACGCAAGATCGCGCAAAAGCGATTCGCGAAGCTGCCTCGGAGAAAATACATGCCTGTCTCGCGATTCCCGCGTCTGCTCCGACTGATCGTCCGTCAGACGATCCAGCAAAAACGGCTGCAGGCGGTCCCGCGGGTTCATTTCGGCCATGCGATGACGACTCCTCACGAAACTTCCAAAACGGGGCAGTCGCCCTCTATCCTGTCGGCAAAATCGGCCCCCCCGCGAACGCTCAGCCCTCCGCGGGCGCGGGAACCGCCGCCGCTTCCGTCGCTTCCACCGGCGCATTGACCTGCAGCTTCCTGACCTCCAGCAGCGGAACCTCCGCACCGTCCGTCGCCACAATCCGCTGCCCCACCCCCACCGAGATCCCCCCCTGCTCCAGCCATTCCGTCTTGCGCGCCAGAAGCGCCGCGCCATCCTCCGTCTTTTCCGTCCCCGGATAACGCACCGGAAGCAATGCTATCTTCTGCGCGCCCGCCGCCAGCGTCATGATCGACGGCAGCCACACCAGGTCCCGCAGATCGCTCGGCTTCTCGATCGTCAGCTCCCGAATGTGGCTGTACGGTATCCAGTAATACTTGCCGTCGATGATCGCCTCCAGCAACGGCCCGAAACGCTGATCCGCATCCGCGATCCACTCGAACGCCTGCCCGTTCAGCGTGCCCCCCACCGTCGGCGCCGCCTCGAACGCCTTGTCGCGCAGCTCCGTCGCCGCCGCGTATTCCCCATCCGCGAAATGCTTGTTTGCCTGCACCAGCCAGCTCACCCATTCCTCAGGCTTTCCCAGAATCAGCGGCGTGCGCTTCCCCGCGAAAATCTCCGCGCGAAGATTTTCCGCCGCCAGCGCCGGTCCGCACACCTGCGCCATCAGCAGCGCCTCCGCGTCCTGGTCCGTCACCACCTTCAACTGGTTCACCGCACGGTCCCAATCCCCCAGCACCGCCAGAAGCTGGAACAAAAATACCCGCAGCTTCGCATCGTTCGGCTTCGCACGCACCTCCCCCTGCAACGCCGCCAGCGCCTCTTTCACCTTCCCCTGTTGCACCAGTTCCTTCGAGGTCATCCACTTCCTCTCATTCCTGCGACGCCCAACGCCGCTTGCTACCCGCTTTCATCACTTCTTGCCCGGCTTGTATGGCAGCGTCGGCGCCATCGCCTTGTTCTGGTCCGCGTCCCACCCCGCCGTCCGGCCCGTACTGTCCAGGGAGCCGTCCTGGTTCTGCTTGTAATGGATCATCTCAAACTTGCAGTATTTGATCGACATGGTGTCATGCGCCTCCGACCCGCCCCCGTGGCTGGTGCTGATGTTCGCGATCTGCACCTGGTGGTATTTGAATTGCCTGTACGTCTGCTGGCCGCTGCCCGCCTTTCGCACCGAAATGATGAACGCCTTGAACAGTTCCCCGCTCGCGCACGCCTGGTACAACGTTGGCGTCACCACGCTGGTCAACACCGTCACCTCCCCATCGTTCAATTTGCACTGCCCCGCCTCTTCCCCTTTGTCTGCGTCCAGGTCCGGGCCCGTCAGGCTCCCCTTGAAACTCGCGACCTGCAGGTGTTCCTTGTAGTATGCGTCGTTCGCCTCGCCAACCAGCATCCCGGTCTTCGACTCGATCGCCAGAAAAATATCATCCGATGGCATGACTAACCCCGCGGGGCAAAAGAAAGGCGAAACCCGGCCAGCTCATCCCGGTACAAAAACCACCGGCTCTCTGCAATCGCGCCGGGCTGCCGCGACGCAATCCCACACACCCCGGGCGCAGGTTGACCGTGCACCTTGTCGACGCACGGTCAACCTCCGAATGTCCCGGGAGATCCCGACCCTTAGGCCGTGAACTCGGTGTTTTCCTTGGCGTCCCAGCCGGCCTTCACGCCAGCCATGAGCGAGCCGTCCTGCTTCTGCTGCTTGTATTCGCAGGCGATCGCCGTGTACGCGAACGTGATCTTCTCGCCGATGTCTTCAGAGCACGAGAGCCCGAAGTTCGTGATGATCAGCTCCTTGAACGTCCAGATGTAATAGTCGTCCTGCTTGCCGGTCGCCTTCCGGATGTACAGCGTCGCCTTCTGGCAGTGATCGCCGTTGCAGCAATATTTCAGCAGCGTCGGCGAAGCCTTCGAGTTCGACACCGTGAACTCAAACTCCTTCATCTCGCACTTCCCGGCGCCCAGGCCGGTGCCGGATTCGACACTCGCCTTCATCGTCACGCCGAACGAAAAGTCGCGGATCTGAAGCAGCTCCTTGTGCTTCGAATCCAGCGATTCGCTCTTGATGGCGTTGCCGGAGCTGTCGATGATCTCGAGGAATGCGTCAATAACGGGCATGGGTAACTCTCCTACCTAAAGATAATGAAAGTTGGTGGACGCCCATCACGCGTGGGCTAGTTCCTTCCAGCTGAATACGCGATGCGGAACTCAAAAATCCGCATCAACCACCGCCTTTCGCCGACGGCAGCTTCGACACCAGCCGCAGCGACACCGTCAACCCCTCAAGCTGATAATGCGGCCGAAGGAAAAACTGCGATGTGTAATATCCTGGGTTTCCTTCCACTTCCTGAACTTTAACCTCAGCCGCAGCCAGCGGACGCCGGGCCTTCGCTTCATCCGACGCACGCGCCGGATCCGGCTCCACATACTGCGTAATCCACTTGTTCAGATACTTCTCCATATCCCCGCGTTCCTTGAACGTGCCGATCTGGTCACGAACCATGCACTTCAAATAATGCGCAAACCGGCATGTGGCGAATAGGTACGGCAGACGCGCCGACAGGTTCGCGTTCGCCGTCGCATCCGGATCGTCATACTCCTGCGGCTTCTGCAGCGACTGCGCTCCCAGAAATACCGCCAGGTCCGTTCCCTTCCGATGCAGCAGCGGCATCAACCCGTTCTTCGCCAGCTCCGCCTCGCGACGGTCCGTGATCGCGATCTCCGTCGGGCACTTCATGTCCACGCCGCCGTCGTCCGTCGGGAACGTGTGGCATGGCAACCCCTCCACCACGCCCCCCGACTCCACGCCGCGAATCCGCGTGCACCAGCCGTACATCTTGAACGAACGGTTGACGTTCACCGCCATCGCATACGCCGCGTTCGACCACGTGTACTTGTCGTGATCCGCGTGCCCCGTGTCTTCTTCGAACGCAAACTCTTCCACCGGATTCGTCTTCGAGCCGTATGGCAGCCGCGAAAGATACCGCGGCATGGTCAGACCGATATACCGTGAATCCTCCGATTCGCGCAGGCTCCGCCACGGAGCGTAATCCGGCGTCTGGAAAATCTTCGTCAGGTCGCGCGGATCCGACAGCTCCCGCCACGATTCCATGTTCATCAGCTTTGGATTCGTCCCCGCAAAAAACGGAGCGTGCGCCGCTGACGCGATCTGCGCCATCCCGTTGAGAATCTCCACGTCCGGCGGGCTGTGATCGAAGTAGTAATCGCCCACCAGGGCCCCGAACGGCTCGCCGCCGATGGTGCCGTATTCGTTCTCGTAAATCTGCTTGAACAGCGGGCTCTGGTCCCACGCCGTCCCCTTGAACTTCTTGACGACCTTCCCCACATCCTTCTTCGAGATGTTCATCACGCGGATCTTCAGCGTCTCGTCCGTCTCCGTGTTGTTGACGAGATAATGCAGCCCGCGCCACGAGCCTTCCAGCGAACGGAACGCCTCGTGGTGCAGGATTTCGTTGATCTGTTCCGTCAGCTTCGCATCGATCGCCGCGATGATCGCCTGGATCGTCTTCACCGCGTCTTCCGACACCAGGTTCGTCGTCGCCAGCGCCTGTTCCGCCAGCGTCCGAACCGCGTTCTTGATGTCCTCCCGGGCGCCGTCGCCCTGCGGCTTGAAATCCCGCTCCAGCAGCTTCTCGAACTCGCTCACTTCCTCCGTCACCGCGCCGGGTGCCGCGGCCGCCTGTTTAGCTTCTTCCGACATCTTAGTTGCCCTCCTGCTTGGGTGTCGAAGCCAGCGCCTGCAGCATCGATGGATCCTGCAACGCTTTGGCGATCAAATCCTCGGCCTTCGCCTTGCCGTCCATGTACGTCAATAGATTCGACAACTGCGTCCGCGCATCCAGCAGCTTCCTCAGCGGCTCCACCTTCCGCGCTACCGCCGCCGGCGAAAAATCGTCCATGCTCTCGAACGTCAGCTCCACCGGCAGGTTCCCCTGGCCCGTCAGCTTGTTGGGCACCTGGAACGCCACCCGCGGCTTCATGCTCTTCAACCGATCGTCGAAATTGTCGACGTCGATCTCCAGAAACTTCCGCTGCTCCACGCCGGGTAGCGCTTCCTTCGGATTCCCCGACAGATCCGCCATCACGCCCATCACGAACGGAAGGTTGATCTTCTTCTGGGCGCCGTAAATCTCCACGTCGTACTCGATCTGCACGCGTGGCGCGCGATTGCGCGATATGAACTTTTGACTGCTCGCCTTGGCCATGGGGGCTCCTTGTTAAAGCAAAGGCACGGGCCGGGAGATATGCTTCAAAGATGTGGGGTTGATCGCCATTCTAAAACTAGCGCGCTCCCACGGCAACTCATTTTTTCATTTTGACGCGCTTGAATTCATGGCGGGAAAAGGATTTGGATCACGTGAGAGCCTTCCCACTATCGGCTCGCCCGCCGCTAAAAATCATGTCTGTTCCGCCGATTCGCCAACGAAAATATTGATCCGGTCGTTCGCATCCGGCGCCAGATCCTTGATCACATCCACGAAGCTCATCGTTACCAGCCGCTTCGCGCGCTTCATAAATATCGGTACCGGACTCCCCGGTTCATACTTCTCATAATAATTGCAAATCTTGTCCAGCGCTCGAATTACATCCTGCCTGTTCGCGATCTCCCCCGACAACGCCGCCGCACGCGCCACCGGCGCCGATCCCTCTGACCCCTCCAACAATGCTTCCCCTCCCCCTTCCTCCGGAGGCGCCTCGGCGCCCACGCCCCGGTTCGCCAACTGCTCATCAATGACCCCCTTGATCTGCCCCAGCAGTTCGTTCAGCGGCTGCACATCAGGACCCCCGCCCGCCCCGATCTTCTCCTGCAGCGACTTGTCCAGCTCCTTCAAATTGCTGATCGCGCCCTCCAGATTCGCCTGCTCCGCCAGCAGGTCCTCCGTCGTCGTGTCCTCAAACGCCGCGTTGATGATCGCCATGTCCGGCGCCGTCGGAGCCGCTTCTCCCGCCTTCGCCGCAGGCGGCGACACCTCGCCTTTCGCCACCTGGATGTCCCGGTAGCTGAACTTCCCGATTCGCTTCTGCGAGTTCGTCAGAATCGCTTCCTTCAAGCGATTCTTGAACTTGTACATGTCCGCCGACGACCCGTCCCCGTTCAGGTTCTTCAGAATGTTCACCCGGATCGTCGGGTCGTTATTGTCGTCCGGATCCAGCTTCGGATAAAACTGCTCCCACAACTGCTCCACAAACCCCTTCAGCAGCTTCGTCCCATCCTCAAATCCCGACAGCCCGTTCTCCTTCAGCAGCGACACGCTCAAAATCATCGCCACCCGCAGGTCGCGCGTCCGCTCCGATAACTTCAACGCCGCTTCCTTCACCTCCGACCAGTTCGGCTCCTCCGCCGGCTTCATCACCTCCTCCCCCACCACCGACTCCGGCGTCCCCTGCGCCAGCTTCTCCAGCTCGAAATACTCCGGATCGTACTCCACCTCCGCCCCCGCCGGCGCATCGTCGGACACCGGCGCTAACAGCTTCTCGACATCGATATCGCTCATGCAGACTCCATTCTGAGTTTCCGCGCCCGGCGCGGGATACTGGGAATTTCAATCTTCGGCCCTTTACCGCGCCGAGGTAAGCACGTTCTGCGTCGACGGACCCGTCACCACGTTCATGAAGTCCGTGTCCCGAATGTTCGACGGACGCACACGCGCCAGAATCGTCGTCTTCGACACCTCGAATTCCATCGTCGTCAGGCCCAGGTTCTTGATCGCCGCCAGCAGGTCGCGCAACTGGTTCAGATAGCTCAACGCCTGACCGTAACGCGGATCCGACTTGTCCGCCGTCTCCAGGAACGCCCGGAAGCCCTCCGGTGTCTCCTTGCCCTGCATCTTCGCGCGGTACAGGTTCCACGTCTGCCCCAGAATGTTCCGGATCGTCGTGTCCTGCGCTTCCATCTTCTGCTTGCCGTCCGGGCCCAGCACCGGATTCCCCTTCGCGTCCACCTCGCCCTTGAGGAACAGGCGCTTGTATGCATCGATGGTCGGGAACACCGGCTGGTACGGCAAGCGATTCGCCGTCACCTGGTTGTCTTCCGCCGTCGGATTCAATTTCAGCGGCACGTCGTCATACAGCGCCCGGCCCACGAGGAACTCCACCACCTCGTCCGTCCTCAACCCACGCGCGTAAATGCCGATCTGGTGCAGCGAATCCAGCAGCGCGCCCGAAATCGTCTCCGATTGCTCCGGCGCCAACGCCTGCACGTCCCGCGGTATCACCGATCCCTGCGAACTCGATGGGTTGTTCCCGATCCCGTGCGCCACGATGTCCAGCACGTCGCCGCCCGGTCCCTGGAAATCCCCCGCCGTCAACGCGTTGAACGAATTCACCGTCAGAATGAGATTCGTGCTGTTGGTGTTGAACTCCAGCTGCCCGAACACCGGCACCAGGTCCGAGCTGCCCGAAACCGCCGCAATCTGCACGTGATCCGCGTCCGTCGCGCCCAGGAACTGGTTCACCTGCACGTTGCCCGCGAAGATCAACGCCCCCGTCCCCTGGAACCCCGCCACAATATCCGTCCCGTGATCGATCGTGCTCAGGCTCCCATCCGGCAGCAGCACCTGCGCCGCCGGCCGGTTCAGGATCGTAATCGTCTGGTTCGTCCCGCCCGCGTTCAGGTTGATCTTGCCCAGCGCCGAGAGATCCCCGACCACCATGTTGTGATTGTGCGTGTCGATCGTCAGATCGCCGTTCACCCCCGGCGTGTTCGAGAACACCGACAGCTTCGACCCGCGCTCCATGTAGAAGTTCGCCCCCGCCATCAGCAGCGATGCCGGCGCGTTCACCGGCAGCACCACCCCGGGCTGCGCCGGAGCGAACTCGCCCGTCAGATCGATCGTCAGGTCCCCGTTCCGCTCCACCGTCGCGATCGACGGAATGTTCGCCGGCGTCCCCGGAATCGCATCCTCGAAAATCAGCGTCGACGCGTAAATGTCCCCGTCCAGCTTCGTCAAACGCGCCGAGAAGAAATGCACGTTCCCCAGCCGGTTCGTCGACGACCCCAGCCTCCCCACCTCGATCACCGGATTGCCGTTGATCAACGTCGTCTTCAGCGTCAAATCCCCGCCCGATCCCGCCGTGTCGATGCCCCCGCTGCTGCCCAGCACGATCCCCTTCGTCCCACCCGCCGTCACCGACCGCGCTCCGCCCGCCAGCATGATGTGCTCGGGCGCCTTGATGTCTCCGCTCGCCTTCAGGTCCGCCGCCAGGATCGTCTTCGCATCATCGATGATGTTCCCGTGCGTCGCCGTCAACGCCGCGTTGATCGACGCCACCCCCGAATGATGCAGCGTGATCGATGTCGTCGTGATCGGCGCGCTGTTCGTGAAGTTGATCCCCGTGCTCGTGAACCCGCCCGTCGTCGTCAACAGCCCCACGTCCGTCACCGATCCGTTCGGCACATCAAACGTAATCGATCCCGCCCCCGTCGTGATCGCCTGGTTCACCGCCAGGCTCCCGTCCGACAGCGTCAGGTGCAACGCCCCGTCGTGCGTGCTGATCCCCACCGTCGTCCCGATCGTCCCCACCGCCAGATCGGCATCGTTCGTGTAACTCAGCGGCCCAACAATGTCCGCCGCCAGCCTCCCCACGTCATTCGCATCATCCAGCGTGAACGTCCCCGTCCCCTTCAACAGCAGCGTCCCCGCACTCACCACGCCCGCCGTCTGATCCACGCCCGCGCCCGTCACGCTCGCCGCCCCCGTTCCGGCGCCCGCCGTCAGGTCCGCACTGAACGTCACCAGCCCCGTGTGATTGATCGTGATCCCCGAGGCCGTGATCGACGCCGTATTGGTGAAGATCACTCCCGTGCTGCTGAACAGCCCGCTTCCCGTCACCGCCCCGCCGATCCGCACGCCCTCATCCGCGTCCAGCGTGATCGCCGCCCCATGAATCGTCCCATCCACCGTCGACGCAATGCTGTGCCCGTCGATCAGCACATCGTCCGTCGTCCCGTCCAGCGCCGCCTGCACGTTCACATCGCCCGTGTGATCGATCGTGATCCCCAGCCCCGTGATCGACGCTGTATTCGTAAACGCATCGCCCGTGCTCGTGAACAGCCCCGTCCCCGTCACCACGCCGCCCACCGTCACGTCCCCGCTCGTCGCCGTCAGCGTGATGATGTTCCCATTCATCGTCCCCGGCGCCGTCGATGCAATCGATGCCCCGGTGATCAGAATATCATCCGCCCCCGCATCCAGCGCCCCCTGGATGTTCACCGCCCCCGTGTGCGTCACCGTAATCCCCGCCGCCGTGATCGACGCCGTGTTCGTGAAGCCCACCCCGGTGCTCGTAAACGCCCCGCTCCCCGTCACCGCCGCCGCCAGCGACACGTCCCCGCTCGCCGTCAGCGTGATCAACGCCCCATGAATCGTCCCGTTCGTCGTGGAGGTAATATCCACCCCATCGACCAGCACATCCCCCGCCTGTCCATCGATCGCCCCGTTAAACAGCACATTCCCCGTGTGATTCACGACCACGCCTTCAGCGGTGATCGAACCGTTGTTCGTGAAATCCACCCCCGTGCTCGTAAACATCCCCGCGCCCGTCACGTTCCCGTCCAGCGACACGTTCCCCGCCGCCGTCAGCGTGATCACCCGGCCGTTGATCGTCCCGTTCACATCCGACGTGATGTTGTCCCCATTCACCAGCACATCGCTCGAAGTCCCATCGATCGCCGCATGGAACGTCACGTCCCCCGTGTGGTCGATCGTCACACCCGCCGCCGTGATGCTCCCCGTCCCCTCGTTCAAAAAGCTCGTCCCGCTGCTCTTGAACAACCCCGTCCCCGTCACCTGCCCATCAATGCTCACCAGCCCCTGCGACGTCAGCGTGATCGCCGCCCCGTCGATCGTCCCGCTCGCCGTCGTGGTGATCGTCGCCCCGTCGATATCCACATTCAGCCCCGACCCCTCCAGCGCCCCCTCCACCAGCACATTCCCGGTGTGATCGATCAAAATACCCGCCGCCGTCACGCTCCCCGTATTCGTAAAGTCAATCCCCGTGCTCGTAAACAACCCGCTCCCCGTCACGTTGCCCGCCAGGTTCACGTTCCCCAGCGCCGTCAACGTGATCACCGCGCCGTTGATCGTCCCCGCCGACGTCGAGGTGATGTCCACCCCGTTCACCAGCACATCGCCCGCCTGCCCATTGATCGCCCCATTAAAGAGCACATTCCCGGTGTGATCGACCGTCACCCCCTCCGCCGTGATCGACCCGTTGTTCGTGAAGTTCACGCCTGTGCTCGTAAACAATCCCGTCCCCGTCACATCGCCATCCAGCGACACATCTCCCGTCGCCGTCAGCGTGATCACCGCCCCATTGATCGTCCCCGCCGTATTCGACGTGATATTGTGCCCATCCACCAGCACATCCCCGCTGGTGCCGTCAATCGCCGCGTGGAACGTCACATCGCCCGAATGATCGATCTCGACGCCGACCGCCGTGATGCTCCCCGTCCCCTCGTTCAGGAACGTCGTCCCGCTGCTCTTAAAGAGCCCGCTCCCCGTCACCTTGCCATCGATGCTCACCCCGTTCACCGCCGTCAGCGTGATCGCATTGCCATCGATCGTCCCGTTCGCCGTCGTCGTGATCGTGCTGCCGTTGATGACCACATCCAGCCCCAGCGCTTCCAGCGCCCCATCCGCCAGCACATTGCCCGTGTGATCGATCGTGATCCCCGCCGCCGTGATCGACCCCGTGTTCGTAAAATCGATCCCCGTGCTCGTGAACAACCCGCTGCCGGTCACATTGCCCGCCAGACTCACGTTCCCCGCCGCCGTCAGCGTGATGATCGCCCCGTGGATCGTCCCGTCCACGTCGGACGTGATGTCATCCCCATGCACCAGCACATCCCCCACCGTCCCGTCGATCGCCGCGTTGAACGTCACATCCCCCGTGTGATCGATCGTCACCCCGTCCGCCGTGATCGATCCCGTCCCTTCATTCAGGAACGTCGTCCCCGTGCTCTTGAACAAGCCCGTCCCCGTCACCGTCCCATCGATGCTCACCGCCCCCGCCGCCGTCAACGTGATCGCCGCCCCATCGATCGTCCCATTCGCCGTCGTGGTGATCGTCGCCCCGTCGATGTCGACGTTCAACCCCAATCCTTCCAGCGCCCCATCCACCGTCACCGTCCCGGTGTGATCGATCAGGATCCCCGCCGCTGTGATGCTCCCCGTGTTATCAAAATCCACCCCCGTGCTCGTGAACAGCCCGCTTCCCGTCACATTCCCCGCAAGCTGCACGTTCCCCACCGCCGTCAATGTGATCACCGCTCCGTGAATCGTCCCCGCACTCGTCGAGGTGATATTCACCCCATCCACCAGCACATCCCCCGTCTGCCCATCGATCGCCCCATTGAACAGCACGTTCCCCGTGTGATTCACCGTCACGCCCTGCGCCGTGACCGTTCCATTGTTCGTGAAATCGATCCCCGTGCTCGTAAACAACCCTGAGCCCGTCACGTTCCCATTCAGCAGCACATTCCCCGTCGCCGTCAGCGTAATCACCGCCCCATTGATCGTCCCATCGCTGTCGGAAGTGATATTCACCCCATGCACCAGCACGTCCCCGCTCTGCCCATTCACCGGCCCGCTAAACAGCACGTTCCCCGTGTGCGTTACCGTCACCCCCACCACTGTGATCGCCCCATTATTCGTAAAGTTCACCCCCGTGCTGGTAAACAGCCCCGTCCCCGTCACATCCCCGTCCAGGAACACATCCCCCGCCGCCGTCAGCGTGATCGCATCCCCGTTAATCGTCCCATGAATATCCGACGTGATGTTGTCGCCCGTGACATCCACGTTCCCCGTCGTCCCATCGATCGCCGCATGGAACGTCACATCGCCGCTGTGGTCGATATCCACGCCCACCGCCGAGATGCTTCCCGTCCCCTCGTTCAGGAACGTCGTCCCCGTGCTCTTGAACAACCCCGTCCCCGTGATCTGCCCATCGATGCTCACAAACCCCGCCGACGTCAACGTGACATTGTCCCCCTCAATCGTCCCATTCGCCGTCGTCGTGATCGTCAGCCCAGTGACGTTCACATCCAGCCCCAGCCCATTGAGCGCCCCATCCGCCGTCACATTCCCCGTGTGATCGATCGTGATCCCCGCCGCCGTGATGCTCCCCGTGTTGTCAAAATCCACGCCCGTGCTGGTAAACAGCCCGCTCCCCGTCACGTTCCCCGCCAACTGCACATTCCCCAGCGCCGTGAGCGTAATCACCGCCCCATGAATCGTCCCCGCGCTCGTGGACGTGATATCGACGCCATGCACCAGCACATCCCCCGTCTGCCCATCGATCGCCCCGTTAAACAGCACGTTCCCCGTATGGTTCACCGTCACGCCCTCAGCGGTGATCGAACCATTATTCGTGAAATTCACGCCCGTGCTCGTAAACAGCCCCGTCCCCGTGACATCCCCATCCAGCGAAACATCCGCCACCGCCGTCAGCGTGATCACCCCGCCGTTGATCGTCCCCGCGCTGTTCGACCGGATATTGTTCCCATCCACCAGCACATCGCCGCTGGTCCCGTCAATCGCCGCATGGAACGTCACATCCCCCGTATGATCGATCGTCACGCCCACCGCCGAAATCGAACCCGTCCCCTCATTCAGGAACGATGTCCCGGTGCTCTTAAACAGCCCCGTCCCCGTCACCTTTCCATCAATGCTCACCAGCCCGCCCGAAGTCAGCGTGATCGCCGCGCCGTCAATCGTCCCCGCCGCGCTCGTCGTGATCGTCGCTCCGTCAATATCCACATCCAGCCCCGACCCCTCCAGCGCCCCCTCCGCCAGCACATTCCCGCTGTGATCGATCAAAATCCCCGCCGCCGTCACCGAACCGGTATTGGTGAAATCCACACCCGTGCTCGTGAACAACCCGCCGCCCGTCACGTTCCCCGCAAGCTGCACGTTCCCCGTCGCCGTCAACGTGATCACGCCGCCGTGGATCGTCCCGTCGCCATCCGACACCACGTTGTGCCCGTTCACGAGCACATCTCCCACCGTCCCGTCAATCGCCGCATCAAACGTCACATCCCCCGTGTGATCCACCGTCACCCCGTCCGCCGTGATGCTCCCCGTTCCCTCGTTCAGGAACGTCGAGCCCGTGCTCTTGAACAAGCCCGCCGCCGTCACCGTCCCGTCGATGCTCACCAGCCCGCCCGACGTCAGCGTCACCGCCGCGCCGTCAATCGTCCCGTTCGCCGTCGTCGTGATCGTCGCCCCATCGATCGTCACATCCAGCCCCAGCCCTTCCAGCGCCCCATCCGCCGTCACGTTCCCCGTGTGGTCGATCAGGATTCCCGCCGCCGTCACGCTTCCCGTGTTCTTGAAATCCACGCCCGTGCTCGTGAACAGACCCGCGCCCGTCACATTGCCCCCAAGCTGCACATTGGCCGTCGCCGTGAGCGTCACCGCCCCGCCATGAACCGTACCCGCCGCATCCGACGTAATGTTGGCCCCATTCACCGCCACATCCCCGCTCGTCCCATCCACCGCCGCGTTGATCGTCACATCCCCGCTGTGGTTGAGCGTCACGCCCACCGCGCTGATCGACCCCGTCCCTTCATTCAAAAAGCTCGTCCCGCTGCTGGTAAACAACCCCGTCCCCGTTACCTGCCCATCGAGGCTCACGCCGTTGGTCGACGTGATCGTGATCGCCGCCCCCTTCAGCGTCCCCGCCGCCGTGCTCGTGAAGCTGTTGCCCGTGATGTCCACATCCAGCCCCGACCCGTCGATCGCCCCATTCGCCAGCACATCCCCCGTATGCGTGATCGAAATACCGTCCGCCGTGATCGACCCATTGTTCGTAAACTTCACCCCCGTGCTCGTGAACAGCCCGCTGCCCGAGACATCCCCATCCAGCGACACATCCCCGCTCGCCGTCAACGTCACCGCCGCCCCGTGAATCGTCCCCGCAGCGTTCGACGTGATGCTCGTCCCCGTCACCCCCACATCCCCCGTCGTCCCATCCACCGCCGCCTCCAACAGCACCGGCCCGCCCGTGTGCGTGATCGTCACCCCAACCCCCGTCACCGACGCCGTGTTCGTAAACCCGACCCCCGTCGACAACACCAACCCGCTGCCCGTCACCGCCGCCCCCACGCTCACCGTCCCCGTCGTCCCATCCAGCGTCACATCCGCCCCCACAATCGTCCCCGTCCCGTCCGTCACGATCCCCAGCCCATGCAGCGCCACCTCATCCCCCTTCAGCGCCCCGTGCACCGTCACCAGCCCCGTGTGCGTCACCGTCAGGTTCGCCACCGAAATCGTCGCCGTCGAGGCGTTCGTAAACGTCGTCCCCGTGCTGGCAAAATCGCCCGTCCCCGTCACCGCCCCCGACAGATCCACCGCCCCCGTCGACGTCAGCGTGATCGCCGCGCCATTGATCGTCCCCGCCCCGTCCGACGTGATCGCCGAACCCTTCACCGTCACATCGCTCGTCCCGCCATCCACCGCCGCATCCAAATTCACCGCGAATCCCGTGTGATCGATCGTCACCCCGCCGCCCGTCACATCCGCCGTGTTCGCAAAACCCGAACCCGTCGAGTGCACCAGTGCGCTTCCCGTCACCCCCGCCCCCACCTGCACCGTCCCCGTCGTCCCATCCAACCCCACATCCGCCCCGTTGATCGTGCCCGTCCCCCCCGTCACGATCCCCGCGCCCGTGATCGCCACGTTGTCTCCGCCCGCGTCCAGCGCCCCATCGATCGTCACCACGCCCGTGTGCGTCACCGTGATCCCCCCCGCCGTCACCGTCCCCGCCGGCGCGTTCGCAAACCCATTGCCCGTGCTCTCAAACGTCCCCGTCGTCGTCACCGCGCCCTGCAAACTCACATTCCCCGCGCCCGCCGTGATCGTCAAACTCTTGCTCCCGCCCGCCACGCTCGAGAACAGCGTCACATCCGCCCCCGCGCTCGCATTCCCCACCGTCGACAGCGTCGTATCGCTCGTCAGCCCCACCGGCCCATGAATCGCAATCGCCCCGCCCGCCGTCGTCACCGACCCGTTCAACGTCACCAGCCCCGTCCCGTTCTCCGTCAGCCCCCCCACGCCCAGCGGCGCCGCGCCGCCCACCGTCTGCAGCAACACCGTCCCCACGCCCACCGTCGCCGTCAAACTCCCCGGCCCATCCACCGTGTTCTCAAACGCCACCGCCGCCCCGCTTCCACTGGCGGTGGTGTCAATCGTGATCGCACCGCCCAGCACCACCTGGTCATTGAACGTCACCGTGTGGCTCGTCGTCTCAATATCCCCCGCCACCGTCACCGTCCCGCCATTGCCCGCGCCCGCCGTGTCATTCTCCGAGAACGCCCCATCCAGCGTCAGCGCCCCCAGCGCCAGCGTCCCATCGTGCCGCACCTCCAGCGCCAGATCCCCCGTCCCCAGCGCCGGCCCAGGCACGTACGTCCACGTCAGCCCCGACAAACTCACGTTCCCCGTCGTCACCAGCCGCACCGGCGCGCTCACCGTCATCGCCCCGCCGCCGTTCACAATATCCCCGGTATGCGCACTGTCCCCGATCTGCAGCACATTCCCCACCGTCGTCCCCACCGAAATCGTCGCCAGTTCCCCGCCCGTCAGCCCCAGCACCCCCGCACCATCCGCTTCATTCAGCCCAATCTGCACGCTCCCCGTCTCGCTCGTCAACGTCACACTCGGGACCGCCCCCGTCCCGCCCGTCACGCTCACCGTGCTCCCCGGATTAAGCGCTATTGCGTCCGCCGTCACCGCCACCGCCCCCGTCGACGTGATCGCCGCATTGTTCGTAAACGTCTTGCCCGCCACCGTCGTCGTCGCCGACAGACTCGCCCCCACGTTCGCCGTCCCGTTAAACGTCAAATTCCCCGCCGCCGAAACGCTCGTCCCGCCGCCGCCCGCCTCGCTCACCCCCGCCACCGTCAGATCCGTCCCATTCACCACATGCACGTTCCCCGACCCCGCATTCGTCAGGCTCACCGTCCCAACCGCATTCCCCGTATTCGACAGATCGATCCCCCCATTCGCCGTCACGTTCAACGTCACCGCCTTCACCACGTTCCCCGACGTCACCGCCCCCGTCTCATTCGTCAGCGTCAGCGTATCCGCCACATCCACCGCATCCGTCGGCGTCCCGCTCGGGAAGCTCACCGGCCCCAGCACCAACCCGCCCGCCGCCCGCGTCCGCACATCCGACACCCCCGCCCCCGTCAAATTCGCCGCCAAACTCGAGAACGTATTCACCGAGTCCGCCCCATTCACCGCATTCAACGTCGCCCTCGTCCCCGACACCACCAGCCCGCCCGTCTCGATCCCAACACCCGCCCCACCCGCCTGATCAATCGTGGTCGCCGCCGTCAACGTCGCCGTCCCCAGCGACTGCAAGAGCGCCACATGCACCGCCCCGCTGCTCACATACGTGATCGCCCCGTTCGCGCTGTTTGAGCTGCCGTCCAGCGTCTGCAGCGTGATCCGTCCGGCGCCGATGTCATTCGCCTGGTCCAGCGTGATCGCCTGCCCGCTGGTTCCGAACGTCGTCACCGTCAGGTCAAACCCGCCCCCGGTCCCCTTGCTCAGCGCCCCCGTCTGCGTCACCGTCCCCAGCGCCGAGAATCCCACGCCAAACGCCGAATTCTGTACGATCGACCCCAGCACAAGCCCCTGCGAGTCCCGCACCGCGATCCCGCCGTTCCCATTCGTGATCTGCAACGTCCCGATCAGGTTGGGATTCGGCAGCAGCACGCCGCCCGCCGAGTTCACCGTCAGCAGCGTCGCCGACACGCTCCCGCTCGTTTCCAGCACCAATCCCGTCACGCCATCTGCGCCCCCATCCTCCCCCACGTTCATCGTCATTGTGCCCGCATGCACCGGGCCGTTGATCGTCAGGTTGTCTCCCGTCGTCAACGTCAGCGCCCCGCCCGTTGACGCCACCTGGTTGTTGATCGTCAGATCGTTCCCCGGATTCACCACATCATTAGTCGCCTGCAGCGTAAAGCCCCCCGTCGCATGCACCGCCTGATTCACCGTCAGGCTGCTCGCATCGATGAAGCTGTCATTCCCCGCCGCCCCAAAAATCACCGTCCCGTCAACCGACAGCGCCCCATCATTGCTGATGTACACGTTCCCCGCCCCGCTCACCCCGCCGTCCGCCACATCCCCCAGGTGCGCCACATTCATCTCAAACGCCTGCCCCGCCGACCCGATGTCCCCGCCGATCCCGCTGAACACCACCGTCGCCCCCGTCCCCTTCACCGAATCCCCGCTCGCCAGCGCCACGATCCCGTTCGACCCGATCAGCTCCAGCGTCTTGTTCGCATCCAGCGTCACCGTCGTGTTGAAAATGATCGATCCCCCGCCCACGCCCGTCCCCGCCTGAATCGTCAGATTCGCCCCGCTCCCCGTCAGATCCAACCCGCCCGCCAGCGTCACATCTCCCGTCGTCGCATTGCCAAACTGGAACAGCGCCGCCGTGCTCCCCGCCGGCAACCCGCTCACCGTCAACGGCGCCCCCACCGTCAAGGGCGCCAGCGCGATCGTCCCCGTCGGCGCGTGCAGCGTCCCGCCGATCGTGATGCTGTCCGCCACCAGCGAAATGTTCGCCGCCGTCACGCTCCCCCCTGCCAGCTCCGTCAAGCTCCCGCCCGTCCCTACGAAAATCACCGAATCCTTCTTGAAGTCGCTCGTCCCATCCAGCGTCGCCAGCCCGCGCAGCTCCACCGTCTGCCCCGCCAGCCCCCCCGTCATCCCGTCCGTCGACACCGTCACCCCCGACAGCGCCGTCACCGCCCCCGTCAAATTCACATGAATGTCCCCCTGGATCGACGCACCCGTCGTCATCAGCGACACCCCATCCGACGCATCCACATTCACCGCCGCCCCCGTCGCACCGATCGCCCCCGTCGCCGTCGACAACGCCACATCATGCCCCGTCACCGCCGACGCCCCGCTGATCCCGCCCGCCCCATTCACCGACACATTCCCCGTCCCCGTCGTCGTCACCACGTTGCTCAAGGCCACGCTCGCCCCGCTCAGCGAAATATCCCCGCCATTCGCCGTCACCCCCGTCACCGTCCCCGTCAACGTCGTCGTCACCGCCGAGACCGTCAGCGCCTGCGTGCTCGTCACCGTCACCGCCCCGCCCGCCACGCTGCTCGCCACCGCCACATTCTTGAGCCCATTGCCCGTCTGCCCCAGCACCACCCCCACTGGCCCCGCCGCCCCCGTCGCATTCGCCACCAGCGTCCCGCCCGACACCGACCCCGCCGTCTGATCGATCGACGTCCCCTGCAAAATCACCGGCGACGCCCCCGTATCATCCAGCACCCCCGCCAGCGAAATCGTCCCGCTCATCCCCACCTCCAACACCCCCGTCGATACCGTCACGCTCCCCGTCGAGCCCAGCGTGAAGTCCGTCCCGCCCGCCACAAACGTCCCCACGCTATTCGTCCCGCTCACCCCCACCGTGCCCGTCGAATTAATCGTGAACACCCCCGCCGTCACATCCCCCGCGCTCGTCTCATTAAAGCTCGTGCCATCCACCGTCAGGTTATTCGCCCCGACGTTCACCGCCGAGTCCACCGTCACCAGTCCCGCCCCCACCAGCTCCACCGTCTTCGTCCCCGTTCCGCCCAAACTCAACGTCGTGATCGCGCTGGTCTTGAACCCATCCGCCACCCCCAGCTCAATATTCCCCGCCGCCCCGTTCCCGCCCGTCGTCAAGCTCACCGTCCCCGTCCCCACGCTGATATTCAAAGCATCCGCGCTCGTCGTCCCGCCGATCTTCCCGCCCGCATCCAGCGCCACGCTCCCGCCCGACACCGTCCCCGCGCCTGCAATGTCCCCGCCGCTGGTCGCCGTCAGCGACACCGTCCCCGTCCCCGCGTCCACCGCCGACGTCACCGTCACCCCCCCTCCCGCATTCACCGTCAAATTCGCCCCATTGCTCGCGCTGCTCGTGATGTTCGCCGCCCCGCCAATCCCCGTCACCCCATCCAACGTCACCCCGCCGCTCGTCGTCAGCGCCACATCCCCGCCGCCCGTCGCGTTGGTCAGCGCCGCGTTCCCCGTGATCGCATTACTCTGCGTCAGCGAAATCCCATCCGCCGACGTCGTCCCCGTCGCCCGCGCCCCCAAATCCTTCGCCGAAATCGTCCCGCCCGTCTGCGAAATCCCGTTCGCCTCCAGCCACGCCGTCCCCCCGCTGGCATCAATCGACCCCGCCAGCGCAATATTCCCCGTCCCGCCGAACACCCCGACATCCGCCCCCGACAACGTCACCCCGCCGCTCACCGATACCCCCACCGCGCTCACGAACAAATCGTTCGTGCCCGCATCCAGGTTCGCCCCCACCGTCACCGCCCCCGCGTCGCTGATCGTCACCGCATGCGCCCCCGTCCCATCCATCGTGAACGTAAAGCTCCCCGCGATGTTCGTCCCCAGGTCCACGAAAATATCCCCCGCCGCATCATTCGCATGCGTCGTGATCGTCCCGCTCGTCCCCGCGCTCACCTGCACCGCCGCCCCGCTCGCCCCCACGCCCGTCGCCGATTCCAGCGTCACCGTATCCGCCGTCACGCTCCCGCCATTCTCCGTGATCCCGCCCGTATTGCTCTTGAGCGCGATCGTCCCCCCACTGTTTGCCAGCGCGCTATCCACCGAAATCGAATCCCCCTCCAGCGTCAGCACCCCCGTCACCGCCGTCACCGTCACATCGCTCGTGACAAGCGCACTGTGATAAATCAGGTGCGCATCTCCTCCGCTGTTCACCGTCGTCGCCACCGCCGTCCCAATATCCACCGCCGTCGTCCCGCCGATGTCCCCCGTCGCCGTCAGCGCAATCGTCGCCCCGTCCAACGTGTGCGTCCCATCCCCTTCGATCGTCCCGCCCGAGAACGCCAGCCCGCTCGTCCCCGTGTCAAAGTCCGCATCCACCGTGATATTCCCCGTCGTCGCGACGCTCAGCGCGTGCACCCCCGTCCCATCCATCACCACCGTCAGGTTCGACGTGTTCACATCCCCCGCCCCGAACGACACCGTGATATCCCCGCCCGCATCCGCCGCGTGGCTCGTCAAACTCGTCGCCCCGCCCGTCGTCAATTCCACCGCCCCCAGCGTCCCGATCCCGCCATCCGCTTCCAGCGTCACCGTCCCGCCCACGAGAGCCCCCGTCGCCTCGATGTTCCCGCCCGCGCTGGTCTTCACATCGATCCCATGCGTTCCCGCGCTGATCCCCGCAAAGCTGATCGATCCGCCCGAACTCACAAACACATCCCCGCCCGCCGTCAGCGACACATCTCCCGTCGCCGCGATATCCAGTCGGCTCGCCGCCGACGTGCCAATCCCCGTGGTCGCGTTCAACGTCACCGTCGTCCCCGTCACCGTCCCGCTCGCCGTGAGCGCCCCGCCCGACGTCACATCCACCGTCCCGCCGTTCACCGTCACCAGCGCCAGGTCCCCGATCCCCGCCAGCGCCACCGTCCCCGTGCTCGCCGCCGAAGCCGTCACCGCTCCCGTCCCGCTGCCCATCTCGATCCGATTGCTCGTGCTTCCAATATCCGCCCCCGAGCTCAAGCTCACCGCCTGCCCGCCCGTCGTGATCTCCGCCGTCCCATTCGTCGCGTTCGCCGCAATCCCGCCCGTCCCCGCCGTCACCGTCACCGTCCCGTTCGCCTTCAGCGCCGTCCCCCCCGTGTCATCCAGCGTCACCCCGCCCGCTCCCGCCGCCTGCTGCACGATCGACACGTTCGCCGCCAGCCCGCTCAAATCCGCCCCCTGCACCGTGATGTTCCCCACCTGCCCCGTATCCCCGATCACCACCGCCCCGGCGCTCTGGATCGCCCCCAGCGCGTTCCCATCCACCACCACCTGCTGCCCCGTCGCCGTCCCCACGCCCATCGTCCGCAATCCATCGCTCGTCGCAAACGTCACCGTCCCCGTCCCCGCCTTGAACTGCGCCGTCGAATCCACCGTCAGCCCGCCCGCGCGCAGCGTGATATCCGCACTCCCCCCGCCCGCCGTCGTGTCCAGCACCACGTTCTTCCCGATCGAGAGCGCCCCCGTCGGATCCCCCGGCAACACCCCGCCGCCCGCGCCCGGCAACTGGCTCCCCGCGCTCAGCACAATCGCCCCGCCCTTCGTCGTGATCGACACCCCGTCATCGATGAAGATCCCCTTCCCCGCGTCCACTTCAAATCCCGCGCTCGCCGTCGACAGCGCCACGCTCGTCGCAATCTCCACATTATTCGTCGCCTGCAGCACCACGTTCGTCAAGCCCGTGATCAGCCCCACGTCCAGCGTGTCCCCGCCCACATCCGCGTCCCCAAAGCTCACCCCCAGCCCCAGCACGCTCAAATCCACCCCGCCCAGCGTCAACGTCAGGTTCGCCGGATCCATCAGCAGCGTCCCCGTCGTCCCCTTCGGCGCCAGCGTGTTCACCACGCCCCCGAACGCCAGATGCTGCTTGCCCGACACCTCCACCAGCCCGCCGTTCCCGCCCTGCGCCCCGCCCTGCGCCGTGATCACCCCGCCGAACTTCGTCGTCCCATCCGACCACACCGCCACCTTCCCGCCATCCGCGTTCCCCACACCGTTCGCGTTGATCACCGTCCCCGTGCTCACCACCGTCTCGCTGCTCCTTGGCGTATCCCCCGCGCCGTGGAAATCCCCGCCCACCTTCACCGTCCCGCCGCCGCCCGTCCCCGAGACGTCGATCTTCGCATGGTCCAACCCCACCTTGTCCCCAGTGATCGTCACATCCCCGCCCTTGCCCGCCATGTTGCTCGCATCGATCTTCCCCGCCGCGATCGTCGTGTTCTTCCCGCCGTCCATCTCCACCGACAGCGCCTTGATCTCCCCGCCCGCGTAAATCCCCGCCGCATACACGTCGCCCGCCCCAAGCTGCACTGTCCCCGACGAAATCGTCCCCGCGTTCGTCACCCCCGTCCCCGCGTTCTTGCTCGTCGTGTCACCGCTCACCTTCACCATCACGTGCGGCATGCTCGCCGGCCCGTCCGGCGTCCCCAGGTACACATCCTTCCCCGCCGTCATCGTCACGATCCCCTGCGGTCCCGTCACGATCGCCCCGAAGTTCGCCACCCGCGTCCCCACCAGGTGCACCTCGCCCGCCTGGATCTTCCCGACGTTCATCACCCCGCTCTGCACGTTCGTGAAGTGGTCCTTCCCCGCCATGAAGTCCGAATCGCTCAAATGCCCCGCCGCCGCGTAGAACCGCCCCACGTTGATCACCGCCCCCTGCCCGAACATGATCCCCGCCGGATTCACCAGGTACACGATCCCGTTCGAAATCAAGCTCCCGTCAATCCGCGTCGGCGACGGACCCTGAATCCGGTTCAGCACCCGGCTCGCCGCCGTCGGCTGCACGAAGTTCAGCGTCTGCCCCGCGTACACGCTCAAATGGTTGTAATTGATGATCGTGTTCTGGCTGCCCGTCGTCACCGTCGTCACCGCGCCGCGCTGCACGAACGTCGCCGACCCCGCCGCCACATTGTTCACCTGAATCCCGCTCCCCGCCCCCAGCGCAGCAGGTACCGTCGTCGCCACCGCCACCACCACCGCCGCCTGCAGCGTCCCCTTCGCACCCCGCCCGGACCTGCCGCCCACGCTCGACCGCTTCGCCTGACCTTTGCCGTTCATCTTCCGAACCATGATCTATCTCCACTCGCGGCCAGTGAGGGGCCGCACCCTGGTGTCTGCCCGTGGCGCCTCAAAAATCATCGCTTCCCTGCGGCGTACATCCACATCCTGCAATTCATCACTCAAAACCCCGTTGTCTCGTCCCTGTCGTCTCTCGCCTTTCATGTTTCACGTTTCGTGTTTTTCGTGCCTTTCGTGGCCATTTACCCGTCAATACAAAAACGTCGCCGACACATGCACCCGGTTGTCCCCCGCCTGCACCTGGTCCGGCACGTCAATCAACGCAAAGCCCCAGTCCACACGCACATTGAAATTCTGCTTGTACTGCAGCTCGATCCCCAGCCCCGTCCCCGCCAGCGTCTGATCCTGCTCGAACTGCAGCTTGTCCGTGTTCCACACCTGCCCCACATCGAAAAACGCCCGCGCTATCAAATCCCAGTCCGGACGGCCATACACCTGCTGCGGCGAAAAACGGAACCGCTTGTCCCACAAAAACGGCGTCTTGCTCGGATCCGCCTGCACCGGCAAAATCCGCGGAAAGTGAAACCGGTACTCCGCCGTCGCGATCAGCACCGTGTCCCCCGCTGAGATCGATTCCGGATACCCGCGCACCGAATAAAATCCCCCCGCCACCTGCTCCACCTGCGGAAATAACCGGTTCGGCGAGTACTGCCCCCGGAACCCCACGTACACCTCGTGCGCCAGCGTGCTGTTCCCCGTCGCAAAATTGTTCGGATCAAACAGCGGCTCCAGATACGCCGACTGCGCGAAATCCCACTCCAGCACCACCGGATTCTTCGTCGGCTGCGCACGCCCCAACGCCTCGATCTGCGAATCGCTCGTCCCCGTGAAATACCCGATCACCGTCACGTCCCCCGTCGTCGACGCCAGGTCCGTCGTCCGGTCCAGACGCAGCCCCAGGTACGGCGCCACGTACGTCGCGCTCCCCGTCGTCTGCGCCGTGATGTTGTTCGTCGATACCCCTTGCCCACGCACCCCGCCCACCGCGTCGATGAACAGCTCCCGGTGCTGAAAAATGTTCCACACCAGCTCGTTGCCCACGATCCACTGGTCCCCCGAGAATTGCTCCTGACCCTGCCCCACATCCGACGCCGTGAACTCGTTGTACGACGCATACACCTTGTAACGCAGCCGATCCATGCTGAACAGCGGCACGTCATACGACCCGATCACCGCATGCGATGCCGTGAATCCCGCCGTCGTGTAATCGATCGACAGAATGTCGTCATGCCCCGTCAACTGGTTGTCCACCGCGCCGAACCGCTCTCGCCACTCGTTCGTCTGCTTCGTCCCCGTGTTCGATACCTGCGCGTACAAATACCACGGCTTGTTTTCCGAAATCAGGTAATCCAGCGTCACCCCGCCCAGCTCCCCCGCGCCCGACACCGCCACGTCCACACGCCGCCCCGGCTGCCGGTTCAACCGCATCACGTACTCGTCCAGCGCATCCTTGTTCAACAGGCTCGACGTGCTGTCCGCCTTCAGCGGCGAATCCTCCCGGATCCACGCATGCTTCGGATCGTCCACGCGCTTCCCCTCCGGCACCTTGTCCCCCGTCAGCACTGTCCGCACCTGCTTCACCGTGCTCGTCACCACGATGAACTGCAGCGTCTTCCGATCCGCCGGCCGGATGTCCCGGTCGTTCGCGTCAATATCCTTCGCATCCACCACCACGAACACCCCGATGATCCCCTTGTCGTTGTAAAAATGCACGATCTGCCCGTACAACGCCGTGATCCCGCTCCGCTCTATCTCGTGAATGTCCCCCTTCCCCACCTCCCCCAGCCGCACCTTCACCTTCTCCGTCGCCTGGCTCGGCGCCACGTACGCCCCATCCTTCACCCCCAGCTCCACCACGCTGCTCAGCAACTGATCGATCGGCGGCTGCTGCGCGCTCTCCTTCAAATAATTCACCTTGATCCCCGTCAGCGGATACCGGTAGTTCGCCGCCTGCGTCGCCGCCGGTCCCGTCGCCGCCGATACCGGCTCCTGCCCCGTCCCCTGCGTCGCGCTCACGCCCGTCGGCGGTGCCGGCGCAATCTCCGGCGTGCTGTTCGCCGACGGTGGCGATCCCGGTGCCGCCACGTTCTCCGGCGTCACTGCCCGCCCTCCCGCCGCCGCCGCCCCCGCCGCATCCGTCGCCCCCGCCGATACCGGCGCATTCTGCGTCGCCGCCGCCGCCTGTGCTCCCACCTGCACCGGCGCAGGTGCCGCCGCCGCTCCCGAAGGTGCCGGCGGAATCACCGCCGGAGGATTATTCGTCGGATTCTCCGGCGCCGCCGGAACCGCCGCCGGTGCCTGCGCAGGTCTCCCCGGCCCAGGTACCGCCGCCGCTGGTGCCCCCGACCCGCCGCCGCCGCTCACATCCGGTGGCGTCACCGCCCGGCCGCCCGCCTGCCCCAGCGCAACCCCACCGCCGCACCAAATGGCGCCCCACACCCCCGTCGCCACCAGCGCTGCCCTGTACCGTTGCCTCATCATCCGTTCCGTCCGCGCAACGACGCCCTGCCCTTCAATCATCTCTCTTCCTTCCACAGTCCCTATGCTCTGTCCACGCTTGCCCACGAGACCTGCTTCCGTGAAAGACGCATGACGTGCGCACCGAGACTTACTCCCGGCGGCGCACGCCGCTTACCGCTTCTTCCACCTTGCCACCGCCGGCCCAAGAACTGCACCGGCCTGCCCGCTCTCGCCTCGAAAACGCCCCACGAAGACGCTCTCTTCGTCCGCACGCTGCACCGGCATCGCTCGTAGAACGCACCGGCGCCACCAGCAGCACGACGATTATCGGACAACCCGTACGCCTTCCCAACTTTCCGCCGGGAACGCTTCCGCTGTCCGCCCCTTCAAAGGGTTCGCGAGAGTGATCCTCTATGTCCTACCTTATAAACGCCCCCCCTGTCAAATAAATAGATGGAGCAACTTAAATTTATGTAAATCGCTGCTTTTCCCTCACTTCCCGCGCAAATATCGCCGATCTCCCCCCTCCTCACCCACCCCTCATACCGCACCCCGGGCCCCCCCGCCACCCCCCCCTCCCCCCCCCCTTCACCGCGCTTCATACTGCTGCCGGTAATACGCCTGATACTCCTCCGTCAACACCTTGTCCAGCCACGCCTTATGCGCCACGAACCAATCGAACGTCTGCTTCAATCCCTTCTCCAAATCCCACTTCTGCTTCCACCCCAGCTCCCGCTGCGCCTTGCCCGAATCCAACGCATACCGCCGATCATGCCCAGGCCTGTCCTTGACGTATTCGATGAAACTCTCATCCCTCCCCGCCAGGTCCAATAACTTGCGCGTCAGACTCAGGTTATCGATCTCCACCTCCCCATCAAAATTATAAATCCCCCCATCTTGCCCACGCAGCAACGCCGCCAGGATCCCCCCCGCGTGGTCCTCCACATGTATCCAGTCCCGCTTCTGCATCCCGTCCCCATACACCGGCACCTTCTTCCCCGCCAGTAACCTCATGATAAACAGCGGTATCATTTTCTCCGGCCAATGCCACGGCCCATAGTTGTTCGAACACCGCGTGATCACCGCCGGATACTTGAACGACCGCACAAACGCCTGCACCAAAAGCTCCCCCCCCGCCTTCGACGCCGAGTACGGACTGCTCGTCCGAATCGGATCCCCCTCCACCGACCGGTGCGGCTCCTCTACATCTCCATACACTTCGTCCGTCGACACCTGCAAAAACCGCTTCAACACCCCCTTCTCCACATACGGCCGCCCCGCCTCCAGCAGCACCTGCACCCCCACCGTGTTCGCCATCACAAACGGCAGCCCCGTGAACAGCGACCGGTCCACATGACTCTCCGCCGCAAAATTCACCACCGCCGTCGGCCCCCCGCTCCCGCCCAACTCCCCGCACACCTCCATCGCCCGACGCACCTCCTCCGCATGCGCAATGTTGCACTTCACAAACCGATACCGCGGCGACCCCTCCAACTCCGCCACCCGCTCCGGACTCGCCGCATACGACAGCGAATCCACATTCACCAGCCGCACCGCGGGATACTCCCGATGCGCCTGCCGCAAAAATTCCGACCCAATAAACCCACACCCCCCCGTCACCAACCACGTCCCCGTCACCATGTCCCGCTCATTCACCATGCAACCCTCATCACTCGCAACCATCTTCTGTCTTCTGTCTTCTGTCTTCCGTCTACTGACTTCTGTCTACTGACTTCTGTCTACTGACTACTAAAAAAAGGATACCCCAAACCCCTATCGACCGCGACGCCCCCTTCCTCCATAATCCCCCCATGCCTTCCGATCCCTCCGACACCCCCCCTCCCAAACCTCCCCACCCACAATCCCCCGACTACCGCACCCCTCTCCCCGGCCA
>DASZZD010000022.1:0-33842 GCA_035545015.1 Phycisphaerae bacterium
CGACGACCCCTTCTGGGAATTCCACGACCGCATCACCTGGAATCACCTCAAGCACTTCCTCCCGCGCGACCCCGCCGCCCCCGTCCTCGACCTCGGCTGCGGCACCGGCAAGTGGGGCCTCAAACTCCTCAAGGCCGGCTATCCCACCACCTTCTCCGACCTCTCCCCCAAAATGCTCGACGAAGTCCGCAAAAAACTCGACACCTGGCGCGACACCCCCGACCTCGCCGCCAAAGCCGCCCGCGCCACCGTCCAGGAAGCCGACGCCACCGACCTGCGCGCCTTTCCCAAAAACCACTTCGCCCTCATCACCGCCATTGGCGACGTCGTGTCCATCTGCTCCGATCCCGCACGCTGCCTCTCGGAAGTTCACCGTCTCCTCGCCCCCAACGGCGTCTTCGTCTTCACCGTCGACAACCACCTCGCCGCCATCGACCACTTCATCGCCTCCGGCAACCTCCACGCCCTCGCCTCGTTCGTCAAGACCGGCAAAACCGAATGGCTCACCAAAAACGTCGCCGAGCAATTCGCCGTCCACATGTTCACCCCCGCCCAGATCGAATCCCTCGTGCGATCGAAAGGGTTCGAACTCATCAGCAAGATCGGCAAAACCGTCATCCCCGCCCGCCAGAACCGCAAGCTCTTCGAAGACCCCACAGCGATCGACACCCTCGTCGACCTTGAAACGCGCCTCCAATCCGACTCCGCCGCCGCCGCCCGCGCCAGCCACCTGCAGCTTGCCGTGCGAAAGCCCGGGTAGTCCGTTTCAGCGAAGCCCCGAAGGACTGAAAGGCACGAAGATGGAGAAGGAAATGAGCTGCGAAGTTCTACTCGCCAGGAGGTTCTTCGGCTTCCGCCCGAGGCGGCTGGTAAACGCCCTTGCGATGCAGCCGCCATTGCAGGATGGGCCGCAGCACGAACACCGTCGACAAATAAATGCACGCCGTCCCCACCGCCATCACCCACCCCAGCGACGCGAGCCCGCGGTGTTTCGCCAGAATCAGGAATCCAAACGAGAAGGATGTCACGATCGCGCACAGCAGCAGCGCCCGATCGGACACATCCCACCGCCGCCACACGCGCCGCGGGTCATGCAGCGTCTCCCGATACCGGTGCACCATGAACACGCCATACTCGTGGCCCGCGCCGATCAAAATCGGCAACCCGAAAAAGTTCGCGAAATTCCAGCTCCCCGGAATGCCCCACGGTTCATGCCAATATCGCCACAGCCACATGCACAACAGCAGCATCGGAAGCCCCAGCCCGAGCACCGAGACCGCCAACAGCGTTTGCCCCAGCTTCCGCAGATCGAGAAGCACGAGGACAAACACCAGGATCAGCGCATACTCCGTGGAGTTTTTGAACGCCCGGTGAATCTCCTGCACGGAGTGATAAAGCTGCGGCGCGATGCCCGTCAGCACCACATCCTTGGGCGTGCGGCTCTCCACCTCCTTCACAAAATCCTGCAGCGCCCCGGCGTCCCAGAGATCGGCCTTCGGATAGACGTAGAGAGCGTAGGTGGGATGCCCCGCCGGGGCGGTGGCCTCCAGCACGTCACGCTCGCTGCGCGGCGCGGCCGAAGGAGCGATCGTGCTGACGTAATGCTCGCGCAGCGAGGCGGGAAGGCGCGCAATATCGAGCGGCCCCGGAGTGAACAGGGCGGTCTGGCGCTGCAGTTCGGTGAAAAACGCCTGCTGCCACGCGCTCACCCGGTTGCACAGTTCGTGCGCATCCTTCGTGTTGTCGAGGGCGGCGGCGAGCGCTTCGACGTCGCGGCGCAAGTCCGCCATCCCCGGAGCGCCCTTCTTCTCCCACTGCACGATCAGTTTCCGCGCCGCCGCGGCGATGTTGCGCAGGTTCCCGGGATCCGGCGGCGGCGGGTTGTACCACGCGATCTGCTTCAGCGCCGCATTGTGCTGCGCCAGCCACGCCTGCTTGTCCATCGCATCCAGGATGCTTTCGGTTTGCTCGATCGTGCTCTCTTCGCCCGGCCGCGGCGTCAGGTCCGCCCGGGCTTCGCGCAGATCGTCGAGATTCTGCGTGGTGACGGCGGCAAACCAGGTGGGCAGCTTGTGGACCGATTGCACCGACGGCAGCGCCTGCGCCTGCAGCCGCAGAAGATTCGGATCGAACGTCGGCGGCAGGCTGTACCACAGGCCGCCGACGGCCACAATCACCCAGATCGCGGGAAAAATCAGGCGCCACCGCTCGCCGCCGGCCGCAGTTTCCGGATCGTGATACCGCTCCGTCACCGTGCCCACCTCGGCGGGAAAAAGCGTCAGCAGCGCCGGCAGCAGCGTGTATCCCGCGGCCAGACAAAGCAGCAACCCGCCGCCCGCGATGACGCCCAGTTCCGCGGCCCCTTTGAACTGCGTGAGCGCGGAAACCAGAAACGCTCCCGCCGCCCCGGCGCAGGCCGTCGAAATCGGCGGGCTCACATAGCGGAACACGCGCGCCCAGATCGCCTGCGGCCGGGCGTAGCGTTTTTTCTCGAAGCGGTAGCGCGTGAGGATCTGGATGAGGTAATCCATGCCGATGCCGATCAGGGCAATCACGAAGACCAGCGAGAGCAGATTGAGCCGGCCTATGGAAAGGGTGGCCCAGCCGAACGTCCAGCCGATGCCCACGCCCAGGCAGGCTTCCGCGATGATCACCAGCCACACGTGCCGCAGGAACACCCACAGAGCGCCGAAGACCAGCAGCAGCCCGCAAATCTCCGCCATCTTGGTGTCATGGTCGCTGGTGGCCATCTCGTCGGCCTCGAGCGCCGGACGGCCGGTGATCACCGGTGGCCAGAAGTCATCGAAGCCCTGAGCTGCGTCGGCGACGGCGGCACGCATGCGCTGCAGCGGCTGGGTGACATCCGCCAAAGACGAGAAATCGCGCTTCTGGTGCACGTTGATGACCAGGATTTTGTCGTTCTTCTGGTCCGGGATGGCGCGCTTGGTCTCATCCCGGATCATGTTGTAGCCCCAGATCTCGGGATCGGTCGCCGCGCGCGGATCGAGTTCGTTCATGTCCGGCGTCTGCGCGCCCCGCTGCCACTGCGGGATCGGCGTGTGAACGGCGGCATTGAGCGTGCGGGTGATCAGGGCGGCAAAGCGCTGGGTGTCGGACGTGACGGTGGGCGCGGCGGCGAGGGCGTTGTACAGCCGCTGGGTCATGTTGCCGCCGAGAACCAGGGAATCGAGCCCGGGTCGCTGGGCGACGACTTTGAGCAATTGCGAGAAATCCTGCATGCCGGCGCTGGCCGTGCGGATGTCGTCCCAGGAATCGAATTCCAGCGCCTGATCGCCAAGCTGGTCCAGCGGGACCCGCTCGTCCACGCGCGCCACATCGTTGGTCAGGGCCCGCAGGTTGGCGCTGATGCGGTCGGCAAGCGCCATCCAGCGCTTCGCGGGCGGCGGATGAACGTAATCCCGCGGCTCAACAATCACCACGAACGATTCATTCTCCGGGAATTGCGAATCGTACCGCAGATAGTCCTTGAAGAATTTCAGATTCGGCGTGAGCAGCGCGTTCTGGTCGGTCGACAGCGACAGATGAAGCTTGGCGAAGAGGACCGAGGCGACCAGAAGAACGGCGCAGACCGCGACCGTGGTCTTGGGCCAGCAGACCACCTTCATGACCATTTTGACCAGCCGCCGCTGGACGAACCCCATGGACGCTCCGCGCAAGACAACGGAACGAATTATTTTAGAGGAGCGTCACAAGGGCAAGCGTCCGGGATTGAATCAGGCGCGGACCGCGCCCACGCCGAGGCGGAACATCGTTTTGAGGGTCGAGCCGGTGCGGGCGGTGTTTTCCAGGACCTCTTCCATCGCCGAGAGGAACCAATCCATGTCTTCCCGCGTGACGGTCATCGGCGGGAGGAATTTGATCACTTCGGTGTGATAGCCGGCGACCTGGCTGAGGATGCGGTGTTCCTGGAGGAGGGGGACGATGACGGTCTGGCCGAAGACGGCGAAGTTCATTTTGTGGAGGGCGTCCCACTTTTGCTGGAGCAGGAAGCCGGACTTGGGGCGGGCGAAATCGATGGCGAACATGAGGCCCTTGCCGCGGACGTCGGAGACGAAGGGGCATTTTTCGCCGACAGCTTTGAGCCGGGACATCACGTAATCGCCCATGGCGGCGGCGTTTTCGACGAGCTTTTCGTCCTCGATGACATGCAGGCTGGCCAGCGCGGCGGCCATGGCCATGTCGTTCTGGCCGTAGGTGTTGGAATGGACGACGCAGCGTTCCATGGAGCTGAACACGCAGTTCATGATCTCGGGCCGCGCGACCACGGCGCCGACCGGGACGTACCCACCGGAGAGGGCCTTGGCGACGCACAGGATGTCGGGCTCGACGCCTTCAAAATGGTGGTAGCAGAACCATTTGCCGGTGCGACCCAGGCCGCACTGAACCTCGTCGAGGATCAGGACGGTGCCGGCGGCTTTGCAGAGGCGCTGGGCCTCGCGGAGGTAATCGGGGGCGACGACTTCGCAGGTTTTGCCTTGCACGGGCTCGACGATGAAGCCGGCGACGTCGTTGGCGGCAAGGGCCTGTTCGAGGGCGGCGAGGTCGTTGAAGGGGACCTTGACGGTGCCGGGGGTGAGTTCGCCGAAGCGTTCCTTGAAGAAGTCGGCCCCGTTGACGGAAAGCGAACCGCCGGTGAGGCCGTGGAAGGCGTGGTCGCAGTAGACGATTTTCTGCCGGCCGGTGAAGCAGCGGGCGAATTTGAGGGCGCCTTCGACGGTTTCGGTGCCGGAGTTGGTGAAGAAGACCCGGGAGAGGCCTGGGGAAGTATGTTGCGTGAGTTTTTCGGCGACGAGGCCAGAAAGAATCGAACATTCCATGCGAACGAGGTTGGGGAGGTCCTGGGCGAGGACCTGTTCGAGCACCGCCTTGATTTTGGGATGGTTGCGGCCGAGGGCGAAGACCCCCCAGCCGGTGAGGAGGTCGAGGTATTTGTTGCCTTCACCGTCCCAGAGGTAGGCTCCCTGGCCGCGGACGTAATTTTTGTCAAAGCCGATGGTTTTGAGCATTTTGACGAAGGCGGCGTTGACATGCTGCTGGTGAAGGTCGTACTGGCGGCCTTCGTGTTGCTGAAGCCACCCGTGGAAATCGGAGTAGATGTGGGGCATTTACGGCACCTATCGCTGACCTGACCTGGGCGGCATCAGTATACCCGCGTGGCCGCGCGCCCCACAAAGGCCGGTCCTTTTGAACCCCCAAAATGCACCCAAAAATTCACCTTTGCGTATGTCTGGCCGAGTTTTGCTTGCCCGCGGCCCGCCGTTTGTGTTAGCCTCTTCGCCCAACCTGACAAACCCACCTGATGGGGCCTGTTCAGGCGTTCGGGGTTTAGGAAAAACGAACACGTGACCACCTTCTTCCGTCCACCGGCGTCCTCCACTGCCAATCCGACGCATCTTCCCCTGGGCACCACGAGCATCTCGGCCCATCCCGCGCCCGTGCCCAGCGCCTCAACCGCAGCGGCGGTCTCGACGACCGACGCGCCCGCAGAGGGCGGCGCGACATTGGAGGCGACCCTGGAACAAGCGCAGGCGGCGCTGATTGCGATGCATCACCAGGAGGGCGAGGGGGGATTCTGGTGCGCGGAGCTGCAGGGCGATTCGATCCTGGAATCCGAATACATCATGCTGAAGTTCATCCTGGGGCAGGAGGATGATCCGGATTTGCCTGCGATCGCGAATTACCTGCGGTCGATCCAGCAGTCGGACGGCGGGTGGAACATGTATCCAGGGGGCGCGAGCGACCTGTCGGGAACCGTAAAAGCGTATTTTGCGCTGAAGATGATGGGAGACAGCCCGAACGCGCCGCATATGGCGGCGGCGCGGAAGGTATGTCTGGCATTGGGCGGGGCGGAAAACTGCAATTCGTTTACCAAGTTTTACTTTGCGGCGCTGGGGCAGATTTCGTACGACGCATGCCCATCGATTCCGCCGGAAATCGTGCTGCTGCCGAAGTTTTTGTATTTCAATCTGTATGCGGTGTCGGCGTGGTCGCGGACGATGATTTTGCCGCTGGCGATCGTGAGCACATTGCGGCCGGTGCGGCAGTTGCCGGCGGAGCTGGGGATTCGGGAGTTGTATGCCGACTATTCGGTCGCCAACAGCCCGACCGGGAAGCTCAAGAGTTTGCCCAAGAGCTGGCGGGAAATGTTCCTGCTGATCGACATGACGCTGAAGCGGTATGAGAAGACGGCGGTGACGCCGCTGCGGCCGAAGGCGATCCGGGAGGCGGAGAAGTGGATTCTGGAGCACATGGACGGGAGCGAGGGGCTGGGGGCGATCTTTCCGCCGATGGTGTATGTGCTGATCGTGTTCAAGGCGCTGGGCTATCCGGATGATCATCCGAAGGTGCTCGAGGCGCAGAAGCATTTGAAGGATTTGTTCATTCGGGAGGGGGACCAGACGCGGATTCAGCCCTGTTTTTCGCCGGTGTGGGACACGGGGATCGCGCTCAATGCGCTGGCGGAGGCGGGGATGTCCTCGAAGCATCCGGTGGCGGTATTGACGACGAAGTGGCTTTTGGAAAAGGAATGCCGGGAGGCGAGCGACTGGGCGAAGAACTGCCCGGATTGCGAACCGTCGGGGTGGTATTTCGAGTATTTGAACCCGCACTATCCGGATGTGGATGACACGGCGATGGTGGCGATGGCGCTGCAGCGCGTGGGCGGGGAAGTGGCCAGGCCGGCGGTGAAGCGCGCGGTGGCGTGGCTGATGGCGATGCAGAATGATGACGGAGGGTGGGCGGCGTTCGATCGGACGCGGAATCGGCCGGTGCTGGAGCATGTTCCGTTTGCCGATCACAATGCGATTCAGGATCCGTCGTGCCCGGATATTGCGGCGCGGGCGCTGGAGTTCCTGGGGCATGCCGGGTTCACGGTGGAGCATCCGGCGGTGCGGCGCGGGATCGATTTCATCAAGGAAACGCAGGAGCAGGAAGGGTGCTGGTTCGGACGGTGGGGCGTGAATTACATCTATGGAACGTGGCAGGTGCTCACGGGGCTCAAGAGCGTGGGGGAACGGATGGACCATGCGTACATCCGGCGAGCGGTGGACTGGCTACGGTCGGTGCAGAAGCCGGACGGGAGTTTCGGGGAGAGCTGCGACACGTATGAGAATCCGGCGTTGAAAGGGCGCGGGCCCAGCACGCCTTCGCAGACGGCGTGGGGGGCGATGGGGCTGATGGCGGCGGCGGGGGAGAGCTCGGCGAACGATGCGCACATCGGCAAGGCGATTCGCTGGCTGATCGAAAACCAAGGACCGGACGGGAACTGGGAAGAGCAGTTCTTCACGGGGACGGGGTTTCCACGGGTGTTTTATCTGAAGTATCACCTGTATCGGTTGTACTTTCCGCTGATGGCGTTGGCGCGGTATCGGCGTCTGGGCGGGGTGTGACCGCGCGGGAAAAATTAGAAGAATTGGTGCCATTGGTTCAATTGGGGAAGAGCTAGAGGGCGGGCGTTGTGATGCGCAGGGCGACTTTCGGATCGTGACAGAAGCGGTAGAATGCTGAGAGTAGCCGCGGGGTTATTTTCGGTGCGTTTGCGCCATTCTCGTGGCAGAGTCAAGCCGCATCATGCGGTGAGGAGTTTTTATGGCGAAGAAGATGGCTGCGAAGGACAAGGTGAAGACGGCGAAGAAGAAGTACGGGAAGAAGAAGCGCGGCAAGCAGAGCTGACGGTCGCGCCGGCGCGGCCGAACAAGCGACGGGAGGGATCAGCGCGCCGGGCGGCGGCGGCTGGGGGTGAGCGCGCGAAAAACGCGGCGAAAGCGCTGGGGCCCGTGGCAATAGCGCGTGGGGGTGGGAGTTAAGCTTCTTACGGATGTGGGGCGAGGGCATTTCCTTTTGCGCGCATGGAGTTTCGGGAATGAAGAAAATGGCGATGGCGGCGGCGACAGTGGCGTGTGTGGCGGCGGCGGCGATGGCGTTCGGGCAGGCGGCGACGCAGCCGGGCGCGGCGGGGCGGCGCGGCGGGCGCGGATTCGGGCGCGGGCGGATTCCAGTGGATTACGGGCCGCCGGCGGAGACGCTGCGGAAGGAATGGATCGACCAGGACACCGGGCACAAGGTGTTTCGGCTGTCGCTGACGAATGGCAGCGGGAGCTTGTATTTTCATTACAACGCCTATTCGCCCGATGGAAAGTGGCTGGTGTTCGACAGTCCGCAGGGGATCATGGAGCAGGATTTGACGGCGGTGGGAAGCAAGCCGGCGGAGCTGGTGACGCCTGGGGCGCGGGCGATGGAGACGTCGTGGGTGAAGGATGAGGTGTTTTACGTGGATCGCCAGGCGGGGGCGGTGATGGCAGCGGATTTGAATGACGGGCACAAGACGCGCGAAGTGGTGAAGATTCCGCAGGGGTTGCAGGTGGCGTGCGTGAATTGCGATGCGACGCTGTTTGCGGGCGTGATCGCCAATGCGCCCGAGGGGGCGGATAAGGCCGCGCCGCCGGACAAGATTCCGGCGGAGAATCAGTATGACCGCATGTTCCCGGGCAAAAAGCCGGAGGAACTGACGGCGGCGCAGCGGTCGAGCGCGGACAAGGAGAATCGGCTGGCGGCGCAACTGCGTCAGGCGGTAGAGGGGCCGCCGCGCTGTTTGTTCACGCTGGATGTGAAGACCGGGGAGGTGAAGAAGTTTGGGTACGCCCACGCGTGGCTGAACCATTTGCAATTTTCGCCGACTGATCCGCACATGCTGATGTTCTGCCACGAGGGCACGTGGCACGAGACGGACCGGGTGTGGACGATCAACGTGGCGGATGCCGATCCCAAGCCGGTCCTAATGCACAAGCGCACGATGAACATGGAGATCGCGGGCCACGAATGGTGGGCGGCGGATGGCAAGAGCGTGTGTTTCGATCTGCAGAAGCCGCGATCGCAGAAGTTTTTCATCGGGATGGTGGATCTGGCCACGATGAAAGAGACGGACTATGCGGTGGATCAGAACGCGTGGGGCGTGCATTACAACCGCTCGAAGGATGGCACGATGTTTTCCTCCGACGGCGGCGACGATGCGCAGGTGGCATTTGCGCCGGATGGCATGTGGATGAATCTGTTTCACGTGCAGCCGGACGGGACGCTGGTGCGCGAGAAGCTGGTCAACATGAAGAAGCACAATTATGTGACGCCGGCGTCGGGCGGGGTGAACGGCGTGGAGCCGAATGGGACGTTCTCGCCGGACGGGAAATATCTGATTTTCACGGGGAATTTTGATGGGGCGCAGCATGTGTATGCGGTGGAGACAAAGCGGACGGTGAGCCCGGGGTGAAGGAGGGGGAATTGGTAATTGGTAACTGGTAATTGGTAATTGGCGAGTGGATGGTGAGGTTGTGATGCGAGTGGCGGCGATGGTGGTGGCGGTGGCGGCGGGGGCGATGGTGTGCGTGGCGCAGACAAGGGCGCCGGGAGATTACGTGATGGCGGGGGCGGTTCCTCCGGCCGCGCGCCGGCCTGGCAAGACGGTGGCGGCGGCGGCGACGCAGAAGGATGTGCCGGTGTCGCGCGTCGATGAGAGCAAGTACACCGTCGAGGCGAACATTCCTTATGACAAGTACACGCAGACGGTGCTTGACGTGATTTATCCCAAGGGCGGCGGGCCGGAGGCGAAAGAGGATTTGCCGGGCGTGGTGATGTTTCACGGCGGCGGGTGGATCGAAACGGACAAGTCCACGATGAGTTCGTTTTACAACCGGTTCCTCGCGCATGGGTTCATCGTGTGCAACGTGGAATATCGGATGGCCAATCCCGGCGGGGCGATCGCGCCCGCGGCCGTCGAGGATGCGCTCAAGGCGACCAAGTGGTTCTGGGATCACGCGGATCATTACCACGTGGACAAGAGCCGGATCATCGTGACGGGCGGATCGGCGGGCGGGCACCTGGCGCTGATGGTCGGCATGGCGACGCCGGAAGCGAAGCTGGGGCCGACGAATCCCGGCGATTTCAAGATCGCGGCGATTGTGAACGGATATGGGCCGACGGATGTGCCGGCGCTGTTTACCTATCCAGGCAGCCGGGGATGGGCGAACCAATGGCTTCCGGAGGGGACGCCGGACCGGGACGAGATCGCCAAGCGCGTGAGCCCCAAGACGTATGCCCGCAAGGACATGCCGCCGCTGCTGACGGTGCAGGGCGCCAACGATCACACGGTGCCGGTGGCGCAGAACGAAGCGCTGGTGAAGGAGATCAAGGATGACGGGGGAGACGCGACGATTTATCTGGCGCCGGGCGCCAGCCACGGTTTTTCGCCGCGGAGCTGGCCGGGCGTGGAGCATGAGATTTTCGACGTGTGGCTGCCGGAGCATCACATCATCCCCGCGCCGACGGCGGCTCCGGCGCAGTGAGCGCGCCCCGGCGTGGAGAGCGCGGGCCCTGGAGAATCCTTACTATGGAGGCGGCGATGAAGCGCGTTGCGGCGGGCGTGGGCGTGTTGCTGGCGTGTGCGATCGGAACGGCGCGCGGCGACGATCTGATCCGCCAGGAACTCACCATGCCCACGGCGGCGGAGCTGACGGCGAACGTGAAGGAGCCGCCGGCGGAGTACAGTCTCTCGCTGTATTGGGGCTGGGAAGGCAAGATCACGCCGGAGCTGCTGGACCGCGAGCTGGACATGATCAAGTCGCGCGGGTTCCGCTGCGTGACCATCGAGCCGGGATATTTTCTCGATCCCCCCTACCTGTCGCCGGGCTGGTTCGACACGATGAAAATGGGCGTCGAGCTGGCGAAGAAAAAGGGGATGCACGTTTACATTGTGGATGAGGGGAAATATCCGTCGGGGTTCGCGGGGGGGAAGTTTTCGCAGGAGCGGCCGGACCTGCGCATGCAGGGGATGAACGCGCGGCGGATTCCGGTGGCGGCGGGGCAGGAAATCAGCCAGCCGGCGGCGAATCTGATTTACGCGGTGGCGACGGACGCGGCGGCGGGAAAATCGGTGGAGATTCCCATCACCGGCGATACGCTGAAATGGACCGCTCCGGCCGAGGGCACGTGGGAGCTCACGCTGATCTATCACGACTTTCACACCTCCCCCACCAAGTCGGTGAACAACCCGGTCGTCAACGCGAAGGATACCTCGGCGTCGCTCGAGGATTACATGAGCGATGCGGCCACGCAGCAGTACATCGACTGGACGCACGAGGGATACAAGAAAGTTCTCGGCGACGAATTCGGGCACACGGTGCTGGGCTTTCGCGGCGATGAGCCGGATTACAGCATCAATCCGTGGATGCCCTACACGCCGAAGCTGCTCGACGAATTTCAGGCGAAGAAGGGTTATGACCTGCGGCCCTATCTGCCCTCGATGTTTCCCACGGGCGGGCGCGGGGCGATGATCAACACGGCCAGCGATGTGACGGAGGAACAGAAGCGCGCCCGTGCGGATTACTTCGACGTGTGGTCGGATATGTTCCGCGATCACTGGTTTTCGAAGCTCGCCGACTGGTGCAAAGACAACCATGTGCAGTACGAGGTGCACATCAACCACGAGGAAAACCTGCCGCTGATGGCGCGCAGCGAAGGGGATTATTTCAAATGCTATCGCGATGTCGGCATTCCGGGGATCGACACGATTTGGCATCAGATTTGGCCGGGGCTGGTGAGCGATTTTCCGAAGCTGGCTTCGTCAGCCGCCCATCTGACCGGCCGGCCGCGTGCGTTCACGGAGAGCTTTGCGGCGTACAATCCCAAGCCGAACATGGCCCAGGCGCGCTGGATCTTGAATGAGGAAATGGTTCGCGGCGTCAACAATGTCGAGATCATGTTTTATGGCACCGAGGGAGCGCGTCCGGCCAATGCGCCGTCGCCCAACGCGCCGCCGCCGGCGCCCGCTGCCGGGCGCGGACGCGGTCGGGGTCCCGGCGGAGTCGCCGCCAGAGGTCCGGGGACGCGCCGCGGCAATCCCGGCCAGGCCAATACGACCTCCGCTCCCGGTCCCGGCGGCGTTTTGGGCCAGGTCGATCCCAATCCGCCCGCGCGGATGATCGCCGATCCGGAATTCCCCGCACTTGCCGCCTATGTGAACCGCGCCACCTACCTGCTCTCGCAAGGCCATCCCACCGCGCGCATCGCCCTCTACGTGCCCTTCTCGAGCATGTGGCTCTCCAGCGCCGATGGCCAAACCGCCAACGCCAGCTACAAAGCCGCCATGCAGGCCCTCATGGAACACCAGCTCGATTTCGATCTTTTCGACGATCAATCCGTCGACGCCGATCTCACGCTCAAAGGCAAAACGCTGGTCAACAAAAGCGGCAGCGCCTACGACACGGTGCTTGTCCCGACGGTCTCCGCGCTTTCCAAACGCACGCTCGACCTGCTCCGCAAGTTCCACGACGCCGGCGGCACGGTGGTTTTCCTCGGCGACTTGCCGCGCATGATCCCCGACAAAACGTTCCTCAACGCCCCCGCGCCCGGCGATCTTTCCTGGGCGACGCGCGAGCCCATTGCTGATTTCGTCGCCGCTCCCCGCGAATCCGACGTTCACCTCATGGCCGCCACCCCTGCGGTCAAATATCTCCATCGCCACTACCAGGATGCCGAGGGCTACTTCTTCTTCAACGAAGGCGACGACCCCGTGCAGGTCGGCGTGGAACTCGCCTGCAATGGCCACGGCCAGCAGATCGACCTGACCACCGGCCAGGCCGCGCCCGTCGAAGGCGAGATCAAACACCTCGGCGATGCCACCTTCACGCTGAAACTTGCCCCCTACCAAACCACGTTCTTTCTCGTTCATCCCTAAGCACAAGGACGCCATGCCCATCGTTCCACAGTCCGCCCGTTCCGCCCGGCCCGCCCCCTTCGAGGTGCTTCGCGCTTTGGCAATTTCATGTTTAACCGTCGCCGCGCTCGGCGCCTGCCAAACTACCGCGATGCAAACCTCGAAGCTCCCGCCCGTCTGGCAGCCCGACCTCGGCAACAGCATCTACAAAAATCCCGTCCTCAATGCCGATTACTCCGACCCCGATGTCATCCGCGTCGGCAACGATTACTATCTCACATCCTCCTCCTTCTCCGACATCCCCGGCCTGCCCATTCTCCATTCCAAAGACCTCGTGAACTGGACCATCATCGGCCACGTCTTCGATCATTATCCCCTGCCCGGTTTCGAAACGCCCCAGCACGGCGACGGCGTGTGGGCCCCCGCGCTCCGCTATCACGACGGTCTCTTTTACGTCTACTTCGGCGACCCCGACAACGGCATCTTCATGGCCACCGCGAAGAATCCCGCCGGCCCCTGGTCGCCCCTCCACCTGGTCAAAAAATCTAAAGGCTGGATCGACACCTGCCCCTTCTGGGACGATGACGGCCAGGCGTATCTCGTCCACGCCTACGCCAACTCGCGCGCCGGCGTGAAGGACATGCTCGACATCTGCCGCATGGCGCCCGATGGCAAATCGCTGCTGGACGAAGGCAAGCTCGTCGTCGATGGCCGCAACGGAAAATTTCCCACCGTCGAAGGGCCGAAGCTCTACAAACGCAACGGCTATTACTACATCCTCGCGCCCGCGGGCGGCGTCACCGGCGGCTATCAGATGGCCTTCCGTTCGAAAAATATCTTCGGCCCGTACGAAGCCAAAAAAGTCATGGCCCAGGGCAAGACGCCCATCAACGGCCCGCACCAGGGCGGATGGGTCACCACCCAAACCGGCCAGGACTGGTTCATGCATTTCCAGGACCGTGGTCCCTACGGACGCGTCGTCCTGCTCGAACCGATGAAGTGGGTGAATGACTGGCCGGTCATCGGCGATGATCCCGACGGCGACGGCACCGGCGAGCCCGTCCTCACTTTCCGCAAGCCCGACGTCGGCCGCGCTTACCCCCCCGCCGCGCCGCAGACCTCCGACGATTTCTCCTCGCCAACTCTCGGCCTCCAGTGGCAGTGGCCCGCCAATCCCCGGCCCGCGTTTTACTCGCTCACAGCCCGCCCCGGCTGGCTCCGCCTCAACGCCCGGCCCCTGCCCGCCGGCGGCAAAAATCTCTGGGACGCTCCCAACCTCCTCCTGCAAAAACTCCCCGCCGATCGCTTCCACGTCGCCACCAGAATCGATGGCTCCGGTTTGGCGATCGGCGAGCGCGCCGGCCTCGTCGTGATGGGGCAGGATTACGCCTGCGCCGCCATCGAACACACCGCCACCGGATGGCAACTCGTCTACACCGTCGATCACACCGCCAGCACCGGCAGCGCGGAAAAAACGCAAGCGACCGCCGCCCTGACGTCACCCCTCGTGGGCCTTTCGCTCTCCGTGGATCCCGGCGCGGTCTGTCAGTTTTCCTTTTCCACCGGCGCTGCGCCCGTGAAGATCGGCCAGCCTTTCCATGCCGCCGCCGGCCGCTGGATCGGCGCCAAGGTCGGTCTCTTCGCCCAGGGCTCCGCCGGCGGCCATGCCGATGTCGACGGTTTCTGGTTCTCTCGCTGAGGAAATGCCCATGCGCACCCGGACGATCCTCCTGTTCGCTGCCGCCGCCGCCGTCACCGCCATCACCCCCTCTACCCTGCGCGCGGAAGTCTCCCGCAAGGATGTCGTCATCATCGACGCCACAAAATTCCTCGCGCAGCTCCCTTCCCATGATGGGGTCGGCGTGGCCAATCGCGCCGGACGCGGCGGCCGTGGCGCCGGCAGACGCGGCGGCGGACGCGGGGGACGCGGCGCGTCCCTCATGGAATCCACCACCGCCCCCGCGCCGGCGCGCGCTCCCGCACCGCCCGCCGCCCAATCCACCGCACCGCAGTCTCCCGCGCCCTGGTCCTTCGAAAACTACGCCATCACCCTCCGCGAAGACGCCCCCGTCTCCGCCACCGTCACCATCCCCGATGCCGCCACCTACACCCTTTTCGTCCGCAGCCGCGGCGCCGCCGATTCCTCCTTCAAAGTCTCCATCAACGGCCAAGCCTCCTCCGAAACCTTTGGCAACGCCCCCGAATCCTTCAAGTCCGGCGGAACCTTCACCCTCCAGCCCGGCCCCGCCACCATTACCCTCACCGACATCCACCCCGGCGCTTCCACCGACGTGATCGTCCTCTCCAAAAATCCCGCCCTCACCGAAGACGACCTCAAACCCCTCCAATATCCCGAAGACGTCGTCCTCTTGAAGGATTACCACATCATCCGCGCCGATGGCGTCAAGTTCGGCGATCTCAACGGCGATGGCAAAATGGATGTTGTCGCCCTCACCCCCAACTATTCCACCTACGCCTACGACAACGACGGCCACGAGCTCTGGCATTTCGAAAACCCCGAGGAAGGCACCGTCCAGCGCTCGCAATTCGAAGCGCCCGGCGTCGTCTGGGATTTCGATCACCGCGGCAAGGCCGACGTCGCCAGCTACCGCATCGTCGACGGCAAGGAACTGCTTGTCATCGCCGATGGCATGACCGGCGAAATCCGCCACCAGACACCCTGGCCCACCAAGCCCCAGCCCCACGTCTACAACAATTTCCGCCTCGCCGTCGCACGCCTCCACCCCGGCTATCCCGACGACCTGATCTGCTACAGCGATTCCGGCGGCCTCGTCTACATCAACGCCTATGGCCCCGATCTCCAACTGCTCTGGTCCTACTCCAGGGAACGCCTGAAGGATTACTACGGCCATTACATCTATCCCGTCGATCTCCACCACACCGGCGTCGATGACATTTACCTCGCACAGGTCCTGCTCGGTCCCGACGGCAAGGAAATCTGGAACAACTACGATCTCTTCCCCGACAACCACGACCACATCGATTCCGCCCGCTTCGTCGATCTCAATGGCGACGGCAAGCTCGAGCTCGTCACCGGCCAGTCCGACGTCGGCACTGTCCTCTACGAGGCCGACACCGGCAAACTGCTCTGGCAACGCTTCTCCAACCACACCCAGAAAATCGAGGCCGGCAATTACCTCGCCTCCGGACCCCAGCCGCAGATCGTCGCCAACTCCCGCTATTACACCGACGCCACCGGCATGCGAACCCTCGGCGCCCAGGTCCGCTACTTCGATACCGCCGGCCACCGCCTCGACGTCTGGCCCAGCATCGCCATCGCCGGCAACCCCAACTTCGTCAAAGGCGACTTCAAAGGCGACGGCCACATCGAACTCTTCTGGCTGCGCTTCCACCTTGAACCCGACGGCACCGGCGCCATGTACTTCCCCGACCAGGTCTTCCACATGTTCGATTTCATGGGCACCGGCAACGACCAGGTCGTCACGCTGAGCACCGACGAAGTCCGCATCTACGGCTACAAAAACGCCCAGACCCACCCCGCCAAACGCGACCCCGATTACCTCTACAAATCCGTCGCCAACCACACCCACTATTAACGGTCATCGCCCGCGCCTCTCCGTGTCTCCGTGTCTCCTTGTCTCCTTGTCTCCGTCTCTCCGCAAAGGCCCGCCATGCTCCGAAAACTTCCACTGCTCGTCCCCCTCCTCCTCGCCGCCGCCGCTTCCGCCGCCGATATTCCCGCGCCGCTCGATTTTCCCGGCCCCAAGCTGATGCCCGCCGGCAAAGACTTCCCCATCACCGACTACGGCGCCGTCGGTGACGGCAAAACGCTCAACACCGACGCCATCCAGAAAGCCATCGACGCCGCCGCCCCCTCCGCCGGCACCGTCGTCATTCCCAAGGGCACCTTTGTCTCCGGCGCGATCTTCATCAAAAAACCGGTCAATCTCCGCATCGACAAAGACGGCATCCTCAAAGGTTCCACCGCCGTCAAAGATTATCCCGTCATCGATTCCCGCTTTGAAGGCATCGAACGCCCCGTGATGGCCGCGCTCGTGAACGTGATCGGCGTCAGCGGCATCACCGTCTCCGGCCAAGGCACCATCGACGGCTCCGGCGATGTCTGGCTCGCCAACTTCCCGCGCGTCATGCGCGGCGCACGCGCCGGCGGGCGGGGCGCTGCGACCGGCGCCGCCCCCGCCTCACGTCCCACGCCGCCCGCCACCGTCTTCACCGGCCCGCGCACCGTCCTCACCCCCACGCCGAACAATCCCCCCATGCAGCGCCTCCCCGGCGCCACCCTCATGAAGCCCCGCCTCTTCAACTTCACAAGCTGCGACAACGTCGCCATCAAAGACCTGCACCTGCAGAATCAGGCCATCTGGTGCCTCCACATCCTCTATTCCACCGACGTGCTCGTCGACAACCTTCAGATCCACGAGCCGCTGCACCGCATCCCCTCCTCCGACGGCATCGACATCGATTCCTCCAAGCGCGTCCGCGTCGATCACACCACCATCGAAGCCAACGACGATTGCATCTCCATCAAGTCCGGCAAAGATGAAGACGGCCGGCGCGTCAACCGCCCCTCCGAAGACATCCTCATCGTCAACACCCACCTCGCTTACGGACAGGGCGGCGTCGCGATGGGCTCGGAAGTCTCCGGCGGCATCCACCACGTCGAAGTCCGCGACTGCACCTGCGATGATGACAACTGGGCCCCCGTCCGCCTGAAAACCCAGCCCACCCGCGGCGGCACCGTGGACGACATCGTCTATCGCAACTATAAAATCGCCAATGTCCGCCAGGCCTTCGAATTCACCCTCGCCTGGAACATGCGCATCAACAATCCCGGCGCCCAGAACCCCACCACCATGAAAGATATTTACCTGATCAACGTCTCCGGCACCGCCCGCCGCGCCGGCGAGTTCGAGGGCCTCCCCGACAAACCCATCACCGACGTCCACTTCATCGACTGCCACATCACCGCCGACGCCCCGCTCCGCCTCAACAACACTGAACGGGTCGACACCAGCGGCCTGACCGTCAAAAACGCCTCGGGCGAAACCCTCGCCCCCGTCACCGGACCTGTTCAACGGCCGCCGGGACCGACCTTGCCTAGATAATTTGCAACGAAAGCTACGCCGCTTGCGTCGATGTTGGGTCGGCCAACCACCGATCCACTTGCTCGTCGGTCATAAAACCAAAGTCGACGAGCATCCGCTTGGCCATCGCCAGATGAAGCGTGTTCACCCGCGCGTCATTCCCCTCAATAGGCAGCAGCAGGCTTGCAGGGCTCGACGGATGACGATACGCCACATGCGAACCGGCGCTTACGGTCCGCGTAAAGCCCCGGTCCCGTAGAAACGAAGCCAATTCACCATAGGTAATGTGATGGGCTTTCACGGGTTCACCCTTCTGAGGTCGCGACCACTTGTGCCTTGCGCTCACGAAGTTTCCTCACGCTGCCACGGTTCAAACGATTTCTAAAAGGTATCCGGACCGTATGACAGCTGCGAATCGTGTGCGTCTCCTGAGAAAAATATGCGTGCACGTCGAGCCAGTACGCCGCGTCCGCCTTTCCATCGTATAGAATCAGCACCACGGGATAAAGCTGCCGCAGCCAGAAATGCAGGTCGCGCGCATCGACGGACAGGCCAAGGTGGTTCTTGCCGGACCTCATGCCCCGCGAGGTTGCTTTCACTTGAACGGGCAGCCAACCCGGTTCGACGTAGCCCCGTGCATCATAGGTGGTCACAAGCAAATCCAGGCCGTAGTCGCTTTCAATGCGCTGCACGGAACAACCGGCACGCAAGAAGACCCCCTCGACATAATTGACGCCTATGTCAGCGAGGACATGTTCGCGAGTGCGCCTCTTCCCCTCATGCAGATGCAAGCGATCCAACTCCAGCCCTCAATCCAGCTTCTCCGCCTCGATCCCGATGTTCTTCTCACCGGCCGCCTTCTTCTCCCGATATTTCTTCACCCACGTTTCCCAGCTCTTGCCCGCCGCCGTGTCGCGGCCGGTGAACGACAAGCCCGCGATCTCCGCATACGGAATCGACATCTTCTCTTCGCGATCCTTGGGAAACAGCCGCACGCTCGAATCCGCCAGCGTCTTGCCGGTCCGCCGATCGAAGATGTACCCCTCGATCGTCGAGCCATCCTTCCGCGTGATCGTCACATCCCCGCGGTAATCAAACGCCTTCTCCAGCGCCAGCCGCAATTCCTCCTCGCTCGCCATCGCCGGCACCCACCCCTCCAGCTTCTCATGCACGAACCCCGGCGCATGCTCGATCGCATCGGGATTCTCTCCGGCCCCCGGCATTGGCGGCATCGCTTTGGTTTCCTGCGGCATCGTCTGCTCCTTTACACCGAGGCCGTTTCGCGCGGCTTCGCACTCACCGTCAACGCAATCGGGGCGCTCGTCGGCGCCGACGGCTCATCGCCCTCCTCCAGCGCCTCCAGCGCCGCCCGATTCGGATGCCGCCCGAACAGCGTCGCCTTCACCGTCGCCAAAAATCCGCCCAGCCGCCCGAACGTGTGATCCACCGCCGACGCCTCATACCCGCTGTGCACCATGCAGTTCGCGCACCGCGGATTCCCGCTCTCCGTCCCATACCGCTCCCACTCCGTCGTCTCGATCAGTTCTCCAAACGAATCGACGTAGCCATCCTGCAGCAGATAGCAGGGCTTCTGCCAGCCGAAGATGTTGTACGTCGGCATGCCCCATGGCGTGCAGGTGTAATGCCGCTCGCCCATCAGGAATTCCAGGAACAGCGGGCTCTGGTTGAACTTCCAGGTTTTCTTGCGATTGCTCAGAATTTTCGTGAACAGCTTGCGCGTCTTCGCGCGCCCCAGAAACTTCGTCTGGTCCGGCGCCTTGTCATACGAATACCCCGGCGAAATCATCATCCCCTCCACGCCCAGTCCCATCATCTCATCAAAAAACGCCCGCACGCTCTTCGCATTGGCCCCATCGAACAGCGTCGTGTTCGTCGTCACCCGGAACCCCCGCTTCACCGCCTCCTTGATCCCCGCCGTCGCCGTCTCATACGTCCCCTCCCGGCACACCGCGAAATCATGATGCTCCTGCTGCCCGTCCATGTGCACGCTGAACGTCAGATACTTGCTCGGCTTAAACAGATCGATCTTTTCCTTCAGCAGCAGCGCATTGGTGCACAAGTAAATATATTTCCGCCGCTCCACCAGCCCCTCCACGATCTCCTTGATCTGCGGATGCAGCAGCGGCTCCCCTCCGGGAATGCTCACCATCGGCGCCCCGCACTCCTCCACCGCCTTGAAACATTCCTCCGGCGTCAAATTCTTCTTCAGAATGTGCGGCGGATACTGGATCTTCCCGCACCCCGCGCACGCAAGGTTGCACCGGAACAAGGGTTCCAGCATCAGCACCAGCGGATATCGCTTCCGGCCACGGAGTTTCTGCTTGAGCACATAGGTGGCGACGGTCCACATCTGGGAAATCGGTACGGGCATGCGGATTCCTTTTTCTTGCCGCGGCGGAAGAGCGGCCCATGATAGCCAAAACCGCCCCCTGCTGCTATGCGCGAACGGCACGGCCCCCCCCGCCGCTCCCTCGACCTCTTCCTTTTCAGCATCCCCCGTGCCCTCATCCTGATGACCCCTCGCGCGCACGGCAGAGCGGCTCAACCCGGGAGGAATGGAATTTGCACATCCTTCCAATCGCTCCTCCGCCACGCTGACGACGGACTCAGATCGGGAGGCCTTCCATGCGCCAGCATCTCACCGTCACCACCGACCCCAACGGACTTCCCATCGCTGAAGTGCCCTTCAGTTGCATGTGGGAACTTGTTGAGTATCTTTCCTACCAGCGCGTTGCCGTCACGTATCAGTATCAGGCGTCACACTTTACCGTCAGCTTCCCCCGCCAGGATGCAGCCGCCACCCAGCGCCTGCTGGATGACTGGGCCAACGCCCCGGCAGAGATGCTCCAGCCCGCCTGAACCCCTGATCGCGTGCACACGCTCCCAGCGGAGCATACGATGTGCTCCCTATGGAACCCCCGCGCGTGCTGATCCTCACGGCCCTTGAAAGTGAAACCCGCGCCGTCGCCAACGCTCTGGCCCTGAAGCGCATCCCCGCCGGAGTCTCTCTCTGGAAAAAAGAAAACGTCATCGTCGCAGGCGTCGGCCTGCGCGCCGCCCATGCCGATCGTGCCCTCGCCATCCTGCCACAACATCGCCCGCAACTGCTTGTTCTTGCAGGACTTGCCGGAGCTTTGGACCCCGATCTGCGGATCGGCGACGTGATCATCGACAGCCCCTTTCCCCATCAGCAAATCCCCCCCGGCGCCCGCGCCGCCCGCATTCACCAAGCAACCGAACTGCTCGCCACCCCCGACGCCAAACGCCAACTCTTCCAATCCACCGGTTGTGCCGCCGTGGAGATGGAAGCCGCCGCCTTGGCCCCGCTGATCGCCGCCGCCGGCGTCCCGTTGCTCCACGTGCGCGCCATTTCCGATACCGCGGCCGATTCCGTGGATGAGGACTGTTTGTCGCTCGTTGACACCGACGGCCGGCCAAAACTGTCCCGTGCGGCCGGACTAATTCTCCGCCGGCCCTCCGCTTTGCCGCAACTTTTGCGCCTCCAACGCGACAGCTCCCTCGCTCTCCAACGGCTGGGCCAGACAATGCGGCACCTTGCCGCGTCAGGCTGGCTGCCCGCCTGACAGGACGCCGCTCCACCCACTTCCTCCAATCGCCACTCTCCACCCCCCTGAAAAAGAATCCAACAGGAAAAATGCTCATGCTCCTGCTTACCAATGATGACGGAATCGACGCCCCAGGCCTCGCCGCCCTCCTCCACGCCGTCCACTCTCACGACCACCTCATCGTCGCCCCGCGCCGCGAGATGTCCGAGTGCAGCCACTGCGTCACCACCAAGCGCCCCCTCCTCATCGAACAGCACGGCCCACGTCGCTACACCGTCGACGGCACCCCCGCCGACTGCGTCCGCGTCGCGATCCTCCACCTGCTCCCCGAGCTCGGCATCGACGTGCGCCGCAACAACGTCCGCGTGCTCTCGGGCATCAACGCCGGCGGCAACCTCGGCGCCGACATCTACATCTCCGGCACCGTCGCCGCCGCGCGCGAAGCCGCCTTCTTCGGCCTCGAAGCCGTGGCCCTCTCCCAATACCGCCGCGCCGTCCCCGCCGAACGCGAATGGCGACAAGCCGCCGCCTGGGCACGCGACGTCCTCGATATCCTCGAGCCGCAACGCCTGAACGTCGGCGAATTCTGGAACGTCAACTTCCCCTGGCGCGAACCCCACGACCACCGGCAACCCCCCGCGATCGAATTCTGCGAACGCTCCCGCCGCCCGCTGCCCGTCAAATATGATCGCACCGCCGAGGGACTTTCCTATGTGCGCGACCGCTACCACCTGCGCGAATTCGAGCCCGGCTCCGACATCGACATCTGCTTCGGCGGCGACATCGCCATCTCACGCATCGCCATCTGATTCCACGCCCTCCACCCCCCTGCAAAAACGAAAAGACGCCGGTCGCTTCCTGCGAGCGGCGTCTGGGGCATTCAAACCGTCAGCTTCCTGCCACGGTGATTACGATCCGTCCACCAAGCCTCCGATAGGCGCCACGCCACGGGGCGGCTGCACGGGACAGATCGCAACTTTCGAGAAATGCCGGGAACGATTTCCGCCGATCCCTCAGAACGGCAAGTCCGCGTCTTCCACGTTTTCATCGTCAGCCGTTTCCGCCGATTTCGCCGCCGCCTGCCTGACCGCCTTGCGCCCCGCTTCCGCCGGACGCTGCCCCTTCTCAAACCGATCCGCGCCCGCCCGGCGAGCAGCTCCGCGATTCTCGCCACGCGCCGCCTCGCTCTTCTCCGCGACACGCTTCGGCTCCGCCTTCAACGGCAACGAACGCTGCGCCGCTTCCCCACCCTCGCGCGATCCCACAAACTGAAAACTCTCCACGATCACCGACAGCTTGCTCCGCCGGTTCCCCGCCTTGTCCTCCCACGTTTCATAATGCAGCCGCCCCTCCACAAACAGCGGCCGACCCTGCACGCAATACTCCGCGATCACTTCGCCCGTGCGCCCAAACGCCGTGCAATCCGCGAACACCGTTTCCTGCTTCTCCTCCCCCGCCGCGGTCTTGTACACCCGGTTCGTGGCGATCGTGAAATCGCACACGGCCGATCCCGACGGCAACTGCCGCAGCTCCGGATCCCTCGTCAGATTCCCCATCAACATCACTTTGTTCACGAAACCCATCACAGGTCTCCTTTACTAGGCCCCGGCAACGCCGAAGCAATCACGTAATAGCACGCCGCCCAACACGAGCGGCGAATATCCAAAAAGGCGCCCTCCTGCCCCTCCCACGTTTTCGTGTCTTTCGTGTCTTTCGTGGCCATTTACGTCACGCCGCCGCGGCGCTCGGAAAACGATTCTTCACAAAATCAATGCACTTCTGAATCGTCTCCGCCGCCATATCTTCCCACGTGTCCACGCCCGCCTTCGCGAACCACTTGTCCACCGTGTTCTCCGGCAACCGCACGATCGACAGCAGCGAATGAATCTCCGCCACCTGCTCCGGCGTCGCCAGCCGAATCGCGTGCGCTTCCCGCTCCAACTGGTCAATATCGCAGCGTTTCTTGATCGTGTCGTAAGACCACTCAAACGTGTCCTCATCTGGGAACTGCTCGAGCCGCGTCTTGACGACCTTCGCAAACCGATGCTTGCTCTTCTTGTTCTTGCCCAGTTCCACCACCAGGTCGAACCAGTAATCAAGCTGCCGCCACCCGTCGAACGTCTGCCCGATCACCGACAGATTTTGACCATACTCCTTCTTCGCATGGGCCGTGATCACCACGTTCATGTCCAGCGCCATGATCAGGTTCGCCAGCCGCTTCATGATCTTGTTGGCCGCCCCGTAATGCCGGCCAAAATCCGAGCCCACCTGCTGCTCGCACTTCTCCAGCAGATCGTTGTAAATGGTCGTGATCGGATCGATCACCAGCGTGCGGTAATCGTGCTTCTCCGTCAGCAGCGCCTTCACTTCATGAATCACTTCGTTGATGTCCGTGGTCTGGAACACCACTGAGTTCGACGCCGTGATCAGTTTGTCATAATTCTCCGCCCCCTTCTCGCAATCGATGATGTACGAATTGGGGAACTGAATCGCCGCCGTGGTCTTGCCCACGCCCGCCGGCCCATACATGAACAGCTTCAGGCGTTTGGTGACAGCTTCCGGTTTTTTGGCGCGCAACGACATAAGAAAACCTCCCATGTTGGCCGGCAGGCAATAGTCGGAAAAGGCCCGCCGGCAATGTGACAGTGATCCATACTGTTAGGTAAATAGTAGGATTCCACCCATCCCGAAGTCAAGCCGAAAATGATTCTATTTTCGCTTTATGTTCGGTATTGCTGAGGCGCAAAAAAACGTCGCCCGCGTTCTTCAACGCTGGTGACGCCGCAATTCAAGGACGCCCCCCCCCCAGCCTGCCTCAACAACGACGCCGCCGCATCCTCATCCACAACGCGCCCACCGCCAGCGGCAACAACGCCACCGTCGCCGGCTCCGGCGCAACGACGCTTTCACTGGGAACCAGCGTCGGATCAGTTTCCTCGGCGGGAGTGAACTCCGAAAACAGCACCAGCGCTTTGCCCCCCACATTATCCAGTTGCGTCAGATCGGTGCGCAGCAGCAGGTTCGTCGACTGCGATACAGTGATGTTTCGTGCATCGCGCTCAATGACCACATCCCTGGGATTCGTCCCTGCCGCACGCACATAATCCGCATCCAGCACCAACGACGGGTCAAACGAAGAAATCAACAGCGCTTCCGCACTCGAAGTCTCTGATGTCGGGGTCGCCTGATAGTAAAAGTCCAGGGTCCCCGTCGCGTTTTCCCGCACCACCGTCGTCGTGAACGTCCCCGCTTCCTCTACCCGCGGAGAGTCGGCAAGCTGATACGAGCCGTAGTAGCCGCTCGACTCCGAAAAAATGGTCGTTCCCTGCAGCTCCGGATGATCCGCAAGCATAATGCCCTGCACCGTGATATTCGCGCCAACGGGGAGAAGTGTCGCGAAGGTTGGCACAGCCGTGACCGCGGGAACCATTACGATCAGCGCGCACAGGTGACGACGAATCATGTCGTGTTGTCCTTGCCAAAGTATCCGATCCCGAGCACAAATTGCTCCGGCTTGGTCCCCCGCAAAGCACATGCCCTCCGCCGCCCAACCTCTTGCTTCGGCCATCCCACAGTTCGGCAGGGCAGCTTCCAGGACACACCGTCATCGGCATTGCTATTGCGTCGCAGTCACCCTTCATACCAGCCAAGGAGATCATCATGGCACACGGAAGAGATCGGCAGCGCCAGGGCGATCACGCGTCCACCAAAAACCAGGAAGAGCTCGACATTCGACACAACGCCGACGCCACCGGCCGCGAACGCGGCGATATGCCCGACACGCCCGACCAGACCGGCGTCGGCCCCGATGCCCGCAACACCAGCGACCCCAAACCCTTCCCCAGCGTCCAGCAGCGCAGCGGTCCCGCCCGTCACTTCCAGCCGGATCAAAAAACCGACAATCAGCAGTGAACAACCGCCGGGCTGCCTGACAGCCGAAGCGCCTTATTGTCAATCGTGGCATTGGCGTCTCCGCCAATGGCGGCCCGCAGGCCGCTCCGTCCGGAATAATATCCGCGCGCCCGGGGCGCGTGGGCCTTGGCCGAATATCGGCGGGACGCCGATGCCACAAAAAACGGCCACACCCGCGTTATCCCAGCAGCTCAATCGCCTGATCCAGCCGCCTGCAAAGATGCGGCGACAGCGACGCCAGTTTCGCCGGCAGCTTCGTTTTCGCAGGCGCAATCGCCTGCGAAAAACCCAGCCGCTGCGCCTCCGCGATCCGCTGCGCCACCTGCGTCACCGGCCGGAATTCCCCAAGCAACCCCAGCTCCCCCAGCACCAGCGTCGACGCTGGCATCGGCCGGTTCATGTGCGCGCCCGCGATCGCCAGCGCGATCGCCGCATCTGCCGACGGATCGCTCAGCTTGATCCCCCCCACCACGTTCACGAACACATCCTTGTCCACAAGCCGCAGCCCCGCGCGCTTCTCCAGCACCGCAATGATCATCGCCACGCGCGAGGAATCCGCCCCCGAGACCTTCCGCTTCGCCGCGCCCAGCATCGCATCGGTCGTGAGCGCCTGCACCTCCACCATCAGCACGCGCGAACCCTGCAGCGCCGCGGTGATCACGCTGCCGGCGGTCTTGCTCTGGTCCTCATGCGGCTCCAGCAGCAATGTCGAGGCGTCATCGATCGGCTCCAGCCCGGCGCCGGTCATCCGAAACAACCCGATCTCCAGCGTTGTGCCAAACCGATTCTTCGCCGCCCGCACGATCCGATGGTCGTGGTGCGGATCGCCCTCGAAATACAGCACCGTGTCGACAATGTGCTCCACCAGCTTCGGCCCCGCCAGCGTCCCCTCCTTCGTCACATGCCCCACCAGGCACACCGCCGACCCCGTCGCCTTCGCGAGATACACCAACTCCGTGCAGCAATCCCGAAGTTGCGACACCGATCCCGGCGCTGAGGGATTCCCCGGACTGTAAATCATCTGCACCGAATCCACGACCACCAGCGCCGGCCGCAGCCGCCCGATGTATTCCGTGATCTTCTCCAGGTTCGTTTCCGCCAGCACCTTCAGCCGCGAAGAACCAAACCCCAGCCGCCGCGCCCGCAATTGCGTCTGCTGTGCCGACTCTTCCGACGTGACGTACAGCAATTCCGTGGCACGGGCGTCCCGCCCGTGTTCCCCCCCACCGGCCGCCATCTGCGCCAACGCCTGCAGCAGCAACGTCGATTTGCCAATCCCCGGCTCCCCGCCCAGCAGAATCGCCGACCCCGGCACCACCCCCCCACCGAGCACGCGGTCGAACTCCGAGATGCGCGTCGAAATCCGCGGAATCTCCAGCGGCGGCACCTCCGCAATCGGCACTGGCGCCGACTCCTGCCCCGGATAGTGCTGCACCCGCGCCGGTCCCGTCTCCGCCACCATCGTGCCCTCGTTCACCCGCGGCGCCACCGTCAACGCCCGCGGCCGATGCGGATCCTCCGTCGCCTTCGTCACCTCTTCCAGCGAATCCCACGTCCCGCAGTCCGGACATTTCCCCAGCCACTTGGGATGCATCGACCCGCAATTCCGGCACAGAAAATAAGTCTTGCTTCTGGGCATGAGCGTTATTGTAGGCGCGAACGCCTCCTTTACCGAATATACTTCTCAACGCATTTTCCGGAGTCACTCCTCATGCCTTTCGATTTCCATACTGTTTTCAGCCGCGCCCTTGCCTACCGCAGCTATCTCGCCCGCTACGCCACTCCCGAGCAGCAATCGCGCTGGGCCGGTGTATATGATGCCGCGCGTCTCACGTCCGAACAGCAGGCGCTTCTCGCTTCCTTCCGCCGCAAGATGAATGTCCTCTGTCTCGCCGGCGCCTGGTGCGGGGACTGCGTGAACGCCTGCCCGATGTTCCAGCGCATTGCCGAAGGCCGGCAGGATCTCATCGATCTGCGCTTCGTCAATCGTGTGCAGCAGTTCGACATGGGCCCCGCCGCCGGCCCCGGTACGCCGGCCATTCGCCCCGGCACTGCCGACGATCCCGATGACATCCGCTCGCGCCCCATCGGCAAAATCCTCGTCAAATGGGGCGTGCTCACCCCCGAACGCATCGACAAAGCCCTCCTCGTTCAGGAGGAACGCAAAGCCCAGGGGCTCAACGTCCGCATCGGCGATGTGCTGACCGAAACCGGGGCCATCACCTCCGAGCAGCGCGATCGCGCGCTCGCCGCTCAGGGCGGATACGAAAGTGTCGAAAGCTGGGACGTCGCCGTCGCACGCGAGCTTATGACCTGCGGCGCGCCGCGCGTGCCCGTGCTCGTGTTCCTCTCCGAAGACTGGTTCGAATGCGAACGATTCGGCGAACGCACGCTCGCCACCTATCGCGACAAGGCCCTCAAAAAACTCCAGGCCACCGAAGGCGCTTCCTGCCCCGCGGGCCTGTTCCTTCCCGCCGTCGAACTACTCGCCGCCAACCTCGCCGAATGGCTTGGCCATTTCGAACGCGTCCAATGGATGCTCCTCACCAGCCCCCGCCTCAGCCGCCTTCACGGGGAAGTGTGACGGTCCGTCGCGTCTTTCATTTCTGATCCTCCCCGCGCGGACCCAGCAGCGACTCGATGTCGATTCCGTCGATGTCGTCGTCGGCTGGCGGGGCGGGCTTCGTGGGTTCATTCGGCGGCGCGGTGAGGCCGAATTCTTTGAGCCAGTGTTGCGTTTCGCCGGAGGTGGGCGAGCCGGTGAGTTTTTTCGGCGGCAGCGCCGGACCTGCGCCAGAGCGGCCGGAGAAGAGGCGTTCGAGGAAGGTGTCGCAGCCGATGGCGCTGGCGAGGCGGCTGCTGGCGTGGAGGGCGACGGCGCGGTCGTCGGTGACGACGGTGAGCTTTTTGCGCTGCGGATGGCGTTCGACAATCTGGCCGATGACGGTGTCGGCGGGGATGCCGGCGCCGGAGTAGACGAGCGTGAGGGAAGGGAATTCGTTGGCGGAGGGTTCGTCGGGTTTGGGGCTGCCGTCGAGGACGAGGGTGGCGCGGGTGCCGGTGGAGGCGAGGAGGCGGCAGAGGGAAAGGACGCTGGTGGGGGCGGGGCCGCCGCGGAGGGCGGAGGCGTGCAGGAGGTTGTAGGTGTCAATCACGTACATGATGAATGGCTCCGTCGAAGACGAGGCGGCCTTCGACGAGGGTGTAGCGGACGCGGCCGGTGACGTTCCAGCCGGTGAAGGGGGTGTTGCGGGATTTGGAGAGGAAGGCGGCGGGATCGACGGTCCATTGGGCGTTGGGGTCGAAGATGGTGATATCGGCGGGGGAACCTTTGCGGAGGGTGCCGCGGTCGGGGAAGCCCATGACGCGGGCGGGGGCGGTGGACATTTTTTCGATGAGCTGGAGCCAGGAGAGGCGGCCGGGGGCGACGAGGGCGCGGGCGTAGAGGGGGAGGGCGGTTTCGAGGCCGAGGATGCCGAAGGGGGCCTTGTCGAATTCGAGTTCTTTTTCTTCGCGGGCGTGGGGGGCGTGGTCGGTGGCGAGGCAGTCGATGGTGCCGTCGAGGACGCCGGCGATGCAGGCGTCGACGTCGGTTTGGGAGCGGAGGGGCGGGTTCATTTTGGTGCAGCTATCGTAGCCGCCGTTGTAGGTGGCGCAGTGGTCGTCGGTGAGGAGGAGGTGGTGAGGGGTGACTTCGGCGGTGACGGGCTGGCCGGATTTTTTGGCGTTGCGGACGAGTTCGACGGCGCCGGCGGTGGAGATGTGCTGGACATGGTAGCGGGCTCCGATGCGCTGGTTGAGGAGGAGGTCGCGGGCGATCATGAGTTCTTCGGCGACGGGTGGGAGTCCGGCGAGGCCGAGTTTGACGGCGGTGGGGCCGGCGTTCATGGGCGCGGGGGGGGGCCCGCCGGAAAGGGAGGGTTCTTCGCAGTGCTGGGTGATGAGGGCGCCGGCGCCGCCGCCGAGCATTTTGGCGTATTGGAGGGCTTTGAGCATGACGGCGGCGGAGGCGACGCCGACGCCATCGTCGGAGAAGCCGACGGCGCCGGCGGCGTGCATGAGGGCCATTTCGGCGAGTTCGAGTCCTTTGCGGCCCTTGGTGATGGCGCCGATGGGCAGGACGCGGCAGAGGGCGGCTTCGCGGGCGCGGGTGTAGACGAATTCGATCTGGGTGTCGTCGTCGAGAGCGGGGGTGGTGTTGGGCATGCAGCAGATGGTGGTGAAACCGCCGGCGACGGCGGCGGCGGCGCCGGTGGCGATGGTCTCTTTGTGTTCCTGGCCGGGCTCGCGGAGATGGACGTGGATGTCGATGAGGCCTGGGGCGATGAAGAGGTTGGAGCAGTCGAGGATGAGGGTGTCGGGGGATGGGTTGGGGCCGAGGTGTGCGCGGAGGCCGGTGCCGGTGTCGGCGATTTTGCCGTCGCGGATGAGGAGGTCGGCGGCGCGCTGGAGTTGCTGGGAGGGGTCGAGGAGGATGCCGTTGGTGAGGAGGATGGTTTGCATGGGGGGGAGTATAGGGTGGCGCGGGGGGGGTGGCGAGGGGGCGGGGGGGGGTGGAGACAAGGAGATACGGAGACGAGGGGACGAGGGGACAAGGGGAGGGCGGGGATGGGGGGATGGCGGGGGGGAAAGTGGGGTTTCGTTCGATGTTTTTGGGGTGTTTTGGGAAAAACGTTGAGTTTTTGCCGTTGTGTTTTTGCAAATGTGGGGTTTTTGTGCTTGTGTCTTGGGGTTTTGCTCGATTTTGACACAGGGTGGGGACGGTGATTGGTAACCGGTAATTGGGTAATTGGACGTTGGGAATGGGCGGGCGGTTGGATTGGGAGTGGTGGTGTCATGGCGCAGTGCTCCTCTATAAAGAAGGATGGTGCGCCCACTTTGTGCGCACACAGCTTTGTGAATTTTTGCGTAAGGGGTTGTGGGGGAGGGGGTTGGGAGGGAAATTTTTTGCGGGGAATAATTCTGTGGTGGGCCGGGTTGTGCGCGCTCGTGGAGCGGGTGCCATGGAGGGCACCGCGGACGGGCGTGCGTTACCGCGAATCGTACGGGCAATATGGGGCGGCCGGTGGTCGGCGGCATTTTGGCAGCACGTGCGCAGTTTGGACGAACGAAGGATGAGGCCGGATTGCAATCGTGGGCTTGTTGTTTGGGTAATGGGCTTGGTTGGAGTTACCGAAGGCCGGCGGTGACTGGAAGAGGTGATGGGGCAATGAGCTCTGCGTGTACGCTAACCGTTTAACGAGCACGGATGTTAGCCTAGGAATACAAGGCAAATTGGTTGTCTGCAAAAAGCGCCCAGCCTTCATCGGGGTCAATCGGAGAGGTTAGATTTCTTCTGTGTTGAGCCAACGAGGTATCGCCAGCGAGGCACGCGAGTTCGCGAAAAAAGGGAGTACTATACGTTTGCCAATTGACCAATTTTGAGTTTCCGGAGATCAGATGGAACGCATGGCGCTGTCGTACGTGTTTGGGAGCTCGAGGGTATAATTTGACACCGAGAAGTGTTAGGTTCAGGTATCCCTCGATGGCCACTTCACTCCAACGACGGGGTACACACCTTACTTGCTTGCCGAGCGCCTCCATCGCTTGCCCGGCAGCGAAAAGGGTCGTGCCACCATATTCGATAATTTCGGAAGCGTCACGTTCGACCAACGCCTGGAACGCGACTCGATATTGTTTTAAGGCCAACTTGTTGGCAAGAAGGCCGTAAACGCGAGTTAGGCACGCCTGCTTTCCCAAAAGCATGAGTCGCCCCAGTAGGAATTTTACCCGTGATTCGGCCCATTTTGCTTCCGTTCCTGAGGACGTAGCATAAGTTTCCCACGCTGCGTAGAAATCCTTTTCATAAAGTTCTCTGAGGCGTTCGGCCTCAGCGGCGATTCTAGAAGCACTCAAGCCAGCGACCATATTTCGGAACGACTTGGACCTTCGTCGTTGGAAATATTTTGAAATATAGTCCGTCTCTTGAATGGCGGCCAGGTAATTAGGGAGCGCGATACGAATGTCATTATTTCTGAAAGCCGCTTCCAATGAATTATCGTCCGGCCTGCTTATCAAATAACATTTAATTTTGTCAACAAAATGCATCCACCAGCGGCTGTCGGCACGATCATCTATATCTTTATAGTTAATTTCTTGGTGCGGCGCGTGCGAAATCCATTTTTCCGCGCCAAGGTGGCCAATTTTTAGCGGATTTAGACGCAACCCAAGCGCTTGCAATCGCGTGCGTATTAGCTTAATGGTGGCCAACCTTTCGGTTTCGGGGAGCACTATAGCGATGTCATCGACGTACCTGAAGTAACTTCCCTCGAAGCGTTCTCCCAATTCCCGGTCAATGGGGTCTAATACCAGGTTTCCGATTAAATGGCTAAACATCGGGCCAACCGGAAGACAATCTTGAATAGTTGCGTACCCGCGGAGTATCTCGTCTCCAACACGCTCCCATTCACCGGAAAGTCCCCCCTCTTTGCACCCGCGTTTCCACGCGCGTCTTGCGTGCGTCAGTTTAATGGACGGATAATACGATTTAATATCCACATAGAGGACGACGTGATCCGGCTGTTGCCGACACGCTCTACCGATTGCCGACTGCCTTGCCGCGAAGAGCCTGAAGTATGGGACGTAGGATCCCTCCCGGCCCCCGGACCGTGACAGGTGGTAACTGTAAACGGAAGCATGCGGTTTAAATGGACGTCCCGATTTTTCGCATGCATCGAGCAGTGACGCCTCGGCTATTGCTTCATTCGCACTGGGGAAAAAACACCGCCTGTGCTCGATGTGGCCATTCCTGTCTGTTTGTTTGAAGTGTCGGCCGGAGATATATGCCTCTTCGTTTCTGCGCAGGAGAATTCTTGGTGCAATCTCTGTGGCCCAACGCTTGCTTTGGCTCGGTACTGGGCCAAGGTAATAGCGCAGCGATAGGTAAGTTAGAGGGCTCGTGCGCCGGTAGTTATTCAATGCACGCACTGCGATGGACGAAAGCGCCATGTTAATCACCCGTGCAACCGAGATGCATCGCACATGCTCTAGCTGTGAACTCGTTTGTTTGTTTGATGGGATGCGACACTCGACATTCGGCGCGCCTCGGTGATTCATTCCATCTACATTTTAACGATCCTAGATTTTTAAATACATATTCTTTTAAACCTGGGAATAGTTCTTTTATCGCGGCATTGGTCGCTGGCTCTATCCATACGACGTTAGCGTTCTTGCTACGCCCGTATCTGAGAATCTCGCGAATTCGATCTTTGCATTCTTTAATCTTGTTTGACAGGAACCCCGAAAAATTCAGGGCAAGGATCGCGGCATCCGCCCTGGGTCGATATTTCGTGATCCAGATTGATACAAGCTCAGAGGTTTTGTCAGCGTCCTGGATATCCCAATCTACTATTTTCGAAGTAGCCGTGATGCCAACGGACTTAAGGCGTGGTTTGAGCTTTCTCATCAACTCCCGTTTAATTTTTCGTGCGGGTGGCGATATATCTCCTCCAACGATGTCCACTCTGAGCGGTATGCGGGGAACTATGCCATTGGCGCGAAGTTCGGCGGCGAGCGCTAGCAGTGTTGCACTGGCCGCTCCTGCGCCACAAGGTATGTCAAGCAATAAGAGATGTCCGCCAGCGAAGAGCTGAACGAACAGGTCACGCGTTGTTTTGAACTCGTCAAGCGGGTCGAGCATAACCAGCTGAATTCGCGCACATGAGCCGCTGAAGTTGTGGCCGAAATGCCTCCGTGTTGCACTCTCGCTTATTCCCCCCTGCGGCCCGTCGTCCGTAGGGCTCGCATCTTCTGCGTCGTTACGCAGGCCAAGGTCATCGATTAGGCTTTCGTAAGCTTCTCTTAGCAGTGGTGGAAGGATCAGTAGATGTTGTTCATTGAGTGTGGGACGCGTCCGTCTAGCCCATAGTGTTGCTGGGATTTGCGATGCGCTAAGAAGTTGCTCGGACATTTTTGCCTCGCGTAGCTTGGACCAAGGGAGACGGATTATGAGCACGTAATCGATGTAGGGCTGGGTGCTGGCGCGGCGGTCTTCGAAGGCGCGTTTTTCCTTGGTTTCGCCCCAGAAGACTTCGTAGTTGCGGTTGGAGTTGAAGGGCGGGTCGATGTAGATGAGGTCGATGGAGGCGTCGGGGAGTTTGGCGAGTTGTTCGAGGTTGTCGCCGCAGTAGATGACGCGGGTGTCGAGGAGGAAGGAGGGTTTGGCGGGGCGTGTGGGTGAAGGGGCGCGGGGTTCGTTGTGCGCGGGGGGTGATTTGATATTTGGCCTTCTCGATTTTGACATGCGGGGAGATTAACGGGCGTTGGGTTATTCGGCAAATGTTATCCCCGGTGAGGCGGGGGGTGTAGGGAGGATTGCGGGGGTGGTTGGGGGGCTGTGTGGGTGGGGATCGGGGGGGTTGGGTGGTTGATGAGGGGGTCGCGACGGAAGCAAGCTTTGGTGGTGCCTGGGGAATAGAGGCGAGGGGATTTGTGGGGGGAGGCGGTTTCGCGTCGGGGGGATTGTTCAGTGGGGATTATTCATTGTTCGTTTGG
>DASZZD010000023.1:0-63486 GCA_035545015.1 Phycisphaerae bacterium
GTGGTGAAGAGGAAGGATGATAACCGGGGGGCGCGGGGTTGGGGGGTTACGCATGCAGGGGCGGCGGGATGAAGGTGTGGCGCGGCGAAGCGGCAACTAAAAAACCACGGAGTTCACGGAGAGCATGGAGGAAGGGGACGACGGTTCCCCCCCCCCGCGACGACGACGTAAATTGGCCACGAAAGGCACGAAGGGCACGAAAGTTGTGATTTGGAAATCTTGTTACGGGGGGAAGAAAGGGCGCGATAGTAATACGAAGGCGGTGGGGGGAAGCGGGGGGCTTTTTTGGGGAAGGGCATTTTTATTTTTTTTTGGGGGGGGGGGTGGTGGAGGCGGGGAGGGCGGGTTGAAGGGGAGGGTTAGATGGCGGTGTGAGGTGGGAAGCTTCCTTCGAGGCGCGCGTGCGTTATAATTCGGGGGTGAGTATCGGAGTGCGCATGAATTTTGCTGCCGCGCCGGCGGGGAGCGCTTCGGCGTTTTCCGCGGGATTTCATCCTGAGCCCTTGGGATTAGCAGAGCGATGACGCGCGCTTCCGCCGGTGCATCTCCCAAGAGCGTGGTGATTACCGGAGCGTCCTCCGGGATCGGCGCGGCGACGGCGTTGGCGTTGGCGCGGCGGGGGATGAACCTGGTGCTTGGTGCGCGGCGTGTGGAGCGTCTGAACGCGGTCGCGGAGAAGTGCCGGTCGGCGTGTCCTGGGAGCAGGGTGGTAGTTCAAGCGTGCGATGTTGCATGCCGGGCGCAGGTGGAGGGGTTGATTGCGGCGGCCGCGGAAAAGCTGGGGCGCGTGGACGTGGTGATTGCGAATGCGGGTTATGGCCTGCTGGCGAAGATTCACGAGACGACGGAAGAGCAGTTTGACGAGCTGGTCGCGACGAATGTGAAGGGGACGTGGTACGCGATGCAGGCGGCGGCGGCGGTGATGCTGAAGCAGGAGCCGAGGGGCGAGGGGCGGAATCGGCGGGGGCACATCATCGCGATTTCGTCGGGCGCCGGCCGGCGCGGGCTGCCGCTGTATGGGGTGTATTCGATGACGAAGGCGGCGCAGCTTTCGCTGGCGGAAGCGATGCGTGTGGAATTAAGAGAGAAGGGGATTTATGTATCGACGGTGCATCCGCTGACGACGGCGACGGAGTTCTTCGACGTCGCGTCGGAAAAGAGCCGGATTCGCTCGTCGGGGGTGGGGAAGGTGCAGACGGCGGAAGCAGTGGCGGAAAAGATCGCGAAGCTGATTAGGAAACCGCGTCCGGAACTGTGGCCGGCGCGGTTCTCGCGGCTGGCGCTGTCGCTGGCGGTATTTTTCCCGCGGCTGGCGGACAATGGCGTGGCCAAGACGATGCCTCGCCGGACGCAGTAGGGGCACGCCCCATTACGGGTACGCGGCTTCCAGAAGGTCCTCGAACGCCGCTCCTTCGGCTCGATCTTCCGCGGGCGGCGCCGCCTCCGCGAGGAAGCTCAGGTCCTCACCCTGATACGATCCGAGGCGCAGGTCATTTCCCTCGCCGATCGTCAGCGGCCCGATCACTTCCTTCGCCGGGAACGCCTGCCCGGCGGCATCAAACGCGACCAGGACCACCGGCTGAAACGCGTTTTTGCGGTTGTACTTCACCACCACCGCGTAGCGACCATCGGTGAGCCGCACTTTCGCTCCGACGGGGAAGGGCTGGATAACGGTGCCGAAGACTTTCATCAGGACGGGGTCGTAGCACTTGCGGAAGGGTCCCGCGGACATTTCCCAGAGCGCGCGAGCGGCGCTTTTGGCGCGGCCGTACATTCTGTTGGAGGTAGCGGCGTCGAAGGCATCGCAGATGCGTGCGATGCGCACGAAGACGTGGAGGGAGGGTCCGGGGCGGCGGTGGGGGTAGCCGGTGCCGTCGAAGTTTTCGTGATGCCAGCGCACGATCATTTTGGCGGCGGCGGGGAGGGTATCGGGGAGCATGTCAGCGCCGACGAGCGGATGGTTGAAGATGGCTTCGCGGTCCTGGGGGGTGAGGACGTAGCCGGGTTTGAAGACATGGGCCAGGGGGGCCATGGCGACATCCATGAGCATAGCGCCGAGGCCGAGGGGCAGGAGGTCCATGGCGACGGAGGGGGAGAGGGAGCTGGCGTTGGTCTGTCGCTGGCGTTCGCGCACGATGTAATCGCGCACGGCGGATCCCAGCACCATCGAGAGGTAGAAGACGTTGCCGGCGTGTTCGGCGAGGTAGCCGCCGGATTCATTCTGGCGTTCGATGAGGGCCGCGGAGACGGGGTTATTTTTGAGGAAGTCGATGACGGTTTCGACGGAGGTGCGGAGCCGGCCGAAGTCGACGGTGGAGAGGTCGGTGTGGTCGGTGACTTTCTGCTGGACGAAGGCGACTTTTTCGGTGATCTGCTGGGTGACGGTGGCGGCGGCGTCGCGTTCGCGGCGGTCATCTTCGAAGGCGGCGAGGGCGTCGAGGACGGGGTCTCCGACGCGGAGGAGGACGTCGGGGTACTTGCGTTGGAGCGTTGCGACGTCGTCGGGGGTGAGGGTTTTTCCGCCGGGGAGCATTACGCGGCCGCGGTAAACAAAAGCCTCGGCAAGCCGCATTCCTGGCTGGGCATCAAGGCTGGTGACAAGGAGGGGCATCGAAGGGGTCCTGTAAGAGTGCGTCGATTGTTGACATCGGCGCGCCGTCGGCGGGCGTTAACAATCCTTTCACGACACGCGCCTGTGTATTTTGCGCACCCGTGCGCCTTGCTTGAGGGGAGGTTGGGCATTATCACCCCTTGTGGTGGACACCCCTTCTTAGGAGACCGGGCCATGCCTGTCATCCGTCCCATAACGTCCCCCCCTGGCCGGTGCGTGTTAATCTGCGCAATCTTTGCCATGTTTGCCTGCGCCGGGTGCCAGCATATTAAAGGGGTGGTGCTCGATGCGCGGCAGCATCCGCTGCCGACGGCGATTTTCTCGGTGGGGCGACCGGATGCGATCGCGGTGTATGCGAGGCATAAGGTGGATGCGTTCGGGCGTTTCGATTTCGAGCTCTCGTCGATCGATGAGACGGACCTGTATGTGTATGACCAGACGGATCCGGAGTCGACGCTGCGGCATTTGGATCCCAACGAGTTGAGCGACCACATGCGGATCATCCTTCCGCGCGGGGAGCCTGGGACGGGTGAGATGAATGATGACATGCTGACGGTTCCGCCGGGGGCCAACCCCTGACCCGGTCCCCGTGGCCTTCGGGTGTCGTTCGTATTCCGGGTAACAATTCCATGGCGGCATTCCCCCTCCCCCCCCGGCGCTCCCTCACAGTCGCGTCTCGGAGGTTTACCCGGATCGAGAACTATACCCTGGCTTTCCCGCGACGCGGTGAACGGTTGGCTCGCGGGGCGGGGTGTGCCATAATGCGGCCTGCTCGCGTTTGGAGTCGTTCATGATCATAGCGAAGGTAGTCGGGACGGTTGTCGCCACGGTGAAAGACGCGGGCTTTGAGGGGAAGAAACTGGTGGTGGTGCACGCGCATGTGATCAAGGAGGGGCAGCTTGTGCCGGGGAACACGATGATCGTGGCGAATGACGACCTTGGGGCGCGGGAGGGGGATTTTGTGGCGGTGTCGCAGGGGTCGTCGGCGCGGATGGCGCCGTCGATGAAGGGGACGGCGACGGATGCCGTGGTGGTGGCGCTGATTGATAGGATTGATGCGCAGGGGCAGGCGGTGTTCAGGAAGGAGTAGTCAGAAGTCAGTAGTCAGAAGTCAGAGTTGGTGGCTGGTAGATTAAGTGGGGCGTTATGTGGATTGGGATTGTGCGTGGGTCGGTGACGGCGACGATTAAGCATGCTTCGATGCGGAAGGGGACGATGTTGATTGTGCAGCCGATTCACGCGGCGACGATGGAGCCTGAGGGGATTCCGCAAGTGGCGGTGGACATTCTGGGGGCGGGCGTGGGGCAGCGGGTGCTGCTGACGGGGGACGGGGCGGGGACGGCGTCGATGCTGGGGGCGGGAAAGGATTGTCCTGTGCGGCTGGCGGTGGGGGCGATTCTGGATGAGAGGAGCATTCAGATGGGCGCCGGTCGGGGGGAGAAGGACTGATGTATCTGGCGCGGGTGATCGGGCATGTGGAGGCGCGGGTGCGGCTGCCGGGGTTTGAGTCGCAGCGTTTGTGGCTGCTGCAGCCGGTGGATTTTCAGAAGCAGCCGGTGCGGTGGGTGGTGATTGCGTGCGATTGCACGGGGTCGGCGGCGGAGGGGGCGTACGTGACGTACGTGGAGGGGCGGGAGGCGGCGAATCCGTTTGAGCCGGCGATCCCGGTGGATGCTTGCATCACGGCGCTGGTGGATTCGTGGGAGTATCAGGGGCAGGCGACGAAGGCTGTTTGACCTGCGGCGCGAGGGGGATGATCGGCATGTTCGGGAGAAGGTGGAGGCGGGGAGAGTAAAGACCCTGGATGAAGCGGTGTAGCGGCTGCAGTGGTGCGGGCGAGGGTTCAGCGTGATGCGGATGGTTCGATTGCAGGGTGCGCGCCAGTATGTTTGTATCGAGGAAAATCATTTCAGGGGTGCTCGTAGATGGTGTCCCGGCTGTCGTCCCAAGGACCAAGCGGGGGCTGACTGTCGACCCATTTCTTAAACTCTTCGAACCATTTGGCGCGACCTTGGGGGGACATGTCCAATGGTGGATGACTGGGATCAACGCCGTGGGGAATGTAAGGCTGGGTGAGGGCGGGATCGAGCACTTTTACCTGGAGGCGGTGTCCGGCGAGTTGTGGGGCGTGCTGGAGGAGTTCGTCCCAGGTGCCTTCGAAGATGGTGGTGTTGGAAGGTGGGGCGGACATAGGGTTCTCCGATGACTGGCGGGAGACTGCCGGATGATTATAGCGGGAACGTGGGCGAGCGCGGGGGCTTCAGTCGCCGACGGGGAAGCCGAGCTTGCCGAGGCGGTCGGTGGCGGAGGCGACGGCGGCGGGGTCGTCGGAGTGGGCGGCTTTGCGGTACCAGGCGAGGGCCTGGGTGATATTTTTGTCAACGCCGCGGCCGGTTTCATAGAGGATGCCGAGGTTGAACATGGCCATTCCGTTGTTGAGGTCGGCGGCTTTTTTGAACCACTTGAAGGCCTGGTCGTGGTCGAGGGGGGTGCCTTTGCCGTTGTCGTAGAAAGCGCCGAGGTTGCACATGGCGGGTGCGTAACCGGCGTCGGCGGCTTTTTTGTACCAGGCGAGGGCCTGGGCGGGATCGGTTTTGTAGCTGGAGTTGTCGTAGAGGTTGCCGATGGCGTTCATGGCGGCGGCGTTGTGGAGGTCGGCGGCTTTTTTGTACCAGGCCATGGCTTTGTCGTAATCGACGGTGACACCCTTGCCTTTTTCATAGAGGACGCCGAGGTAGAACATGGCGGTGGAATTATTGAGGTCGGCGGCCTGTTCGTACCAGGTGCGGGCCTGGGCGAGGTTTTTTTCGACGGCGATGCCGTTTTCGCAGAAGACGCCGAGGTTGACCATGGCGGGGGGGTATTTGAGGTCGGCGGCTTTGCGGTAGAGGGCGGCGGCCTGGGCGAGGTCTTTGTCGACGCCGCGGCCTTTTTCGTAGAGGCCGCCGAGATCGGTCATGGCGCGGGGCTCGTTGAGGTCGGCGGCCTGTTTGTACCAGCGGGCGGCCTGGGCGAGGTCCTGTTCGCCGGCGTCGCCGGTTTCGTAGAGCAGGCCGACCTGCCACATCGCGGGGGCGTAGCCGAGGGTGGCGGCTTTTTTGTACCAGGTGAGGGCCTCGGCGTAGTTGTGGTTGGAGAGGGCTTCGTTGGCGCGGGCGACGGCGTCGGAGGTGTCGGCGGTGTGCTTGGTGGCGGCGGCCTTGGAATCGTTGAGGAGGGTGATGGCCTGCTGGATTTTGGCGGTGGCGGTGGTGTAGGCGGCGGTGGCGGTCTTGTAGGTGTTGGGATCGGAATCGGAAAGGACGATCTGATTGGGCAGGGCGGCGCGGGCTTGGTCGACGAGATCGTTGGGGGCCTTGAGATTGATGTCGGCGGCCTTGGAGGCGATCTGCCAGCGGTCGTAGGCGTCCTGGTATTTGGCGCGGGCCTGATCGAAGGCGGTGTGGAGCTTGTCGATATTCTGGGCGGCGCCTTCTTCCTGCATGGCGACGGTGGCGGCTTCGACGAGTTTTTCGGCGGCGGCGTGGAAGGCGACGGCGGCGTTGCGGATGGCGGGGATATCGGAGGGCGGCTCGGGATCGGGGACGATGATGGATTCGGCGAGGGCCTTGGAGCGCGGGTGGGGGAAGCGCGGGGTGAGCTTGGCGGAGACGCTGTCCCAGTTGGCCTTGGCGGTGGTGTATTCGGTTTTGGCCTGGGTGAAGGCGTCGAGGGCGGATTTTTCGGCGGTCTGGCCTGCGGCTTCTTCGTCGGTGGCGGTGGCGAGGGCGGCGGTAAGCTTGTCGGCGGCTTTGCCGTAGGAATCTACGGCGGCGTGGACGGCGGCGGGGCTGGTCAGGGGCGCGGTGGGGTCGGGCAGGAGGTTGAAAGCTTCGCGGGCCTGGGCGCGGGCCTTGGTGTGATCGAACTTGGAGTTGTTGACGAGGTTCTGCCACTTGGTGCGGATCTCGGCGTAACGGGTGCGCGCGGCTTCGAGGGCGGCTTTGGTCTGGGGATCGACGCCGGCGGGAAGGTTGTTGGAGGCGAGCGTGGCGGGGCCGGGGGGATTCATTTTGCTCAGGAACGGCGGGAGGAATTTGTAGGCGGCGAAGGCGGCGGCAAGGAGCACGAGGGCGCCGGCGCCGGCGAGCGCGGCGTTGCGGACGGGGCTGGCGGGCTTGAGGCGCTGGGCTTCCTTGATGACGCGGGGAAGCGGATCGTGCCAGCCGTTGGGATTGAGCAGGGCGTTGATGAAGTGCATCCAGCGGTCGCGCTTGGCGCCGAAGCGGTCCCAGCGGGTGGTTGCGATGATGGGGGTGAGGGGGTCGTATTCGCGCTGCTCGATCAGATGGTAGAGAACGGCGCCGAGGGCGTAGAGATCATTGGCGGAATGCTCTTCGCCTTTGGGCGCGGGATCGGAAAGTTTGTAAGGGAGCGGATCGCCGGGGCAGGCGACGAGGATATCGGAGGCTTTGAGGTTGCCATGGGAGCGGTGGTTGCGGATGAAGAGTTCGTTGAGGCCTTCGAGGACGGAGAGGACGAGGCCGTAGAGGTCTTTGGCGGAGAGGGCGAGGCGGTTGTCGATGTAATCCTTGAGGGAGGGTCCGCACTTGCGCATGGCGAAGGCGGTGTTGTCGGGGTCGTGAGAGAGGTGGAAGACCTGGACCCAGCCCTTGGCGTGGATGTCGGAGAGGTCTTTCTGGATTTTGGCGGCGGCGAGGAATTTTTCGCGTTCGGCGGCGATGCGTTCGGGGTCCTGGACGACATCGCGCGGGATGGCGAAGCGCTTGATGATGATGTCGAGGTTCTGGCCGGGGCGGGTTTCTTTGGCGGAGAGGAGGGCGGTCCAGGGGGTGGTGCGGAGGCTGGAGAGATCGGAGAAGCGCGTGCCATCGGCGCGCCAGTCGTCGGGAGTATTCCAAGGGGAGTTGGGGTCCATTGTGGGCCTTGCGCAGATATGAAGATGGGCCGCGAAGGAGCGGCGCATGACTATAACCCGGGGTGCGGGTGGATTAAAGAAAGCGCGGGCGGGATCGGAGGGTATTGCGTGAGGAATGCGGTATAGTGTTGGGCTCGGATTTTGTGAAGGCAGGAATGTTTATGGCGACGCGTGCGGGTTCGGAGAAAAAGGCGACGGTGGAGCAGTTGGAGCGGCTGGGGGCGGCGGCGGCGCGGCGCGTGGAGGCGGGGCAGCGCGTGGGGCTGGGATCGGGGAAGGCGGCGCTGGCGTTTGTGCGGGCGCTGGGGGAGCGCGTGCGCGGGGAGGGGCTGGAAATGGTGGGGGTGCCGACGAGCGTGCTGACGGAGCGGGTGGCGCGGGAGGCGGGGATCACGTTGGCGACGCTGGAGGAGGTGGATCGTTTGGATATTGCAATCGATGGGGCAGATGAAGTCGATCCGGCGCTGAATGTGATCAAGGGGGGCGGCGGGAATCTGCTGCGGGAGAAGGTGGTGGAGTCGCTGGCGGCGCACCTGATCATTGTGGTGGGCGAGGAGAAGCTGGTGGGGACACTGGGGACGACGTTTCCGGTGTTCGTGGAGGTGGTGGAGTTTGCGCGGCCGGTGCTGGTGCGGCAGATCAGCGCGATGGGTGCGGCGGTGACGCAGCGGATGACGGAAAATGGGAAGGCGTATATGACGGACAATGGGAATCCGTATTTGCATTGCCGGTTTCCGCCGGAGTTGCTGGGCGATCCGGCGGCGGTGGACATGCAGTTGCGGGCGTTGGCGGGGGTGGTGGGGACGGGGCTGTTTGTGGGGATGGCGGCGGAGGCGATGGTGGCGAAGTTTGACGGGGGGATAGAGACGTTGAGGCCGCGGAAATAGGAAGAGGGGGGGCGGATGAGTGGATTCTCGTGGCAGCATTTTGCGTAGGTGGCGGTTCGCGCCGTTTTGCAGGGAAGTTGGGGAGAACGGGCCGAAATTCGCATTTGGCTAGAGCAAGTATTGGGGAGTTTTTTGAGGCCAACAGCCGGTTTGTGTGGTATGAAGTGACGAGTTTCTCGGAGTCGGGAATTTGGAGGAAGGGTGATGGCAGCGCGGTTGAAGGGGTTGCCGGCGGTGCTGGCGACGGCGGTTCTGGCGGCGGCGGCGCGGCAGGCGATGGCGGACACGGCGAACTGGAGCAATGCGGGGGGCGGGGATTTCAATAGCGCGACGAACTGGTCAACGGGGGTGGTTCCGGACGGAGTGACCGTGGCGGACTTTGGGCTGGTGGGGGGATATACGGTAACGATCGGTCAGGCGCTCACGAGCGTGGGGGGAGTGGCGGTGGAGGCGGGGGTGGTGACGGTGGCGCCGGGGTCGAGCAGCGATGTGCTGGCCATTCTGAACAACTTGTCGGTAGCGGGGGCGGCGGGCGATTCGGCGTGTCTGACATTGCAGGCCGGGTTGTATGAGGTGCCGACGCATGGGGATCCGGGGACGGTAACGGTGGGAGCCGGCGGGAGCGGATCGCTGGTGCTGTCGGCGGCGCGGGTGATCACGGATGAACTGCTGGTGCCGGGCAGCGAGACAGCATCCGGGGTGGTGACAGTGAGCGGCACGTTCTCGCGGTTGACGGCGACCAACGCGGTGATCGGGCAGGAGGGCGCGGGAACGTTGCAGGTGGCGGCAAAGGGCGTGGTGGTGCTGAATGGCAGTGCGATGGCGGGCGTGGGAACCGGTAGCGTGGGGGTGATCTCGGTGGCGGGAACGCAGTCGTCGATGACGGTGGGAACGCTGGGGATTGGGGTGGCCGGAACGGGGACGCTGACGCTGGGCACGCAGGGAACTGTGACGGCGCAGAGCGTGGATGTGGGAGACGGTTTGGGGTCAACGGGCGTGGTGATGGTGGACAGCAGCGGATCGACGTTGACGGCGGGGTCGCTGGTGATCGGGGATGTCGGCGCGGGGCGGATACAGGTGACGGGAAGCGGGATGATCGTCGTGAGCGGGTTGATGGCATTGGGGGCCCAGTCGGGTTCGACGGGGGAACTGGACGTCACGGGGCCATCGACCGGTTTCTTTTCGCGCGTGCAGACAGGGACGCTGACGCTGGGGGTGCAGGCGGGGAAGCCGACGCTGGCGGGAGGGAGCGGAAGCGTGACGGTGGGCACGCACAGCAGCGTCACGGTGAGCGGGGCGACGATTCTGGGGAGCAATGCGGGCGGAACGGGGAGCATCACGATGTCGGGGGGAACGTTGACGACCGGGTGGCTGGACATGCATGGAAGTTCCACGGTGACGTTTTCGTCGGGGGAAGTGTGGATCAAGCAGACGGCGTTGACGACGCCCGGGGATCTTTCGGTGGGGGCGTCGGGCGTCGGGACGACGAGCGAGTTGCTGTTGTCGAACAGCTCGGGAACGACGACCCTGTCGGTGGGAGGGAATCTGTATGTGGGCGGGACGGCGGCGGGGGCGGCCAATAGCGGGATCGTGAGCCTGAACAGCACCGTTGCAACGGTGGGAGGCGTGACGGAACTGTATGGGCCGGGGACGCTGGTGTTGTCGGGGGGCAGCTTGCAGACGGGGCAATTGGTATCGGGAGGAGGGTTGATGACGTGGAATTCAGGAACCGTGCAAATCACGAATGGGGATGTGGCGATCGGCGCGGGCACGGCGCTGGGAAGTAGTGTGAGTCTGGGGAGCGGGAAGAAACTGCTGGTCTCCGGAACGGTGACGCTGCAGGCGGGGTCGAATGTGACGCTGACGGGAGGGACGCTGACGGCGGGGGCGTTGGCGTCGACGGGGGGCGCGGTGGCCTTCACGTATGGGGTGATGCAGGTGACGAATGGGGATGTGACCATTGGAGACGGTCAGGCGCTGGGATCGACGCTGACATTGGGGACAGGTGCATCGCTCTCGGTGTCAGGCAAGCTGATCAACGAGGGACAACTGGTGCTGAGCGGGGGAAAGCTGACCGTGGATACCATCGAGGAACCGTCGGCGCGGTTTGTGTATACGAGCGGGTCGCTGGTGGTGAAGCAGGACCTGGTGTTCGATACGGGGACCGGGTGGAATGGCCTGACACTCAGCGGTGGAAGCACGTTGAGCACGACGGGGAACATCACCATCGGGCAGACAGGGGCGGGGGCGCTGACGGCGGAAGAGGGGGGCGTGGTCTGTGCGAACCTGGTGCTGGCAGCGGAGGCGGGGTCAACGGCGACGCTTAACGGCGGCGCGTACGCAAGTGTGGCAGTTTATATCGGCGGGACTGCGGCGGGCGAGGGCGGTGCGGCGACGGTGACGCTGACCCAGGAAGCCATTTCTGCGCCGCTGGTGGCGGTGTATGACAACAGCGTGGTGCATTTGAGACATGGGAGCATCGCGAACACGAGCCCGGCCATGACCTTCAGTAATCATGGTCTGATCCTGGTGGATGGGACGGGGGACGCGGAGATCGCGGGGGGGGTGAACTATGGCACGGTTCACCAAACGGCGGCGGCGAATCTGCTGTTCAATCGCATGGACAACCAGGGACTGATGCAGATTGACGCGGGGACGCTGACGCTTTTTTCGGGGAGCAACCACGGGACGATTCAGATGGGGGAAGATACAACACTGGAGTTTGACACGAACTGGTCGATCAACAGCGGCACGGTGACGATGCCGGCGAGCGCGACGGTGCGGGTGGCGACACCGGAGGTGTCCGTGGACGTGCCGACGTCGTGGCTGGGGACGTGGCAGTTGTATGGGTCATTGGATGTGAACGCGTCGCTGCAGACGGGTGCGATGGTACTGGCGGACAATGGGACGAGTTTCGGTCTGACGGGGGTGACGGTGGCCAAGGGGCAGGTGCTGAACGTAGGCGGCGTGCTCACGTGGGCCGGGCAGTGGATTGCGGCACCGGGGGAGGTGGTCGCGGCGGGCGGGGTTGTGATTTTGAACGGCAGCACGCCCAAGTCGCTGACCGGGACTCTGACCAATGGGGGCGCGGGGAGCTGGAACGGCGGTACGCTGACATTCGGGAACGCAGTGTTCAACAATGCCGCGGGGGCGACGTTCAACATCGGCGCGGTGACGGCGAGCGGGAGTTCGATGGCGACGTTCAACAACAGCGGAACGCTGACATACGATGGCAACCTGAACACGTTTGAGGTGGGGCAGCTCAATAATTCGGGGCTGTTGCATCTTCAGTTCGGAACGGTGAAGGTGGATTCGGGGACGCTGGGGGGATCTGTGGTGGTGGACACCTCGGCATTTCTTTTTGCCAAGGGACTGACGATCAGCGGGAATGTGTCAGGGACGGGGACCGTGGACATCATCGCGGCGCCAGCGGCGACGACGGTAACGGGGGCTTATGCGCCGCGCGCAACGCTTGTGGGAAACGGGGCCACGCTGGTGCTGGGGAGCGGGGCCATCCTGGCGGGCATGGGAACGCTCACGAGCAACGCGGGGTCGCAGGTGGAGATCGAGACAGGCAGCGCGGCAACCATGGCGGGGCTCTCGGTGTGGGGGATGGTGGAGGTGACCGATGCGCTGTCGATCACCGGGACGCTGACACTGGGGGCGGGGGGAGAACTGGTATCGGAGCGCGACCTGACGGTGGGGCAATTGAATTGGATGGGGGGAATTCTCGACATTTCGCAGGCGAGCCTGCTGGGGGTTTCGTCGGTGACGATTCCGGCAAGCGGGATGCTGATTGCGGATGTGGATCGACTGCCGGACACGGTGACCATCTACGGGACGCTGGTGCTGATGGACGACGGCCAGGTGGTGGCGACATCGCAGGGTCCGTTGGCACAGCCGATACCGGAGGTGGGGACGGTGGGGATGCTGGGGGTGGGCGCAGCGGGGCTGGTGCGGAGGCGGAGGAAAGGCGTCCGTGCGAGGCGTGGGCGGATGGCTGCGGCAAGTCGTATCGATGAGTGAGCGGTGAGAGCGGGGCCTTGGCGGGCCGGTGGGGGCTTTGGAAGGAGGGTGGGCGCCAGGTCGGCCGTCACAACCGGTGTTTTTAGCCCATTTTGTCGGGGGGTGGCGTAAAACGAATGCGAAACTTTGTCGAAGGCCATGCGTCATAGAGATTGGAGGGTTTTTATCGCGGGTGCGGTCAATTTCCGACGCGTTTTCCTTTGTATGCACCCGATGCACGTAGTAAGGTACATCCATGACTGAAACTGCTTTTAACCTCGAGCCTCTGAAGATTCGTCCGGCGCCGATCGCTCCCGCGGAGACGATCGTGGCGGTGAACACGGTGGTGTTGTCGGCGGGCGACGTGCCGCGCGGGATCTTCCGGCGGTTCTATGAGCACGTGCTGGGTTTGGATTTCATCATTTCGGATGATGATGAAAACATTCGTTTCAAGCATCTGCGTCGCGAGGTGCTGCTGTCGCGGCGGCATCAGTTGCTGGGGACGGTGAAGCTGACGGTGCGGAACATCGCGAACATTCTGCCGCGGTTGAAGAATGCGCGGATCGCGCATGAGTTGCTGCACACGCACGATGGATTGAACACGACGGCGGTGCTGCGGGATCCGGCGGGGAATTGGGTGCACCTGGCGGAGACGCGGCCGTTCTGAGGGGGCGCTGGATGCAGAGAGTTATGCGGTGGGGGTGAAATTGGGGGGATATCCTGAACGAATGAGCGGCGCGTTGGTGGCGTTGGCGAGCGTGGCGGCCTTGCGGTCGATGTCGCGCAGGCCTCGGCGGCCGTAGCTGGCGCTGATGGAGATGCAGGTGTGGTCGGGGGTGTTTGGGCCGAGGGTGAGCGTGAACTCGGCGATGCTGGATTTTCCATCGCAGCGGAGGTCAAGCTCGCTGTAGAGGACAGACCATTGGATATTTTTGGTGGCGATCCGCAGGTTGTGGCGAGGCAGGTGAATCGTTGAATGGAGCGTATCGATGGTGAGCCAGGGGCCGGCGCGCCATTGCTTAAGGAAGTCCCAGGAGCGGGCGATGAGGCCTGGGACGAAGATGCCGGCCAGGGCCAGGCCGGCCATGATTTCGAGCGCGAGGGGGGAAATTCCTGCGTGCGCGACAAGGATCCACCAGAAGAGGCCGAAGGGCACGCCGAAGGCCAAGGCGACCAGGAGGACTTTCAGCACGCGGATCAACCCGCGCGGGTAATCGAGCTTGAGGATGATGGAGCCTGCGTGGGGCACGGGTTTCCAGAAGCCGAAGTGGTCGACGTAGTCCTGTTGCATGATGCGTTTGAGTTCCGGCGTGATGCGGTGGGAGTGGCGGGTTGGCGTGGTGGGCGGAGGCATGGCCGGAGTATAGCCTTTCCCGGGGCGGCGCTGCGGGTGCGGCAATTTCGCTCTCGCTGCGGGAATCTCGCTACAATCTGGCGATGATTTATCTGGACAACAATGCGACGACGCGGGTGGATGGGGCGGTGCTGGAGGCGATGCTGCCGTTTTTGGCGGAGCAGTATGGAAATCCGTCGTCGATGCATCGGTTTGGGCAGGAGGCGCGGCAGGCGGTGGAGCGGGGGCGGCATCAGGTGGCGGGGCTGCTGGATTGCGAGGCGCGGGAGGTGGTGTTCACGTCGGGGGCGACGGAATCGAACAATGCGGCGTTGCATGGGCTGTTGGCGGCGCGGGCGCCGCGGAAGGTGCTGATCACGTCGACGGTGGAGCATTCGGCGATTCGTGAGCCGGCGCATGCGCTGGCGAAGAGCGGGTGCGAGCTGGTGCAGATTCCGGTGAATCGGGCGGGGGCGCTGGATGTGGATCGGTTGGCGGAGACGCTGGCGGCGCGGGCGGCGGAGGTGGCGCTGGTGTCGGTTATCTGGGCGAACAATGAGACGGGGGTGCTGATTGATCCGCGGCCGATCGGGGAGCTTTGCCGGCGGCATGGGGTTCCGTTTCACGTGGATGCGACGCAGGCGGTGGGGAAGATCGCGATGTCGCTCAAGGGACTGCCGATCGATTTGCTGTCGCTGTCGGGGCATAAATTTCATGGGCCCAAGGGAGCGGGGGCGCTGTTTGTGCGGCGGAACGTGCGGTGGCAGCCGTGGCAGCGCGGGGGTCCGCAGGAGCGGGATCGGCGCGGGGGGACGGAGAACGTGGCGGGGATCGTGGGGTTGGGGCGGGCGGCGGAACTGGCGAAGGCGGCGGTGGAGGGGAACGCGTATGGGCGGGTGGCGGAGTTGCGGGACCGGCTGGAGTCGCAATTGCTGGCGGCGGTTCCGGAGGCGTCGGTGAACGGCGGGGGGGGTGACTCGGGGAAGCGGTTGCCGACGACGGCGAACATTTCGTTTGCGCGGCTGGAGGCGGAGGCGATTTTGCTTTTGCTGTCGGAGCAGGGGTTGTGCGCGTCGGCGGGGGCGGCGTGCTCGTCGGGGTCGCTGGAACCATCGCCGGTGATTCGGGCGATGGGGATTCCGGATGAAATCGCGCATGGGGCGATTCGGTTTTCGTTGTCGCGGCTGACGACGGGGGAGGAGATCGATGCGGCGCTGGGGATCATTCCGCCGGTGATCGAGCGGTTGCGGGCGACGCTGCCTGTATAATTTCGCTGCGATCGGCAACGGTATTACGGTTCGATGGTGCATTTGCGGAGTTGACCTATGAAGGTGGGATTCCTCGGCGTGCTTGCGCTGTCGCTGTTGGCGCCGGTGGCGCGTGCGCAGGCGCCGGCGGGTGATGACGCTCCACCGCCGGCGGCCCGGCTTTCCGGCATGGTCACCGATGTTGCGGGCAAGCCGCTGGGGGACGTGCTGATCACGGCGGATCGCCAGAAGACGATTTATTCGGCGCGCTCGAATGCCGACGGATCGTTCACGATTACCTGCGGGGAGCCGAATTCGATTTACGGCGCTTATCTGGCGGCGAATGGCGATCGGTCGCTGGTTGCGTACGGGCAGGAGGAGCGGGCGAAGGGCGGGTTGCCGCCGGCGCCGCTGCATCTGATTGCCAAACCGGCGCGGACGATTTCGGTGACGGTGCTGGATGCACATAAGCGGCCGCTGTCGGGGGCGACGGTGGCGAGCGGGGCGTTTTCTTACCAGTTGCTGGATCGTGAGGCGAGCGATGCGCATGGCGCCGCCACGTTGCATGTTCCGCAGGATGCTCCGCTGGAATACGTCGCTGCGTTCAAAGACAACGTCGGGCTTGATTATCAGCTCGTCGTCTACAAATCGCAGCCACGGACGGATCCGTATCATCTGGCGCCGGACTTCTCCGCGCCTGTGACACTGACGCTCAATGGCGCGACGCCGGTGAAGGTGCACGTTACCGATGAATCCGGGCAGCCGATGGCGAGTGTGGACGTCGATCCGTGGTATTTCACCAAGCCGGACAAGGGCGGCGAGTTGAACTGCGGATTGCGCGATTTTGATCGCACCAGTGATGCGAACGGCAATGCAACATTTGATTTCATTCCCGCCGATGAACAGGTCGGCATCGCCTTCTGGGTGCGCAAGGAGGGGTACACCTCGGCGCAGCGTTGGGTGTGGCGTCCCAAGGACAAGGGCGATTTGCAGGTCACGTTGATTCCGCAGATCCATCTCACGGGAATCGTGCGCGATCAGCTCGGACGTCCAGCGGGGTCGGCCACCGTCGACGTGAGCGGGGCGGGTTACCAGTTCGATGACTTCAACGGGCAGGTGAAAACCAAAGCGGATGGCACCTTCGAGATGAACATCGATCCGGAATTGTACTACTCTGTGGTTGCTTATCGCGGGGTGGAAGCGGCGAAGGCCAACTTCATTTTGCACAAGGATGCGCTGACAGCTCCGCTGGAACTCAAGTTGGCGCCGGCGGAACACATTCATGGGCAGGTAACGGCGGGACCCAAAAAGAAGCCCGCGCCTGATACCGAGGTTTCGCTCATTGTTTATGACTACTCCTACAGTGATCTTCCGGCGGCTGTTCAATTTCCGGGCGGCGTTGTCAACCGCAAAGCCATCACGCCGCATTTCTCGATGATGACCACCACGGATAAAACCGGCAGCTATGATTTTTATGCGATTGCGGGCGACGGCTATGTCGAGTGCTACATCCCGCCCGGCCGGGTGATGGAGCAATTCAAGCGCGAGGGGAAGCCTGAGCTGACGGTCAATCTGCACTCGGATACGGATCCCGACGCGCCGACCACTTTCAGCGGCAAGGTCGTTCTGGCCTCCGATCCCACGAAGTTTGTCGCGAAGGCCACTCTCGACAGCATGCAATTCGAATTCAACGGCATGCGCGAGCCCAGCGGCGCAGCCAATGAAGACGGCACATTCACGCTCCGGCGGAGCACGGTGGCGATCCATCTTGTCGCCACCTCTCCGGATGGAAGGCTCGCGGGGATCCAAACGGTGAAGCCCGGCGAGGACCATCTCACGGTCACGGTCGCGCCAGCCGCCACCGCAGCCGGACGCATCGTGGATAAAAATGGTGGTCCGGTCGCCAACCAGCAACTTCTCTGCGGGCTGGCGCTGAAAGAGGACGACGGCGGAATGATGGTCGGCCTGTATCAGCGCCTGACCACGGATGCCAACGGGAACTTCACCGTTGGCGGGCTGATTCCGGGGCAGGAGTATCAGGTCGACGCCGTCGGTCCGGACAGGGTCGATGGCTCATTCAATAACCACACGATCACGCGCGTGCATCCGGAGAGCGCGGCTCCGATGTCCCTGGGGGACGTGCAGCTTCCTTCGCCGCCCGCTGACGGCGCGCGGGGCGGCGGGTATAATTCGGCGCGTTGTACCTGCGTACGGATGCGCGTCATGGATTTTCTCGCCGCTGAACAGATTGCCCGCCGGTTGCTAGTGGTTCATCAGCTTACGGACTGGACGTTCTGCTGGAACCGCCGGAAGCGGGCGCTGGGGTTGTGCCGGTATCGGGAGAAGCGGATTGAGTTGTCGGCGCATTTCGTGGCGCACAATCCGGAGGAGCAGGTGCGGGAGACGGTGCTGCACGAGATAGCGCACGCGCTGGCGGGGGAACGAGCCGGCCACGGGCCGCGGTGGAAGGCGATGTGCCTGCGCGTGGGATGCAAGCCGGAGCGGTGTGACAAGGGGGAGGCGCGGATGCCGGCGGGACGCTGGTGCGGGTCTTGTCCGGCGTGCGGGAAGACCTATTCGCGGCATCGCCGGCCGGATCGCCGGGCGCGCTACTGGTGCCGGCCATGCGGGCCGACGAAGGGGGAACTGCGATTTTTTTTGAACCTGCCTGCGACGGCCAGCTCGTAAGCGCTGGCCATTCGTTCTCCCGGGCGGCAAGTCATCCACCCCCTCGGCTGGGGCGATATTTTTGATCGAACGTGCGCAAAAGCGTATACTTTTCCGTGTACAAGAGATTCCCCCCATGGCCCAGACCCTCCGCATCAATCCCCAGACCCGCCAGAAGCTCCAGCGCATTGCCCGGGCGGAATCGTTGCCCATGACCCGCATGCTGGACAAAATCGTTGAGGCCTACGATCGTCGGCGTCTGCTTGAGGACACCAACGCCGCCTTCGCCCGGCTGCAAAAAAATTCCCGGCAGTGGCGGCAGGAGCTCAAAGAACGGGCTCAATGGGATGCGACCCTCGGCGACGGCCTGGAGGGGGATTGATGGCTGCCAGGAACGGCCCGCGGCGAGGGGAAATCTGGCTCGTGGATTTCGATCCCACCCGCGGGCACGAACAATCCGGTCGTCGTCCCGCGCTGGTTTTTTCCGCGACGCTTTTTAATCAAGGGCCCGCCGGCCTGATCGTGGTCCTTCCGATCACTTCCCAGGACAAGCATATTCCACTCCATGTGCGCGTCTCGCCGCCCGAAGGCGGTCTCGCTCGCCCCCAGCTTCATCAAATGCGAAGACATCCGATCGGTGGCGATCGAGCGGTTCTCCCGTCGCTTCGGACAGGTTTCTCCGGGAACCCTCGCGATGGTTGAAGAACATGTGCGCGTGCTGCTCCAGCTTTAATCCACGCGCTTACCCATTTTTTGAATCGTGCGATCCCGGTCAGCTTCCCGGAATCACCACGCGCATTCCGAAGGTCCAGGAGCCTTGTTCGATGCCGAAGGCGGCCGAGCGCGCCGGGCGGCAGCTTTGGGGGATCGACAGCCAGCTTCCACCTTTGAGCACCTTGGTCTCGCGGGCCAGCTCGCTGCTTTGCGCCCCGCCAGCCCCGGCCACGGGTTCGCACCATTCCCAGAGGTTGCCCTGCATGTCGTAGAGGCCCCACGGATTGGGGAGTTTGCCCTTGACGGCGTGGGTGCCGGTGGCGCCACCGGAGACCGTATCCAGCTCGTGGAGAATGCGGATGTCGCTCGAATCGCGCGTGTCCTGGGCTTCATCCCAGAACCAGGCGGTGTCCTTGAGGCGGCCGGTGCCGGGATACATCTCGCGGCCACCGGCGCGGCAGGCGTATTCCCATTCCGCTTCGGTGGGCAGCCGCGCGCCAAGCCCCATGGCGCGCAGAAAATTGATCGCGTGGGCGTAACTCACACCATCCACCGGCAGGTTCGCGCCTGCAAAATGCGAAGGATTGTCGGCCTTGCCCATCACGCCGTTCCACATCGCCTGCGTCACTTCGCAGTCGGCCAGCCAGAACCCTTTGGCGATCGTGGTCGGCTGCAAAATCGGTTCGTTGGGCAGGCGTCCCCATTCGTCCTTGGGCGAGCCCATGGCGAAATTCCCGGGCGGAATCCAGCGGAAGCGCTGCATCACGCCGCCGGCCTTCACATCCATCCAGTTGCCGTAGAGATCCTGGCCGAAGTCCGCGGCATAGGCGACCGGCGTGACGCCCTGGGGCCAGGCCATCGGTTGCGCACGCAATGCCGCGTAGCGCGCCAGGTAATCGCGCACGACGCCGCCGTCCATGTCCGCGGCCGGCGCGGTGCGCATGCGATCCGCCTGCCGCTCGGCGCCGGTCCAGTCTTTTTTCACCACCAGCGTATTGAGCGCTTCGACTGCTTCGAGCGCTCGCGCCCGCGCATCGTATTGCTGCGCCCGCAGGGTCGCTTCCACATCGTACTGTCCGATGCGCTCCGGGTCGGTCAGCACCTCGCGGATGGTCCAGACGACGTTGAGGTTTTGCGCGGCGGAGTGGGATTTGAGCACCTCCTTGAGCCGCGCGATCGCCGGCTCGCGCTGCCGCGACGCCAGTTGGCTGGTCAGCTTGAGCCACGGCGCCCGTCCCGAAACGGAGACGCGCGCGATCTGCTCCTCGATCAGCCGGTTCGCCTGTTTGTAGAGCCCGGCGTCGGCGAGCTTGGTGATTTCGTCCTGCACCGTCATCTGGGGCGGAGCGTTTCCGCCGGCCAGGGTGTCATCGAAGAATTGCAGCACGCGTTGATTGAGCTTCCCCTCGTCGACGGACTTGCCTCCGAGACCCCCGCCGATTTCCTCTTCATAGAGGGCCGAGGCGACGCCGGCGCGCCGCAGCGTCTCGGCAAAGATCAGGTGCATCGCGCGATTGGGATCGCTCTGGAGGGTCACCATGAGCACGGCCGGCGACGTGGGCCGCACGTAATTCACCGCCGACGCCTGGCGCGCCGCATCGGGCGCGCCCTTGGGGTTGTCGCCGAACAACTGATAGGCGGGCGAGCCGGGGATGTTCACCGTTTCGTCGCCGTAGAGCTCGGCGTTTCGCCAGTCGGTGGTTCCGCCGAATAAGCAGAGCGCCCGGATGGCGTTCGATTCCTTGGCATAGTCGCCCATCGTTCCATTGAGCGCCGGCTGATCGGCGGTCATCGCGAGCAGCGCCGCGATCGACGCGCCATTTCCCGACGCCCACACGCCGATGCGTTCCTTGTCAAAACCGTTCTGCACGGAGGTGCCGCGGACCCACCGCACGGCCGCCTTGGCCGCATGCAGGTCGTTGGGGAAGCGCGTGAAGGCGACCGCCGCCGGCGTTCCCTCGGGCAGATAGGCCGCATATACCAGCCCATAGCCCTTGCCCAGGAGGGCGATCGCCGCGCCGCTGGGCGTTTCGCGCTTGGCGCCGATTCGCAGGAGCACCGGCATCGCCCGGCCATCACCGGCGGTGGGCACGTAGGCATCCAGCCGCAATTCCGCCCCCTCCCCAGTTTTCGCATACACAATCCCGCGCGTCACCTTCACTCCGGCCGGCAGCGCGCCCGCGCCGCTGTCCGCCGCCGCCTGCTGCCCCCACGCCGTTCCACACGCCACCGCCACCACCGCCGCCACCAGGCCTGCCATCACCTGCCGCATCACAAACAACCCCTGCAAACGCCGCCAAGAATCACCGCCGCGCCCCCCCCCCGAGTGAGCCAGAGTCATCCGCGGGTCAAGCCCGCCGGTTTGGGCACCGGGGGTCCTGCCGTCACGCCGCCGCCGCGCGGCTGCAGAATGCTCTGCAGCGGATGCCCGATCGCAATCATGATCCCCGCACGATATCGCTCGGAGGTGATCAGCAGCACGAGCAATCCCACCAGCGGCCACACGATGAACCGCCCGAACAGCAGCCACGTGTGCAGGCCATTGATCGCGACCCCCTTCACCACGTGCGGCCCGATGAAATTGGTCATCTCGGTATAGGAATAAATCACGCCGGGTATCGGAAAATCACGCGCGAAATACTGCCACGGCAGGAACATGAAGAGCAGCAAGACCGACCAGATCAGGCTGCGCGTGATCTGCGCCACTCCCGGCGCCTGCGCCACCAGCACCACCAGCAGCGTGATGAACACGATGATCACCTGGCTCGATACCGCAATCAGTGACGCCAATTGCGTCACCGGCACCACCATCATGTACGTTAGCTCCCACTCCTTGCGCACGTTCAGGTGCTTGCCCTGGGGCGGCGCCGGCAAAAAGGGGACGGCCTGCCCCTGCGTGGTCGGTCCGATCGCCGGCGCGGAGGCCGTCGGAACGCTCGACACATACTCCGGCCGCATCGATTCGTAGGGCTGCGGCGTCCAGTAAAAGAGCGCAAAACCGATGAATTGCCACGCCACGCACATGACCAGCAGGAATCCCAGCCACCCCCGCGCGGAACGCAACGTCCGCAACGACACGCCATAATCGCTATACGGATGGACCGGTGAAGGCATTCGCCACAAACCTCCTGCCATGAACTGATCATGAACCGATATAGTGTATAGGCCCCGCCCCCCGGGGGGAAACCTCGCAACCTTTGGGCGCCCGCGTCGTGCTACCTGAAAGAGACAAAAAGATCGTCCGTGGAGAATCGTCCATGATCCGACACCTCAGCCGCACACTGGCCCTCGCAGCGCTTCTGACGGTCGTGCCTTTGGCCCTCGCTGACGTCGCCGCCGCGCCCCACCACCCCGCGCTAGGCACGGTCGCCCCGGAGATCGCCGCGGTCACCCTCGACAACAAGCCGATCCATCTCAACGATTTCCGCGGCAAGCCGGTGGTCCTGGAATTTGGCTCGGCGACCGAACCGCTCTTTCGCGCCCGGGCCAAGGCCGTCGAAGCGCTCGCCAAAAAATACGATGGCAAAGTCAGCTTCATCATCGTTTACGCCAAGGAATCCCACGCCGCCGATTCCCCCAACGCCATCGATCTCAACACCGACGAAGGGTTCGCGTTCGCCGCGCCGACCAGCCTCACGGAGCGCATCGCGCTGGCCAAACAGACCGCCGAGCGGCTCCACATCAACCCCGCGGAGATCGCCGTCGATCAATTCAACGATTTCACCTCCAACGCCTACGGCGGCTATCCCAACATGACGTTCATCATCGATTCCAAAGGAATCCTTCAGGCCGGCTATGCGTGGATGGATCCCGCCCGCGTCGGCCAGGCGCTCGACGAACTGCTCGTGGGCCGGCCGCTCCCGGTGACGCTCCGCGGCCGCACGAAACCCGGCGGACCCGATACCGCGGCCGAGGATGTCACGGAAATGTCGCTCGACATGACCGGTCGTGGACCCCAGGCGGTGGGCACGGTCCTCGACCACCTCGCCCTGACCGATGCGCAAAAGACCGTCCTCTATCCCGCGATCGGCCGGTTCTACACTGACCTGCGCAACATCCGGCAGCTTCAGGCCGGCGTGCAGAATCCCCAGGCCAACGCCGCCCCCGCCCAGGCCGGCGCCGGGCCGGCCGTGACCGCCGAGCAGCTTCAGGCCGCCCTCGAAGCCATCCGCACGTCCGCGCGCACCCTCGACACCGTCTGCAAGCAAACGCTCTCGGACCAGGACTATCACCGCCTGATGGATCCGCTCAAGGAAGGCCCGCAGGTCCGCCGCTTCTTCGAAACCGACACGCCGGCCGAGCGCCTTCCCCGCGCCGGCCGGGGTCTGCGCGGGCGCTGACTTCCGCCGATCCTCCCATCAGCGTGGTGATGGGCGCGTCGTCCCTTGGCGCGCATGAAAAAACCGCTGGGAATTCAGCGGTTTTCACAGGAGGGAATTATTGCCGGAGGAGGGAGTCGAACCCACACGCCCGTGAGGACAATGGATTTTGAGTCCATCGCGTCTGCCATTCCGCCACTCCGGCGATGGCCCCGCATTATAGCCGATGCCCTCCACCGGCGAAATAGCTGCCTTTTCTATTCCCAAAGCTTTCCCACCAGCCTTGACATTGCGGCAAAAAACCGTAAACTGCTGCGTTCCCGTCAGGGCAGGCGGACTCACTCTGTCACGAGCGTTCCCACCCATCACGGGCTTCATCCTTCGCCTTTGCTCGAAGAACAGGGTAGTGTCATGACCACCGCATCCACCTCCTCCCGGCCTGTCCGCCGCCTTGCGCGGTCGCGCACCGCCGGTCGCACCACCATCGCCAAGGTCGGCCAGACCAACGCCAAGTGGCTCGTCATCGACGGCGCCGGCAAGACGCTCGGCCGCCTCGCGGTCGAAGTCGCCACCCGCCTCATGGGCAAGCACAAGCCCATTTACACCCCCAACGTCGACACCGGCGATTACGTCGTGGTGCTCAACACTTCCAAGATCAAAGTCAGCGGCCGCAAAGCCGACCAACGCCAGTACGATTACTACACCTATTATCCCGGCGGCCACGGCGTCGCCAGCCTGAAGGATCTCCAGGCCCGCCGGCCCAACAAGGTGTTTGAGCTGGCCGTCCGCCGCATGCTTCCCAAGAACCGCCTCGGCGAGCAGATGCTCACCAAGCTCAAGTGCTATGCCGACGACAAGCACCCCCACGCCGCCCAGAAACCCGAAAAACTCGAACTGTGATTCTCCGTCTTCTGACTTCTGACTTCTGACTTCTGGATCCAATCATGGCTGACGCGACCACCACCACCCCGGCAACCCCCACCGCCGCCCCCTCCTCCCGCGGCAAAGTCGTCATCGGCGGCAAGGTCTTCTACTGGGGCACCGGCCGGCGGAAGAAGTCCGTCGCCCGCGTCCGCATCACCGCGGGTGAAGGCAAGTTTTCCGTCAACGACCGCGAGGTCGAACACTATTTCCAGGAAACCAAGGACCGCCACCTCGTCCGCTCTCCGCTGATTGCCGCCAACATCGCCGGTAATCTCGACATCACCGTGAACGTCAGCGGCGGCGGTTACAGCGGGCAGGCGGGCGCTCTCGTGCAGGGGCTCGGCCGGGCGCTCTCGCTCTATGACCCCTCGCTGCGTCCGGGTCAGAAGGATGGCGGCTTCCTCACGCGCGATAGCCGCATGAAGGAACGTAAGAAGTACGGCCAGCGCGGCGCTCGCCGGCGCTTCCAGTTCTCCAAGCGGTAACGGAACGCACCGCCTGGGGATCCCCCCCCCATCCCCGGGCAAACAATCGTCTGGTATCACTCGCAACGGCGTTCCTTTTTGGGACGCCGTTGTGCTTTTGCGGGAACAATCAGCCGCCGGCACGGGACAGGCGCCGGCGGCGCGGAGCGGTTTCATGAAGCCCACACTATTCATCGACGGACACGAAGGCACCACCGGCCTGCAGATCCACGAGCTGCTCGCCGGGCGCTCCGATGTCGACCTGCTGCGCATCGACTCCGACAAGCGCAAGGACCCCGCCGAGCGCAAGAAGCTCCTCAACGCCGCCGATCTCGTGTTCTTGTGTCTTCCCGATGCCGCCTCACGTGAGGCCGTCGCGCTGATCGACAATCCGCGCACGCGCGTCATCGACGCCAGCACCGCCTATCGCACGGACGACGCCTGGGCCTACGGCTTGCCCGAGATCACAGGCCAGCGCGAGAAGATCAGGAAGGCGGCACGCGTGGCCAATCCCGGCTGCCACGCCACCGCCTTCGTCCTCGCCGTGCGCCCGCTGGTGGATGCGGGAATCATCCCGGCATCCATGCCCATCACCGCCTTCTCCCTCACCGGCTACAGCGGCGGCGGTAAAAAGATGATCGCGGCGTACGAGGCCTCGCCCGCCACCCCGAAGCTCCGCGCCCCGCGCCCCTACGCGCTGAACCTCCACCATAAGCACCTGCCCGAAATGCAAAAGGCCGCCGGCCTTGCCCAGCCGCCGCTGTTTACGCCGGTGGTGTGCGATCTGTACAAAGGCCTGGCTGTCGAAACTTTTTTGCCCGTCGGACTTCTGGCGAAAGCGGCAACCGCCACGGAGGTGCACGCGGTGCTCGCCGAGGCCTACCGGGATGAACCCTTCGTCCGCATCATGCCCCTCAACGGCGGCCCTTCGGGTGAAGCCCTCGACGACGGCCAAATGGATATCACCGCCTGCAACGACACCAACCGTGCCGACCTCTTCGTCTTCGGCGACGCCCCGGCCCCCCAACCCTCCCGCCAGATCACGCTCATCTGCCGCCTGGACAACCTGGGCAAAGGAGCGTCCGGCTCCGCGCTGCAGAACATGAACCTCATGCTGGGCTTCGACGAGCGCCTGGGTTTGCGCGCCTGACCGCCCATCTCCCACCATGGGTCCGCCGCCTTCCCCCCGCCAGTCAAAATAAAAAAACGCCCGCTGCGAAGCGGGCGTTGTACCATGCGTGCATGCCGTGCGGTGAAAATCGGGCGTTAACGTCCGTAGTGGCCGTGGCCTCCGCCAAAGCCGCCATGGAATCCGCCGTGGCCGCCGAACCCGCCGTGTCCGCCCACGAAACCTCCCCGGAATCCGCCGAAACCTCCGCGGAACCCGGTGTTGAAACCGAAGCTGAAGCCACCGACGAAACCGCCGCCGCCATAGTAGACCGGCGGGGCATAATAGACCGGCGCCGAATAGTAGGTCGGCGGGCAATAGGCCGGCGCCGCATACACCGGAGGCGTGTACACCGGCGCATACACCGGTGTCGAATAGGCCGGATACACCGGCGCCACGTATCCCGTCACAGGCGCTGCATAGCTATACGCGGGCTGATACACCACTGGCGGCACATAGACCCTTGGGGTGTACACCGGGCGATAATAGGGATGAAAAAAGACCGGCGCGCCTATCGAGAACCCGAACCGGATCCGGTCCGCCCTGGCCGTCTGCGACGTCAGACCCACCCCCGCCACCGTGACGGCCGCAATGGCAAGCACTTTGGCGTTTCCGAAGAGACTCGCAATCATGATAAACCTCCCGCTTGATAAGCCCCCCCTCCCTCGACGCCCGCCCCGCGCCACGGATCAGCCGCGCCCTCTTCCCCTGCAAGACACCGCGACAAACCGCCAGTTAGTCCGCAAGCAAAAAGACCTCCATCCCAATCTTAGGCAGCCCGGCCGCCTCCGGACGGATAAAAATGGCCCCGCCGGTCCCCCCCCGGCGTGCGGCCGAGGAACCCCCTCAACTCGCTCGCACGTACAGCCCCACCGCCAGCAGCCGGCTGTCGGCGCCGGCCCGGTTCAGCCCGTTCCAGACGCCCGGATGTTGCCCCTGCACATCGATCCCGAAGAGCTTCTCCAGCACATAAAGCACCGCTGCGCTCTTGCCCGGCAGCGACAGCGCGGAGGCGTCGCTGGACAACCGCAGCGCGCCGCTTGAGTCCACGCAACCGTCGCGCAGACACGTTTCGGCGTGCGTTTTGAGCACGTTGTACAACTCCGGAAAATATTCCGGCAGCGTGCTCGTCAGGCCCAGATACGTCGGAACCGCCAGAGGCTCCAGAGCGGCCAGCACTTTCTCGCGCGGATCCGCGGCATCGCCAAACAGATTCGCGGGCAGAACGTGATGTTCCTTGTCAAAGGCCGCCACCAGTGCGGCGGCCGTTTTCTGAGCGAAGGCGTAGGAATAATCCGCCGAATGCAGGTCGTTGTTGTTCTGGAAATAAGTGGTGAGCATCATGGTGGCGCAGAACGTTTTCACCGCGATGTACAGATTCCCGCGTGCCGCCCCCAGCGACCCGCCGGCGCTCGCCAGCGCCGTGATTTCCGCCCGCCCCGCGGCCCCGCGGTTGGATTCCGCCTTGAGAATGCCCGTGCGTTTTTCCGGGTCCCAGTGATCGCGGTTCTCCATGCTGGTCATCAGCTCGCGCGCGAAGGGAAGCCGCGTCTTGGCCCAGGGCGTGTCATCCGCCAGCAGCGCATAACTGGTCAACATGTACACGGCGTTGAGCAATTCCTCCGTCGCCATCGGCGCCCCGCCGCGCAGTTCCTCGGCCGACACCGGCCCCGGCGTGTATGCCGTGTGATAGCCGAAATCGTGTGCGAAACTCATTCCGCCCTCGCGCAGTTCCTCGGGCGACTCGCAATCCGCCGGGAACCGCACCTTGTCGTGATACGAATAGGCCGTCGTCGCCAGATCGAAGAGATTGCGAATGACCCAGGGATTGCGGTAAAGCTCCCAGGGCAGATGATCGGCGGCGGCGTCGATGACGTTGCGGAAGCCGGTGTGCTTGTCGATGACCGCGAAATAGGCCGCGCCTGCCGCATCGAGAATCTGCGTCTGCGCCTCATACGCGCGGATGGCCCGTGCGAAAAGCAGGAGTTTCTGCGCATCGGGGCAGGCGGTGCGGACGCGGCCGTCAAAGCTGGCGCAGCTTTCGCGGATTTTCTGGGCGTTGGACAGCAGGAAATTTGCCGCCGCCTCCAGCCGCGGAAAATAGGCCGTGTACAAGTAGCGCCCCTCGATGCCCTGCGTCACGATCCCCTGGTGATAAAGCGTGAACGCCAGCGTGAGCGTCTGCGTCGAACGCGCCGGCACGCGCATCGCCACCCCGCCCTTCCCGCCTCCGGGCTCGATCGCCGGCGTCACCGCCATCACGCACGCCGCAGTCTCTTGCGCCAGCACTGTGAACACATTGTCCTTCACTCCCTGCGCCGCGAGCGCCCAGTTCCCCGACTCCGCGATCCCCACCAGCGTTTTGCTCGACCAATCCATCGGCCGCAAACGCACGCTCTCGCCCCTGTTCTCTTCCCCTGGCCTGTCGAAATTCAGCCCGAAAAACGCCGACGCCGGCGCATCAGAATCCGTATTGTCCACGATCAGGTCGATCAGAATCCCCGGCACCGTCGCGTACTGAAGATTGCCGGAACGCTTCGGATTGGGCAACGCCGCGTGCGGCGTGTACACCCGCAACGTCACCTTCGGAACCCCTTCGCCGGTCATTCGGTATTCATCAATGCACGGCGTAAGCACGCGCACCACGTCCGCCGCGCCGGCCACGCGCCCCGGACAAGTCTCGCGATTTTTCAGGAACGGCATCGTCCGTACCTGCTCGTCGCGCATCACGCCGATCAGCAGGTCCGCATCCTGTCCCCGTCCCTCGTGCTCGATCGTCGCCCCCTCCGCTTCGCCGCCAAACGTGAGCGACGTCCACGCTCCCACCGGCGCGTGCTCGGTCCTGCCCAGCGGAATCGTCATCCATTGCACCTGTTCCCCGGCCTTGCGCGACGATTCTCCCGGCCCGTTCGCGGGCTCTTGTGTGCTGGCGGCCGGCGTGGAAGCCGCCCCGTTTTCGAGGCTCGACGATGGTGGGGGGGGGGAGGGGGGGAGGGTCATGGCTGTTCCTCTTCAACCGGCGCGGAATGCATCGGGACGCGAATTGTACCGGCCCCCCGGCAATAGTTTAAGACCTCCGTCCAATTCCTCCTCGCGAGCGCTCGCCGCCTTACGTGCCCAGCGTCGATGCGTAGCAAAAACAGCGAGGCCCGCAACATGGGCTGCGGGCCTCGCGAATTCCTCTTCACGCCGATGGGCTCACTCAGCTCCGGCGGCGCCGCGCCAGCAGACCGATGCTGCCGATCGCCAGGATTCCCAGCGATGCCGGTTCCGGCGTCGGCGGGCTGCCTCCGCCCGGGAAGCTGATCGTCAACGATTTTTTCTCGATGTCCGCAAACGTCATCGGATTCTGGATGCTTACCGCCGGCGCCGTCGCCGACAGGTCATTGTCCAGCACCACCGTGTACGTCGTGAGCTGCGTGCTGGCTACCGGCGTCAGCGAGCCCTGCCAGGTAAAGGTCGTCTGCGCCGGCCCAAGTCCGACAAAAGGCGGCACCGTCGGCGCGATCGCCCCCACGCTGGGCGTGATCGCCACCGGATTGCCGTTGCCATCCGTGACGACCGCCGCCAGAACGATGTTGGCGTTGCCCCCGCCATAGCCGGCGAAAACGCCCTGCTCCGCGAGGTTGAACAGCGCCGCGGTCGCCGTCGGCATGGTCACTGTGAACGTTAGTTTCGCGTGCAGGTCGCCGAAGCTGCTGGTTGCGCCGCCGCTCTCGGTCACGCCGAACTGCTGCAGCGACGGGAACGTCAGCACGCCGTTGCTGAACACCGGCTGGCCATAATGACCGGCGGCAAAGTTGTCGTTATTGTCCTCAGTGATGTTCGAGATCGTGATGCCGTTGGAAGACACGTTGCTGTAATTGACCAGCGACGCGCGAACGGTGCCCGACGCGGCGCTCACGACCAAAACGGCGCCGGCCAGCGCCCACAGGTGCTTGTGAAAGTGCATTCTCTCTCTCCAATTCGCGCTTAACGCAATGCCATTAACAACCGTTTGTCCGCACGCTGCTGCGTCAACGATGTTTCATCCAAAGGCACGAACATATCCCACGGATGTGAAGCCCACTCACCGTGCCGCCGTCGCGGCAGCCTTCCCGCGTGCTCACCTTCATCGGTCAAAAGCACGCCAATGCAAGATACCCCGCCGGCCTTCCCAGTCAAGCGGATAATTGCTGTTTATCCCATCTTAACTGCCGAGCTGACGGTCCGATAGAACAACCTTTGCCAGCGCCGGAAAACCCCCTTTCCCCCCCCTTTTTCTCAGCCCGTGCGGTTAACCCCCGCCTGCCTTCACTCGATAACAAGGGCACAGGAGGACTCCCTTATGCAGGTGCAACTAACGACCAACGAACGGCAGCAGCTTCTGGCGGTGCTTCGCGAGATGGATCCGGCCACATCGGCGACGCCCCAGGAAAAACGCCGCAAACCTCGCCGCAAAGTGGCCCAAAAACTGTGGTTGCGGCGCATCGCCCGGGATGAAAAATTCCCCATCCAGCGCGCCACCCTCGTCAATACCTCCCAAAGCGGCGTGGGCCTGCTCTGTTCGCAGCAGGTCCCGGAGGGCGAGCGGTTCGTCATTCCCCTGCGGTTTGTCGAAGGCGGGGGCTGGCTGGTGCTCTGCGAAGTCCGCAACTGCCGGCGTCTCTCCGAATCGCATTTCAAGGTGGGAGCACGGTTTATCGACAAAATCGAGGATGACGCCGGCGACGCCCGGCCGCCCGCTGACTGGACCGTCTGACCGGCGATCGCATGCTCCGCTCGCCCTGCGCTGGCTCAGTCGTCGCTGTTCATCTTGTGCCGCACGAGGAGATAGGCGGCGGGAACTGCGGCCACCGCTGCCCATTTGGCCACTTTGCTTGCCGTTGAGGCCTTCGCCGGCTCAGGCGCCGGCGCGGGGGGCGGGGCGTCGGGCCCCCAGCCAATCTGCTGGTACCCCATGTGGGCATAGGGGTTAGGCGTTTTTCCATCGCCGTCCGCCGGGGCTTGGCCATCGCGGCCGCCCTTGCTCTGGTGAACGGTGTCATAGTGCCGCTTCGAGCCGGTCGCGCCCGACGAATCGGTCGCCGACGAGGTGCCTTCGTTCGTCCGGGTGAATTTTGGATCGATGCTCACGGCATTCTTCGAGGGCTGCACCTTCTTGCCGTTGCGCTGGGCCCACACCTGCGTGAACTCCGCCCCGAAAAAGAGAATCTGGGAGGAGTAGTAAATGAAGAGCATCACGATCACGAGCGACCCGGCGGCTCCGAAAGGCCCGGCGGTGGAAGAATGGGCAAGATAGTAGCCCAGGCCAATTCGCGCCAGGGTGAACAGCACCGCCGTCACGGCTGAGCCTACCAGCGTGTCCCGCCAGTCGATCTTGATGTCCGGCAGGAATTTGAAAATCAGCGAAAAAATGCCCGTGAAGACCACCGCCGAAATGATGAAGCTGACCGCCTGCATGAGTACGGCGGAGACCGTGGGATTGCCCACCGTGATGTGGCTGGCGATGGCCGCAAGAAACGTCGAGAGCACGATGGAAGCGAGCACGAAAATGCCCACGATTCCGACCATGATGAACGAAAGAGCGCGGTCGTTGAGCACGCCCCGCCATCCGCGGCCGGGCTTGGGCTCGACATCGAAGATCGTGTTGAGGGCGTCCTGCAGCGAGGTGAACAGGTTGGTGGCCGCGTAGAGCAGCAGGACCAGCGAAATGATGCCGGCGAAGGAAAAGCTCGGCGAATAGCCGGCCTTGGCGACCATGGACTGGATGAACTCCGCCGCCTTTTCGCCCACGAACTGGGTAAGCTGCGGACGCAAACTGTCGGACGCCGCCTTGTGCCCCAGCACCCATCCCAGCAGCGTCAGGGTGATCAGCAGGATCGGCCCGATCGAGAAAATCGCATAATAGGCAAACGCCGCGGCAAGCCTGCTGGCCCGGTCCTCCGACCACTCGCTGACGGTGGACTTGATGACCTGCCAGAGCGACATACCCTTGCGGGGCGCACTATCCTTGGTTTTGTCGTCAGCCATGCTGTAACTCCCGCCGACCGCAATGCAAGGGTCGTGCCGGGAGCGGGTTAAGGCGCAGTGGCGGGAGATGAGGCGGGGGGCGCGAACGTGACCGGGTCGCCGTCCTGGAGGGGAGCGGCATCAGCGGCGATGAGGTCGGTGGGGGAGAGGCCTTCCGTGACGCCGATGAAATTCTCACCGCGGGCGCCGATGCGGAGGCGGTGCAGATGGGCGATATGTTGGTCATCGACGAGAAATACGGAATCGTCGACGACGGCTGCAACGGGAACCCGCAGCACATCGCGGGTGGTATAGGCCAGAATGTGCAGTTTGACCTGCTGGCCTGCGAACAGCTTGACTCCGGGAACCGGCTGGAGACTCGCCTGTCCATCCAGCCCCGGCGTGTTTCGACCCGCGAATGCGACGTCCGTGCCGGTGGCCAGCGGCTTGGACGCGGAAGCGTCGGTATCGGCGGAAGGAGCACTCGCCCTGCGGGGGAAAGCCGTAAGACTGGCACGTTCGCCGGCTGCCAACGCGCTCTGGATGACGGCGAGATCACTATCCTTGCTCACTACAAAATTCACCAAATAGAGGCTTCGCGGTGCGGCGGGAGCTAGCGCATCGTCACGCTGCGGGCCGGGCTCCACGGTGATGGTGCCCCGCGCGTCAACGTACTCCCTGATGTCGCCGCGGGAGGGATGGACGACCGCGATGGGAACGGGGGCGCTCGAGGCGTTGCTGTTGCGCGGAATCAGATACCCGGTCGGCACATCCAGCGAAAAAACGACCGGGTCCGCGATGGTCACGTGCCAGACGTTGTTGTGATTCTCAGCGTGAATAGAAGGTTCGATGCGCGTGTCCGAATGTTCGATGTAACAGGTGCCGGTGATTTCCGCCTTGGTCAGATCGTTGGACAGGCTGATGACCATGACCCAAGGCGCGATCGACCGTTCATTTAATGCCTCGGTAATGCTCTCGCGCAGCGTTCGCTCAACAGCATGGCGGACGCTGTCGGCGTAGGGCTTAGGCGCACCAAACGGGGGTACCGTGAAAGCGATGGGATGCAAGTCGCCTTCACCGGTGATGTGCCAGCCTTCGCCGGGCACGTAATCGCCAAGAAGTTGCCCGACATACGTGTCGTTCACGTGAATGGCGAACTTGTCTTGATGAATAGTGGGCTGGAGGTTGCGATCCAGGGTGACCGAGAGATTGTTCATCTTGATGTCGGCGGACTGGAGGCGGTCAAGGATTTCGGTAGTGAGATAGTTCGCGAGCGTGTGGCGAGTGGCGTCGGAGAGACTTTCTTGCGGCGGAGAGCCGCTGGAAGCATTGCGGTCGGATGTGGCGTACCAGCTCACCAGGAGGAGTACGACGCCCAGGAAGAAGGCAATGATGGCGGCAAGGGAGCGCCGTCGGTGCCACGGCTTCGCGAGAAAACGTTGCGCGGGTTGTGGCTTAGGAGTGGAGCTGGTGTAGGGTGATGGATTCTGCGCGATGCTTTCGACTTCCGTTTTCACCTGGCTGGCGGTCTGGTAACGGCGGTCGGGCTCGGTCGCCAGGGCGCGCAGGACGACCGTGTCGAGGCGGACGTCGAGCGACACCTTTTGCGAGGGGAGCTGGAAATGGCCCAGCGGAAGATCGCCGGTGAGGAGCTGGTAGAAAACGACGCCCAGGGCGTAGATGTCGGCCCGGTGATCGACGGCGGCAGGGTCCGCGTGCTGCTCCGGGGCCATGTATTGCGGCGTGCCCAGTCGCAAATCCTGCGTGCTGCCCGCGGGCCCTGAGTCCTGCGTAACGATTTTCGCGATGCCGAAGTCGGCGATTTTCACCTGGCCGGTTTTGGTCAGCAGGATATTTTCGGGCTTGATGTCGCGATGCACGATGCCGTGATCGTGCGCGAATTGCAGGGCATCGCAAATCTGCGGCACGATGGCGAGGGCCTCGGTGGGGGCGACGGTGCCGGCCTTGATCACCTGGCGCAGCGAGAGGCCGTCGATGAATTCCATGAGGAAGTAAGGCAGCGGCGAGGCCGGATCGCCGCGCGTGCCGAACTCATAAAGCGTCACGATGTGCGGGTGATTGAGTTTGGCGAGCGCCTGGGCTTCGCGGGCGAAACGGGCGGCAAAGGAGGGATCTTTGGCGATCTCCGGCGGCAGGATTTTCAGCGCCACGAAGCGGTCGAGCGATTTCTGGCGCGCCTTGTACACCGCCCCCATGCCGCCGCGTCCCAGGAGCGACAGAATTTCAAGTTCCGGAAACAGCGGCGCGAGCGCTTCGGGCGCGGGCGGCGTCCAGTGGCTGGCCGGGCCGGCCGTGAACGAGCCCGCCCTGGTGGGCATCGCGCGGCGCATCAGGCACGCCGGGCAGAGTCCCTGCGGCGCATCGGCAGGCAACGGGGCCTGGCACCCGGGACAAACAGCAGCGGACGGAACGACAGGCGTGGACATGCGATTCTTCTCCGGCAGCAACAGTCTACCGGTTTCTACAGCAAGCGCGCGAAAAGGTTACAGGATGGAAAAAAGATGGCGGATTTCCTCGTCGATCTCGGCGGGATCGGCGACCGTCGCGGCGATGCGGCGACGAATCGCTTCACGGTAGCGGCGGCGCAGGCGGTGGGCGGCGGTTTTGAGCGCCCCTTCGCTCATGCCCAGCATCCCGGCGATGGTGCCCCGTGACGGCCCGTCGTCGGCGGTCAGCGTGCATTTCAACGCATTGAAAAGCGCCGTCTCACGGCGCGCCGCGTACTCCCTCGCGACATCCGCCAGCGCCTCCTCCAGCAGCAGCAGCGCCCACCGGCGATCGAACAGACGTTCCGGCGTCACCGTGTCGGCGGGCTCATGGGCGTAGCGCGTTTCGGCATCGGGAGAGAGCGGGACGCGGCGCTTGTCCCCGCGCTTCCGCGCCGCCGCGCGATGATGGGCGTTGATCAAAAAATGCTTCATGGCCGTGAGCAGGAACGCCCGGAAGCGGCCGCGCGAGCGCGTCACATGGGCCAGCGCATGATGCTCCAGCAGGTGCGCGAAAAAGCCCTGCGTGAGGTCCTCGGCATCACCGGCGGAATAACCGCGCCGGCGCACGTAAGCGTAGAGCGGATACCAATAGGCCCGGGCAAGCTGTTCCAGCGCGGCGGCGGCTTCCGGCGCGGGATCGCGCCGCGCGGCGGCCAGCACCAGCGTCCAGCGCGTCACCGCGAAGTCGGAGGAGGCGGAAGATGCGGGCGTCGCCGGCATGGATTCTTCGCTTGCGGAAACAAAAACTCACGGCGCGGTGACCGCGTGGCCCCCGGCTTTGCCTCCGGCGGGCGCTTCCCGCGCCGGCTCTTTGGTCCCCGGCGGGTGCTCGCCGCCGGGCGATTCCTTCGCCGTGGCGGCGGGTTTCCCCGGCTCGTCGGAGGGCTCCCGGGGCGTGTGAAAAAGAGCATTCGCGAAAAAATACACGCCGACCACCCCTGCCAGCATCGACATGTACCAGAACTCCTTGCGCTTCGCGACCACCGCGATCGCCACGACCGCGATGGAAATATGAAACAACGTCTCCGCCAGCTCAAACGTTTCGTGCGTCCGCAGGAACAGCTCCGACGCTTCCTCGTTCGCCCGCGCCACGGCCGCGATCGATTCCTTGTCCGCCTCGTTCTCCGCGTGCTTGGCCTGGTCCTTGGCCATCTTGGCCTTGGCCGCCGCCGAGGGGACGCCCCCGGGTGCCAGCCCCTCCAGCAGCGCATCGGTCCCCTCAAGCGTGTAATTCTTGAGCGATTTGGACTGGTACTGCGACCACATGTCGTTGGCCTTGATGCGCGTGAGCGTCGATTCGGTCAGATGTTCGGTGGCCAGCGTCCCGGTGACCGCCGCGAACGCCGCCAGCACCGCCGCGGTCAGCGCCGCGGCGGTGATCCACTGCGGACCGTGATGCGCCGCATGCGGATGCGCGTGATGTTCGTGCTCCTCGTGCTCTTCATGCCCGCCATGGGCGGCTTCGTGCGTGATGTGCTCCTGCACCTCTTCGGTGGGATCGTGCATGGGCGTGCTCCTGGTAAGCCGGTGGCGTTAGTCTCCGGCGGAGGGGTGGAAGATTCAAGGGAAGCGGGAGGACGAGGCGGCGGCAGAAAAAAGAAAGGGCCGCCCCATGGCGGAGCGGCCCTTCGCAAGACAATCCGGAAAGCTCACAGGAACTTGGCGATATTGGTCTTGAACCGCGTGAACGTGTCCGCCTTGAGCATCCTGAGGATTTCGCCGCGCGCGGTGTCCCACGGAGCCCCATCGAGTTTCTTCTCGGTATTGGCCTTGTGGAAAATCGCGAAGGTGGCGCTCGTGAGGTTCACCTGCATGCTGCTCTTGTTGCTGATGAACGCATCGTAGACTTTCTGCGCCGCGCCGCCCGTGGGCTTGGACTTGGTCACTTCCAGGAAGCGGATATTCTCGTCGCTGTGCTCGGAGATGCAGAACTTATGGAACGCATTCCACAAATTCTGATTCGCCTGGCATTGTTCGAAGGTAATGTTGGCTTTCTGCGTCGCCGCGGTCTGCGCCGCCTTGAGGTCCGGCTCGCAGCAACTCTTGAGCGTCGTGGCGAACTGGCTCGCGATGGCGGCCATCTTCTCCACATGCTCGCGCGACGCCTTGGGAATAATGGCGCTCGCCTTGAACGCATTGGCCGTCTTGGCCAGCACCGAGTTCAAATCGAACAGCGCCTTGCGCGCCGGCTCGATCGTTGTGACATACTCCGTCTTCATACTCTTGATGTATTCGTTGATCGCCGGAGCGCTCGGCAGTTTGGTGGCCGCAGTGCCATCCATCTTGCCCCAGTTGATCTTGCCAAAGGCGGCCTCCGCGTTCCGGCACGCGCCGCCGGGATCGGGCTCCACCTTGGCCAGCTTGGCGACGACGCCCTTCTGCTTTTCCCAGTTGCCGGTCTTGAGGATGTCGGGATAGACGGGTTTAGGCACGGGTGCCTCCTTTAAGATGAGCGCAGAAAACCCCTAAAAATGGGGCATTGCTATCGCTATCGACAGAAGCGGAGGCGGGATTAATCGGTGGGATTTATGCGGCCGGCGTCCGGGGGGCGTTCTTTCCGGACGCGAGGCTGACGGCGATGCCCACAAGGTAAGACAGGGGGATTGTCACGAGCGCCGGCTGGCGGAATGACGGCGGAGCGATCAAGAGCCAGAGCAGCGTGGCGACAAAGCCGGTCGCGGTGGCGGCGGCGAGGCCGGTGGTCGTCGCGCGGCGCCAAAAAAGGCGCAGCGTGAGGGCGGGCAGGTGCGACGCGGCGGCGAGCGAAAATCCGCACGTGACCAGGAACAGGGGGTCCGTGCGCCGCGCCGCCAGCGCAATCAGGATCGCCAGAATGCCGCAGATCAGCGCCGCGAGCCGTCCGGCGCGCACCGCCGCATGCCGATGCAGATTCAGCCGCAGCCCCCGAAACAAGAGGTCATGCGCCAGCGCCCCCGCGGCCGCCACCAGCAATCCCACCGCCGTACCCAGCACGGCGAGAAAAACAATGGCGCAAAGCACCGCAAACGTCGCGGTGTTGACGGATCGCGCGAGCAGAAGCGGAGCGGTGGAAGCATCATGCGGATCGAGCCGCGCCGCAGTCATCGCCCCCAGACCCACGAACAGCAGCAGCAGCAAGAACGCCGCGATGGCGATCGTGGCGACCACCGCCGATTTGCGCGCCGCCGCCAGATTGCGCACCGTCAGAAATCGCACCGCCACATGCGGCAGCACCACCGCCCCCGCGAACAAGGCCAACAGAAACGACAGCACATTGAACCGCCCGCCTGGCGTTTGAAGGTTGGCAAACAGCGCCGAATTGATCCCCGGCGGACCCAGCACGTCGCCGCCGGGAATCAAAGCCGTTTCGTAAACAAGATAATCGCCCTGGACATCCGAGAACGTGAGCGTGCGCGGCAAGGCAAGCGTCGACGCCTGGACCGCGGCCAGAAAAGCATTGGGACTCAGGGGCCCCGTCTGGGTCGGCACCTCGAGCGGATGCCGCGGATCGGTCGGAAGCGACGCGATAAACCCGCTGGGATGAAGCCCGCGATTCCCCGATTCCGGCAGATTGTCGATCAGCGCGTCGCCATCGAGCGTCACCGTGATCACCTGGCATTCCACATACGTGGCGGCCGGCCAGTAGCGCTGGAACCGCTCCATCCCGGTGAATTTCCACGTGGTCATCGAGCCGTCGGCATGTTTGACGCGCACCAGGTGATGCTGCGCCCACGGACCGCTCGGACGAATGACGGTGTCCGTCGGCGCAAGCTGTGCGTTGAACGCGGCGGCATCCAGCGTCCGCGGAAATGCATCGGCCGGCTTCGCGTTCAGCCCCGCGTGCAGAATCGCCGCCACCAGCGCGCCGCAGGCCACCAGCAGCGCCACCGCCTTGACGATCTGCACCCACGTGGCCCCGACCATCCCCGCCGCCGCCACCAACAGAATCGCCACCGCCCCGGCCCCCACGATCACCGGCAGCGAGGCGGGCATCGTGAACACCGCCAGCGAAAACTCGCTCCGCGCAAAAAGCGGCTGCGCAAGGTGTCCGGCCGCAACGAACTCCGCAACCAGCAGCAGAACCGCAATAACCAGCGTCGCGCCCGCGCTGATCAGCCGCAGACCACGGGCATCCGCCCCGCCATCCAGCACGTCGGCCAGCGTAAACGCCCCGCCCCGGCCCGCGCGATGCAGACGCTCGGAAAACACGAACAGCGCCAGCATCCACCCCGAGACCAGGCCGACCGAATACAGCACCGCGTCGTAGCCGTGCAGCGCCATCAGCCCCGCCAGCATCAGCAGAAAGGGCGCCGCCAGAAAATCGCCCGCCAGCGCCAGCCCGTTGGAAAACCATGGAACGTTCGCATGAGCGGTAAAAAACCCACGAGGCACGCGCGCCGTTCGCGCCACCCGCAACGCCAGCGCAATGACCGCCGCCGAAACCAGCAGGACCGCCAACAGAGCGCCGGGAGAAAACGAATACAACATGCGGAGTCCGAAAAATTATCCAAAAAAGCGCCGCCTCAACATCGGCGCGGACGCGTTCACGCCGGGCGCGTCGCTCACGCCCGCCGCGAACGCCGCGGATTCACAAACCCTAACGCGAAAATGATCGGCATGAACACCAGCACCGCCCCGTACACCATCGCCAGGTTGTCGCCGAAGAGAAACAACTCCCGGTCGCCCGGCAACGGCAGCGTATCCGCCGCCAATGTCCGCGGCGAAAAAACCAGCAGCCACGCAAACACCGCCAGCAACAACAAATAATTCGCCAGCAGGTAAAGCCCCAGCTTCGTGTGCGTCGTGGTCGCATCTTCAGGCATGCCGGGCGGCGGCAAAGAGGAAGGCGTCGGATGCGTCATCGCAGGCTCCTGAAACCGGGAAGCGGGTGAGGATACCGCAGGTCACGCGATTGTGCCGCACGATGCCCCCGCCCGCCATCATCTCCGCGCGGTTAAGATGCACCTCATGCCCGTAGAGATCGTTCACCCCTGGAGCGCCGGAATCGCCGCTGCCCTGGCGCTGGCCGTCGCCTGGGCCGCCCTACGCAGCGGCCGAAGCGCCGCCGCCCCCGCGCGCAGCCTGCGCTGGCGGATCGTATGCCTCGTGCTGCCCGGGATCGCCGCCGTCGCCGCGCTGCTCGCCGGAGCGGAACTGACCGTCCAACGCGGCGCCGGCGCCGCGCGAAAAGTCGTGCTCCTCGTGGATCTCTCCGGCTCCGCACGCGCCGCCCCGTGGCGCGATCCGCAATGGCTCCGCCGCCTCGCCCTCCACCGGCTCGCTCCCGCCGCGCAAGACCATCTCACCGTCGTGGGCTTCGCACGCCAGCCCCACCTGCTGCTCGACGATGTCTCCGCGCGCCAGCCCGCACGCTGGCCCTCGGCATGGGCGGATTTCGGCGCCGACGACGCCACCAACGTCCCCGCCGCCCTCGCATGGCGCGCCCCCGACGAACGCACGCCGGCATCCGCGCCACGCTGGCTGATCACCGACGGTCTGTTCCCCTGGCCACAAAAAAAACTCCCCGCCGCCGCCACCATCGTCTCCCCCGGCGCAGACGTCGGCATCACCGCCATGCAGCTCCGCGATGGGGCGCTCTGGGTGCAAGTCCGCGCCTGCGCAGACGCCGCAACCCGCGATCTCGTCATCCGCCGCAACAACCAAACCCTCGCCTCCCAGCATCTCACCTTCGACCACGGTCCCCGCACCCTCTGGGTCAACGTCGCCTGTCCACCCGGCCCGGCCGCCTATGACGCGCGCCTGACCGCCGACGCAAACACCGATCTCTGGCCCGAAAACGATCTCGCCCGCCTCATCGTCCCCGGACCTCAGGCACCGCGCGTCCTCACGCTCCATCCCAGCGACCATCTCCCCGGCGACGCCTGGAAGCTCGCCGCCGAAGGATGGCAGGTCATCGAACTCCAGGAACTCCGCGCCGACGACCTCGGCCGCGGGGAATGGCAGACGCTCGACACCTTCGTGCGCGATACCGGCGGCGGCCTCATCCTCGCCGGCGGAAATCACGCCTTCGGCCCCGGCGGCTACGGCGGCGAGCCCCTCGCGGAATCGCTTTCCCCCCTCTGGAGCGGCCCCCACAACGCCGCGCCCGCAACCGTCGTCTTCCTCCTGGATGCCAGCGCTTCCATGAACGAAGCCGCACAGGATGGCGCGGGCGCTGCCGACACCAGCGGCGCCGAATCGAAGTTCCACGTCGCCGCGCGCGGCGTCAAAGCGGCCATGCAACTGCTCGCCCCCGACGATCGCATCACCGTCATCACGTTCAACGGCACCGCCCGCGCCGCCGCCGATGGAACGCAACGCTCATTGAATGCCACCATCGACCGCTCCCTCGGCACCATCGAACCCGCCGGTGGAACCCTGCCCGACACCGCCCTCCCGCTCGCCGCCAAAACGCTCTCGACCGCACCCGGCGATCGCAAGCTCGTCCTCCTGCTGACCGACGGCCAAGTCCCCACGATGGACGCCCCCGCCTGGCAAAAAATGCTCGACGCCGCCGGAGCCCGCCTCGCCATCGTCGCCCCCACCGCCGCCCGCACCGGCGCGCTGGAAACGCTCGCCGCCCACGCCGCGTGGCTCGATGGAAACGATCCTGCAAAGTGGCCCGCCCTCTTCCGCCGGGCCGTCGCGCCCATCGCCAGCGGCCGCGCCCGCACCGATCCGCTCGCCTGGTCCAGTCAGACCACGCCGCCACTGACAGGCACCGCGAACGCCTGGATCGAAACCTGGGCCAGGCCCGAGAGCACCCTCCTCGCGTCTGGCCATGCGGCAGGGGGGGCGGCAACCTCCTGGCCGGCCGCGGCAATCGCTCAGCGCGGCCTCGGGCGCGTCGCGGCGCTCCCCCTCGCCCCCGACTCCCCCGCTGCCGCCGCCCTGCTCGATCACCTTGTCCACGAAGTCCTGCCCGCCCCCGGCGATCGCCGATTCACCCTCGCCGCCGCGCGCCACGACATCGGCGGATGGACCGTCACCGCCGACGGAACCGACGCCGGAAAATTCCTCGACCACGAATCTCTCATCGTGCGCATCCCCGATCCCGCCACCGGCGAACTGCGCGATGTCCCCATGTCGCAAACCGGCCCGGGCCACTACGTCGCGTCCGTCCCTTCCGCCGCCGGCGCCATCGTCCTGCGCACCGCCCCCCTCGAGAAAAACCAAACCCTCCTCATCGGCCGCCTGCAAGCCGCCTCCCTCGCCTCTGACGAATGGCCCGCATCCACCGAGGCCGGCCCCATCCCCCCCGGCATCGCGCTCCTCGCCCCGACCGATCACGGCCCTCCGTGGCAGCCGCGCACGCAAAAATCCTACGTCGACCTCTCGCCCTGGCTCTGGGCCACCGCCGCCATCGGCGCGATCGCCGCGCTGTGGAACCGCCGCAGCCGCCGGTAAGCATCAGGCAATCTGGGCAGACTCTCCCGATGGTAACGCGCCGCGCCGCGCAAACCGCCCCCCGCGCACGGACTGCCGCAACCGTTTTTAGCGGACCTCTTCCCTTCGCTCCCGCGAACCTTTTCCCCGCCGCGCAAAACCGCCCGCCCCATCAACACTTCCGCGCGGTCCTCCACCCGCACTCAGGGCTGAAGTTTTTTTCCCCCCGCATCCGATAGCTTTGGGTCGCACGCACCGTGCACACGTTTTTACCCCGCGCCTCGCCCGACGAACGGAATCCGACGGCCGGCGCTTCCCCTCGCGGGAACACTCGGTGCACACAGCGGAGCCTGTGGCGAACTATTTCATCCTGCGGAGCAGGAACAGCCGAAGGGCAGCCCTTTTTCCCCTCGGCGGCTCGTGCAATCAGGAGATGCCAATGAGCAAACGTGAAATCATCGATCAGATTCTTCAGCACAACCGCGGCGCCGCCCCCGAATTCCTCGCGCGCTTCGCCGAAACCGATCTCGAAAAATATCTCCGGCGCGTCAGCGAAGTCGACACCCGCAAACCCACCATCTGGGTCCGTCCCAACATCGCCGCCGCCTCCAGCGCCGCTTCCGCCAACGGACGCGCCTACGTCATGGGCTGATTCGACCCGACCGTCGGGACAGGGATGCCGCCAGCCGGCCCCTTGCAGGCAAGCCGATGGTCCCCGATCACCCTCATGACCCATACCCGCCGCGCCCGCGGCGGTTCGCCCCCGGCGCCGGCCGGCGGGCAGCGGGGTAAGCAGGCTTGTCGCCGCGTTTACTGGTCCACCCGCTGTCCGCCGACCGGCGCAAGGACTGGTAATTGGTAACTGGTAATTGGTAACTGGTAATTGGTAATTCGCTGCCGCGAGCGTTGGGGCCCCCGCGCTCCGGCGTCAGCCAATTACCAATTACTAATTACCAATTACTTCCCCCGCAAAAACAAAAAAGCCCCGCCTCGCGCGGGGCTTTTCATTTCCAAATAACCGCCTCTTACCACGCGAAGTGCGCAAACGCCTTGTTCGCATCCGCCATCTTGTGCACGTTCTCGCGCGTCGTCATCGCAGCCCCTTCCTTGCGGGCCGCCGCCATCAGCTCGTCCGCCAGCCGTTCATGCATCGGCTTGCCCGACTTCGACCGGCTCGCCTCGATCACCCAGCGAATCGCCAAGGACTGCTGCCGCTTCCGGCCCACCGCCATCGGCACCTGATAGTTCGCCCCGCCCACACGCCGCGACCGCACCTCGATCATCGGCTTCACATTATTCAACGCCTGCTCGAACACGTCGATCGGCTTGGCTTCCTTCACCCGCTGCTCGATGATCTTCAGCGCCCCGTACACGCACCGCTGCGCCGTCGCCTTCTTGCCCGAATACATCATGCAATTGATGAACTTGCTCAGCAGCAGGTTCCCATACACCGGATCCGGCTTGAGATTCTCGACCGAGGAGGTGTAAGACTTCGCGCCCATGAATTTCCTTTCACATTTCTCCCGAATCGGCCACAAAGACCGGGGATACTCTTCCGTCTACCGTCTTCTCACTTCTGACTACTGACTACTCGCTCCTCGCCCCTCACTTCGGCCGCTTCGCCCCATACTTCGACCGGCTCCGCCGCCGCGCCTCGACCCCCGAGGAGTCCAGCACGCCACGCACAATGTGATACCGCACGCCCGGAAGGTCGCGCACACGCCCGCCGCGCACCAGCACGATCGAGTGCTCCTGCAGGTTGTGGTCGATGCCCGGAATGTACGCCGTCACTTCCTTCCCGTTCGACAGCCGCACACGCGCCACCTTCCGCAGCGCCGAGTTGGGCTTCTTCGGGGTCATCGTCTTGACCACCGTGCACACCCCGCGCTTCTGCGGCGAGGCTTCCAAATCCTTCACCTTGTTGATGCGCTTGAGAGGCACGCGCGGCTTCTTCAGGAGCTGATTGATCGTGGGCATAGCAGACCTTTACGTACGGAACCGAGCCGAGCCGATTAATGTACCCAATACCCCACACCCTTGCAACCTTGGCTACAAAATCATGGCACCGTATCAGCGCCCCGCGTCTGCCTGCGGCCGCGCCACCGCCATCTCCGCCACCCCCTCGCGCCCCGCCCGCCCCCCCGTCACCGCCCTCAACACCTGCTCAAACTGCGGCAGCGTCCGCTCATCGCAATACGCCGCCTCGAACGCCCCCCGCGCTTTCCCCTGCAGCCCCGCCAGCCGCTCCCGATCCCCCATCGCCTCCTCCACAAACTTTACCACCCCCGCCACATCCCCCTGCCGGACGCTCACCCCGCACCCAAACCGCCCGATCGCCTCATCCACGTTGCTTCCCTTCGGCCCCACATACGCCACCGGCAACCCCATCGCCAGGTTCGCATGCAGCTTGCTCGGGCTCATCACCCCCGCCATGTCATCGCCCAGCGTGATCAACGCCGCCTGCGCCGACGCCATCACGCTGGCAGTGAATTCCTTCTGCACATACGGATGCAGCACCACATTCTCCAGCCCCTCCCGCTTTTTGGCCTCCTCCAGCCAGCTCCACCGTTTTCCCCCGCCCACAAACAGAAACACCACCGGCTTATCCCGCAACCGCTTCGCCGCCTCGATCACCGTCTCAAACGGATGCCCCACCCCCGTGTTCCCCAAATACAACACGACAAACTTCCCCGCCAGTCCCAGTCTCTCCGCCCGCTCCCACCGCGCCGGTGCGTTCTCCGCGCTCGGCCGCGGAAAGAACGTCGCTTTTTCCCAATTCGGAATCACCGTCACCGGCAGCGCCCGCTTCCGCGGCCCATACTGCGACATCAGCAATTCCACCATCGCCCCATCCAGGCACACCAGGTGATCCAGCCGCTTGAACAACCGCCGGTTCAGCCACCGCATCGCCCGGCTCATCAGCCCGCCCTTCCGAATCACCCCCGCACGCTCCGCCGCATCCGGATAACAATCCATGTTCCACAAAATCAGCCGCGGCCGCCGAAACGGATGCACCCACCGATGCACCACCCCCGTCCACGCGATGTACGGCGGCGTGGTCAGCGAAATCACCACATCCTGCCGCGGCAGCCGCACCATCCGCCACGCCGCCGCCACGTAAAAGCTCGCGTAATCGATGCACCGCTTCAAAATCGTCTTCTTCCCCAGCCGCGGCGTCCACAATCGATACACGCGCGGATTCTCCCCCGCATGCGTCTCCACCCGCGACGCCTCCACATACCCACCCCGGCTCGTCACCACCGACACCCTATGCCCGCGCGCCGCCAATCCCTCCGCCAGCGACGCCGACAAATGCGCCGTCGGACTGATGTCCGGCACGTAAAACTGATTGATCAACGTGATGCGCAAAGAAAATCCCGGCTGCCGCCAATCAGGCCATCCCTCGTGACTCACACCCGGTGCTGATCCACCGCCGCCTTCACGATCTCCTCCGTGATCTGCTCCAGGTTCCGCGTCAGTTTCCAGTTCGGAAAGTCCCGCTGAATCTTCCGCAGATCGCTGTAATAGCAGATGTGATCCCCGATCCGCGCCTGCTCCTTATACGTCAGCTTCGGCCGCTTGCCCGTGATCTTGGCGATCAGCTCCACGCACTCCAGCAGACTCCCCGCATTCCCCTTCCCCCCGCCTAGGTTGTACACCTCGCCGGGCTTCGGATGCTGCGCGAAATTCCAGAACAAATTGATCACATCATGCGAGTGAATCTGGTCGCGCACCTGCTTGCCTTTGTATCCAAAAATCGTGTACGGCCCCTCCCGCAACGCCACCATCACCAGGTAATTCAAAAACCCGTGCAGCTCCACTCCCGAATGCTGCGGCCCCGTCAAACATCCGCCCCGGAAAATCCCCGTCTTGATCCCGAAATACTTCCCATACTCCTGCGCCAGCACATCCCCCGCCACCTTCGACGCCCCGAACAGCGAATGCAGGCACCGATCAATCGAAAACGTCTCCGGAATCCCATTCACATACGCCGGATCATCGTAATCCCACCGCGTCTCGAGCTCCTTCAGTTTGATGAAGTTCGGCCCGTCACCATACACCTTGTTGGTCGACATGTGGCAGAACACCGCTTCTGGACAATGCTGCCGCGTCGCTTCCAAAAGGTTCAGCGTCCCCACCGCATTCACATCAAAGTCATCGAACGGCCGCTGCGCCGCCAAGTCATGGCTCGGCTGCGCGGCCGCATGCACGATCATCTCGAATTTCCCCCCATCCCCGCCGCCCGTCCGGAACAAATCCGCCACCGCCGCCCGATCGCGAATATCCAGCGTCCGATGCCGAAACCGCTTGCACTGCCGCTCCAACCGCTGCCGATTCCACGTGGTGTCCCCTTTGGGCCCGAAGAAATCCGCGCGCATGTTGTTGTCAACGCCCAGGATATCAAACCCCATCCCATCAAAAAACGCGACCGCCTCCGACCCGATCAACCCGCTGCTGCCAGTCACCAACACGCGCATCACAAACCCTCTCTAGCACATAATTTCCAGAAAGCGACCCAGCCCGCCCCAAAGCTATCTCGGCTTTTATCGGCTCAGCCTACTGTCTTGTTAACCGCAAAGCCACCGCCCGCCTCCCCCGCCTCACGTCCCCCGCCCGCTTCCCCCGCCATCCCTTAACTCCCGTCTCTTAATGACTTTCGCCGGATTCCCCCCCACCATCATCCACGCCTCCACATCCTTCACCACCACCCCGCACGCCGCCACTACCGCCCCCTCCCCAATCTTCACCCCCGGCCCCACAAACGCCCGCGCACAAATCCACGCCTCCGCCCCAATCTCGATAGGCGGCGTCAACAGCGGCAAACTCACCTCCGCATAATCATGCGTCCCCGCACACAAATACGCCTCCTGCGAAATCATCGCCCCCTTCCCAATCGTGATCTTCCCCAAACTGTAAATCTCCGCCCGGTCCCCCACGATGCACATATCCCCGATCGTCACATTCCACGGATAATACGTCCGCACCGTCCGCCGAATGATGCACCGCTTCCCCACCCGCGCCCCGAAAAGCCGCAGCAAAAACGCCCGCCACCCGTTCATCGTATGAAACGATCCCCGAAACAGCGTCCCCTCCACGCCCGCCCACAGCAACCGCTTCACCTTCGTCCCGCGCGTCGCCGAGGACACCAACCGCCGGTTGGCCGCCCTCGCATCCTGATGCACGCTGTCCACGCTCATCCTGCACTCTTCGACTTAAACAACCGCTATACTTTATCCTATCGCTCAACGTAACTCCCTTTACCGCCCCCTTCTTGCGTGAGATCATTCCGCACGACGCCGAGGGCCCGTCCATCCACCTGCGCCCGCGCGGCCATGTCCACAGAGCTCACCCCGTTATGCGCATCCTCTTTCTCGCCTCTTACTTCCCGCGACCCCTCAAACCACAAATCGGCACCTGGGCCCTCGAACAAGCCAAGGCGCTCGCCCGTTATTCCGAACTCCAGGCCATCTGCTGCACCTCCTACATCCCCGCCATTTTTCGCGCCCTCCGCAGAGCCCGCCCCTGGATCGATGTCCCCGCCACCCATCAATGGGACAACGTCACCGCCCATTACTTCAAAGCGCTCTATTACCCCATCCAGCCCCTCAAACGCTGGGCTTATCCCGCACCGCAACGCCAGATGAATATCGCCTGGAACTCCATCAAACACCGCCTCCTCGCCGCCGTCAAAGCCTTCGCACCCGACGGCATCCTCGCCCACCACACCGCCGTCAATGGATTCTTCGCCGAGCGCCTCCGCCAACTCACCGGCCTGCCCTACGTCGTCTCCGATTACGACTTCAATGAAATCGCGGACTGCGAAAAATTCCCGCGCCGCCGCGAGTTCTTCGATCCTGTCATGCGCTCCGCCACCGCCAACATCTGCGCCGCCAGACGCATGCAACAGGACATGCTCCGCATCTTCCCCCACGCGCGGGCCACCACCATCCATCAGGCCATCTGGCCCCACCCTCCCGAAATCTTTGCCGCCCCGCGACCCCCCGAACTCCAGGGAAAAACCATCATCTTCAGTGCCGGCATGTTCGTGCCCCGAAAGGCTTTCCCCCTCCTCATCCAGGCTTTCGCTCAAATCGCCCCACACTATCCCGACGCCCTCCTGCGCATCGCCGGCGACGGACCCCAGCGCCCCGAAATCCAGGCCCTCATCTCCCAACTTCAATTATCCAACCGCGTTCAATTGCTCGGCCTCCTCCCCCACAAACAAATCTTCCAGCAAATGGCCTGGTCGGATCTCTTCGCCCTCGTCTCCTGGGATGAGCCCTTCGCCACTGTCTTCCTCGAAGCCATGGCCGCCGGAAAGCCCATCGTCACCGCAAGCGACGGCGGCATTAACGATGTCGTCGTCGACGGCGTCCACGGCAAAGTCGTTCCCCCCAAAGATGTCCCCGCGATCGCACAGGCGCTTGACCACCTGCTCGCCAACCCCGAATCACGCATCGCCATGGGACGCAACGCCCGTACGCTCGTGCAGGAACAACTCACCTGGGATGTTACCGCGCGCAAAATATTGCAGCTTTTCGATGCCGCCCGCTCGTGATGGCTCCCCCGGGCTGGCTGCCGTGATGGCCGCGTTCCTCGCCTCCCCGGCTGCCCTTCTTGCTCTGTTTTGATCGCCCCTGCCGCTCCTGTAGACTGAACGCCCCCGCTTCGTGTGGCTTCGCTTTCCAGAGATCCTCTTATGCTCCGAACCCTCAAAACCCGCGCCTACGAAGCCCTCCGCTGCACGCGCCACAATCTCCTTCACCTCAAAATGTTCAAAATCCGCTACGACGGCCGCGTCTGGCATGTCACCGATCGCGCCGGCACCCACTTCACCTTCCCCTTCTATCCCTACAAAGTCTTCTACGAGGCCGAAGGCTACCTGCGCCAGGGTCGCTGGGACCTCCACGAAGGTATGACCGTCATCGACGCCGGTGCCTGCTTCGGTGAATTCGCCCTCTACGCCGCCCGTCGCGTCGGCAACTCCGGACGCGTGCTCATGCTCGAACCCGATGCCGACAATATCCGCCGCGCCCAGGAATATTTCGCCTTCAACGGCGGTCAGCCCGCCACCATTGAGATCATTCCCGCCGGTATCTGGAAGGTCGAGGGAAACATCCAATTCGCCGCCGGCCTTGACGCCTCCTCCACGCTCCTCGACGCCGGCCAGCCCATTCCCCCGGGCGCTCACATTATCGAAGTTCCCGTCGAATCCCTCTCCTCCCTTGCTCGAAAATACGCTCTGAAACGCATCGATCTCGTCAAGATGGACATCGAAGGCGCGGAGGTCGAAGTTGTCCAGAGCGCTCAAGAGGCCATTGAGCAGTTCAGCCCCCGCTTCTCCATCGCCTCCTACCACATGCGCCTCGGACAGCCCACGTCGCAGATCATCGAGCCCCTCTTCCGCAATTACGGCTACGCCACCCAGACGGGCTGGCCCGACCACCAGACAACATGGGCCGCCCCCACGCTCTGAGCGCCTGTTACCTCAACCCTGCAGCCGCGACTCCACCAGCGCCCTGACCTTCCCCGCATCTGCCGACGCCCCCGCGCCCGCAACCGCCTTCATCACCGCCCCCATCGCGCGGCCTGCGTCCTTCTTCGTCAGCGGCCCCATCCCCGCCAGCGTCTGCTCAACCAATCCCGCCAGCGCCGCATCATCCATCTGCTTCGGCAAAAACTCCTCCACGATCGCCAGCTCCGACCGAAGCTGCGACACCCGCTCCGGCTGCTGGAGCTTCTCCATCTCTCCCATCGTCTTGCGCAGCGTCTTGGCGTAGCCGCTCACCGCCCCCTGCGGATCCGCATCCGGCTTGTCCGCTTCCACCCGTTTGATTTCCGAAAGCACCATCCGCAACACCTGCGTGCGCGCTTTGTCTCCTCCTTTCATCGCGGCAACCATCTGTTTTTGCACCATATCCTTCAGGTTTTCCGTAGCCATGAATTCCTCCGCCGGCAAGGTTCTCACACCATCATAAGCAACGCTCGCCACAACGCGAGCCTCCCGCAAGACTTCAAAAACCCTGTTTTTCACCACCCTTTGCCGGCATTATCGGACAGCTCCGCCCCCTAAATTTTCCGCCCGCGCCCTGTTGACAGAGGTGCGAATTTACGTATTCTTAATCCCCGGTTTGCCCGGCGTTCTTACCGGTCGCGGTCTATCCGCGCGGCAAGATGCGGGGCGAATCTCGTGGATCGGGCCTCGCCGCTGCCACGCTGGACGTAGGGCGCATGTTCGCAAAACATGCGGATCCGGCAACCGCATCGGCGCTTTCGGCAGGCAACTTGCCCCCCACGGGCGTTTTCCCTCAAGCAATCGCGGCTCGTTGTCCGATTGCTGGTAATCAGGCCCCCGGGCCGATAACGTCGGAAAACCCCGCCATGACGGCGGCCCCGACCTGCAACATGAAATCCCGCTTTTCGAAGGAGTGAGCATGTTTTACCGGAAGGACGCAGTTTCCATGGCTGTGGTCGCCCTGCTCGCGAGCTCCGGCTTCGCGATGGCTGACACCACACAAGTGAAAACCTCCTCCCTGTCCCTCGACCCGAGCGTCCTCAACGTTGACGTTGATGCCGCTCCGCCCAGCGGCCTCTTGATGAACAGCCTCGACAAGATCGGCGCCGCCAAGCCCCTCACCAACCTTGGCCTCAATATCTACGGCTGGGTCGAGGCTGGCTACACCCTCAACCTCCGCCAGCAACAGGGCAACACCCCCATCCGCCCAGGCCCCTTCACCCAGGAGCCCGGTAACCACCTCGAACTTAACCAGGTCGACCTCCGCGTCGAAAAAATCGTCGATCCCACCAAGTGGGATGTCGGCGGCCTCGTCGAAGCACTCTTCGGCACCGACTCCAACTATATCCGCTCCAACGGCATCGAATACCAGACCTTCGGCGATAACCCCGGCGAAGTCCCCCAGTTCGAAATCCCCCAGGCCTACGTCGATGTCAACGCCCCCATCGGTCCCAAGGGCCTCAAATTCCGCGTCGGTAAGTTCGCTACCCTCCTGGGTACCGAAACCATCGACCCCCGCGGTAACCCCTTCTACACCCACAGCTACCTCTTCAACCTGATCCCCTTCACCCAGACCGGCGCCCTCGCCTTCTACCAGATCAATGACAACTGGTCCGTCATCGGCGGCATCACCCGCGGCTGGGACCAGGCCACCGAAGATAACAACGCCGCGATCGACGTCACCGGCCAGGTCGGCTACACCATGAGCAAGCAAATCCAGTTCCTGCTCAACTTCAACGTCGGCCCCGAAGATGTCGGCGACAGCAGCCACTATCGCACCACCATCAACCCCATCGCCGTCTGGAAGGTCACCGACCAGCTCAAATTGAACGCCGAAGGCCTCTACACCTATGACGGCGGCATCAATGGCTTCGCCCCCGCCGGCTTCTCCCACGCTTATGGCGACGACTACGGCATCGCCCTCTATGGCAGCTACCTCATCAACGACTACGTCACCGCCAATGCCCGCCTCGAATGGGCCCATGGATACCTCGGTTCGCTCGCAGGAATCTCCGCGCCCTTCAGCGCCTTCAGCACCTCGGCGCCCACCCTCAACGCCTACGAACTCACCCTCGGCGTCACCGTTCACCCCATGCCCAACAATGACATTGGCAAAAACCTCATCCTCCGCCCCGAAATCCGCTACGACCTCTCGGAAGACCATGTCTACCCCGTCGGCAGCGGAGCCGTTTACCGCGATCAGTGGACCGCGGCCATGGACGTGATCTTCACGTTCTAAGCCCCTCCCCCTCCTCCGTATCCCCTCGCGGCGTGACCCACCCGGTCACGCCGCTTTTTTTATGGGGGCAGCGGAGGGGGGGCGCCGCAACTCCGCCCCCGGAAAAAAGCCGGGGATACGTGGGCCGGGAAGGGGGGAGCAACTCGGCGGAGGGAGCTTGGGGGGCGGGGGAGAGGGGAGGAGGGAGCCGCGAACGCGGTAGCCGAGAGGTCCCGATGGTATGATCGCCCGAATGATGCCTTTTGGTTGGCGGAAGTATGCACGCGCCACGCTGCCCGCGATCGCGACCCTCCTCGTCATGCTCGCCCTCTGGGCCTATGGACGCTGGGGCTACCGCGACGCGCTGCCCCTCACTCCCGACGCCGCGGAGGGGCCCCCCATCGCCATGATCCTCGGCTGGCTCATGGCCCTCTTCGTCCTCGCCCCCACCTTCCTCGTCCTCTGGATCGCCGCCGCCCCGCCCCTCCTCTTTCCGCTGCCCCGCATTTCCCTGGCCTATGTCCTCCTCGCCGACACCGGCGGCCTGCTCCTGCTGCTCTTCCTCGCCCCGCGCCCACACGCATTCCCACTCGCCGCCGTCGGGGCGCTCTACCTCCTCCTCGCCGCATGGCTGGGACTCTGGGCTTCCCTCGCCGCCTGCCTCCGGCGCTGCGGCGCCGCCTGGAGCGCCGTCCTCCCTCTCCTGCTTGCCTCCCTCTGCATGGCCGCCCCCATCGTCGCCATGCCCCTCATCCGCGCCGCTCCCGCCTCAGGCGTCTGGTCCCGGCAAAATCTCATCCCGCTCGCCACTCACGCCTGCCCCATGCTCGCCGCGCTCGATGCACTCCAATCGCCCCGCCTCCCCATCCCGCCAGACTGGGGAACGCTCCCCCTCATGTACCGCTATTCCGGCCTCGGCCAAAGCATCCCCGCCCCGCTCCCCCATTGGTGGCTCTCCGCGGTCCTCTACGCCGCCCCCGCCCTCCTCCTCGGCGCCTGCTCCCGCTCCCACCGCCCCTCCCCCCTCGTCCCCGAATCCCCCGACACCCCCGCTTCCCTCCCCGCTGAACCCAACGAACCCATGCCCCAATTGAACCCTTGAATCAATACCCCAATTGAACCAGATTTTCCCGCCTCACCCCCCGATCGCCTTCTGCCCCTCCGCCTGCGCCGGCCCCATCTCCTTGGCCACCCCCCCCCCGGTCCCCCCCGTCCCCCCCGCCGTCTCCGCATGCGCCCCGCCCGCCGCGATTCCCTGCGACGCCAGGAATTCCGCGAGCGCATTTTGCTCCAGCGCCTTGCGCTCCGTTTCCTTCTCCGCCAGCGCCCCGGTATCGATCATGTCCTTCGCCACGCGCGCCTTCCCCGCCGACTGCTCATACCGCTTGTTCAGCACATCCTCCACCGTCTTCATCGTGTCCCCAAGGTCCCCCACCTTGAACGCCACGTTGTTCATCGCGCTGGCCGCCTCCGCCTGCGCCTCCTTCACGCGCACCTGGGAAAGCTGGTTCTCCAGCTTCCGGATCTTCTCCTCGAATTCCTTCTGCGCCACCTTCGCCTGCCGCACGTTGTTCTGATAGGCCTCCTCCGTATCCGCCAGCTCCGCCGTATCGTGCGTCAGGTCCGCGCGCAGTTCCTGCAGCTCCCGCGCCAGCGAACCCGCCAGGTCCATGTTCCCCGCCCGATGATTCGCCAGGATTCGCGTCTCGAGCTCCTGCGCCCGCGCTGTCTTCTGCTTGATCTGCGACTTCAGCCGCTCCGCGATCCCCGCCATCCGCGCCAACGCCTGGTTATGCAGCGCCATCTTGTTGCGGAAATCCTGCTTCGCCGCCTCCATCAGCGCCTCGGGATTCTTCTCCTCCAGCCCCGAAACGAACAATCCGAAGAACCCCCGGAACAACCGCCCGATCCGCGAAAACATGCCCATCGTTTTCCGCCTTTCATCGCCCCGCCGCACCCCCCGCGATTGTGGCGCACCACGCACCACCCGTCAACGAAATCTCGCTCACCCGCGCGCACCCCCACCCATCCAAACACGCGTCCCCCACCCCCGCACCCCGCAAAAATCCGACACTTTCTCCACGCCCCACGCCCTTTCTCCAAATTGAACCATCAACCCCATTTTTCCAATTTCCCCCGCCTCGCACCTTTCCTATTACCATCTCGAAAACGTCTTCTACCAATAACATTCTCCCGCCCCAATCCAATCATCGGCGTCCATCCACGTCCTTCGGCGGCCACTTCCCGTTCCAGTCAATCCCACCACCACCATTCGTGTAAATTCGTGTGCATTCGTGGACAATTCCCGTCGTCGTCGTCTTTCGTGTCCTTCGTGCCTTTCGTGGCCATTTACATCTAATTCCCCGCCGGCGGCATAAACACAGGCACCCCCTCCGCCGTCCAATGTATCACCTGCGCCCGCGTGTTCCGATTCGGATCCTTCAGCGGATCCCCCACAATCTCCGCATAATTCCGCGCGTGATACACCAATATGTCCCACTTCCCGTCCGGCGTCGTCGTGAACGAATTGTGCCCCGGCCCAAACACCTTCACCGCCGCATCGCTCTTCATCACCGGCTCCGCCGACTTCTTCCAGCTCTTGGGATCCAGCAAATCCGCATCCGCATCCGCCGTCAGCATCCCCATGCAATAATTAAAATCCGTCGCGCTCGCTGAATACGTCATGAACACACGACCGTTCTTCTCCAGCACCGCCGGCCCCTCGTTCACCTTGTATTTCACGCACTCCCACGGATACTCCGGCTTCGAAATCATCACCCCCTTCCCCTCAATGCTCGTCGGAGAATCCATCTTCGCTATATACAAATTCGAATTCGTCTTGATCGCCGGATCCCGCTCCGCCCACACAAAGTACCACTGCCCCTTGTGCTTGAACGTCGTCGCATCCAGCGCAAACTGCTTGTCATCGTTCCAGTTCGTCTTCACCTGCCCCTTCTCAACCCACTGCCCTTCCAGTGGATTCGCCGCATCATTCTCGATCGCATAAATCCTGATATTCCACACATTCTTCGCATCCCCCGCCGCAAAATACATGAACCACTTGCCATCGATGTAATGAATCTCCGGCGCCCAGATGTGCGATCCCATCGGCCCCGTCTCATGCTTCTTCCACACCGTCTTGATGTCCCCCGCCGCCGGATTCCCCAGCCCCTGGATCGTCTTCGCCCGCCGCAACTCCAGCCGGTCATACTCGGGCACCGTCCCCGTAAAGTAATAATACCCGTCCGTATGCAAATACACCTGCGAATCCGCCCGCTGCTTCACAATCGGATTCCGAAACACCGGCTCCCCACCCGCCCCCGCCTCCGCCCCCCGCACCGCCAAACCAGCCGCCGCCCCCAATACAACCCCCGCCACCACCACCAATCCCGCAACCTTCCTCATCACATCCTCCACAAAGAATCCCACGCACCACACGCGAAGCAACCGCGTCTACCGCCCCGGGTCCGCTACCCTCAGCCCCGGGATTCTCTCAAAATCCCTGAGGTTTCTCGACCACAACGTCGCATCATTCGCTAACACAATCGCCGCGATTCTCAAATCCATCGTCCCCAGCCGCAACTTCTCGCCTTGCAGACGCTGAAATGCCACTGCCGCCCCTTCATTAAATCGAACCACGGTCAGGGTACGGTAATCCTCCACATACTTTGAAAGCCGCTCATAAGCCCCGATAGCATCGCGCAACGTCTTCGCACGCGATAGCACCTTAAACCAGCCACGAATTTGCTCTTCATACGTGATGATCGTCGTGACCACCGCCTCGCTTCGTCGCGCCATGTCAATGCGCGAAAGAATTCTCTCCCGTACCTCCGACTCCCTCCCCAACACCAGCGACACCACGTCCGTGTCCAGAATAATCATGAGCGCTTCCGCCGCGCCCGCGGCCGTAGCGATTTCCGGTACTCTGCTCCAAATTTTACGGCCTTTTCAAACAACGGATCATTCGCAAAACTCCCCGCCACCGCCCGCCATTCGCTGCCATTCCCCCCGGCGACGCTCCGCCGGATTTCATCCAATTCCTCCTGAATCGAATTCAACCGTTCAATGATCTGCTTGTTGCTCATGCTGACTCCTCGCCGCCATTATAACACAGCCCCTTTCCAATGAACCGCCATCTCCAACGCACCCTCGCCCACGCCGGCGTACCAGCCATCGGCGCTCATCGGCGGCAATCGGCGGCCGGTTCGCGTTGCCGCTCGCCCGCACCGTGGCACCGCTCTCCCTCATGCCTCCCCTTCTCCACCCGCCGCACCGTCAACCGCACCAACGCCTCCTCCCCATCCACCTCCTCCTTCCACCATTCCCCCACCGTCGGCCCATCCGCCACGCGCTTGTCCCTCGCAAAAAAACCAAACACCTCATGAAACCACACGCGCCTCCCCATCCGGTAATACCACCGCTGCGCGTGCCGAATCTTCCTGTCCCAATGCCACAACACCCGCTTCAACGCCCGCGGCCGCATCTGCATCACCACCTCAATAAACTTCACCCACACAAACACCCGCCACGCCGCCATGTGCCGCGTCGCCAGCACCTGATGCTTGTAATCCCATTTCGATTGATCCATCTGTATCACCCGCCGATGCTTCTCCGCCGTAAACAGCGGCGTCCACCGGTGCGGCGTCGCATACAGCATCTGGATCTGATCCGGGTCATAACTCAAAAGCTGCCGCAATCCCCGCCACAAATCTCGATCCCGCTCCTCCTCAAATCCCACCACCCACGTCGCCATCGACAAAATCCCATGCTTCCGCAAAAGCCCAATCGCCTGCCGATCCTTCATCATCGAGCCCCCCTTGCGAATCTTCTTCAGCGTCTCCGCATCATAATTCTCCATGCCCATCAACCACCGCTCCACCCCCGCCTGCTTGTACAAATGCAGAATATCCGCATCGCGCACGATATCATCCGCCCGCGTCGATCCTACCAATGTCACCTTCACCCCCGTGGCAATCAGCGCCTCCAGAAATGCCTTCCACGCCTTGCGCGAAGCCGTCGGATTTTCATCCGCAAAATTAAACACCTCCACCCCGTGCGTGCGGTGCAGCCACGCAATCTCTTCCGCCAGCTTCACCGGATCCCGATGCCGCCACTTCGTCCAGAACCCGCGCTGCCCGCAATAACTGCACAAATGGGGGCACCCGCGCGAAAACTGCACCACCACCGCCCGCTTCCCGCCCCAATACCCATACCGCTTCAAATCCACCAGCTCCCACCCCACCCGATATTCATCCAGATTCTCGATCATCGCAGCCGCCCGCGTCCCCACAATCCGCCCCCCATCCCGATACGCAATCCCCTCCACCTCTCCCAGATCCGTCCCTTCTTCCAGGGCCCGCACCACCGCCCGAATCGTCTTCTCCCCCTCCCCGCGCACCACCACATCCACGCACTCCACATCCCTCAACACCTCCCGCCAGTGATACGTCGGAAACACCCCCCCATACACAATCCGCACCCCCGGCACCCTCCGCTTCACCGCCCGCATTACCGCACATGCCGACGGATGCCCAGACGTCGACCCCGAATGTCCCACCATGACAATGTCCGGGCTCCACGTCACCGCCTCCTCCGCCATCTCCTCCGCCCCCATTGGCCCAAACTCTCCGTCCACCACCTTCACCTCATGCCCCGCATCCACCAGCGACCCACCCACAAACAGCAACCCCAACGGCGGCAACTGCTCCCGCGGAATCCGACTCCCAATCGCCGGATGCCCCGGATTCATCAACATCACCCGCATACCCAATCTCCCTGCAAAATCCCAACCTCTCACTTTTCCATACTGTCCCCCCCACCCATCAGTTCACATCTTTCCGCACGCCCGTCGCAGTTTCATCCGAGCCCTCCTGTTCTCATCGCCCCTCACCCTCATCCCGCCTCAATACCCCTCATCGACTCTCATACGCCAAGAACTTTACACTACAAAGTTAATCCCGTCAACCAAAATCTCCCCCACCACTCAAGGCCGTCATCCCAATTGAACCAGTTGACCCAATCGGACCCATTTTTCCCCCACCATTCGTGTCCATTCGTGCACATTCGTGGACCCCCCCCTCAGCTCACCACGTACCGCCGCAGCTCCCCCAACCGATGCTCCAACGCATCCAAATCCAACTCCCTGAACCCCGCAGGCAAAAACGCCCCGTCCGTGCACTCCTTCACCGCCACCAGATCCATATATTCCAGCTTCCGCAAATTCGGGTTCGGCCGCACCCCCGCCAACGCCTCCGCCAGCAATCCTCGCAGCTCCGGCTTCGGCGCCGCCGCCAGCTCATACTTCCGCATCACCCGCACAAGCAACGCCTCGATCTCGTTCCCCGCCAGCGTCAATCCCCGCGGCATCTCCGGGATCTCGTCCCCCTTCAGCGGAAACCCGAACTTCCCCGCCACCGCCACCAGCAACTCCTTCATCTCCTCCGGAGTCTGTGGCGGAAACAGCGGGATATGCACGTCCAACCGCCCCGGCCGCTTCAAATCCACCTCCACCAGGTCCGGCCTGCTCGTCGCAAACACCCAGATGATCTTCCCCCGGTTCCGCGTGTCCGACATCTCCTTCGCCAGCATCGCATACACCCGCCCGCTCAGCCCCGAATCGTCCCCGCCGCCATCCCGCTTCCCCGTCATCTGATCCGCTTCATCCACGAACACCACCACCTGCCCCAGCGCCCGCAGAATCGAAAAAATCTTCTCCAGGTTGCTCTCCGTCGCCCCCACCCACTTGTCCCGAAAATTCTTGAACACCACGCACGGCACCCCCAACTCCCCCGCCCAGCAGTTCACCAGAAACGTCTTGCCCGTCCCAATCCGCCCCGCGATCAGATATCCCATCGGCAGCGACCCCGTCGCCCCCTTCCGCAAAAGCTCCGCATCCTGCCGCAGCCACTGCTTCACCGCCTCCGATCCCGCCACGTTCTCCAGCGTGAACGGCGACTCCAGAAACTCCAGCAGCCCGTTCGTCTCCCGCTCGATCGCCTCCTTCTTCATCCGCGTCAGCCACGCCCCCGTGATCTTCTTCCCGTTGTTCAGCGCCTGTCCGATCAGCGTCCGCGCCCCGATCCGCGACAATCCCGTCAGCCGCCGCGCCAGCACCTCCACCGGCACCTCCGACCGCTCCGCCAGATCCCGAAACTCCTTCCCCTCCAGGTGCCGCAGATACGCCAGCATCTCCCCCTCGTCCGGCAGCGGTATCTTCAACTTCGCCGGGTGCGGATTGTTGACCACCAGTTCATTCAAATCATTGAGCTGCTCCGTCAGCAGAACCGTCACGATGTTCGACTGCAAAATCGCCGGCTCATTCGCCCACGCCAGCACCTTCACGATCGCCGCCGCAAAATCTCCGCCCAACTGCAGCGCGTTCCCCGCCGGCACGACGAACTGCGCGAAATCCACGATCACCGCGATCTTCTCCGGCGCCGCTCGCCCGCCCTTTCCCTCCTTCGTCAGCGCCCGCAGATTCAACGTCCGCAGCAGATACCGATCGATGATCTCCAGCGCCCGCGCCGGTTCCCGCGCCCGCTGCAACAACGGCTTCTCCTCCTCCGGCAGCGATTGCAGCCACGCCCCGAAATCCTCGCCCCCCTTCACCGGCCGAATCCCCTTCGCCCGGTCATACTCCAGCACCACATCGTATTGCCCGAACATCACCTCCTCCAAAAACCCCTTCACCGACAGATACCCACCCCCCGCACCCGCCTCACCGCCCGGTCCGCGCACCAGGTCAAACACGTTCCCATGCAGAATAAACTGCGCGATCGCCCCCGACCGAAACAGATCCCGCATGTCCTCAGCCCAGCCAGGAATTTCCGCCATACCCGCACACTCCACACAATTCTCCCCCGCAAATTCTCCGCCCGGCCTTCCCCTCCTGCAATACCATCTTTTGCTCTCTTCCCTCTTGCCCGCCGCCCCGTTTCACCCTTATGATCCAAATAGACCCTCCTTTCATGAGGCAGGACATGACCATCATTCTCCACCTCTCGCCGCTTCTCGCCCAGATCGCCACCCGTGATCCCAGCGCCCCGGTCCTCCAAGGCGATTTCTCGCCCGCCAGTTCCTGGATCATCTCGGCCCTCCTCCTCGTCGGCATCATGCTCGTCGCCTTCAAACAAGCCAAACGCAACCACCTCGACAAAGCCGATTAATCCCAACCATCCGCTCTTCCCCGTGTCCTCTCAAGCCGCCGGATCCTTCTCGTCCCCGGCCTGTCCTTCTTCTCCTGTCTTGTGGAGGTTTCCCATGGCTAAGTGGATCGTGGCTGGCCTCGCAGCGCTCAACTTGCTGCTCGGCCTGGCCGTCTGGTCGCGCGTCGCCGGCGATAAACCCGCCTTCGGCCAAATCGGCGGCGTCCAGTCCGACTACGCTGCCGTCGCCGGCTTCACCAACAACACCACCACCATCTTCCTCCTCCAGGTCTCCACCGGCCACCTCGCCGCTGTCCAGATCGATCCCGTCGGACGCACCAGCAAGCCCATCGCCGTCCGCAACGTCGCCGACGATCTCGCCCACCTCACCCCGCAACCCGCACCCGTTCGTCCCGGCTATTGAGACCTTCGACCCCCATCGCGCCTCGCCAGGCGCGGGAGATAACTCATGAAATCCCACACCTCCCTCTGGATGGCTGTCCTCACCCTCACCGCCATCGTCCTGGGCGTCGTGCTCATCACCGCCCCGTCCAAAACCGCCGACGCTCAGATGCTCAACGACAAGCAGGGCTACACCATGATGATGACCAGCAACAATCCGGGCGGCGATGAGTTCCTCGTCATCGTCGACAAGGCCACCCAGAAAATGCTGGTCTACCGCATGCAGGGCACCAACCTCGAACTCACCACGGGCGCCAACTTCGGGCCCTGGTTCGCCACCGCGCCCGCCCCCGCCCGCGGCCGCGGCCGCTGATTGCCTCACGGGCCTCACGTGCTGACCATCAAATGATGCGTCCGCGCCGCGCCCTCGCCGCCCATCGAACCGGTGTCCTTTTCCGCCGCGCATGGCCCCTCCGCATAGTGCATCCCCAGTTTCCCCAGCAGCCGCCGATCCCGGTCATCCCCGGGATTCTTCTGCGTCAGCAGCTTGTCTCCCGCGAAAATCGAATTCGCTCCCGCCAGAAAGCACAACGCCTGCGCCTCCTCCGACAGCTCGATCCGCCCCGCCGACAGCCGCACGTAACTCGCCGGCATCAGTATTCGCGCCGTCGCCACCATCCGCACGAACTCCAGCGGATCCACCGCCTCCCGCTCCGCCAGCGGCGTCCCCTCCACGCGCTGCAGCGCATTGATAGGCACCGATTCCGGATGCGGATTCTGCCGCGACAATTGCTCCAGCAGCCCCAGCCGATCCTCGACCGTCTCGCCCATCCCGATGATCCCCCCGCAGCACACCGTGATCCCCGCCGCCCGCACGTGCCGCAGCGTCCGCAGCCGGTCGTCATACGTCCGCGTGGTGATGATGCTCCCGTAAAACTCCGGCGACGTGTCCAGGTTGTGGTTGTACGCGTGGCACCCCGCCTCCTTCAGCCGCCGCGCCTGCGATTCCGTCAGCATCCCCAGCGTGCAGCATACTTCCATCCCCGTCGCCGCCACCGATTCCACCAGCTCCAGCACCGCATCGAAATCCTTGCCGTCCTTCACCTCGCGCCACGCCGCCCCCATGCAGAACCGCGTCGATCCCTCCGCCTGCGCCGCCCGCGCCTTCTCCAGCACATACCCCGTGGGCAGAACCCCGTGCCGCTCCACCCCCGTGTCATAATGCGCCGACTGCGGGCAATAGGCGCAGTTCTCCGGACATCCCCCCGTCTTCACCGACAACAGCGTCGAACGCTGCACGCGCGTCGGATCGAAATGCTCCCGATGCACGCCCGCCGCCTGAAACACCAGCTCCGGGAACGGCTTCTCGTAAACCGCACGAATCTCGTCGCGCGTCCAATCATGTCGCAACTGCATACACCCTCTGCTGCAAAATCCCCGAAAACCGCTCATTATCCGCGCCTCCCCCTGCCCCGTCCAACCCCCCCCTTCCAACCCCCATTGGCTTGCTTCCTGACCCTGTTTTCCTGATTCTTGATTCCGTCGCGCGCAACCTCCCGCCCGCTCGCGGGTGTTGCCCGCACGGAGACTTTCCATGACCGTCGTTTATGAAGCCGTCCCCATGGGCGAGAGCCAGGGCCCGCCGGTGATCATCCACCCGCGCCGCTGGTGGATGGACCTGGCCTCCTTCGCCGCGCTCGGACTGCTCCTGCTGATCTACGCCTGCGTCCTCGCCCATTACTTCGGCGGCCCCGCCATCGTGGAGCCGGACGACAACGGCTACTTCGCCCAGGGCACCCTCCTCGCACAGACCGGACACACCTGGTTCACGCCCCAGTCCGACGCCCAGTTCATCGGCATGCACTGGCTCCTCGCTCCCTCCGGCAAGTACATCAGCCGCTATCCCCCCGGGCTCCCCGTCGCCGTCGCCGTCCTCGATAAACTCTTCGGCTGGCGCGCCAGCACTCTCGCGAATGCCATCTTCGCGCTCCTGGCGCTCGTGGGCATTTTCCTGGCGACCCGCCGCCTGCTTGCCGACGGTCCCGCGCGCGGCATCTGGGCCCTTGCCGCCGCCGCACTCCTCGCCGCCAACCCCACCTTCTTCCACCATTCCCTCAACGGCGGTTCGCACATGGGCGTCGCCTGCCTCATCCTCTGGGGCATTTACCTGCTGCTCGCCTGGCAGGATACCGGCTGGATCATTCTCGCCTTCCTCGCCGGCCTCGTCCTGGGCTGCATCCCCGCCGTCCGCTACGCCGACGCCATCATGGGCCTGGGCGTCATCGCCTTCCTCCTGCTCCAGTTCCGCGACATCCGCCGACCGTGGGTCCATTGGATCGCCGCCGCCATCGGCGCGATGATCCCCCTTTCCCTGTTGCTGATCCGCGACCAGCTTCTCTTCGGCGCCTTCTGGCGCACCGGCTATTCCCTGACCAACGAAGAAACCGGATTTTCCTGGGCCTACTTCAAAGAGCACGTCCTCGATTACATCTGGCAAATCAACTCCAGCGGCCTGGGCCTGCTCTTCGGGCTCGGCCTCGCCGGCATCTGCGGCCTCATTTTCGCCAAAACCGCCATTCAGTCCGCGAAGACCGGCGGAGGAAGCGGTACGGCGGGCGTTGCAAAGTTCCGCTGGAACGGCGCCGCCGGGATCATGCTGGGCATGATGACCCTGGGCATGATCCTGCTCTACATGGCTTACTACTGGGCCCCGCAGAACAACGACCAGTCCACGATGCGCTTCATGCTGCCGACCTTCGGCCTCTTCACCCTCGCCGCCGTGTGGGCCGGTCAGCAGGCCATCGCCCGCGCCGGTCTGTCCGGCGCCATCGCCGCCGCCGCCGCGCTTCTGGCCCTCCAGCTTTTGTGGGGCGGCCCGGAAATCGCCGACATCGGCCAGCGCATCGCGTACCAGAAGGCGCAGGCCTCCGCCATCACCGACGGCCTCGAAAAAACCGTCCGCACCGGCGACGTCGTCGTCGCCTATGGCGGCGGTGGGGGGGGCATTTTGCAGGACCTCGATTTTGTCCGCGAATGGAAAGTTGCCGACGCCACTTACCTCACCCCCCGCCGATTCGGCGGCTTCCGCGGCGGCGGCGGACTCTTCGGCAACGGCGATCCCGATGCCCCCAGCCCCCGCCAAGCCGCCAAGCAGGAAGAACTCGCCGAAAAATACGTCGGCACGCCCGCCGAGATCGCACGGAAGTTCGCCACCGACCTGCGCGACTGGGCCAACCCCGGTGGCGGGGCGCAGCCGGGCCTTGGCGATCACAAAATCTGGATCGTGGGCACCGAGTCGCAGATTTACCAGTTCACCGGCGAAGCGGGGGGTCACGTCACCATTGTCGATCGCATCAAGCTGCCCACGCCCCCCGAGCCCCCCGCCGACGCCTTCCAGGGCCCCGGCGGCTTCGGCGGCTTCGGCGGGCGCGGCGGCTTCGGTCCCCGCGGGGGCGGAAGACGCGCCCGCGGCCCCTTCGGCGGTCCCGGCGGCGGCGGCTTCGGAACAGGGTTCCAGGGGGAGCCCGAGGCGCTGATCGCCCAATGGACCCCGCGGTGAGGAGGGCTGGGGCGGGGGAAAAGTTGCGGGTTTTTCTCGATGTGTTGGGGGTGTTTTGCAAAAAACGTCCACTTTTTGCCGTTGTGTTTTTGCAAACGTGGGGTTTTTGCCGTTGTGTCTGAGGATTTTTTCCATTTCTGAGAGAGCCTGTGCGAGGGGATCGGGGGGCAGGGGATCGAGGGAATCGGGGAGTTGCCAGAACCATTTGCCGGAGTGAGGGTGTCGGCGGGAGGCGGCGTGGAGGGTGGTTTTGGCCTGATGGAGGAGGGAGTAGGAGATGCCAAGGGAGCGGGCGGTGAGGACGAGGGCGGCGGCGGGTTGGGGGCCGGGGGCGAGGGCGGCGGCGAGCCATTCGGTGGCGGATTGGAGGGAGAGTTCGGCGGGGCGCGGCGGGGTAGGCTTGGGCGCGGCGGGGGTAGGTGGGGCAAGTGGGGGGTGGAAGGTGATGGTGTCGGTGAGGGTCAGGGGGAGAGGGGCGGGCGGGGTAGCGAGGTTGGATTTGAGGGAGAGGAGGAGGCGGTTGG